>NZ_BAAJNO010000014.1:0-151986 GCF_054558415.1 Pseudomonas sp. No.21
CGTCCATACGCTGGCACATGTGATCTGAGGGCGGGTGGATGACGCTCTTTCCATCCATCAGACGGGCTCACCGGCGGGCATGGGATTTCCATCGCGGGTTTCACCCGCCCTACGTCGAGAGCAGGCTGGCGATCACTGTGTGGAAACGGGCTCCGTAATGGTGGATGGGTGAAGCGTCATCCACCCGCAGCGGTCATGCCCACTTGCCGTCAAACCGTCAACTGCACCACCCGCTCGCCATCGATGCGGGCGTCGGCGGCGCGGCGGTTGACCACCAGTTCGCCGATGGCGATCAGGCGGCTGCGGGTGACGTTGCGGCTGAGGCCGAGCAGGTTGGCGGTGTGCACCTGGTTGCAGTGGCAATGACGGTAGGCGGCGCGCAGCAGGGCGTCCTCGACCTTCTGGTGCAGGTCGCCGCCCTGTTCCTCGAACAGGCGCTGGAAGGCGTGGAGCATCTGCGCCTCGGCCGAGCCGTCGTGGCCGCGGGGTTCTTCCGGGCGGTCGATGCGCAGGTTGGAGAGGTGCAGGTCGTCGGCCTGGATCACGCCGTCGCGGCAGATCAGCAGGGTGTGGTGGATGACGTTCTCCAGCTCGCGGATGTTGCCGGGCCAGGAGTAGGTGCGCAGCTTCTGTGCGGCCTCGGGGCTGAGCTCGCTCTGGCCGTAGCCCAGGCGGCGGCTGTATTCGCCGATGAAGTGCCGGGTCAGCGGCAGGATGTCGCCGGGGCGCTCGCGCAGCGGCGAGAGCTCCAGGCTGACGACGTTGAGGCGGTAGTAGAGGTCTTCGCGGAAGTGCCCGGCGTTGATCGCCTTCTCCAGTTGCACGTTGGTGGCGGCGAGCACGCGCACATCGATGGGGATGCTGCTGCGCGAGCCCAGGCGCACCACCTCGCGCTCCTGCAGCACCCGCAGCAGTTTCACCTGGATGGGCATGGGCAGGTCGCCGATCTCGTCGAGGAACAATGTTCCGCCGTTGGCCGCTTCGAACCAGCCGGCCTTGGCCGCCAGGGCGCCGGTGAAGGCACCTTTCTCGTGGCCGAACAGCTCGGCCTCCACCAGCGACTCGGAAAAGGCGCCGCAGTTGACCGCCACGAAGGGGCCGTCGCGGCGCGCGCTGAGGTTGTGGATGTGGCGGGCCACCAGTTCCTTGCCGGTGCCGGTCTCGCCGATCACCAGCACGCTGGCCTCGCTCGGCGCCACCTGCAGCAGGTGTTCGAGCAGGGCCTGGGATTTCGGGTCCTCGAACACCTGGGCGGTGGCACGCACCGAGGTGGCCAGGGCCGGGGAAGGGGGCAGGGTGAGCAGGCCGGAGCCGCTGGGACGGGGTGCTTTCATGAGTAGAAGGTCGGCTGTGGCAGGTTCTGGTTCAGGGCCCAGTCGCCCAGCTCGCGGACCTTGTAGTCCACCGGGTCGTGCAGGGTCTGGGTGCGCAGGTTGCGCCAGTAGCGGTCCAGGCGCAGGGCGGCGTGGGTGGAACGGGCGCCGGTGACCTCGAACATGCGGTTGCACAGGTCCAGGCCGTTGCGCGTGGTGGCGACCTTGGCCGTGGCGATGGCCAGGGCCAGTTCGCCGCGCTGCGCCTCGCCCAGGGCGGTGCCCTGGTTCCAGGCGGCGTCCAGCAGCTGGTTGGCGCGCTGGATCAGCGCGCGGGCGCTTTCCAGGCCGACCCAGAAGTCGCCGTAGCGGGCCAGCACGTAGGGGTCCTCGCCTGCGCTCTCGACACCGGAACGGAACCAGGGGCGGGCTTCGCGCAGGGTGTAGGCGCGGGCTTCCTCGAAGGCGCCTTCGGCGATGCCGAGGAAGATGTTGCTGAAGATCAGCTGGGCGATCAGCGGGCGCAGGCAGGCGAAGGGCGTGCTCAGCGGGCCGGGTTCCAGCAGCAGTTCGTTCTCCTCCACCCGCACCCGTTCGAAGGTGGCGCTGCCGCTGTCGGTCTGGCGCTGGCCCATGTTGTCCCAGTCCTCGGCGAGGCTGATGCCGCTGCGGGCGGTGGGGATGGCGGCGATCAGCAGCTTGCCGCTCTCTTCGTCGAGGCCGGAGGCGATCAGCATCTGCGAATCCAGGGCACCGGAGCAGAAGCTCTTCTTGCCGGAGAATTCGCGGTAGCCGTTGAAGCGGCGCACCGTGGTGCGGGTGTCCAGCGGGTTGAGGGCGTTGCCCCAGAACCAGCGGTTGCGCGCGGTGAGCTCGAACCACGGTTGCCACTGCTCGGGGCGGGAGAACAGGCGCACGGTGGCCAGCATCAGGTGCTGGAAGGCGAACACGTGGGCGAGGGAGCTGTCGACGCGGGCGAACTCGCGGACCACGGCGAGGGTGGTCTGCCAGTCGGCGCCGAGGCCGCCGTACTCGCCGGGGATCACCAGCGACAGCAGGCCGCTCTGGCGGATGGCGTCGCGCTCGGCCTTGGGGGTGCCGCCCTGGGTGTCGCGTTCGGCGGCGCTGAGAGCGAAGCCTGTGGCCAGCTCGCGGGCGATCTGCAGCGGCGTGGGGGTGGCGAGATGCTGAGGGGCATTCACGCTCGGGTCCTCTTTGGGTGGGGGCTTGTCGGGTGCGCCCCTCCGTGCGGGGAGGGGCGGGCGGGTCAGTGGGCGGCGACCTGGGTGGGCAGCACGTCGTTGGCGATCATTTCGCCGAAGGGCCCGGTGAGGTTGGTGACGCCGCGACCGGCGAGGCTGGCATAGGGCTCGGGCAGCAGCGGGAACACCAGCTCGGCGAAGCGGTAGGCCTCTTCCAGGTGCGGGTAGCCGGAGAAGATGAAGCTCTCGATGCCGAGGTCCGCGTACTCCTTGATGCGCTCGGCCACCTGCTGCGGGTCGCCCACCAGCGCGGTGCCGGCACCGCCGCGCACCAGGCCGACGCCGGCCCAGAGGTTGGGGGCGATCTCCAGGTTGTCGCGGCGGCCGTTGTGCAGCGCGGCCATGCGCCGCTGGCCTTCGGAGTCGAAGCGCGAGAAGGACTTCTGCGCCGCCTCGATGGTTTCGTCGCTGATGTGCTCGATCAGCTTGCTGGCGGCCTGCCAGGCTTGCTCAGCGGTCTCGCGGACGATCACGTGCAGGCGGATGCCGAACTTCACGCTGCGGCCATGGCGGGCGGCGCGCTCGCGCACGTCGGCGATCTTCTCGGCCACGGCGGCCGGCGGTTCGCCCCAGGTCAGGTAGACGTCCACCTGCTCGCCGGCCAGGTCGTGGGCGGCGTCGGAGGAGCCACCGAAGTACAGCGGCGGGTAGGGTTTCTGGATCGGCGGGTAGAGCGCCTTGGCGTTCTGCACCTGCAGGTGCTTGCCCTCGAAGTCCACCGACTCGCCCTGCAGCACGCGGCGCCAGATGCGCAGGAATTCGTCGGTCACTTCATAGCGTTCGGCGTGGCTGAGGTGGATGCCGTCGCCACGGTTTTCGTCCGGGTCGCCGCCGGTCACCACGTTGATCAGCAGGCGGCCGCCGGAGAGGCGGTCGAGGGTGGCGGCCATGCGCGCGGAGACGGTGGGCGAGATGATCCCGGGGCGGATCGCCACCAGGTAGCGCAGGCGCTCGGTCAGCGGCGCCAGGGCCGAGGCGACCACCCAGGAGTCCTCGCAGGAACGGCCGGTGGGGATCAGCACGCCGTAGTAGCCGAGGCTGTCGGCGGCCTGGGCCACCTGCCTGAGGTAGGGCAGCGACACCGGGCGGGCGCCCTGGCTGGTGCCGAGGAAGTGGCCGTCGCCGTGGGTGGGGAGGAACCAGAACACGTTCATGGGGCTGTCCTTCAGGCGATCTTCTTGAGGGCGTCGGCGCGGTTGCCGAAGAGGCTGGCGGCGCGGTCGGCGGCCAGCGCGATGCGGGCTTTCAGCGGCTCGCTGGTGACCTGGTAATCGACGAAGTCGGCCTCGGAGGCGTAGACGCCGATGGGCAGGGTGAGGGCCTGGAAGAAGCTGAACAGCGGGCGCAGCTGGTGGTCGATGACCAGCGCGTGGCGCTCGCTGCCACCGGTGGCGGCGAGCAGCACCGGGGTGTCGATCAGGGCGTTCATGTCGATCAGGTCGAACAGGTGCTTGAACTGGCCCGGGTAGGAGCCGCGGTAGACCGGCGCCGCCACCACCAGCAGGTCGGCGGTCTCGATGGCGCGCAGCTCGTGCTCGACGGTTTCCGGCAGCTCCTTGCGCGACAGCGCACCGCCCACGGGGCGGGCGATATCGCCGAGTTCGATGATGCGCACGTTGACCGGCAGGTGCTTGCCCAGCTCGGCCACCAGGGCCTGGGTCAGCACCAGGGTGCGCGAGGGGCGGAAGGTGCCGCCGGAGACGGCGACCACATTGATGGCGTTGCTCATGGGGTTGTCCCTTGTGATGTTGCGCTAGGTACAGAGGGACAGAGCAAGGGCCGTACCAAGAGCCGAAGTGTGCGGAAACAGGGCAGTTGGGCGGGGTCGCGGCAGGAAAACCTGCCAGGTGGGCAACACTTCTGCTGATCGGGTGTTGCTGGGGAAACAGTTTGCTGGGTTGCGGCCATCGCCGATGAATGGGTGCGAACGGGGGCTGCGGGGTTTGTGGCGGCCTCGGCAGCATGGGTTTCGCTGCGCTCTACCCATCCTACGGGTGCGTCTTGTGGGGTTGGGTGTTTGGGTTTGGGCGAATGAATTGGCTCTGTCTGCGTTAAGGGGTTGAGATGGGCCTCGGCAGCATGGGTTTCGCTGCGCTCTACCCATCCTACGGGTGCGTCTTGTGGGGTTGGGTGTTTGGGGTTTGGGCGAATGAATTGGCTCTGTCTGCGTTAAGGGGTTGAGGTGGGCCTCGGCAGCATGGGTTTCGCTGCGCTCTACCCATCCGACGGGTGCTTCTTGTGGGGTTGGGTGTTTGGGGTTTGGGCGAATGAATTCGCCCCTACGGGGCTGCGGGGTTGGGGGCTGTGTAGGGTGGAGGTCGCTTTTCACCTCCACCGTGCGGGGTTGAGATGGGCGGCGGCAGCATGGGTTGCGCTGCGCTCTCCCATCCTCCGGGGGCAGGTGTGGGCCCCGCCTGGGGCCCTGGCGTTGGGTCAGAAGTCGTAGCTGACGCTGGTGTAATAGAACGCCCCCTGCGCGCCTTCCGGCGAGGTGATGCTGTACTTGGGCACGCCATACAACTGCGCGCCTTCGAGCTTGTCGGGGTGGCTGTCGAAAAGGTTGATCGCCCCCACCGAGACCTTGAGCCCCTGCTGGAAGCTGTAGCTGAGGTCCAGGTCGGTCACCCACTGGGCGCTGAAGGTCTGGTCCAGGGCCGGGTTGCTGGCGTTGAGCGACTTCCATTCGCCGTAGCGGCGCTGCGCCAGGGTCAGGCCCCAGCCCTCGTAGAGCCAGTTGGCGCTGAGGGTGAGCTTGTCGTCCGGGGTGCCTTCCTCGATCAGGCCCTGGGTGTTGCGCCCGACGATCTGCGAGCCACGGATGCTGCCGACATCGCGCAGCTTGGTGATCTCGGTGCGGTTGCGGCTGTAGCCGGCACTGAGGTTGAGGCGGCCGGCGCGTTCCAGGTTCCACTGGTAGTTGCCGGTGAACTCGATGCCCCGGGTGCGGGTGTCGGCGACGTTGGTGTAGAAGGCCGCGCTCTGGATGTTGGCGTAGGGCGTGCCGGCGAAGATCGGCCCGACCACGGTGGCGGGCAGCTGGTCGGACAGGGTGATGCGGTTCTCGATGTCGATGCGGTAGGCGTCGACGGTGAAGGAGGCGTTGTCCAGCGGGCGCCAGACCAGGCCCAGGGAGTAGTGGGTGGACTCCTCCGGCTTCAGTGCCTTGCCGCCCAGCAACGCGGCCTCGGGGCTGTCGGCGCGCAGGGTGCGTTGCTGCACTTCCACCCAGTTGCCGCTGCCCGTGGGCTGCTCGACCACCTGCACGCTGAAGGACGACAGACCGCTCTGCACCAGTGAGGGGGCACGGTAGCCGGTGCTGGCGGTGGCACGGGCGGCGATCTCGGGGGTGAAGTCATAGCGCAGCGAGAGCTTGCCGTTGGTGGTGTCGCCGAAGTCCGAGTAGTGCTCGGTGCGCGCGGCGACGCCGGCCTGGAATTTCTCCGTGACCTGGCCTTCGACATCGACATAGGCACCCCAGACCTTGCGGTCCAGCGACACGGCGTCGACGTTGGTGATGCCCGAGTAGTAGCCGGGGAGGCGCCGCCCGGTGACCGGGTCGAGGGTGTTGAACAGCGGCCCGTTCTGCCAGCCGGCCGCCTCGCCCGCGCTCAGTTCGTAGTTCTCCTTGCGCCAGGCGAGGCCGGCGGAGAGGGTCAGCGGCTTGTACAGCAGGTCGGTGGGGAAGTCGCGGGTCCAGTCCAGGGTCAGGTTGGTCTGGTCGGCCTCGCGTTCGCCGGTGTAGATCTTCTCCGGGCTGCTGGCGCCCCAGCTGGGGTTGATGGCGTTGCGGTCGGTGGACTTCACCGAGTTGTCGCCGTGGTTGAGGGCCAGGTCGAACCTGCCCAGGGCTTCGTCCTCGTAGCGCAGGCCGCCGGTCGCCGCATAGTCCTCCAGGGTGTAGCGGGTGATCGGGATGCGGCCGTCGGGGAAGCGCGCCAGGGCCACGCTGCCGTAGTTGTTGCGCAGGGCGGTGGGTGGGTCGAAGAAGCTTTCGGCGTCGCTGTTCTTGTGGGCGTAGGTGGCGAAGGCGTAGGCGGTCAGGCCGTCGGCCAGGCCGACCTCGCCGTTGGCGGTGAAGTTGTACTGGTCGGAGACATTGCCCGAGCCCCAGCGCCAGGTGCGGTTGGGGTTGTTCTGTTCCCGTGGCGTGTTGGTGCTGGTGGAGCCGGGGTAGAAAATGCGGTTGTCCGGGTTGGTGTCGCTGGCCGGGTCCTGGCTGCCGGCATCGAAGGCGAGGGTGACGAAGCCGTCGTTGGGCAGGGCGAAGCCCTTCCAGCCGCTGAGCTTGCGTTGCAGGCCGTCGCCCTTGTCGTAGCCGCCGAAGCGGTAGCCGAGGTTGCCGCCGTCGTCGCGCTCCTTGAGCACGATGTTGATCACCCCGGCGATGGCGTCCGAGCCGTACTGGGCGGCGGCGCCGTCGCGGAGGATTTCCACGCGCTGGATCGCCGCCAGGGGGATCAGGCTGAGGTCCACCGCCGCCGCGCCACGGCCGTTGACCAGCCCCTGGCGGGTGACGTTGGCGCTGGTGTGGCGGCGCTTGCCGTTGATCAGCACCAGCACCTGGTCGGAGGCCAGCCCGCGCAGCGAAGCGCCCTGGGCGATGGAGCCGGCGAAGGCACCCTGGGGCGCCTGCGGGAAGCTGAAGGACGGCGACAGCGCGGTGAGGGCGCCGGAGAGGTCCTGGGCGCCGGTCTCCTGCAATTGTTCGCCGCTGAGCACATCCACCGGTGCGGCGCTTTCCAGTGCGGTGAGGTCGCTGCGGCGGGTGCCGACCACCACCACCGTGTCCAGGCGTTCGCCGTTGGCGGTGGGTTTTGTGGCGGATTCTGCGGCGAGGCCGGGAAGTGCAAGGCTGCTGGTGGCCAGGGCGATGGCGCTGGCCAGAAGGGAAGGACGGTACATCTGGTTTACCCCTGTTCAGGAAGGACGTATTGGCGTTTCTCGTTTCCCGGGCGCTTATGGGTTTTCCCTTCCTGCGCCTCTTTCGCCTTCCACCAGAGCAACGGCTGTGCCAGGGGCTTTGCGGTTTTTCGATTATTTAAAATCGATGTAAATCAATGGGTTATTAGAGTTATGGGGGCGGGTTTACGGCCCTTGCACAGGGGTTGCTGGAGGGGCAGCAGCGGGCCCGCAACGGGGCAGCAATGGGCGAGGTATAGGCGGTGATCGACAGGGGCTCGGAGCGGAATCGGCAGCATGGGTTTCGCTGCGCTCTACACCATCCTGCGAGGCGCGCGCGGCCGGACACGGAAGGGGGCGGGGCGTGGCGGGAATGAAAACGCGGGAGGCCGATCGCTCGGGCTCCCGCGTGGGTGTGGCGGTGGGGATCAGAAGCGGGTGGTGAGGCTGACGCCGACGGTGCGCGGGTCGCCGTAGGTGATCACGTACTGGCCGCTGCCGACGGCGCCGTTGGGGCGGCCGTGGACCTGGTAGCGGCGGTCGGTGAGGTTGTTGACGAAGCCGGTGACGCTGATCTTCTCGTCATGGTTGAACCAGGTCAGGCGGGCGTTGGCCAGGGTGTAGTGGGGCTGGCTGAGGGTGCTGTCGACGCTGCTCTGGCGGTCGGCCAGGAAGTATTCCTTGCCGCGGTAGCTGACGTCGCCGCCGGCCACCAGCTTGCCGCCGATCTCCAGGGGGATGGTGTAGTCGGCGCCCAGGGAGATGACCTGCTCGGGCGAACGCACGAAGCGGTTGCCGCTGTAGTCGGCGGTGACGACGCCGGTGTTGGGGTTGACGTTCTTGAAGTCGGTGTACTCGGTGTCCAGGTGGGAGAGGGCGGCACGCAGGTGGAGGAACTCGGTGGCCTGGGCCTCGATCTCCAGTTCCGCGCCCTTGACCTCGCCGGCGGCGCCGTTGGTCAGGGCGGTGGTGAGGATGCCGTTGTTGACCGTGAGCAGGTTCACCTGGATGTCGCTGTAGTCGTAGTAGAAGACGTTGGCGTTGGCGGTGAGGCGGCCGTCCAGCCACTCCGACTTCAGCCCCAGTTCGTAGGCATCCAGTTCTTCCGGGTCCACCGTGGTGAGGCCCGAGAGGCCGCCGGACAAGCCGGTGTTGAAGCCGCCGGAACGGAAGCCGTGGGCGTAGCGGAAGAACACCCGCAGGTTGTCGTTGATGCGGTATTCCGGGGTCAGGTCGTAGGTCCAGGCGTCCCAGGTCTTGTCCTTCTCGCTGGTGCCGTTGTTGTCGGCGCCGGCGATGGGGGCACCGCTGGCCAGGCGCTGGGTGAGGGTCAGGTCGATGTCCTTCTTCTCCTGGGTCCAGCGCAGGCCGCCGGTCACGCTGAACTTCTCGGTGAAGTCGTAGGTGAGGTTGCCGAACAGCGCGACGCTGTCGGTCTTGTGGGTGTAGGCCAGGTCGCGGTACACGGTGCCGGTCTGGTTGCTGCCGGTGCCGTTCGGGGTGGTACCCGGGCGCACGTAGCGCAGGGCGTCGCTGTCGAGCTTCTCGTGGAAGTAGTGGGCACCGGCCAGCCAGCGCAGGGCATCTTCCTGGGGCGAGGCGAGGCGGAATTCCTGGCTGTACTGCGTGTACTCGTTGTCCACGTCGCTGACGCCGTTGACCTCGTAGGGGGTGTAGTCGGCGTCGGTGAGGGCCTGGTTGCGGATGCTGTCGTAGGCGCTGATGGAGGTGAGCTTGTAGCCGCCCAGGTCCCAGTTGAAGGTCAGCGAGGTGCCGTCGTGGTCGAGCTTGTAGTCCTCGTCGACGTTGAGCTGGATCTTGCTGCCATGGGGGCGCACGTAGCCGACGTTGTAGTAGCGGCCCACCGGCAGCGAGCCGTTGCTGCCGTCGCCCTTGTGCTCGCGGCTGTGGATCTTCCACAGGGCTTCCAGGTCCGGGGTCAGCTGGGCGAGGAACTGCAGGCGCACGGCCTTCTTGTTCACGTCGCCGTAGGTGTGGTCGTTGGTGAGGTTCTTGGTGAAGCCGTCGCGCTCCTCGGAGTAGACCGCCACCCGCGCCGCCAGGCGCTCGTCCACCAGGGCGCCGCCGATGGCGCCGTTGAGGATGCGCTCGTTCTTGCTGCCGAAGCCGATGGTGCCGTAGCCGTCGGTCTCGAAATCGGGCTTCTTGGAGATGATGTTCACGGCGCCCGCGGTGGTGTTCTTGCCGTACAGGGTGCCCTGCGGGCCGCGCAGGATCTCGATGCGCTCCAGGTCGTAGAGCGGGCCGCCACCGGCGATGGGGGCGTTGAGGTAGACGTCGTCGGCATAGATGCCCACCGGGTAGACCGTCGCGGCGCCGGTGTCGCCGGTGCCCAGGCCGCGGATGTACCAGCGCGGACGGCCGTCGCCGTCGGGGTTCTTGGCGGCGGCGTTGGGCACGAAGGTGGTGATGTCGCCGATGGCGCGCACGCCGTCGGCGGTGATGTTGGTGCCGTTCACCGCCGAGACGGTGGTGGGCGTTTCCTGCAGGGTTTCCTCGCGGTGCTGGGCGGTGACGGTGACCGTCTTCAGCGCGGTGGTGGGCTGCGCCTTGTTGGTGTCTTCGGCCTTCTTCGCATCGGTCCGTTCGGCAGCGACCAGCGCACCGCTGGCGGTCAGCAACAGGGCCAGCCATATGCCCCGGGTAATCGGATTGGGTGTGTGCATGTTCTCTCCCCTTTTATATGTAAGGCACGGGTCGCCAAGTGGGCGTTCGCAAGGCGTGCCATGAATAAGCAAATGGGGAGGAGCAGGAGTCGTGCCAGCCTTTGGGTGGGCATGTCTGTTATTTTCTTAAATTCGCAAATAGTTGTTTTAAAAGGAATTTATTATTAATGGCGGCGTGTTTTTGCAACAACTAAGGGCGTGTGGGAGTGGGCCGGATGTGAGGCCGGAAGAGGGGCATTGACGGGTGCGTAATTGGCAGCAGGACGTTGCTGGGAAGTTGCTGCTGGGGAAGCAGCCGCCCGGGCATTGCTGCCCGGGCAACAGGGCTCAGACGGCGACCCGGGAGGTGGAGCCGATGACCTTCTCCAGCACGCTGAAATCGATCCAGTCGCGCACGTCGAAACGCCGGGGGATGAAGTCCCAGCGATGGAGGAAGTCGGTGAAGTCCTGCAGGGCCGCGATCGAGCGTTCGTCGAGGGTGGTACGCAGGCGGCGGTGGGCATCCTCGCCGTAGGCGGTGGCGACCCAGTACTCGCTGGTGTTGAGTTCGCGGGCGAGGAAGCGCCGGGTCTCGTCCGGGTTGGCCCAGGCCCATTGCTCGGTGCGCAGCACGGTGTCGACGATGCGCACCGAGGCATCGAAATGCTCGTGCAGCAGGTGGGTGTCCACCGTCAGGGTCCGCGGCGTGCCGTTGTTGGAGCGGATCAGCGGGTCGGGGTGCGAGCCTGTGTCGATCACCACCTGCAGGCCGAACTCGTTGGCCAGGTGGGCGGCATGGGCGCCCTTGAGGAAGATGGCGTCGATGTCACCCCGCAACAGGCCGATCAGCTCGTTGTTGCGGCGCCGGATGCGGTCCACCCCGAGGCTCACTTCGGCGCCGTACAGGTGGTGCTTCTGCTCGTCGCTGTAGGTGCCGCCGTAGGGGTAGTCCACCAGCTCGACGTCGCGCACGGAGAGACCTTCCAGGTGCAGGGCGTTCTCCAGGCCGCGCAGGGCCTGGGCGCGGGTGAAGTCGATCTGCACGTTGGCCCACTTGGGCAGGCCGAAGCGGCGGTTCTTCAGGTCGCGCACGCTTCTCACGCCGGATTCCGGGGTGGTGAGGATCAGCTGCACCTCGTCGCTCCACGACAGCCCCAGCACGCGGGTCTCCACGCCGCTGGCGTAGGCCCAGATGGCCGGGATGTTGCCGCCGTGGCGTACCGAGTTGCGCAGGTGGTGGTCGTAGTGGGCTTCGCGCACCTCGCGTTCGCTGGATTCGCGCAGCGACTGGATGCTGGTGCCGTAGGGGCGGAAGGCTTCGGCCAGGCGGCCGGACTGCACCGCGATGCCGAGCCCGGTGGGAACCGGGCTGTGGGTGTACCAGAGGGTGTCGAGTGGCTTGCTCATAAGTGGCTCGGTTGAGGTCAGTAGAGCCCGGCCGATCAGCCTGCCAGCGCAGTGGCTGCGCGCAGGGAGTCCAGCGGTCGGGTATCGATCCAGTCACGCACCTCGAACAGCTGCGCTATGAAGCCCCAGCGGTGCAGGAAGGCGGTGAAGTCCTGCAGCGCGGCGATGGCCTGCTCGTCCAGCTCGGTGCGCAGGCGGCGGTGGGCGTCCTCGCCGTAGGCCACCGTCACCCAGTACTCGCTGCTGTTGGTCTCGCGGGCGAGGTAGCGGCGGGTGTCGTCGGGGTGGGCGTGGGCCCATTGCTCGGCGCGCAGCACCGCGTCGAGGATGCCGGCGGCGGCTTGCGGGTGCTGCTCCAGCAGGTGGGCGTCGACGGTCAGGGTACGCGGCGTGCCGTTGTTCGAGCGCACCAGCGGCTCGGGGTGCGAGCCGGTGTCGATCACCGTGCGCAGGCCGAAGTCATGGGCCAGTTGGGCGGCGCTGGCGCCCTTGAGGAAGATGGCATCCACCTCGCCACGCAGCAGGCCGACCAGCTCGGCGTTGCGCCCTTCGGCGCGGCGCGAACTCACCGGGGTGCCGGCCACGGCCTGTACCGGTTCGTCGCTGAAGGTGCCGCCGTAGCGGTAGTCCACGCGCTCCACGTCGGCCACTTCCAGGCCCTCCAGGCGCAGGGCGTTTTCCAGGCCGCGCAGGGCCTGTGCGCGGGTGAAGTCGATCTGCGCGCCGTGCCAGTCGGGCAGGCCGAAGCGGCGGCCCTTGAGGTCCTTGACGCTTCTGATGCCGCTGTCCGGGCGGGTGAGGATCAGTTGCACCTCGTCCGCCCAGGACAGGCCGATGACGCGGGTGTCGCGGCCCTGGGCGCGGGCCCAGATGGCCGGGATGTTGCCGCCGTGACGCACCGAGTTCTGCAGGCTGTGGTCGAAGTGCGATTCGCGCACCGCCTGCTCGGTGGATTCGCGCAGCGACTGGATGCGCGTGCCCTGGCTGGCCAGGGTCTGTTCCAGCCAGCCTTTCTGCACGGCGATGCCGAGCCCGGTGGGGACCGGACAGCGGGTGTACCAGAGGGTTTCGAGTTGGCTCATGGTCGGTCTCCTCAGGCGCTTTGCTTGAGGTCGGCGGCCGGGCTTGCCGCCGAGCGCTGGTGCACCAGCGGCAGCACTTCCTGGCCGATGCGCAGGGCTTCTTCCAGGTGCGGGTTGCCGGCGAGGATGAAGGTGGAGAAGCCGGCGTCGCGGTACTCCACCAGGCGCTCGGCGATGTTCTCGTGGCTGCCCACCAGGCCCACGGTCGGGCCGGGCTTGGCCTTGGCGAAGCCGGCCCAGAGGTTGGGGCCGAGGATCAGGTCGTCGAAGCGGTCGATGTTCTGGTGGTAGGCGGTCTGGCGCGCGCCACCCACGGAGTCCGAGCCGCTGGTGAAGGTCTTCACCAGGGAGCTGGGCTTGCCTTCGAGGCGGTCGAACTGGGCGCGCAGGTCGCGCCAGGCGGCTTCCTCGGTCTCGCGGGCGAAGAGGTCGACGCGCAGGCCGAAGCGCACGCTGCGGCCCTGCTTGTCGGCCAGCTCGCGCACGCGCTCGATGTGCGGCTTGAGCTTGTCCACCGGCTCGGCCCAGTTGAGGTAGACGTCGGCGTGGCGCGCGGCCACCTCCAGCGCGGCGTCGGAGAAGCCGGAGAAGTACACCCCGGGCTTGCGCTCGTCGTGCAGGCCGGGCGGCAGCGCGCCGTTCTCCAGCTGGTAGATGTCGCCGTCGTAGGAGAAGCGCTCGTTCTCCCAGAGGCCCTGGATGATGTCGAGGAACTCGCCGGTGCGCTTGTAGCGCAGGTCGTGTTCGAGGAAGTCGCCATTGGCGCGCTGGCTGGCCGGGTTGCCGCCGGTGATGATGTTCCACTCCAGGCGGCCACGGCTGAGGTTCTGCAGGATGGCGGCCTGCTGGGCGGCGTAGGCGGGCAGGGTCCAGGTGGCCTGGAAGGCGATGAGGAACTTGATGCGGCGGGTCTCCCGCGCCAGGGCCGAGGCCACCACCCAGGGTTCGGGGCCGGTGGGCAGCAGCGCGCCCTCGAAGCCGGCCAGTTCGGCGGCCTTGGCCACCTGGGCGATGTAGTCGATGTAGCCGAAACCATCGGGCTCGCCGTTGGGCAGGCGGCCGGGGGCGATGTTGCCCGGGCGGTGCGCGTGGCTGCCACGGTTGTGCTTGTCGGTGGACAGCTGCGGTCCGTCGGTGCCCAGCGGCAGGCGCCAGAAGAATTCAGTGCTCATATTCGCTCCTGATGAGGTGGCCGTGGTTCCCGCCGGGGCCGGCGAGCCACGCTGCCAGGTGCGAGTGCAACGGCCATGCCACGGCCCGTCGGCAAGGCTGCGGGCCAGGTGGGGCAAGGCCTGCGGGGAGAGGGCACGAGAGGCCTGGCGGGCGGGGTGCGTCTCCAGCAACACCCTGCCAGCAGCCGGCTGCTGGGGGCGCAACAGAAACGCCGATGGCGGGCCTGCGGGCGGCGAGCCGACCGCCGCCAGGCCTTGCGCATCAAGGGCCTGGTGGAGTCGGCACAAGTCCTGCTCTGCACCGCTACGACCGCGTATCGCGGCGGCAACGGAGCTTCGTTGCGTGACCCCCTTGAAGGACGATCCCATGACCCAGACCAGCAGCACCCTCGGCAGCGCCATCCTTGACCAGGTCGAGCAGGCCAAGCGCGATTTCGCCAAGGCCTTCCGCGTACTCCAGGACACCCGCACCCTGACCGCTACAAACACCCTGCAGGCCTACCTGCGCGTACCCGGGACGGACCTGGTGATCGCCCTGCGCGCACCGTCGCCCTGGGACGACGAGCCGGCCATCCGCGCCTCGGTGGTGAGCTACGACGGCGTCGTCCACCTCGACGAGACCCTGGGCGGCGCCCAGACCCTGAGCGAGAGCCGCGAGGCCGGCAGCGGCAAGCGCTACGCCCAGGTGCTGCGCGAACGCGCCGAGGTGAACGTGGTGATCCACGTGCACACGCCCTACCTGGGTGGCTGGGCCGGTACGCACCGCGTGCTGCCGCTGCGCTACGCCGCCTCGCAACGGGTGACCCTGGCCCGCGAGCTGCCGGTGTACATCGACCGTCGCCAGCCGGAGCCGGCGTTCATCGTCGAGACCATCGAGGCCAACCCGCACACGCCGGGGCTGCTGGAGGCCAACGGCGGGGCGACCTTCTGGGGCACCGGCATCCTCCAGGTGGCCAAGCTGGTCCTGCTGGTGGAAGAGGGCGCCTACTTCCAGGCGCTGGCGGAAAACCTCGGCGGCTCCAGGGAGTTCGGCCCCGGCGTGCTGGAGCAGCAATGGAAGATGACCGGCCTCTGGGCCGAAGGGCAGAAGCTGCTGGGCGAGGTGGCTTGAAGCGGCGCCCGCTAAGGGGCGGGTGACGCCGGCGCGGCGGACGGCAGGGTCGCCGCGCCGATGGTTTCGCTGAACTCGGTGTCGATGAGCACCGTGCGCACCTTGTAGCTGTCGAACGTGCGCGCCTTCACCGGCACCGATAGGCGCCACGCCTGGCCACCCTCGATGCCCTTGGCGCGGAAGGTCTCGGTGTCCACCAGCTTGTCGCCCTGATAGATGTCGAACACCACCGTGACGGTGGAGAAGGACTTCTCGGTGGTGTTGACGGCGGTGCCGTTGATGTAGCTGTCGTGCCCGGAACGGGTGAGGGCGAGGTTGCGCACCTTCACGTCATCGGCGAGGGCGCACAGCGGCACGAGGGCCAGCAGGGCGAGGCAGGTTTTACGCAACATGGCGAACGACTCGAGGCCTTAACCCGCCGTTGATACATCGGCGCGAAAACCTTGTCGACTACCGCTCGGCGCCACGTAGTCCGAGGCTTACGGCCGCGACTCACGGAGGTGCCCGCGGCGTGGCGTGGACCCCGCTTTATCGGTCCACCGATCAAGGTCATTCCGGGCATCGCTGGTGGACGAAAAGAGCGTCATCCACCCTACGGGCCTGGTATTGAGCCGTAGGATGGGTAGAGCCCCGCGAAACCCATCATTGCGGAGCTCAAGCAGGCTGGCGTGAGTCACCCCTGCGCGCCGGCCTTTTCCAGGATGGTGTCGATGGAGGCGCCGGTCTCGGCGCTGCGCAGGTAGGTCTGGTAGAGGGCGGCGTAGGCGCCGTTGCGCTCGATCAGCTGCGCATGGGGGCCGAGTTCGACGAGCTGGCCGTTGCGGATCACGGCGATGCGGTCGGCGTCGCGGATGGTGGCTAGGCGGTGGGCGATGATGATCGCCGTGCGGCCTTCGCAGAGGCGGCGCAGGGCGCGCTGGATGCGCCGCTCGGTGTGCACGTCCACCGCCGAGGTGGCTTCGTCGAGGACCAGCACCGCCGGGTCGGCGAGGTAGGCGCGGACCAGGCACACCAGCTGGCGCTGGCCGTGGCTGAGGTGGGCACCGAGGGGGCCGACTTCGCTGTGGTACTGGTGTGGCAGGCGCTCGAGCACCTCGTCGGCGCCCAGCTCGCGGGCGGCGGCGATCAGTTCGGCGTCGCTGGCGGCGGGGGCGGCCAGGCGCAGGTTGTCGAGGATGCTGCCGCTGAACAGCACGTTATCCTGCAGCACCACGGCGACGCGGCGGCGCAGCTGGTGCTGGGTGACGTCGCGCACGTCCACGCCGTCGATGCGCACGGCACCGCCCTGCACGTCGTAGAAGCGCGTGAGCAGTTGCACCAGGGTGCTTTTGCCGTGGCCCGAGGGGCCGACGATGGCCAGCACCTCGCCGGCCTGGATGTGCAGATCCAGGTCGCGGATCACCGGGTGCGCGGCCCTGGGGTCGTAGGCGAAGCGCACGGCCTCGAAGCGCACCTCGCCACGGGCGTCGGGCAGGGTCTGCGGCGCGTGGCGGTCGGTGATCTCCGGCGCCGTATCGAGCAGCAGGAAGATGCGCTGCGCCGAGGCGGAGCCGGTGGCGTAGCGCTCGAAGAGGTCCGACAGCTCCTGCAGCGGGCCGAGGAACATCATCACGTAGAACAGGCTTTCCGCCACCTGGCCGACGCTCACCGTGCCGTTGGCCAGGCCGTGGCCGCCCACCAGCAGCAGGGCGGCCATGCCGCCGGCTGCGAGCAGTGCGGTGAAGGGGGCGAACCAGCCGGAGCGCAGGCTGCCGCGGATCAGCGCCTGGTTGAAGTCCAGCAGCAGGCGCCGGTAGCGCGCGCTGTTGGGTGCCTCCTGCACGCATTGCTGGATCATCCGCGCGCCGCTGACGCTCTCCACCAGGTGCGCGGTGAAGCGGCTGCGGTTCTCCGCCACCCGCGCCCAGTTGCGCTGGGAGATGCGCTTGAACGCCCAGGTGGCGCTGAACAGCAGAGGCACGGTGCCCACCAGGGCAAGGAAGAACAGCGGCGAGATCAGCCACAGCAGCACGCCGGCCACGCCACAGCGCAGCAGGGCGCCGAGCAGTTCCGGCGGGCCCTGGATCAGCAGCGGTTCGAGGCTGTCCACGTCGCGGTCGGCGCGGGAAATGATGCGCCCGGCCTTGGTCCGGTCGAAGTAGCCGACGCTCAGTGCCTGGACGTGGGCGAACACGCGCACGCGCAGGTCGTTGAGCACGCGGATGGCGGCGCTGCCGGCGATGAACTGGGAAATCCCCGCGAGCAGGAAGCGCCCCAGCCAGCTGGCCGCCAGGCCCAGGCCGAGCAGCGCCACCAGGCGCTCGTCGAGCAGCCAGTGGTCGCCCTGCGGCACCAGACCGTGGTCCAGCAGTTCGCGCACGAACAGCGGCCGCAGGAACACGGTGAACACCAGCACCACTTCCAGCGCGATGACCGTGAAGATGGCGCCGCGTATCGGCCGCAGCAGTGGCAGCAGGCGGTGCAGCATGCCGCGATCCAGTGCCTGGCGGGCGAGCATTTCCTCGATCTCGATGTCCGAGAGCGCCTTGCCCGGTAATGGGTTAGCCATGGTCGATCCCCAGCAGGTCGCGGTAGACAGGGTTGCGTTGCAGCAGCTCGGCGTGGGTGCCAGCGTCGGCGATGGCGCCCTGGTCGAGGAGCAGCACGCGGTCGGCCAGAAGGATGGTGGAGAGCCTGCTGGAGATGACCAGCAGCGTGGTGCCGCGCAGGTCGCGGATGTTGCCCAGCACGCGGCGCTCGCTGATGGCGTCGAGGGCGCTGGTGGCGTCGTCGAGGCAGAGGATGTCCGGCTGGCCGAGCAGCGCGCGGGCCAGGTTGAGGCGCTGGCGCTGGCCGCCGGAGAGGGTCACCCCGCGATCGCCCAGGGCGGTGTCCAGGCCCCGGGGCAGGCGCTCCAGCACATCGTCGGCGGCGGCCAGGTGCAGGGCCTGGAGCAGTTCGGCGTCACTGGCTTCGGTGGCGGCCAGGCGCAGGTTGGCCGCCAGGGTGTCGGAGAACAGGAAGCTTTCCTGGGGCACCACGTGCACGCGGCGGCGCAGCTGGGCCAGGTCGAGCTGGCGCACGTCCTGCCAGCCGCTGGCGTCGGAACCCAGCAGCAGGCGCCCGGCGCTGACGTCCACCAGGCGCGGCAGCAGGCTGGCCAGCAGGCTCTTGCCGGTGCCGGTGGCGCCGACCAGGGCGACGACCTCGCCCGGTTCGATACGCAGCGTGCAGCCCTGGAGGATCTCGCGGCCCCCGTCGGGGGCGCTGACGCCGACCGCCTCCAGCCTGAGCCCCAGCGGGCCTGCGGGCAGGGGCGCGATGCCGCTGCGGATGGCCGGCTGCTCGTCGAGCAACTGCCAGATGCGCTCGGCGGAGGAACGGGCGTCGGCGAAGGTCTGCATGACCCGGCCGATGCCTTCGATGCGGAACACCAGGGTGGTGGCGATCAGCAGCGAGGTGACCAGCTCACCGATGCCGATGCGTCCGTCGGCCACCAGGTGCGCGCCGTAGACCAGGATCCACACGTGGCCGAGGGCGACCACCGCCTGGGGCAGTGGGATGCGCGAGGCGGCGTAGGCGAGGGCGGTACGGGCATGCTCGGCGAACAGGCCGACCTGGCTGGCGAAGCCCTGGATGCGGCTGGCCTCCAGGGCGAAGGACTTGATCACACGGACGCCGCCGATGCCCTCGGCGAGGTCCTGGGCAACGCGGTCGTAGGCCGCGCCCACGGCGCGGTCGAGGCTCACCAGGCGTTCGGTCTGCACCACGAAGATGGCCAGCCCCAGCCCAGTGAGCAGCAGCGGCACCAGGCCCAGCAGCGGGTGGTACCAGCCCAGCAGGCCGACGGCGGCGAGCACCACCAGCGGGGTTTCCACCAGCTGGCGCCAGAAGCTGATGAGCGCGTCGCGCACCTTGTCGGCGTCGCGGGTGGTGCGGGTGACCATCTCGCCCATGCCGTGCTGCCAGTGGTAGCCCAGGTGCAGGCCCTGGACCTGCCCGAGGATGCGCTCGCGCAGGCGCGTCAGCAGTTCCTGGCTGAGGATCAGCGAGAGCACGCCGGCGGCGTACTGCAGCACGCCCCGGCCCAGGGCGACGCCGACGATCAGGGCGACCCAGTACCAGCCGAGCGAGGCGTCGAGGCTGCCGTCGGCCTGGCGTACCACGGCGCGGCCGGCGCTGACGTCATTGACCGCGTGCCCCACCAGCCATTGCTGCCAGGCCAGGCCCAGGTTGACGGCAATGAACAGGGACGCAGTGAGGGCGAAGCGCCAGGGCATCTCGCGGTAGATGGCCAGGCAGCGGAGCAGGGGGTGTCGCGTGGTCATGGGGAAACCGCCATGGGGCGCCATCCTTGGCGCAAAGGGAGGAGGTGGATCAGAGGGCGTTCTTGTAGACGACCCCGCCTTTCATCACCCACTGCACATGCTCGAGCACGCGGATGTCGGCGAGGGGGTCGTTCTTGACGGCGATGATGTCGGCGAAGCGGCCGGCCTCGATGCTGCCGATATCGTCGGCCGCGTCGAGCCAGCGCGCAGGCGTGAGGGTGGCGGCCTGGATCGCCTGCAGCGGCGTGAGCCCGGCTTCCACCAGGTAGTGGAACTCCACCGCGTTGGTGCCATGGGGCGTGATGGGCGCATCGGTGCCGTAGATGATCGGGATGCCTGCCTTGATGGCCTTGGCGATGTTCTGTTTGTGGAGCGCTGCGGTCTGCTTGAGGATCGCCAGGGTGTAGGCGCTGGCCCCGGCCTCCACGGCGTGCTCCTGGGCCAGGCTGTCGATGGCCAGGGTGGGCACCACCGGGATCTGCTTCTGCTTGAGCAGCTTCAGGCCTTCCTCATCCACCAGGGACGCGTGCTCGATGCTGTCGGCGCCCAGTTGTGCCGCCAGGCGGATGCCATCGGCGCCGTGGGCGTGGACGGCGACCTTCTTGCGGTAGCGGTGGGCGGTGTCGATCACCGACTTCAGCTCCTCTTCGCTGAACTGGGTGACGCGCGGGTCGGTGCCGCTCATGAAGCCGCCGGTGATGCACACCTTGACGAAGTCGGCGCCGTACTTGAACTGCTGGCGTACCTTGCGCTCGAAGGCGTCCGCGCCGTTGGCGACGCCGGGACCGTCCTGGTCCTCCTCGGGGGTGGTGACCTGGCCGGAGCAGTGGCCACCCGTGGTGGTGAGCAGGGTGCCGGCGTCGTAGATGCGCGGGCCGGGGATGTCGCCTTCCTTGATGGCGTCACGCAGGGCGATACCGGTGAAGGCCTTGCCGCCCATGTTGCGCAGGCTGGTGAAGCCGGCTTCCAGGGTGTCGCGGGCCTGCTTGGCCCCTGCCAGTGCGCCCCGCGCCGTGCCGATGCGCGGACCGAAGCCGCCCAGGTGCACATGGAAGTCCACCAGCCCGGGCAGCAGGGTGCTGTCACCCAGGTCCAGGACCCGGGCCCCCTCGGGGATCGCGAGGTTCTTGCCAACGGCCTTGATGCGCTCGCCTTCGATCAACACCACGGGGGCCTCGATCACCTTCGCGTCACGCACGTCGATCAAGCGGGCAGCCTTGACCGCCAGCACCGGGACCGGTGCCGGGACGGCGGCCTTGGCCGGTTCGGCGGCATGAGCGGGGAGGAGGGCGCTGGCCAGCAGGGTGGCGCCGATGGCCAGTGCCAGGCGTGGACGGCTGGTGCGCGGATGGGGCAGGGGTCGGTTCATGTTCGATGTCCGTAAAAAGCCCGTACGCCCTGGCATGAACAGGGCGCCGGGTGAGAAACCGGGAAAGGGAGCGGCTCAGGAACGGGTGGTGGCGCCTTCGACCTGCTTGGCATTGAGGATGGCGGTGTATTCGCCCGGGTCGATGCCGTTGAGGTAGTAGTTGCCGACGTGGTGCAGGCGCCAGCGGATCGGGTCGTGGGTGGTGTGCACCCGCGCGTTGCGCCAGAAGCGGTCGAGGTTCCACTTGGTCAGCGAGGCACTGGCACCGAGCAGCGAGAAGATGTCGCTGGAGATCTTCAGCGAGGCGCCATCGGAGTGGGCGCGGGCGGTGGCCACCGAGAGGATCAGCTCGTCCTGCAGTTCCTTGTTGTCCGGGTCCTGCTCGTGCTGGTCGAACACCCGCGCGGCGTCGCGCAGCAGGGATTCGGCGGCGCGCAGGGCCACGGCGTACTCGCCGATCTGGCGGATGATGTGCGGCTCCTCGTTGGCGCGCTCGACGCCGCTTTCCACCCAGGGCCGCGCGTTGTGGTTGAGGTAGTGCACGCCGGCCTGCAGCGCACCGGCGGCGATGCCGGTGTCGATGGCGGCGTGGAGGATCTGCGGGTAGGTGAGGCCGGTGCGCTTCATCGGGCCCTGGCGACGGGAGACGAAGCGTTCATCCAGCTCGATGTTGTCGAAGATCACCGTGCCGCTGACCGAGTTGTTCTGGCCGAAGGCATCCCAGTCGTCCACCAGGGTCAGGCCGGGGGTGTCGCGGTGCAGCAGCACGCCGACGCCGCCATCGTCGGAGCCGGCGGTGAGGGAGATCCACTCGGCCAGGTAGGAGCCGGTGGAGTAGAACTTGCTGCCGTTGAGGATCAGCTTGCCGTCGGCGCGACGCTCGACGCGGGTCTTGAGGGCGAACTTGTTCTTGCCGCCGACCTCGGCCAGGGCGTTGCCGAAGCGCTTGCCGGCCAGCACGTCGGCCACCAGGCGGTCGCGGACCTCGTCCGGGTAGCCGGTGAAGATGCCGCGCAGCATCACGTTGTGGATCTGCAGCAACTGGCCGACGCCGCCATCGGCCACGGAGATGATGCGCACCGTCTCGACGATGGTCTCCACCGAGGCGCCCAGGCCACCGAAGGCCTTGGGCACGCCGATGGCGGTGAGTCCGCTGTCGGACAACAGTTGCGCCTGGCGGCGCGGCAGCTCGCGGTTGCGCGAACTGTCGGCGGCGATCTCGGCGATCTCCCTGGCCACTTCCTTCGCCACCGCGATGGCGTCCGCCTCGCTGCGCAGGATGTTCGCCGCCACGTGGGGCTGCTCCGTGGCGAAATTGCGTTCGGCCGTACTCATGCTTGCACCTCTGTCGATTCGATCGGTTCCGTCCCGGGCCTGTGCCGGGTGCTTGGCGGGGCTTGAGCAGGTTCTATGCCAGGGCCTTGGCGGAGGACGCCCAGGCCTTGCGCCGCGCGGGCTGCAGCAGCCTTTCCAGACGCCAGTCCACAGCACCGCTGCTGCTGGGGCAGCACCCCGGGACGGCTGCTGCTGGCGAGGCAGCACTGGCGACGCAGCCCTGCTGGCCTGCCAGCAATCCACGCCGCTGGGGGATTGGCGAAATCCCTGGAAGGCCCGGATTACGCGGTTCTCAGGTTTTGGCATGGGCATTGCGAAGGCAGCACAAACGGCCCCTGAGGCCACCCTGCACCTCTTTCCTGGAGCCCTTCATGACCCTTGTTGCCACGGCCCCCGCGCAGCCGACCTTCGCCGAGAAGGCCCCGCTGGATCAGATCTGGTTCACCCGCTGCCCGGTGCCCACCGCCTCCGGCATCGCCTACAAGCTCGGCTGGCTGGCCGAGGAGTTCGCCGCTGACGGCCTGCCGGTTTCCACCCTGCAGGAGGCTCGCCAGCTCGGCCGCCATCACTATGACCACGAGCTGCCGGGGCTCTTTCGCGAGGGCGGCAACGTGCCGGCCCTGGCCGCCCGCGCTGCCGGGGCGCCGAGCCGGCTGATCGGCCTGACCTGGATCGAGGAATGGCAGACCATCCTCGTGCGCCCGGACTCCGGTATCCGCAGCCCGGCCGACCTCAAGGGCAAGCGCCTGGCTCTGCCGGCCTGGGGTGACAGCCGCCCCGGCAGCATCGCCCGGGCCATGAGCCTGCATGGCTACAAAGGCGCCCTGGCGCTGGCCGGGCTGGGCTTCGACGACGTGCAACTGGTGGAAGTGCCGCTGCTGGACCAGGCCGCCGCGCGCACCCCGGAGGAGGGCCTGCAGCGCCTCTGGTCGGGGCTCGAGCCCCTGGCCCGTGGCGAGCTGGACGCCGTCTACGTGAAGGGCGCCGCCGCTGCGGACGCCGCCCGCCGCCTGGGCCTGGTGGTGGGGGTGGACCTGGACCTGGTGGACCCGCGCCATCGCGTCAACAACGGCACGCCCCGTCCCATCACCGTTCACCAGAACCTGCTCGACGATCACTTCGACCTGGTGGGGCGCTTCCTCGCCCAGACCCTGCGCGCCGCCGAGTGGGCCGCGGAGAACCGCGACAGCCTGCACGCCATCCTCGAGGTGGAGACCCGCGCCGGCCGCGAGGGCGTGGCCGAGGCCTATCGCGGTGATTTCCACACCACCCTGGCGCCGGACCTGTCCGCCCAGCGCCTGGCATTCCTCGGCATCCAGAAGGACTTCCTCAACCTCCACGGCTTCCTCGAGCGGGACTTCGACATCGCCGATTGGGTCGATGCCCGCCCGCTGCAAGCCGCCCATGACCTGCTGGCCCAGCGCCGCACCTGAACAGGAGTTCCACCATGACCATCCTCGTCAACGAACAGCACATCAACGCCGAACTCCGTGAGTTCATCGACAACGTCGTCCGCGAAGCCGGCGAAGCCTTCACCGTGTACCGCGAGACCGGCACCATCACCGCCAACGGCACCGTCGGCTTCATCGAGCGGGTGCCGGGGCAGGAGCTGCTGGTCTCGGTCAACTACCCGGGCCCCTGGAACCACGGCAAGCCCCTGCAGGCGCAGGTCATCGACTTCGCCGGGAATGTCGTCTACGGCCATGGCCGGAGCGGGGCAGGGCGCTACACCAAGCTGTTCCAGCAGCACGCCGACATCACCACCGTGTCCCACGTGCATTCGCCCTACCTCGGCGCCTGGGCGCAGACCCAGCGCAGCCTGCCGTTCCACTACGTGCCGGTGCAGCGCTACCAGCTGGCCCGCGAGCTGCCGGTGTACATCGACCGCCGCCAGCAGGAAGTGGACTTCATCCTCGAGCGTATCGCCGAGAACCCCTACACCCCGGCGATCCTGGAAGCCAACGGCGGCTCCACCGTGTGGGGCAAGCAGGGCCTGCGTGCCACCGCCGAATTCATCCTGCTGCTGGAGGAGGGCGCACAGCTGCAGCTGCTCGCCGAAGCCATCGGCGGCTCCCGCGCCTACGGGCCGGGCGTGCTGACCCAGCAATGGAAGATGAGCGGCCTGTACGAGAAGGCCACCGAACTGGGCCTGGTGCCCGCCATCGACCGCCGCTGAGCCGTTCCAGGGCTCCGCCAGAGAGCCCGTTCAAGCGCCTGCCGACGCGTGCGACACCCTCATCCGATCAAGGACACCGAACATGGCTGTGAAGATTCTCTGGTACCTCACCACTCCCGATGGCCCCTATCCCTGGGAGGCGGAAGGCCGCTGGAAGACCGACTTCCAACACCTCAAGCAGATCGCCGTGACCGCCGACCGCCTGGGCTACTACGGCTCCCTGCTGGGCTCCAGCCCCAACGAGAGCCTGGCGGTTTCCGCCGCGCTGATCGACGCCACCGAGCGCCTGCGCTTCCTCGTTGCCCAGCACCCGGGCGAGCTGTCGCCGGCGGTGCTGGCGAAGTGGGCGCTGACCTTCGACCAGTTCTCCAACGGCCGCCTGCTGTTCAACGTGGTCAACGGCAACGACGCCAGCCTGGCCACCTACGGCATCCACTACGGGCATGACGAGCGCTACGACTTCAGCCTGGAGTACTGGCGCGCCTTCCAGAGCATCTACGCCGGCGAGACCGGCGGCTACGACGGCCGCTACGTCAAGCTCGCACCGCGCCAGGCGGCGGCCGCGAGCCACCCGCTGGGCGGCTGGCACCCGCCGAAGCAGAAACCGGGCATCCCGCTGTGGGGCGCCGGCACCTCGGGCCCGGGCGTGGCCCATTCGGTGCAGTTGCTGGATGTCTACCTGAGCTTCGCCAACACCCCGCCCAAGCTGGGCGAGAAGTTCGCCAGGGTGGCGGCCGAGGCGGCGAAGATCGGCCGCGAGCTGACCTTCGGCACGCGCCTGCAGGTGATCGTCCGCGAGACCGAGGAAGAAGCCTGGGCCCACGCCGAGAAGCTCTTGCAGCGCACCTCCATCGAGACGGCGCGCAACGCCATCCAGCGCCAGTTGCCGCCCGGCGAGACCCTGGAGAGCTTCGTCAGCGACGACCCGCAGATCCAGCGCAACCTGGAGGCCATCCGCGCCGGGCGCCTGCCCAAGGCCCGCGACCTGGAGATCTACCCCAACGTGTGGGTGGGCCCGAGCCTGTTCGGCTTCAACATCCTCGGCCCGGCTGCCGGCACCTACCTGGTGGGCAGTGCCGAGCAGGTGGCCGAGCGCATCCGCGAGTACGAGCGCCACGGCACCTCGGCCTTCATCCTCTCGGGCTTCCCGCTGATCGACGAGGCCCAGCGCGTCGCCGACCTGCTGTTCCCGCTGCTGGACCTGGACCACGGCTTCGAGGTGCCGCAGCTGGGGGTGACCGCACGGGCGCCGAAGGCGGCATTGGCCTGATGGAACCTGGCGGCCCCGCACAACGCGTGGGCCGCTGAACCGGCAACGGGTAGCAAGCGACAAGCGGAGTGCAACGAGCAATGGAATCCTGGATCAAGCGTGAACTGTCCCGCCGACATTTCCTGGGCGGCAGTGCGGCCCTGGGCGGCGGCCTGTTGCTGGGGGGCGGGCTGCTCGCCGGCTGCGATGGCGGGGCGCCGGCCACCTCGGCGGCTCGGGTGGTGCCCGGCAAGCCGGCGCACGGCGGGCGCCTGCGGGTCGGCATCATCGATGGCGACCAGGCCGGCAACCTCGATGCGCACAAGCCGGTGGGCGGCGGGATCATCCGGGGCTGGGCGCTGTACGCCAAGTTCTGGGAATGGAACCCCGACGTCAGCACGCGCCTGGCCCTGGCCGAGTTCGCCGAGCCCAATGCCGATGCCAGCGCCTGGACCATCCGCATCCAGCCGGGCCTGGAGTTCCACCACGGCAAGACCATTGGCGCGGATGACATGGTCTTCTCCATCCTGCGCCTCACCGACCCGGCGCTGGCCTCGCCCTTCGCCGGGCTGGTCGGCGCCATCGACCGCAACGCGGTGCGCAAGCTGGACGCCCGCACCATCGAGATTCGCTTCAAGGAAGGCCAGAGTTTCTTCCCCCTGGACGAGACGCTGATCAGCTTCGGCGGCATCGTCCCCACCGACTACGACCCGGTGACCAACCCGGTGGGCGCCGGCCCCTACAGGCTGAAGTCGTTCGTGCCCGGGCAGCGCTCGCTCTACACGCGCTTCGAGAATTACTACAAGCCCGGCCAGCCCTATGCCGACGAGCTGGAGATCATCGAGTTCAAGGACCAGGTGTCCCGCGCGGCGGCCCTGCGTGCCGGCCAGATCGACCTCGCCAGCGGGGTGCAGGCCGAGCACAGCGCGCTGCTCAAGGCCGACCCGCGCCTGCAGCTGGTCGCCTCGCCGAGCACGGCCTTCACCGGCTTCAACATCAATGTCGCCAAGGCGCCGTTCGACGATGTGCGGGTACGCCAGGCCCTGCGCCTGCTGGCCGACCGCGAGGAACTGGTGGCGCGCGCGCTGAACGGTTTCGGCCGGGTGGCCAACGACCTCTATTCGCCCCACGACCCGACCTACAACCACGGCATCCCCCAGCGCCCCCACGACCCCGACCTGGCGCGCTCGCTGCTGCGCCAGGCCGGCCACGAGAACCTCCAGGTGGAGCTGACTACCACCCCGGGCGCCGGGGCCAGCGCCGCGCTGGTGTTCGCCCAGCAGGCACGTAGGGCAGGGGTGGAGGTCAAGGTGACCCAGGTGGACGGCTCGGTGTTCAACGGCCCGCAGCGGGAGAACTGGCAGCTGTCGCCGGGCTCGACGCCGGCCCGTGGCTTCCTCGCCTCGGCGTTGCACAACGACGCGCCGACGGCCATCTACAACCGCAGCAACTTCCGCGACTCGCGCTTCAGCGAGCTGTTCCTGCAGGCCCTGGCGCAGCCGGACCTGGAACAGCGCAAGGCGCTGGTGCACGAGGCCCAGGCCATCCAGCACGAGCGCGGCGGCCTGTTGATCTGGGGTTTCAGCGATGTGCTCGACGCCGCTTCGGTGCGCGTCGGCGGCCTGGTGCCGGAGCAGACCACCTTCGCCTCCTGGCGCTTCGACAACCTGTGGCTCGCCGATGTCTGAGCCCCGCATCCCTTGCCTTCCGCGCCAGCAGCGCCGCCGCGCGCCGGCCTGGCTGTCGTGGTTCGTCGGCCGCCTCGGCGCCGGCCTGCTCACCGCCTGGGTGATCACCCTGGTGGTGTTCATCGCCACCCAGGCGCTGCCGTCGGACCCGGCACGGGTGATCCTCGGCCCCGACGCGCCGCTGGAGAGCATCCTCACCCTGCAGCGCCAGCTGGGGCTGGACCGGCCGATCCTGGAGCAGTACCTGCGCTGGCTGGGCCATGCCCTGCAGGGCGACCTGGGCCGCTCGCTGGACTCCAGCGCGCCGGTGAGCGAAATCCTCGGGGCGCGCTTCGGCAATACCCTGGCACTGATCGCCGGGGTGTTCGCCTGGGTGGTGCCGCTGGCGCTGTTGCTGGGCGTGACCCTGGCGCTGCGCCGCGACAGCCGCCTGGACCGCTGGGGCCTGTCGGCGCTGATCCTGCTCAAGGCGACGCCGGGTTTCCTCCTCGCCATCGGCCTGGTGCTGCTGTTCTCCATGCCCCAGGTGGACCTGCTGCCGGCGGTGTCGATCCTCGACCCGGAGCGGCCGCTGCTGGCGCAGCTGGAGTACCTGGTGCTGCCGGTGTTCGCCCTGGGCCTGTCGGCCCTGCCGTACCTGGCGCGCATGGTGCGTGCCTCGATGATCGAGGCGCTGGAGTCCGACTACGTGATCGCCGCGCGCCTGCGGGGCATCCCCGAGCGGCGCATCGTCTGGCGCCACACGCTGCCCAATGCGCTGGTGCCGGCGATCCAGGGCGTGGCCCTGACCCTGCGCGTGCTGGTGGGCGGCGCGCTGCTGGCGGAGGTGATCTTCAGCTACCCCGGCATCGGCACCACGCTCAACTCGGCGATCCAGATGCGCGACCTGCCGCTGATCCAGGCCATCGTCCTGGTCACCACCCTGGGCGTGGTGCTGATCAACCTGCTGGCCGACCTGCTCACCGTCCTGCTCACTCCGAAGCTCCGTACCGCACGGCGTGTGCGGATGATCCAGCGCAACCGCCGCGGCATCCTGCCCTGGTGGCGGCGGCAACCGGCCAAGGCGCCCTGAGGACCCTTCCATGACCGCGACTTCTTCCTCCTGGCGCCGGCTGCTGCGCGAACCCCAGACCCGCAAGGGCGCGGTGGTGACGGCGCTGGTGTTCGCCCTGGCGCTGCTCGGCCCGCTGCTGGCGCCCCATGCGCCCACCGACATGGTCGGCCCGGTGTACGGCGCGCCCAGTGCCGCCGCGCCGCTGGGCCATGACTTCCTCGGCCACGACGTGCTCTCGCGCCTGCTGGCCGGCGGTCTCTCGGTGCTGTGGATGTCCCTCGCGGCGGCCTTCCTGGCCCTGGCGGTGGGCAGCACGCTGGGGCTGCTGGCGGGCTTTTCCCGGCGCCGGCTGGACCAGGCGATCATGTGGGCCACCGATGTGGCGCTGGCCTTCCCGGACCTGATCCTGGTGCTGCTGATCGTCTCCATGCTCGGCCGCCAGAGCTGGCTGATCGTGATCACCGTGGCCATCGCCTTCATCCCCAGCGTGGTACGCCTGGCCCGGGGCAGCACGGTGGCGGTGGCGGGGCAGGAGTTCGTCGAGGCGGCGGAGATGATGGGCTACCCGCGCTCGCGCATCCTCTTCCGCGAGATCCTGCCGAACATCCTCACGCCGCTGCTGGTGCACTTCGGCAACATGCTGACCTGGGGCGTGGGCATCCTTTCCGGCCTCAGCTTCCTCGGTTACGGCGTGGCGCCACCGGCCGCCGACTGGGGGCTGATGATCAACGAGAACCAGGCGGGCCTGCTGATCCAGCCCTGGGCGGTGCTGGTGCCGGCGCTGCTGATCGCGGTGTTCGCCTATGGCACCAACATCCTCGCCGAGGGCATCGGCCGCAGCAGTGCGCAGATCGGCGAGAAGCAGCCATGAGCGCCCTGGCCGAACTGCAGGTAGACGCGCTGCTGCCCCAGGGGGCGCCGCTGGCACCGGCGCTGCGGGTCAGCGAGCTGCGGGTGGAGCTGGCCGGCGGTGCCGATGTGGTGGACGGCATTTCCTTCAGCCTGGCGCCGGGGGAGATCCTCGGCCTGGTGGGCGAGTCCGGCTCCGGCAAGACCACCCTGGCCACCGCGCTGCTGGGCCATGCCCGGCGCGGGGCGCGCATCGCATCCGGGCGGGTGGAGGTGGCTGGGCGCTCGCTGCTGGAGCTGCGTGGCGAGGAGCTGCGTCGCGCCCGTGGCGGGCTGATCGGCTACGTGCCCCAGGACCCGGCCACGGCGCTGAACCCGGCACTGCGCCTCGGCGCGCTGCTGGGCGAGACCCTGGCCGCCCACGAGCGCTTGCCAGCGGATGCGCAGCGCCAGCGGCTGGTCGAGACGTTGCGCGACGTGGGCCTGCCGGATGATGCGGAGTTCCTCCGGCGCTTCCCCCATCAACTCTCCGGTGGCCAGCAGCAGCGGGTATTGCTGGCGCTGGCCTTCGTGCTGCGGCCGAAGCTGGTGGTGCTCGACGAGCCGACCACGGCGCTGGACGTGGCCACCCAGGCGCACATCCTCGACACCTTGCGAGGGCTGTGCAAACGCCAGGGCGTGGCGGCGGTGTACGTCTCCCACGACCTGGCGGTGATCAAGGACCTGGTGGACAGCGTGGTGGTGATGTATGCCGGGCGCATCGTCGAGGCGGCGCCCCGCGAGCGGCTGTTCGAGCGGCCGGCGCATCCCTACAGCCGTGGCCTGCTGGCGGCGATCCCGGATGTGGCCCGACGTGTGACGATACGGGCCATGCCCGGCCATGCCCCAGCGCCGGGACAGCGCCCGAGCGGGTGCACATTCGCTGCGCGTTGCCCACGCCGGCAGGGCGCCTGCGAGCAGGCCGAGCCGCCATTGCGCAGCCTCGATGCCCAGCATCGGGTCGCCTGCCTGGAGCCCCACCGCGAGCCTCTGGAGCAGGTCGCCGAGGCGCCGCTGGCGGCGGATGCCCTGGCGGCGCGACCGTCATTGCTGGCGGTGCGCGAGCTGAACCTGGCCTATGACCGCCAGGTGCTGTTCGATGTGTCATTGCAACTGGCCCAGGGTGAGTGCCTGGCGCTGGTGGGCGAATCCGGCTCCGGCAAGACCAGCCTGGCCCGCGCCCTGGCGGGCCTCGGCGAGAACGCCCAGGGCGATGCGGTGTACGCGGGCAGTCCGCTGGCCCTGCCCGCACGCCAGCGGACGCGGGCGCTCCGCCAGGAGATCCAGTACATCTTCCAGAACCCCTATCGGGCATTGAACCCTCGGCACACCGTGGCCCAGAGCCTGGCCGCCCCCCTGGAGCACTTCTTCGGCCTGCGCGGCGAGGCCTGCCGCGCGCGCATCGAGGCGGTGCTGGCGCGGGTGGCGCTGCCGGCTTCGGTGGCCGACCTGTATCCCCACAGCCTGTCCGGTGGCGAGCGCCAGCGCGTGGCCATCGCCCGTGCGCTGGTGTGCCAGCCGAAGCTGCTGATCTGCGACGAGATCACCTCGGCGCTGGACGTGTCGGTGCAGGCCTCGATCCTCGCCTTGTTGCGCGAGCTGCAGGCCGAGGGGCTGACACTGCTGTTCGTCACCCACGACCTGGGCGTGGTCCGCGCCATCGCCGACCGCGTGGTGGTGTTGCACCGGGGTCGGGTGATCGAGGAAGGCGCCGTGGACGCGGTGCTCGACCAGCCGCGCACCGAGTACACCCGCACCCTCGTGGCGCATTCGCCGAGTCTGTTCGTCCCGGGTTGAAGCCCGGGGTGCGGGTGGTTGATGGGGTAAAGCGGGCGAATGAATTCGCCCCTACACCCATTTCATCTCCAGTGTTTTGCGGTGGCACGTCTGTAGGGTGGATGACGCTTTTTTCATCCACCAGCGGAGTGGTCGGCGAGCACTGAAAGGACCGATGGAGCGGGGTCCACCCTACGTGGTGAGGGCATCCGGGGGTGGCCGGTGGAGAAGCATCGCGAATGAATTCGCTCCCACGGGGTGCAGCGGGCGAGTGAGCTCGCCCCTACAGCCATTTCCATCCTTCGTGTCCTGGCCTCAGGCGCTGGCCGCCTGGCGTTGCAGTTCGCGGCGGCGGGCTTCTTCGCGGACGGCGGGGATGATCCAACGGCCGTAGTCGACGGTGTCGAAGTAGGGGTCGTAGCCGCGGTTGAGGAAGGTGGTGATGCCGAGGTCGACATAGTCGAGCAGGGCCTGGGCGACGGTTTCCGGGGTGCCGACCAGGGCGGTGGTGTCGCCGTAGGCGCCGACGGCGGTGGCGGTTGGCATCCACAGGGCGCGGTCGTGGCGGTCGCCGGCGGCTGCGGCGGCGAGCAGGCGTTCGGAGCCGGTGCCCTTGATGCGCTTCTGCCAGGGGCTGCCTTCGGCGAACTGCGGGTTGGCCTTGATCTGCGCGAGGATCTGTTCGGCACGCTGCCAGGCCAGTTCTTCGGTGGCACCGAGGATCAGCCGCACCGAGAGGCTGACCCGGGGCGCGGTGACGCCAGCGACCTTGGCGGCGGCCTTGAGCTTGGCGATCTGCTCGGCGACGCCGCTCAGGGGTTCGCCCCAGAGGGCGTAGAGGTCGGCGTGCTTGACCGCGATCTGGTAGGCGATGTCGGAGGAGCCGCCGAAGGAGATGGGGATGTGCGGCTGCTGCAGCGGCTTGACCGGGCTGAAGGCGCCCTTGATCTGGAAGTATTTGCCGTCGAAGTCGAAGGGCTCTTCGGCCGTCCAGGTGCGGCGGACGATCTCCAGGTATTCGTCGGTGCGTTGGTAGCGCTCGGTCTTGTCCAGCAGGGTGTCGCCTTCCTGGGGCTCGGCGGTGATGCCGGTGATGGCGTGCAGGCGGATGCGCCCACCGCCGGTGGTGTGGTCGAGGGTGGCGAAGGCGCGGGCGGCGACGGTGGGCGCGGTGAGGGCCGGGCGGTGGGCGATCATGAAGCCCAGGCGCTCGGTCTGCGCGGCGGCGTAGGCGGCGATCTGCAGGCTGTCGGCGCCGCCGGGGCCGCTGGCGATGAGCACCCGGTCGAAGCCGGCGTGCTCGTGGGCGCGGGCGTGGTTGCGGAGAAACTCCAGGTCGAAATCCCCGGTGCGCGGGCCGCGTGTCTCGGACCACTGGCGGGGGAAGATCATGCCGACGAATTCGATGGACATCGTCCACTCCTTGATTGCGTTGCGGGTTGAGGGTTGCGCGGGCCAGGCCCGCGCGGGTTCAGAACTGGTAGTCCACCTGGGCCATGAGGCTGCGGCCGGGCATCGGCTGCAGGAAGGTGTTGGTGGAGCCGGCGAGGCCGCTGACGAAGTTCAGCTCGTCGGTGAGGTTGAGCACGCGCACCGTGGCGCTCCACTGCGGCTGGCGGTAGTAGAGGGCGAGGTCGAGGTTGTATTCGTCGGGCACCTTCACCGTCTTGCTGAGGTTCAGGTACCAGCTGCTGGTCCACCAGCCTGAGAGCTCGGCGCCGAAGCCGGAGTCGAAGCTGTAGTCGAGGAAGCCGCTGACGCTGTACTCGGGAATCTGCACGGCGTCGTAGCGCCCGGAGGGCCGCTGGTTGAGGGCGTTGTTGTCGCCGAAGACGGTGCCGTTGTCGGCGATGAAGCCGGCGGAGGCGAAGCCGGTCTGGGTGGTGAATTCGTTGTAGGCCGTGAGGCGGGTGAGGTTGAGCCCGCTGCGCAGGTGTTCGTCCGGCTGGTAGCGCGCGGTGGCCTCGACGCCCTTGATGATCAGGCGGGCGATGTTGTTGTTGCTGTCCGGCGACTGGTCACGCGCCTGCTTGAAGGCGGCGAGGGAGAGGAACAGGCGGTCGGGGATGGCGTCGGCCTTGAGGCCCACTTCGTGGAGCACGCTGAGGCTTTCGAACGACAGCGGGTTGAGCAGGTTGGCGCCGGCACCGCTGCCCCAGCCGATGCCGTTGGAGAAGAAGCCGGTGTTGACCGCCAGGGAGCGGTCGAAGGTGTAGTAGAGGGTGCTGTTCTCGGTGGGCTTGATGTAGGGGCTGACCTGCACGGAGAACAGGCGGTAGCTGTCGCTGTCCTGGCGCTCGGTGCCGGCGCGCAGGACGAAGGGGTTTTCGATGCGCGCGTCGATCCAGCTGCGGCTGGCGCCGATGTTGAGGCCGTAGCGCTCGGCGAAGCGCAGGTTGTGCTGGGTGAAGAGGGTCTTGGTGGTCCACACGCTTTCGGCGGTGTAGGGCGCCAGGGATTCGGCGTACAGGCCGTGCCCGGCGGGGTACATGGCGGCGAGGTTGAGCCAGCCGTAGTAGCTGGAGAATTGCGGCACGCCGGGCTGGCCGATCCAGGCGCCGTTGCCGCCGGCCGGGTTGGCGCCGGTCAAGCCGAGCAGATCGCCGGGGTTCTTGGTGGACGGGTCCTGGGTCAGGTCGTAGGCGTTGATGGTGGAGCCGAAGCTGTTGTTGGCGGCGATCGACTGGTTGCTCTCGCGGCGGTAGATCAGCCCGCTGTTGCTCTCGTCGCGCAGCACCTGGCCGAACAGGCTGGTTTCGTTGCGCGAGCGGAATTCGAAGCGGTTGTCGAAGATGTTGTCTTTCGATTGCACCTGGAAGGCGCCGACCGCGTCGACCGTGTCTTCGGAGCGCTGGTAGAAGGCGCTGTTGGCCAGGGTGATGCTGGGGCTGAGGTCGAGTTCGGCGCGCAGTTGGGTGGTGAAGCGGGTGGAAGTGCTCTTGTCTTCGGCGCGGTGGCCTTTCTGCGGGTCGAGGGAGACCAGGCCGTTGCCGACCAGGCTGGGGTCGTAGACCCAGCCGCGCAGGGTGCCGGGGCTGGCCTGGGTGTTGGGGGAGGCGGCCTGGAAGCTGCCGTTGACCACGCCGTACTGGCCCTGGGCATTGCGCTGGCGGCGCACCCAGCCGAGCACGGCGGAGTCGGCGGCGCCGGATTCGAACACCGGCGACCAGAGGGTGCCGCCGTTCTGGATGATCGGTGTGGCGCGGCCGGCAAGGTACTTGCCGCTGTCGGCCAGTTGCTGGGTCGCGCGGTTCCAGCCGTGGGTGATGTTCCAGTCGTAGTAGTCGTCGTAGGCGGCGTTCCAGTCCACGCGGATGCCGTCGCCGCGCCAGGCAAAGGCGCCATAGAAGGCGTCGAAGTTGTTCTCGACGTTGTCGTAGTAATCCTCCTGGCGCTGGCGGGTGATGCTGACGCGGTAGGCAAGGTCGTCGCTGATGGGGCCGGTGTTGTCGACGGTGAAGCGGGTGGAATCGCGCGATTCGCCGTCGGGCACCCAGGTGCCGAGCTGGCCGCTGAGGCGGGTGCGGAACTGGTCGAAGTCGGGCTTCTTGCTGAGGTAGTTGACGTAGCCGCCGCTGCCGCTGACCGAGCCGTACACCACCGAGGAGGGGCCAGCGACGATGTCGGCGCCTTCGATGGCGTTGAAGTTGGCCGGGTGGCGCACGGCGTAGGCACGCTGGCCGTCCTGGAACACTTCGGAGTTCTGCGCGCGGAACTGCGGGGCGATGCCGGCGTTCTGGCCGCCACCACGGGTGATGCCGGGGGCGTACTTGACCAGGTCGTCGGAGCTGCGGATGGGGTCGTTGGCGAGCTGTTCGGCGTTGACCTGGGTGACCGAGCGCGGGGTGTCGAGCACGCTGGCGGCGGTGCCGCCGTACACCGAACTGGGCGGGCGCACCGGCACCACCGAGGTGGCGGCATCGACACGCTTGCCCTGCACCTGGACCACGCCGAGCAGTGGCGTATCGGCCTTGTCCTGCTGCTTCTGTTCCTGGCTGGCTTCCGCCTCGGGCTCCACGGTTTTTTCCTCGGCCCAGGCGGCGCTGGAGACCAGGGCCAGGATGGCCAGTGACAGGGTGTTGCGACGCAGGGCGGCGGCGGGTGGTGGGGCGAGGCTGAACATGCTGGGCGGCTCTCCGGGCTGTGACTTTTCCAGCGCGCGGGGCTGCCGCGCACCTGTGCCAGTGGCTGATGGGGTTCCAGGCAGGGGTGGAAAAGCCCGGGCGTTTGGGCTCGGGAGTGGCAGTTGCCGATGCGCGCCAGGCGGCTTCGGCTGGTTCTCGTTATGGATGTATCGAGGTGCATACAGCACGGGGCATGCCAGCCATGAACGGGTGGCGAGAACTAATGATTGGATGATTTATCTGTTTGATAAATAAGGGATTTATTTTTGACTTTGGCCGGCTTTCGACGGGCGATCGGCGGCCCGCGAACGCAGGCGGCGCGTGGGGGCGGAAGGGGGCGGGAAGGCTGCTGGAGGCTACGCAGCCGGGTGTTGCCGGGGTGCTGATCTCGCAGCACTCCGGGGGCTCAGGCGGTGCCGTTCAACCAGAGGCTTTCGAAGCGCCAGGTGCTGAACAGGGTCTGTTCCTCGTGGGCGCCGCCGACCCGGGTGGAAAAGCCGTCGAGCAGGTCGGCATAACCCCAGATGAGCAGGCCGCCGCGCTCGTACTGGACCTGCTGGGCGCGGTGCACCAGGGTCTTGCGCTTCTCCAGGTCGGGCTGGGCCATGGCCTGGAGGAACAGCTCGGAGAACTCGGCGTCGTTGAAGTTGGTCTTGTTGGCCACGGCGAAGGGGGCGTCGCTGTGCATGCCGCTGGCGAGGAAGGGCGCGCCGATGTTGCCGCCGGTGCTCAATGCCCATTCGGTGCGCTGCGGCCCCTGGAAGGTGGCGAGGTCGACCTGGCGCACCTTGAGGGTGACGCCGACACGCTTGGCCTGTTCGGCCAGCACCAGGGCCGAGGCGAGGCCGGGACCGACGGTGGTGACCAGTTCCACTTCGAGGTTCTCGTGCCCCGCTTCGCGCAGCAGCTCGCGGGCGCGTTGCGGGTCGTGGGGGCGCGGCGCGAGGGCGTGGTTGAAGGTGGGGTCGAAGGGCGCGTAGAGGTCGTTGGCGACGCGGCCCTGGCCGTTGAGGGCGCGCCGCACCAGCTCGTCACGGTCGGCCAGCAGGCGGAAGGCCTGGCGCACGCGCGGGTCGTCGAAGGGCGCCTTGGCGGTGTTCATGTCGAAGGACAGCCAGTTGCCGGTGATGGAGGTCACCAGCTTGATGCGCGGGTCGTTGCGCAGCAGGTCGAGCTGTTCGCTGGGCATGCCGTTGGCCATGTCGATCTGCCCGGCGCGCAGGGCGGCGAGGCGCGAGACCTGGTCCTTGAAGTCGATGATTTCCAGCTCGTCGGCGTAGGGCTTGCCGCTCTTGTAGTAGTTGTCGAAGCGGGTGAACAGCGAGCGTCGGCCGGGGGTGAAGCTCTTCAGCTTGTAGGGCCCGGCGCCCACGGGGTTGGTGACGGGGTGGTAGTCCACCGGGACGATGCCGCCGAAGTTGACCCAGGTTTCCGCCAGGGGGAAGAAGCCGCGGCCTTCCTTGAAGCTGAGGCGGATGGTGCGCTCGTCGAGCTTGACCAGGTTGTCGCGGTCCACCCAGTGCAGCAGCGCGGCGTAGGGTGAGGCGAGTTCCGGGTCGGTGAGGCGGCGCACGGAGAAGATCAGGTCGTCGGCGTCGATGGTCTTGCCGTGGTGGAACTCCAGGCCCTGGCGCAGGCGCAGGGTCCAGGTGCGGGCATCGGGGCTGACCTCGGCCTCTTCGGCCAGGGCCAGGCGCGGCTGCATCTGCTCGTCCCATTCCCACAGCTTGGCGTAGAGGGCGAAGCCCCGGACGATGCCGCTGCCGATGGGCTTGTGGGCGTCGAGGTTGCCGCTCTGGTTGCCGTCGATGATGCCCAGGCGAAGGCGCCCGCCAGGGCTCGGGACGAGCGGGTTGGCGGCTTGGGTGCCGGGGGCCTGCTGGTCGCAGCCGGCGAGCAGGCCGCCCCCCAGCAGCAGCCCGCCACCGAGGGCCAGGCTGCCACCGAGGAAGCGGCGGCGGGTCAGTTCATCGTGCATCGACTCTTTCCTTAGATCCGGTTCGGTTTCAGGCGGCGCCCAGCAGCGGCAGCCAGGAGAACAGCAGCACCAGGGCGAGGGTGGCGTCGATCAGGAAGCGCTGCTCGGCCATGGCGTCAGGCTCCGGCGGGGCCGCCGTTGACGGCGCGCAGTTCGATGGGGGCGTCGGTGCTCTTCACCAGGCCGTCGCGCTCGCCACGGAAGTGCGGGAGCACGTGCTCGCCCAGGCGATAAGCCTCTTCCAGGTGCGGGTAGCCGGCCAGGAAGAACAGGTCGATGCCCAGTTCGTTGTACTCGCGGATGCGTGCCACGACGTTGGCGTAGCTGCCGACCAGGGCGCAGCCCGGGGGGATGCCGATGTAGCCGAAGCCGGCCCAGACGTTGGGGTGGATGAAGAAGTCTTCGTAGCCCGGGTTCTCGGCCTTCTCCTGGTAGCCATGCTCGTAGCTGAGCTTGCGCGCAGTGCGCAGGCCGGCGTGGGCGGCCACCGCCTTGACCGCGCCGCGGGCGACGCCTTCGTCGAAGAAGCGCTTGGCCTCGGCGCGGGCCTCGTCCTCGGTCTCGCGGGTGATGACGTCGATGGACAGGCCGAAGCGGATGTCGTGGCGGCCGTACTTCAGGGCGCGCTCGCGCACGTCGGCGATCAGCGCGCGGACTTCGTCCGGGTGCTCGGCGCGCATCAGGTAGTAGTCGGCGTGCTTGGCGGCGAATTCGCGGGCCGGGATGGACGAGCCGGCGGTGCAGATCAGCGGCAGCTCGGCCTTTTTCAGCGGGCCGCGCAGGCCGCCGCCGTCGGCCTTGTAGTAGGTGCCGTCGTAGTGGAAGTTCTCGTTGTGCCAGTAGCCGCGCACCACGTCCATGAACTCGGTGGCGCGGGCATAGCGGTCGTCGTGGCCGCTGTAGTCGCCGACCTGGCGCTGGATGGCGTCGGAGCCGCCGTTGATGATGTTCCACACCAGGCGGTTGCCGGTGGCGCGCTGGTAGGTGGCGGCCTGCTGCACGGCGACCCAGGGCGTGTAGTGGTAGGGCTGGAAGGCGGTGACGAACTTCAGCGTGCGGGTCTCGCGGGCCAGCAGCGAGCAGACGGTCCAGGGCTCTTCGCCGGTGGGGGCGTTGACCATCAGCGCGCCGCCGAAGCCATTGATCTCGGCGGCGCGGGCGATCTGGCCGAGGTAGTCGATGTAGGTGAAGTGGTCGCCGACGGCGAAGCCGGACACCGCCCCGGTGCTGGGGCCGCCCCGGTGCCAGTCGCCGCGGTTGCGCGGGTCGCCGGGCAGGTACTGGGTTTCGCCGTGCAGGGGCAGGCGGGTGAAGAATTCGATGCTCATGGAGATCCTCCTTGGATGGGGCGGGGCGATGGACGTGCCGACGCCATGCAGGGGGCGGAGCAGGTTTCGCGCCAGAACGGCGAAGGCCACGTGGGGCTTGGGTTTGCGTGGTTTCCAAGGGCGGCGGTGCTGGCGGGGAAGCAGGGGGTTGTTGCGTGGGAAGCAGCGGGGAAGCAGGCGGGCGAGTGTCGCTGGGGGGCGGCGGGGTGATGGGGTTCGCTTCGCTCTACCCATCCTGCGTGGGGCATCGGATTCGCAGGATGGGTGGCGTTGCGCGAGCGAAGCGAAACCCTGGCGGTGTTGGCTCGCTCAGCGGGCGCTGAGCTGGCCCTTGAGGCTGGGCCAGTAGTCTTCCAGGTGCAGGTCGATCAGCGCCTGGTTGGTGAAGCGGGTGGCGAGGGATTGGCCGATGTCGACGTCCTCGCGGATCAGGCGGTTGTCCAGGGCATAGCGGGTGAGGGCCTGGTAGTGGGCCTTGAGCTGCTGGTCGCTCTTGGGCGCCCAGCGCTCCTTCCAGGCGACCGGATCGCCCTGGTCGTCGCGGCGCAGGACGCTCTCCGGGGTGCCGGCACGGGAAGAGAGCTGGTAGTAGGCGTCCTGGTTCTGCTCCTGGGAGATCCACCAGGCGGCCTTGACCCAGGCGGTGGCGAGCAGTTGGGTGACGTCCGGGTAGCGCTGGATGAAGTCGTCGGTGCCCCAGAGGTCGGAGACCAGGCGCCAGTCGTTGGAGCCCTGCTTGGTGGACCAGATGATGCGCCCCACGCCCTTGTCTTCGAGCAGGTAGGACTCGTTGAGCAGCACGGCGGCGTCGACCTTGCCGGCGGAGACGGCGGCGGCGCCGACCTGGGGGTTGAGGTTGGCGATCTTGAAGTCGGTCAGGGCCAGGCTCCGGCTGGCGAGGAAGTTGCTGAAGGCGAACTCCCAGGGGCGGCCGCGGTGCAGGGCGATGCGCTTGCCCTTGAGGTCGTCGATGCTTTTGGCCGGGGAGTTGGCCGGCACCACCAGGTACACGTTGTTGCCGTTGCCGCCGGGCACGACCAGCTTGCCGGGCACGCCGCCGGCGGCGCCGATCACCGAGGGCAGGTCGCCGCGCACGGCGAAGTCGATGCTGTTGTTGGAGAAGCCTTCGTTGATCTGCGGGCCGGCGCCGGCATGGGGCAGGGCGATCCAGTCGAGTTTGATGCCGCGCTTGTCCAGCTCCGAGGCCAGCCAGCCTTCTTCGATCACCCGGCCGGGGATGCCGCCGAATACCGGCTTGCCGCCCTGGGTGTAGGCGACGATGGCGATCTTCACCGAGGCGGGGGCTTCGGCGGCATGGGCACCGAAAGCCAAGGCCAGGGCGGCGAGGGCCACCAGGCTGCTGCGCCAGATTCTGTTCATGGTTCCACTCCTTGCAAGGCGTGCCGGTGAGCCCGGCTGATGCTGCAGCGGGAGCAGGATGCATGCCATGGCGCGGGCGCTGGGCACCGGGGCCAGTGCTGGCGCGGGTTTGGCCGTGTGGGGCGTGCCGCGGGCAGCCGTTGCAGTGCTGGTGCCGGCACAAGGGATTGCTGGCGCGTTGCTGCTGGGGCAGCAGTCGGGCTGCTTATATCTTTTATGGAATATATAAATGCTAATTAATAATTTTTTAGTCTATTTGGATTGATGCACTATGGCGGCGCGCCCATCTCTGCCAGGAATGCATCATGTCGCTGCTCACCCACCCCAATGCCCGCGAGTTGACCAAGTCCGTGCGTGCCACGGTCCTGGTCTTCAAGGACCCGCGTTCGCAGGAGCTGCTCAACCGTATCGAGCGTCTGGCGCCGAGCGAGGCCAATGCCCTGATCATCGGCGAGACCGGGACCGGCAAGGAGCTGGTGGCGCGGCACATCCATCACCTCAGCCGTCGCGGCAAGGAGCCTTTCGTGGCGGTCAACTGCGGAGCCTTCCCCGAGTCCCTGGTGGAGAGCGAGCTGTTCGGCCACGAGAAGGGTGCCTTCACCGGGGCGACCAACAGCAAGGCCGGCTGGTTCGAGGCGGCCAACGGCGGGACGCTGTTCCTCGACGAGATCGGCGACCTGCCGCTGAACATGCAGGTGAAGCTGTTGCGCGTGCTGCAGGAGCGCGAGGTGGTGCGCCTGGGGTCGCGCACGCCGATCCCGATCAATGTGCGCCTGGTGGCGGCGACCAACGTCAACCTGGCCGATGCGGTGGTGGCGGGGCATTTCCGCGAGGACCTGTTCTACCGCCTGCACGTGGCGACCATCCGCCTGCCCCCGCTGCGCGAGCGGCCGGGGGATATCCTGCCGCTGGCCGAGTTCTTCCTGGAGGAGCATTGCCAGCGCCTGGGCTACAACCGCGCATCCCTGAGCGTGGAGGCCGAGCGCAAGCTGCTGACCCACAGCTGGCCGGGCAACATCCGCGAGCTGGAGAACGCCATCCACCATGCGCTGCTGGTGTGCCGCAACCAGCAGGTGCAGCCGGGTGACCTGCACCTGGTGGACATGCGCCCGTCGGGTGTGCGCCACGACACGCCGCAGGGCGTGCTGGCCGGCCCGGCCGCGCCGGTGGACCTGGAGGCGGCGCTGACGGCGCTGTTCGAACAGAACCGCCCGGACCTGTACGAGCACATCGAGGAGACGGTGTTTCGCACCGCCTACCGTTTCTGCCATGGCAACCAGCTGCAGACCGGGCGCCTGCTGGGCATCAGCCGCAATATCGTGCGGGCACGGCTGGAGAAGATCGGCGAGCTGGAGGTGAGCCCGAGGGGGGCGCGTATCGCCTGAGCGTCGGGCGGGTTACCGGGCTGAGGCCCGGGCTACGGGTGCAGAGACGAGAGGGGCCCAACCGGCGGTTGGGCCCCTTTTTCATGGGGGCGGAGGCGTGTCGTGGCGGGTCATGATGGGGTTCGCGTGGCTCTACCCATCCTGCGACTGCCGGCATTCGTTCGTGTTGGAACACAGGTGCTTGAAATATCGAACAGTCGGTGCGTATTTTGTGCACGCCGCCAATTCGGCGTGATCGCAGTACCCACAAGGACAACAAGCATGACTACCGACGTCCCAGGTTCCCTCGCAGAACGACTGGCAGGCATCGACGAGATCGAGTGCGTCACCCCTGACCTCAACGGGGTGATGCGGGGCAAGGTGATGACCGGCGAGGGCTTCCTCTCCGGCCGCCGTTTGCAGCTGGCACGGGGCGTGTTGCTGCAATGCATCATGGGTGGCTACCCGCCGGCGAAGTATTACGGCAGCGACGACGGTGACCTGGCGCTGGTGGCCGAGCCGAGCCAGGTGCACCGCCTGCCCTGGAGCGCCACCCCGCGCGCCCTGGCCATCTGCGACGCCCAGGAGCTGGATGGGCGGCCGTCCGGCCTGTCGACCCGCGGCCTGCTGCGCCGGGTGCTGGAGCGCTACGCCGCCCACGGCTGGGCCCCGGTGGTGGCCACCGAGCTGGAGTTCTTCGTCTTCGCGCCGAACCCCGATCCGCACCAGCCGTTCCTGCCGCCGCTGGGCCTGGACGGGCGCCGCGAGGATGGCTGCTCGGCCTTCAGCGTGACTTCCAACAACGGGCTGCGCCCGTTCTTCGAGGAGGTCTATGCGTGCATGGAGCGGCTGGGCATGCCCCGCGACACCTTCCTGCACGAGATGGGCGTGAGCCAGTTCGAGATCAACCTGCTGCATGGCGATGCGATGCTGCTGGCGGACCAGACGTTCCTGTTCAAGCACATGCTCAAGGAGGTGGCGCTCAAGCACGGGGTGACGGTGGTGTGCATGGCCAAGCCGCTGGCGCATACGCCGGGCAGCTCGATGCACATCCACCAGAGCGTGGTGGCGATCGGGGACGGGCGGAATATTTTCAGCGACGGGGCGGGCGAGGCGACCGATGCCTTCTACCATTTCATTGGCGGGCAGCAGGCGGCGATGGCGGATTTCACCGGGCTGTTCGCGCCGAACGTGAATTCCTACCAGCGCCTCTGCCATCCCTATGCGTCGCCGAACAATGCCTGCTGGTCCCACGACAATCGCGCCGCGGGGCTGCGCATTCCGGCCAGCGCGCCGGTGGCGAGGCGGGTGGAGAACCGTTTGCCGGGCGCCGACGCCAACCCGTACCTGGCCATCGCGGCCAGCCTGGCGGCAGGGCTGCACGGCATGGAACAGCGGATCGCGCCGAGCGCGCCCATGCAGGGCGAGTTCGATATTCCCGAATCCCTGGTCCTGCCCTGTACCCTGCATGCCGCTCTGGAGCGTCTGAAGCGCAGTGATCTGGCCCGGGAACTGTTCGGGGAGGAGTTCATCGAAGGCTACATCGCCACCAAGACGATGGAGCTGACCAGCTTCTTCGACCAGATCACCCCCTGGGAACGCCGCGTACTGGCCGCCCAGGCGTAGCATCCCCCCTGCGGGTCGCATATGGCGGCCCGCTCTTGTTCAAGGAGCGCATGGAAAGCCAATGGGTCGTGTCTTGAAGTCCTTTCGTGCCCTTTACTTCGCCACGCTGCTGATGCTCATCGGTTCCGGCCTGCTCAGTACCTACCTGGGCCTGCGCCTGGCCGCCGACAAGGTGGACGGTCTGTGGGTCGGTGCGCTGATGGCGGCCAACTACCTGGGCCTGATCCTCGGCGGCAAGCTGGGGCATCGGTTGATCGCGCGGGTGGGGCATATCCGTGCCTACGTGGCCTGTGCCGGTGCGGTGACGGCGGCGGTGCTGGGGCACGGCCTGGTCGACTGGCTGCCGGCGTGGCTGTTCATGCGCATGCTGGTGGGCCTGGGGATGATGTGCCAGTACATGGTCATCGAGAGCTGGCTCACCGAGCAGGCGGACGCCGGCCAGCGTGGCCAGGTGTTCGCCGGCTACATGGTGGCGTCCTACCTCGGCCTGGTGCTGGGCCAGCTGGTGCTGGTGCTGCATCCGAGCCTGGGCCCGGAGCTGCTGATGCTGGTGGCGATGTGCTTCGCGCTGTGCCTGGTGCCGGTGGCGGTGACCCGCAAGATCCACCCGGCGCCGTTGCACCCGGCGCCCCTGGAGCCGCGCTTCTTCATCAAGCGCGTGCCGCAGTCGATGACCACGGTGCTGATCTCCGGGCTGATGCTCGGCTCCTTCTATGGCCTGGCGCCGCTCTATGCCACGCGGCAGGGGTTGTCCACGGAGCAGATCGGTCTGTTCATGGGCTGCTGCATCCTCGCCGGCCTGCTGGTGCAGTGGCCGCTGGGCTGGCTGTCGGACCGACATGACCGGGCGATGCTGATCCGCACCGTCGCCGCGCTGCTGGTGCTGGCGGCCCTGCCGCTGGCGTTGATGCCGCAGGTGCCGATGGCGCTGCTGTTCCCCATGGGCTTCCTGGTCTGCATGCTGCAGTTCACCCTCTATCCGCTGGCGGTGGCGTTCTCCAACGACCATATCGAAGCGGAGCGGCGGGTCTCGCTGACCGCCATGCTGCTGATCACCTTCGGCGTCGGCGCGAGCATCGGTCCGCTGGTCACCGGTGCGCTGATGAAGCAACTGGGGCCGAACATGTTCTATGCCTTCGCCAGCCTCTGCGCGCTGGTGCTGGTGCTGCGCGTGCGGCCCGACAAGGTGACCGGGCTGCACCGCGTCGACGAGGCGCCGTTGCATCACGTGGCGACCCCGGAGGTCAGTTCGCCCCTGGTGGCCGCCCTCGACCCGCGCGTGGACGAGCAGGTGGTGCACGAGCAGATGGGCGGCGACAGTTTCACGCCGCCGCCCCCTGAGGAGCCCCGTCCCAGCTGATGGCGACGGGCGCCCTTGATTGGCGCCGAATCAATGCCGCTCGCCGCTGTCGGAACTACTCGCCCGGGCGCTCGCTGCTGCGCGCCCGCTACCGGACCGAGGAGGGCTGACCATGAGCTTGAGCATTTCCCTGCACCTGCTGGCCCGGGCGCCGCAGCCCGGCAGCGTCAAGAACCGGCTGGTGCCGGTGCTGGGCGAGGAGGGCGCCAGCCTTCTGCAGCGACAGCTGGTCGAGCGGGCGCTGGGCCTGCCGGTGGCGGGGTTCGGCGAACGCTTCCTGTGGCTGGACGACGGGCCCGACGAGGCGCTTTCGGCTCTCGCCGGCGAGTTGGGCTGGACGGTGGTCGGCCAGCCGGCGGGCGACCTGGGCGAGCGCCTGCGCCGCATCGCCGCGCTGGGCCTGGCGGAGAGCGATGCGGTGGTGCTGTTCGGTCATGACAGCCCGGCACTGGATGCGGATTACCTGGCAGCGGCGTGCGAGGCCTTGCAGCAACATCAGGCGGTGCTCGGGCCGACGGAGGAGGGTGGCTACGTGCTGCTGGGCCTGCGCCGGGTCGATCCACGGCTGTTCGAGTCGATGCCCTGGGGCACCGATCAGCTGCTGGCGCTCACCTGCGAACGCCTGCGGGAACTGGGGTGGAGCCATGGCCAGTTGCCGGTGATGTGGGCGCTGGACCGGCCGGAGCACCTGCCGCGCCTGGCGGGGCTCGGGATAGAGATGCAAGTGCCGTGAGGACGTGCACCGCTCGCGAGGTGAGCGGTGCGGGTGGCTAGAACAGGTCGTCCTTGTCGAAACGTCGGGCTTCGCGCTGCAGCTGGTAGACGAAGCGTTCGATCAGGCGTTGCTCCTGGCCGCCGGAGCGGTAGAAGCGCATGCCGACGAAGGTCATGTCGAGCTTTTCGTCATAGCTGGCGTGGCGCAGTTCGACGGCGGCGACCAGGGTGCCGACCGGCAGCTGGGCGCTGAAGCGCTCATAGACCTGGCCAGGCTGCAGGCGGCTGGTGAGATCGCCGGTGAAGCGCAGCTTGCAGCCGGTAGCGGAGATATCCAGCATGTGCCCGGGCAGGCCCTTGGGCAGTTTGTCGCCGGCCAGTTCCACCACCGCCAGCTGGCTGAGCATCAGCGGAGCGCGGAAGGCATTGCGACGCTGGTGGTAGATCACCTCGTCGGGCAGCGGGCACCAGTAGCAGGCGTCGCCTTCGAACTCCCCGACGCGCACGGGCTGCGGGCATTCCCAGGCGATGCGCACGCCATCGCGGAAACCTTCCAGGCGGAAGCTCTCGCCATTGCGCAGGTAGCGCTCACCATCGTTGGGGATCATCTCGTCGAGGGCCAGCATCTTCTTGTCCTTGTCGATCTCGACGAGGTAGGTCTGGAAGCGCTGGCTGCGCTCGTTGAAGGTGATGATCAGCGGGTCGTGGTTTTGCTGCAGCAGACGAAGATTGGCAAGGATCTCCACCGGCGCCTTGAGCACCTTGGGTGGTTGGGGGCCATCTTCTTCGATAAACGCATTGGACACGTTCCAGGACTCTCCAAGCACGAATGACTTCCGGCACTAGCATACTGGCATCGTGCCGGTAATGTCGTCGTACCTTTATTGTTATCAGGCCTGGCTGAGCGGGCGCTGTCGCGGGATTTTAGCGGCACCGCCACGGCTGTCATAGAGGCTGGGAGCATCCTGACCACGCAGAATCGCCAGGGTGCTGCCGACCGAGGCCTGATTCGCACGAATCAATCGGCCATTGCGCTGGTTGGCGGTCTGGCACTGCTCGAGCACGGCGCTCAGTTCCTCGCTGCGGGCGATCAGGTCGGCCCCCAGTGGCGAGGTTTCGGCGAGCTTGTGCAGGCCGGCACGGTCGGCGGTCAGGTCCAGCGCAAGGAGGGCTTCGGTGCGCTCTTTGCCGTGGGCATCGAGCAGGGCGAGCAGGGGCTGCTTGTCGGCGAGGATCTTTTCGAGATGGCCCAGGTCACGCTCGGTGAGGGCCTTGAATTCGGTATCGATCAGCTCAAGCAGGCGCTGGGCGTGGCCGATATCGTGGGTGAACAGGTCGAGCAGGATAGTGTCTTGCATCGCGGGCTCTGGGGATTGGGCGTCCAATATCCCCAGCGCTGCCGTGGGACTAGCGCTGGGATTCGAAGTCGAGCAGTTTGCTGGCCACGCGCTGACTGTCTACCTGATAGGAGCCGTCGGCAATGGCCTGTTTGATTTTTTCGACGCGTTCCTTGTCCACGGTGGGCAGGTCACGCAGTTTGTCGGTGGCTTTCTGCAGGTTCTGCGCCTCGCTGCTGAGCTGCACGTTCTCACCGGTCTTGGCGGTCTTGGCCGCGTCGGTGGTGGCAGCCTGCGACGGAGTCGTCGAGCTGGAGACGGCTTCGTTCTTGCCGCCGGCCTGGGCGTTGCTCGTACGGCCCGTACCGGGCGGCGTAGCGGCGTTATTCAGCCGGTTGAAGTCGATGACCATGATGCAGAACCTCTGGGTGTTTGGACGCTTACCGACGCTATCGGCAATGCCTAACGAAACTTTAGGCAAATTTCCGGACTTTTTTTCCGGACCTGCAAGTGACGTCGGAACGGCACTTTACACGAGATGGCGTATTTGCATACAAGACCCGTGCCTACATTGCCACTTCGACCTGGCCCGGGCCTACTACCCGGGCTTTGACAACGCGCTTGGACTGCAGGTTGCGCACTCTTATCTGCTGCCCCGGCGAGCCATCGGACAAGGCCTCGCCTGGCATGCGCACGCTGATGCTGCTGCTCCTGGCGGTGATCACCACCTGGTCGCCCTTGCGGATCACCTCGGCGGTCTCCAGGTGCACCGGCGCCAGCACCTGGTCGGCGACCACGGCGCGGGTCAGCTTGAAGCCTTCGGCCTGTGCGGGGTCGGTGAGGTAGCCCTGGTTGAGCAGGCCTACTTCGCGTTCCACCAGGTTGTAGTCATCCGAGGTGACGACCGCCCCCCTGCGTAGCGGACGGGCTACTACTATTACTTCCCGGAACAGCCGCACCTGCGCGGGGACATAGATGCTCCACGGCGTGCTGCCTTCGCAGCGCACGCTGACGGTCACCCGGCCTATGGGTTGTGCCGGGCTTTCCAGTGCGACCGTCAATTCCCTGTCGCAGGCGGCGAGACGCAGGCGTGGGTCGAGACGGTTGATCTGAATGTCGTAACGACCCTGGATATTGTTGGTCTGCAGATAATCCTCCACCGTGAACTCAAGAAAGCCTTGGGTGGAGCCGATAAGGACTTCGGGCGACGTGAGTTCCTCAGCCGAGGCGCCGTTGTGGCCGAGGCCGAGCAAAACAAGTAAAAGAGCCTTAAAAAGATGGCGGCGTTGTGCCATCGTGTGTCGGAAAATCGTCGTCATAGCGTTCATATCAAGATCAAAAGCAAGGCTCGTGCCGCCTGCTACTCTAAGGCGAAGCGTGCTGAAGCTAACAACGGGAGAGTCCTGGCATGGCCGGTGTATTGGATTCGGTTAACCAGCGTACGCAACTGGTCGGTCAGAACCGGCTGGAGTTGCTGCTGTTCCGGCTGGATGGGACCCAGCTCTACGGGATCAACGTGTTCAAGGTGAAGGAGGTGCTGCAATGCCCCAAGCTCACCATCATGCCCAAGTCGAGCCCGGTGGTTCGCGGTGTGGCCAATATCCGCGGGGGCACCATTCCCATCCTCGACCTGGCCATGGCCACCGGTCGACGCGGGCTGGATGACCTGAAGAACAGCTTCGTCATCATCACGGAATACAACACCAAGGTTCAGGGTTTCCTGGTGCGCTCGGTGGAGCGCATCGTCAACATGAACTGGGAGGAGATCCATCCGCCACCCAAGGGGACCGGTCGTGAGCACTACCTGACCGCGGTTACCCGGGTCGACAAGAACCTGGTGGAGATCATCGACGTGGAGAAGATCCTCGCCGAGGTCGCACCGACTTCCGAAGTCATTTCCGAGGGCGTGATCGACCAGAACACCCAGGCCAGTGCCGTCACCAAGCGGGTGCTGATCGTCGACGACTCCTCGGTAGCCCGCAAGCAGCTGATCCGCTGCCTGGAGACGGTGGGCGTCGAGGTCACGGCGCTCAACGACGGTCGCCAGGCTTACAACTACCTGCACGACATGGTCGAGCAGGGCAAGGCGCCGGAAAAGGAATTGCTGATGATCATTTCCGACATCGAGATGCCGGAAATGGACGGCTACACGCTGACGGCGGAGATCCGAGGCGATGCGAGAATGCAGAAACTGCATATCCTCCTGCATACTTCGCTCTCCGGCGTGTTCAACCAGGCGATGGTGAAGAAGGTCGGCGCGGATGACTTCCTCGCCAAGTTCCGACCCGACGACCTGGCGGCGCGGGTGATCGAGCGGATCAGAATCGCTGATGGCGGCTGAGGGATGACTCCCCCAGGAAACAGATATGAATGAGGCGGGCCTAGTGTCTTCAGGTAACTTGGATTTCGAGCAGTTCCGGACCTTCCTGGAAAAAACCTGCGGCATCCTGCTGGGAAGCAACAAGCAGTACCTGGTATCCAGCCGCCTTAACAAGCTGATGGAGCAAAACGGCATCAAGACCCTGGGGGAGCTGATCCAGAAGATCCAGGGTTCCCCCCGTGGCGGCCTGCGCGAGCAGGTCGTCGATGCCATGACCACCAACGAGACCCTGTGGTTTCGCGACACCTATCCCTTCGAGGTACTGAAGAGCCGGGTGTTGCCGGAGATGATCAAGGCCTCGCCCAACCAGCCGCTGCGCATCTGGTCGGCGGCCAGCTCGTCCGGGCAGGAGCCGTTCTCCCTGTCCATGACGATCGACGAGTTCGAGAAGACCAACCTCGGCCAGCTCAAGGCCGGCGTGCGCATCGTCGCCACCGACCTGTCCAGCGCCATGCTCGCCGCCTGCAAGGCCGGCGAGTACGACAGCCTGGCGATGGGGCGCGGGCTCTCCCAGGAGCGCCTGACCCGTTACTTCGACCCCAAGGGGCCGGGGCGCTGGGTGGTCAAGCCGGCGATCCGCAACCGTGTCGAGTTCCGCCCGCTGAACCTGCTGGACAGCTACGCGGCACTGGGCAAGTTCGACATCGTCTTCTGCCGCAACGTGCTGATCTACTTCTCCGCCGAGGTGAAGAAGGACATCCTCACGCGCATCCACGCCACGCTGAAACCCGGCGGCTACCTGTTCCTCGGCGCGTCCGAGGCGCTCAACGGCCTGCCGGACCTGTACCAGATGGTGCAGTGCAGCCCGGGGATCATCTACAAGGTCAAATGACCCGTGGGTGAAATGAAGAAGGGAGGCGAAAGCCTCCCTTTTCATTTGCGCCGCAACGGTGGCGTGTGTCCTCACACCAGCGTGCGGGTCACGTTGATGTTGCCCTGGGTCGCGTTGGAATAGGGGCACACCACGTGCGCCTTGTCGATCAGGTCCTTGGCCACCGCTTTGTCGATGCCCGGCAGGGAGATGCGCAACTCCACCTCGATGCCGAAACCGGTTGGCAGCGTGCCGATCCCGACGATGCCTTCGATGGATGCATCGTCCGGCAGGGTGACCTTCTCCTTGCCGGCCACGAATTTGATGGCACCGAGGAAGCACGCCGAATAGCCGGCCGCGAACAACTGCTCGGGGTTGGTTCCTTCACCTCCCGGCCCGCCCAGTTCCTTGGGCGTGGTCAGCTTCACATCCAGCACGCCATCGGACGATACGGCACGGCCTTCACGGCCGCCGTAGGCTTCGGCGTAGGCGCGGTACAGGGCTTTTTCGATGGGCATTTCGATCTCCTCGGGTTCATCGATCAAGGGGCGATGGCGGCGTTGCGCAGCGGCTGCCGCCAAGCGGAAACCAAAGCCTAGACCACGCAGATGAAAGGAGAGGGCGGAGCGGCAAGCCCCGCATCGGCCGTTGCCGCCCAGCGGCAATGACCACCCGTGCACGTTGCCGCCAGTGCCGGCAAAAGCGGTAATGCCTTGCCGTTGCCGCTGCGATTGCCGTTCGGATTTATCGCAAACTATTGAAAATAAAGGAATTTAAAAGTTGGCACAGCCTTTGCTGAATGTCAGGCAGGTAAACCGAACTGCCACTCGGCAAAGGTTAGAGACATGAGCATCAGCTTCGAAAGCGCCCTCGGCATCCATGAAAAGGCCCTCAGCTTCCGCACCCAGCGTGCCGAAGTGCTGGCCAACAACATCGCCAACGCCGACACGCCCAACTACAAGGCGCGTGACCTGGACTTCAAGGCCGTGCTCCAGCAGCAGGTGGAGAACAGCAAGGGCACCTTCCATGCCAACCTGACCAACGCGCGCCACATCGCCGCCGAAGGCGCCAGCCTGTTCGACGAAAGCCTCAAGTACCGCATTCCGTTCCAGCCCTCGATCGATCAGAACACCGTCGACCTGCAGCAGGAACAGTCGACCTACACCGAGAACTCCATGCAGTTCCAGGCCAGCTTCACCCTGCTCAACAGCAAGTTCAAAGGGCTGGTCAACGCCCTGCGCGGCGAATAAGGGGAGATCACCACCATGTCACTGTCCAGCGTCTTCAACATTGCCGGCACCGGCATGAGTGCCCAGAGCACTCGCCTGAACACCATCTCCAGCAACATCGCCAACGCCGAGACGGTGTCCTCCAGCCTCAACCAGACCTACCGTGCCCGCCACCCGGTCTTCGCCACCATGTTCCAGAGCCAGCTCAACAGCGAGAACGGCGGCAGCGCCTCGCTGTTCGCCGGCGAGGACGAATCCGGTCGTGGCGTGCAGGTGCTCGGTGTGATCGAAGACCAGAGCGCCCTGACCCCGCGCTACGAGCCGAACCACCCGGCTGCCAACGCCGATGGCTACGTGTACTACCCCAACGTCAACGTGGTGGAGGAGATGGCCGACATGATTTCCGCCAGCCGTGCCTTCCAGACCAACGTCGAAATGATGAACACCGCCAAGCAGATGATGCAGCGCGTACTGACCCTGGGTCAGTAAGGCGCGAGTGAGGGAACAAGATGAGCGTTGACAGCGTAAGCGGAACTTCGAGCAGCTCGGTCCTCGACCAGTACAAGCTCAAGGACAACGACAAGACCAAGGACAGCTCGCTGGGCAAGGACCAGTTCCTGCAGCTGCTGGTGGCTCAGATGAACAACCAGAACCCGCTGGACCCGCAGACCAACAGCGAGTTCGTCGCGCAGCTGGCCCAGTTCAGTACCGTGGAAGGTCTCGACAACCTGAACACCAGTGTCGAGAGCATCCTCTCCAGCACCCAGTCCTCGCAGGCGCTGCAGGCGTCCTCCCTGGTCGGCCGCAAGGTCATCGTCACCACCAACAAGGCGGTGGTGGACACCAGCGAGACAATGAAGGGCAGCATCAACCTCACCGGCGCCAGCACCAACGTCTATGTCAACGTGCTGGACAGCAAGGGCAACACCGTCAACCGCATCAACCTGGGCGCCCAGAGTGCCGGCCAGGTCAGCTTCATGTGGGACGGCAAGGATTCGAGCGGCAACGTCGCGCCGAACGGTACCTACACCTTCCAGGCCGAGGCGGCCATCGACGGCAAGACGGTGGCGATGTCCACCAACCTGCCGGCGAACGTGGACAGCGTCACCCTCGGCCTGAATGGTGCCGAGATGACGCTCAACCTCGCCGGGCTGGGCAGCGTCGCACTCTCCAAGGTCAAGGTCATCGGTCAATAATCGTCGGCGGCGCCGGCGTTACAGGAGCATCCCATGTCGTTCAATATCGGACTCAGCGGCATCCGCGCCGCCTCCAGTGACCTCAATATCACTGGCAACAACATCGCCAACGCCGGCACCGTCGGCTTCAAGCAATCCCGTGGCGAGTTCCAGGACCTGTACTCGGCCTCCGTTCTCGGTTCCGGCAGCAAGACCATCGGCAGCGGCGTGCTGCTGGGCAACGTCGCCCAGCTCTACAACCAGGGCACCATCGACTACACCGAGAACGCCCTCGACCTGGCGGTGAACGGCAACGGCTTCTTCATCACCAGCAACAACGGCGCCATCAGCTACACCCGCGCCGGCTACTTCGGCACCGACAAGAACGGCTACATCGTCGACAACAACGGCTATCGCCTGCAGGGCTACTCGGTGGATGCCAACGGTGCGCTGCAGAGCGGCGTGGTCGGCGACCTGGTGATCCAGACCAACAACCAGCAGCCCAAGGCCACCACCACCATCACCCAGCCGTTCAACCTCAACTCCACCAACACGGTGCCGACCAAGACGCCGTTCGACCCGGCCGACCCGACCACCTACAACTCGTCGACCTCGGTGAACATCTATGACGCCCAGGGCAACGCCCACGTCATGACCCAGTACTTCGTCAAGGCGGCCACCCCGGCCAACACCTGGACCATGAACGTGCTGATCGACGGTCGCAACCCGACCAACCCGGCCAGCACTGCGCCGATCAACACCACGGTGGGCTTCACCAGCTCCGGCCAGCTCGACACCACCACCTTCACCGGCACGGGCGGCTTCACCGTCAACGCCGACGGCACCCTGGGCATCACCGGCTGGGTGCCGGCGCAGTCCAACGGCGCCACTCCGCCGGTGTGGAGTGCCAACGGCGCCGCCGCCGCGCCGACCATCAGCTTCGATATCCGCGGCTCGACCCAGTTCTCCAGCGCCTTCGCGGTGACCAAGGTCGCCCAGGACGGCTACACCACCGGCCAGCTGTCGGGCCTGGAGATCGACGACGAAGGCAACATCTTCGCCCGCTACACCAACGGCCAGTCGAAGATCCAGGGCCAGGTGGTGCTGGCGAACTTCGCCAACGTCCAGGGCCTGACCCCGGTGGGCAAGACCTCCTGGGTGCAGTCCTCCGAATCCGGCGAGCCGGTCATCGGCACCCCGCGCTCCGGCACCCTGGGCGCCCTGCAGTCCGGCGCCCTGGAAGCCTCCAACGTCGATATCTCCACCGAGCTGGTCGACCTGATCGTGGCGCAGCGCAACTACCAGGCCAACGCCAAGACCATCGAGACCGAGAACGCAGTCACCCAGACCATCATCAACCTGCGTTGAGTAGTGCTTGCCGCCCGGGTCATCGGGCGGCAAGGACCTTGCCGCTGGCGGCAGCCCCTCGCCGCCACGGCATTCGAAGGCCCCTTGCTTGGGCCTTTTTCTTTTTGTTTTTCCCTTCTGTATCAGTGGCTTGCACTTATTTCTCCGTTTCTGGCACAGCAATTGCTGAATAGCCTGCAAAGAGTCAGCGGGCGTCAAAAGCCCACTCGGAGAACCCCATGGACAAGATGCTGTACGTCTCCATGTCAGGCGCCAGCCAGAACACCCTGGCCCAGCGCGCCCACGCCAACAACCTGGCGAACATTTCCACTACGGGCTTTCGTCGCGACTACGAGCAGGCCCGTTCCATGCCCGTGTTCGGCGACACCTTTCCGGCGCGCGTCTACGCCATGAGCGAGCGCCCCGGCACCGACTTCACACCGGGCTCCATGCAGGAAACCGGACGCGACCTGGACATCGCCATCGGTGGCCAGGGCTGGATCGCCGTGCAGTCGGGCAATGGCAGCGAAGCCTATGTACGCACCGCCAGCCTGCAGGTCGACGCCCTCGGCCAGCTGCGTACCGGCGACGGTTTGCCGGTGATCGGCAATGCCGGTCCCATCGCCATCCCGCCGGAGCAGAAGGTGGAGATCGGCGCCGACGGCACCATCAGCATCCGCTCCCTGGGCGAGGCCCCGAACGTGATGGCCGAGGTCGACCGCATCAAGCTGGTCAACCCCGATCTCAAGCAGCTGGAAAAGGGCACCGACGGCCTGATGCGCCTCAAGAGCGGCCAGCCCGCGCCGGTGGATGGCGCCGTCCAGGTGACCTCGGGCTTCCTCGAGGGCAGCAACGTCAACGCGGTGGAAGAGATGACCGCGATCCTCTCGCTGTCCCGCCAGTTCGAACTGCACGTGAAGATGATGCGCACCGCCGAAGACGATGCTTCGGCGATGGCACGGGTCATGCAACTCAGCTAATTACCAGTACGCGGCGCCATGAAACCGGCGCCCGAGGAGAACGAAGATGCTTCCGGCACTCTGGGTCAGCAAGACGGGCCTCGCGGCTCAGGACATGAACCTGACCACCATTTCCAACAACCTGGCGAACGTATCGACCACGGGTTTCAAACGTGATCGCGCCGAGTTCGAGGACCTGCTGTACCAGATCCGCCGCCAGCCCGGCGCGCAGAGCACCCAGGACAGCGAGCTGCCCAGCGGCCTGCAACTGGGTACCGGCGTGCGCATCGCCGGCACCCAGAAGATCTTCACCCAGGGCAGCCTGCAGACCACCGAGCAGCCGCTCGACCTGGCGGTGAACGGCCGTGGCTTCTTCCAGATCCTGATGCCGGACGGCACCGTCGCCTACACCCGCGATGGCAGCTTCCACCTGAACTCCGACGGCCAGGTCGTCACCTCCCAGGGCTATCCCCTGGAGCCGGCGATCGTGCTGCCGGCCGAGGTGCAGACCTTCACCGTGGGCGAGGACGGCACCGCATCCGTCACCACCTTCGGCAACCCCACCCCGCAGGTGATCGGCAACATCCAGACCGCCGACTTCGTCAACTACGGCGGCCTGCAGGCCATCGGCAACAACCTGTTCCTGGAGACCGCCTCCAGCGGTGCGCCGCAGGTCGGCACCCCCGGCCTGACCGGCCTGGGCAACGTGCTGCAGAACACCCTGGAAAACTCCAACGTCAGCGTGGTCGAGGAGCTGGTGAACATGATCACCACCCAGCGCGCCTACGAGATGAACTCCAAGGTCATCTCCACGGCCGACTCGATGCTCGGATTCCTCTCGCAGAACCTGTAATACCCCCGAGGTAAGTTGTCATGAACCGGCTGATCCTTCCTGTCTCGCTGCTCGCCGCCCACCTGCTCACCGGGTGCGTCGCGCCGGCCGCCAAACCGAACGATCCCTATTACGCCCCCGTCCTGCCGCGCACGCCCATGCCCGCCGCGCAGAACAACGGCTCCATTTATCAGGCCGGCTTCGAAACCAATCTCTACGACGACCGCAAGGCGTATCGTGTCGGTGACATCATCACCATCACCCTCAACGAGCGTACCCAGGCCAGCAAGAACGCCACCTCGCAGATCCAGAAGGACAGCACGGCCAACCTCGGGCTGACCTCGTTGTTCGGCGGCGGCGTGCGGGTCGACAACCCCAGCACCGGCCTCAACCCGCTCAAGGCGGAGAACCTGTCCATGGACGTCGGCTACAGCGGCTCCCGCGACACCAGCGGCAACTCCCAGGCGGGGCAGAGCAACAGCCTCAGCGGCTCGATCACCGTCACCGTCTCCGAAGTGCTGCCCAACGGTATCCTCGCCGTGCGCGGCGAGAAGTGGATGACCCTCAATACCGGCGACGAGCTGGTGCGCATCGCCGGCCTGGTCCGCGCCGACGACATCGGCACCGACAACAGCGTCTCCTCCAACCGCATCGCCGATGCGCGCATCACCTATTCCGGCACCGGCGCCTTCGCCGATGCCAGCCAGCCAGGATGGTTCGACCGCTTCTTCATGAGCCCGCTGTGGCCGTTCTGAGCAGGTGATTGCGAAGATGAAACGACTGACCGCTGCCCTCTGCCTGTTGCTCGCCGCCACGACCGTCCATGCCGAACGGCTGAAGGACCTGGCGAGCATTCAGGGCGTGCGTAACAACCAGCTGATCGGCTACGGCCTGGTGGTGGGCCTCAACGGTACCGGCGACCAGACCACCCAGACGCCCTTCACCCTGCAGACCTTCAACAACATGCTGGCGCAGTTCGGCATCAAGGTGCCGGCCGGCTCCGGCAACGTGCAGCTGAAGAACGTCGCGGCCGTGTCCATCCACGCCGACCTGCCGCCCTTCGCCAAGCCGGGCCAGGCCATCGACGTCACCATCTCGTCCATCGGCAACGCCAAGAGCCTGCGCGGCGGCAGCCTGCTGATGGCGCCGCTGAAGGGCATCGACGGCAACGTCTACGCCATCGCCCAGGGCAACCTGGTGGTCGGCGGCTTCGACGCCGAAGGCAGCGACGGCTCGAAAATCACCGTCAACGTTCCGTCGTCCGGCCGCATTCCCGCCGGTGCCACGGTCGAGCGCCCGGTACCCAGCGGCTTCGACCAGGGCAACACCCTGACCCTGAACCTCAATCGCCCGGACTTCACCACCGCCAAGAACATCGTCGACAAGCTCAACGAACTGCTCGGCCCGGGCGTCGCCCAGGCGCTGGACGGCGGCTCGGTGCGCGTCACCGCGCCGATGGACCCGAGCCAGCGCGTCGACTACATGTCGGTGCTGGAGAACCTCGAAGTGGAAGCCGGCCAGGCGGTGGCCAAGGTCATCATCAACTCGCGCACCGGCACCATCGTCATCGGCCAGAACGTCAAGGTGCAGCCGGCCGCCGTCACCCACGGCAGCCTGACCGTGACCATCACCGAAGACCCCATCGTCAGCCAGCCCGGTGCCCTGTCCGGTGGGCAGACCGCCGTGGTGCCGCGCTCCAAGGTCAACGCCGACCAGGAAGCCAAGCCGATGTTCAAGTTCGGCCCCGGCACCACCCTGGACGAGATCGTCCGTGCGGTGAACCAGGTGGGCGCCGCGCCTTCCGACCTGATGGCCATCCTCGAGGCGCTCAAGCAAGCCGGCGCCCTCCAGGCCGACCTGATCGTGATCTGAGGAGGCGGCCATGGACTCCAGACTCTCGGCAGGAATAGGCGCAGGCAGCCCCGTCGATACCGGCGCGTACACCGACCTCAACCGCATGGCCCAGTTCAAGGTGGGCAAGGATCGGGACAGCGACGCGAACATCAAGAAGGTCGCCCAGGAATTCGAGTCGCTGTTCCTCAACGAGATGATGAAGGCCATGCGCTCGGCCAACAATGTGTTCGCCGAGGGCAACTTCCTCAACAGCAACGAGAGCAAGACCTACCAGGACATGTACGACCAGCAGCTGGCCGTGACCATCTCCAAGGGGCAGGGCATCGGCCTGTCCGACGTGCTGACCCGCCAGCTGACCAAGAACAAGGGCGTCTCCAAGGCCACCGGCCCGAACCCCTTCGCCCAGGTGGCCGAGACCAACGGCATCAGCTGGCCGCAGAAGGGCAGCAAGCTCGAAGCACCGGCCGACGGTCGCGACGACTCCAGGCTGCTGGCCATGCGTCGCATCAGCCTGCCGAGCAAGCTCACCGACCGCCTGCTGGCCGGCATCGTGCCCTCCGCCAGCGCCGCCGAAGGCGCTGCCCAGGCGCCGGCGCAGAGCCAGGCCCTGGCCGGCTCCGACTGGCTGCCGGCCAAGTCCTATGGCGCCCCCGAGACCAGCGCCAACCGCATCGCCGGCAACGACGCCGTGATCGGCCGGCGCATCGCCCAGCCGCCACTGGCGCCGGGCAAGTCCGCGTTCGGCTCGCCGCAGGAGTTCATCGACACCATGCTGCCCATGGCCCAGGAGGCGGCGAAGAGCATCGGTGTCGACCCCCGTTACCTGGTGGCCCAGGCGGCGCTCGAGACCGGCTGGGGCAAATCGATCATCCGCCAGCAGGACGGCAGCAGCAGCCACAACCTGTTCGGCATCAAGTCCCATGGCTGGGACGGCCAGTCGGCCCGTGCCCTGACCACCGAATTCAAGGACGGCCAGGCCGTCAAGGAAGCGGCATCGTTCCGCGCATACGATTCCTATCAGCAGAGCTTCCACGATTATGTGAACTTTCTGCAGGGGAACGATCGATATCAAGAGGCACTGGAAGTAACCGACAAGCCTGAGCGTTTCGTCCGCGAACTGCAGCAGGCCGGCTACGCGACCGACCCGCAATACGCGCGCAAGGTCGCCCAGATCGCCCGGCAGATGCAGACCTACCAGGCTGTAGCGGCCGGCGAGTCGGCGGTGCCCCGCTCATGAGGATGAGACATGGCTGACCTGTTATCCATCGGGCTGTCCGGGCTGCGCACCTCGCAGACCTCCCTGACGGTGACCGGACACAACATCAGCAACGTGAACACGCCGGGCTATTCGCGCCAGCAGGCCGTGCAGCAATCGAACATCCCGCAGTTCACCGGCGGCGGCTACATCGGCTCCGGCAGCCAGGTGGTCGACGTGCGTCGCCTGGCCAGCGAGTTCCTCACCTCGCAGCTGCGCACCGCCACCAGCCAGAACAGCGAACTGCAGACCTTCAAGAGCCAGATCGAACAGCTCGACGGCCTGCTGTCCAACACCACCACCGGCATCAGCCCGGCGCTGAAGAGCTTCTTCACCTCGCTGCAGACCGCCTCCCAGGACCCGTCCTCGGTGGCTGCGCGCGAGGCGGTGCTGTCCCAGGCCAAGGGCCTGGCGGACACCTTCAATACCCTCTACGACCAGCTCGACAAGCAGAACAGCCAGATCAACGACCAGCTCGGCGCGCTGACCACCCAGGTCAACTCCCTGGCCGCCAACGTCGCCAACTACAACGACGCCATCGCCAAGGCCCGCGCCAGCGGCGCCGAGCCCAACGACCTGCTGGACGCCCGTGACGAGGCCATCCGCCAGATTTCCGAGATGATCGGGGTCAAGACCCTGGAGCAGAGCGACGGCAGCGTCAGCCTCTTCGTCGGCACCGGGCAGCCGTTGGTGGTGGGCAACACCGCTTCCACCCTGCGTGCCAAGCCCGGCGTCGACGACCCGTCGCGCTACCAGATCGACCTGGTCACAGGCGGCGTCTCGCAGACCATCACCACGCAGATCTCCGGTGGCGAGATGGGCGGCCTGCTGGCCTACCGCGACACCGCGCTGGACCAGTCGTACAACGCCCTCGGCCAGCTGGCGATCACCCTCTCCGACACCATCAACAGGCAGCTGGGGCAGGGCCTGGATTCCGCCGGTCGGGCCGGCAGTCCGCTGTTCGGCAACATCAACGACCCGCAGTCGACGTCGCTGCGGGTGCTGCCGAACGTCAACAACACCGGCACCGCCAATGCCACGCTGAACATCACCGACACCAGCAAGCTCGGTACCAGCGACTACCGCCTGGATTTCGACGGCACCAACTACACCGCCACGCGCCTGTCGGACAACGCGCCGATGACGGTCACCGTCACCGGCACCGGCCCCTACACCCTGGCCTTCGCCGACGCCGCGGGCAACGACCAGGGCTTCCAGGTGCAGCTGGACTCGCTGCCGGCGGCCAATGATCGTTTCACCCTGCAGCCGACCCGGCGCGGCGCCACGGATTTCGAGAGCGTGCTCAAGACCTCCGACCAGCTGGCCTTCTCCGGCTCGGCGCGGGCCGAGGCGACCACCAACAACCGTGGCACCGGCACCATCAGCCAGCCGGCCCTGACCAGCGGGCCCTCGCCGATCGACGTCACCGACCTGCAGGACCTGTTCGGCGCCAGCGGCATCGCGCTGACCTTCGACGCGACCACCAACACCCTCAACGGCACCCTGCCGGCCGGCGCCACCCTGAGCTACGTGTCGCCGTCCACCACGGCGCTGACCCCGGGGCAGACCAACACCCTGCGGCTGAACTACACCGACCCGTCGACCAACAACAGCTACACCTACGAATTCACCATGGGCGGCACCCCGCAGAGCGGCGATAGCTTCAGCCTGGCCTTCAACAACAAGGGCACCGGCGACAACCGCAACGCCCTGGCCCTGGTCGGCCTGCAGACCAAGCCGGTGGTCGGCAACGGCAGCACCGGCGCCACCTACACCGATGCCTATAGCGGACTGGTGGAGCGGGTCGGTTCGCTGACCGCGCAGGTGCGGGTCAACTCCGATGCCAGCGAGGCGGTGCTGAGCCAGGCGCAGGAGAACCGCGACTCGCTCTCGGGCGTGAACCTGGACGAGGAGGCGGCGAACCTGATCCAGTTCCAGCAGTACTACAACGCCAACGCCCAGGTCATTCAAGTTGCGCGCGCGCTGTTCGATACACTCATAGGCGCCTTCAATTGAGGCTGATGTGAAATGAGAATCTCGACTATCCAGGCTTTCAACAACCAGGTCGCGGGCCTGCAGAAGAACTACGCGAACGTGACCCGGACCCAGGAGCAGATCAGCACCGGCAAGCGCATCCTCACGCCCGCCGACGATCCCGTGGCCTCCGTGCGCCTGCTGCAGTTGAGCCAGGAAGAGGCGCTCAATGCCCAGTACAAGTCCAACATCACCGCCGCGAAGAACAGCCTGAACTCCGAGGAGAGCATCCTCACCTCCGTCGGCAACGTGATGCAGCGCATCCGCGAGATTGCCGTCGAAGCGGGCGACGGTGCCCTGGACTCCACCGACAAGGCTTCCCTGGCCACCGAGCTGCAGCAGCGCGAAGACGAGCTGATGAGCCTGCTCAACAGCAAGGACGCCAGCGGCAAGTACCTGTTTTCCGGTTCCCAGGCCGACACCCAGCCCTTCGTGCGCAATGCCGACGGCACCTACAGCTACCAGGGCGACGAAGGCCGGCGCGAGGTCCAGGTGGCCAGCAGCAACTTTCTGGCCCTGGGTGACAACGGCAAGGACCTGTTCGAGAACGTCTTCAACGCCAACCGCGTGACCACCTCCAAGAGCGCCACGGGGACCGGCAGCACCGCGACCATTTCCCAGGGCCTGGTCGTCGACAAGACGGACTACGACACGGTCTTCCCGTCCAGCAACCCGCCGGCGGCCACCGACGCCATCGGCATCCACTTCCTCGATGCCCAGCGCTACGTGGTCTACGACCCGGCCACCCTGCCGGTCGGCTATGACTGGACCACCTACAACCCGGCGACCCCGCCGGCCGGGCAACTGGCCACCGGCGCCCTGGACACCAACTCGCAGACCTCCGATTTCATCACCTACGGTGGCGTCAAGGTACAGATCGACGGCGCGCCGGCGGCAGGTGACGACTTCGCCGTCAACCGCAAGCCGGATGCCGAGAAGCGCAGCCTGCTCAACGTGGTCTCCGACCTGCGCAAGGCGCTGCAGTCGTCCTCCGACACCCCGGCGGGCAACCGGCAGATCCGTGACGCGGTGGCGGTCGCCACCTCCAACCTCGACGCGGTCAACACCAAGGTGCTGGCCGTGCAGGGCTCGGTGGGCGCACGCCTCAACACCCTGGATTCCACCGAAGGCTTCGTCGACGACGTCAGCCTGGTGAACAAGTCCGTGCAGTCGTCGCTGGAGGACCTCGACTACGCCGAGGCCCTGTCGCGCCTGACCATGCAGTCCACCATCCTCCAGGCCGCGCAACAGAGCTACGTGAAGATCAGCGGCCTGAGCCTGTTCAACTTCCTCAACTGAGCCGTCCGCCGCGCTGTCGCGCGCGGTGCCAGGCCATCCATCTCCCCGCCGGGCCACCTTGCATTTCAACGGGTTGGCACCATGCTTGCTTTGGGTCTCGACATCAAAAGCGAGCGCCATAAAACTGTCGGTGACAAAGGCAGCGCGTTCATCCGGCGCAGGGCCGGCTGACATGGGCAGGGGAGAGCAGCATGTTCGATGGCAAGTCCGTATTCGTTTCCGGGGGCACCGGCTCGTTCGGTCGCGCGTTCATCCGTACCCTGCTGGCGCGCTACCAGCCCAAGCGCGTGGTGGTGTTCTCCCGCGACGAACTCAAGCAGTACGAGATGCAGCAGGAGTTCAACGCCCCCTGCATGCGCTATTTCCTGGGTGACGTGCGCGACGCCGACCGCCTGCAGCAGGCCATGCGCGGCATCGACCTGGTGGTCCACGCCGCCGCGCTGAAGCAGGTGCCGGCCGCCGAGTACAACCCCACCGAGTGCATCCGCACCAACGTCAGCGGCGCCGAGAACATCATCAACGCGGCGCTGGCCAATGGCGTGCAGAAGGTCGTGGCGCTGTCCACCGACAAGGCCTCCAGTCCGGTCAACCTCTACGGCGCCACCAAGCTGCTCAGCGACAAGCTGTTCGTCGCCGCCAACAACATCACAGGTGACCACCAGACCCGTTTCGCGGTGGTGCGCTACGGCAACGTGGTCGGCTCCCGGGGCTCTGTCCTGCCGTTCTTCCGCAAGCTGATCGCCGAAGGCGCCCGCGAGCTGCCGATCACCGACCCGCGCATGACGCGCTTCTGGATCACCCTCGACGAGGGTGTCGACTTCGTCATGCGCAGCTTCGAGCGCATGCACGGTGGCGAGCTGTTCGTGCCGAAGATCCCCTCCGCGCGCATCACCGACCTGGCCGAGGCGCTGGCGCCCGGCATGCCGCACAGGCAGGTGGGCATCCGTCCGGGCGAGAAGCTGCACGAGATGATGATCTCCCGCGACGACAGCACCCACACCTTCGAATTCGCCCGGCACTTCGTCATCGCCCCGTCGATCACCTTCAACACCCAGTACGACTACGCCCGCGATGGCCTGGGCGGCGTGGGCGTGGCGGTGGAGGAGGGCTTCGAGTACGTCTCCGACAGCAACCCCCACTACCTGAGCGTGCCCGAGCTGCGACAGCTGGCCGACGCCTGGGCCTGACCATGATTCCCTACGGTCGCCAGAACATCAGCCAGGCCGACATCGATGCGGTGGTCGCCACCCTGCGTTCCGACTGGCTGACCCAGGGCCCGGCCATCGAACGCTTCGAGCAGGCCGTTGCCCAGCGTTGCCAGGCCGCCCATGGCATCGCCGTGAGCAACGCCACCGCCGCCCTGCACATTGCCTGCCTGGCCCTCGACCTGGGGCCGGGCGACCGCCTCTGGACCAGCCCCAACACCTTCGTCGCCAGCGCCAATTGCGGCCTTTATTGCGGCGCCCAGGTGGATTTCGTCGACATCGACCCGGCGACCCTCAACCTCGACGTCGCCCAGCTCGACGCCCGCCTGCAACGCGCCGAGCGCGACGGCACCCTGCCCAAGGTAGTGGTTCCCGTGGCCTTCGCCGGGCAGAGCTGCGACATGGCTCGCATCGCCGAGCTGGCGCGGCGCTACGGCTTCCGCGTGATCGAGGATGCCTCCCATGCCATCGGTGCCCGCTACGGCGGTCGCCCGGTGGGCTGTTGCGAGCATGCCGACATCACCGTATTCAGCTTCCACCCGGTGAAGATCATCACCACGGGGGAGGGCGGCCTGCTCACCACCAACGACCCGCGGCTGGCCGAACGCCTGCGTCGCCTGCGCAGCCACGGCATCACCCGTGACCCGGCGGCGATGACGGGGCCGAGCGAAGGCCCCTGGTACTACCAGCAGCTGGAACTGGGCTTCAACTACCGCATGACCGACCTGCAGGCCGCCCTCGGCCTGTCCCAGCTGCAGCGCCTGGACGCCTTCGTCGCCCGTCGCCGGCAACTGGTGGCCCGCTACGGCGAGCGGCTCGCCCACCTGCCGCTGGAGCTGCCGCAGGTGCAGGCGGGAGCCGAGCCGGCCTGGCACCTTTACCCGGTGCGCCTGCGCCTGGAACGCCTGCAGCACGGCCATCGGGCGATCTTCGAAGCCCTGCGCGGCGCCGGCATCGGCGTCAACCTGCACTACATCCCCGTGCACCTGCAGCCCTATTACCGGCAGCTGGGCTTCGCCCCGGGCGACTTCCCCGAGGCCGAGCGCTACTACGCCCAGGCCCTGAGCCTGCCGCTGTTCCCCGACCTGACCGACGAGCAGCAGGACCAGGTGGCGAGCACCCTCGCCAGCGTCCTGCAGTGACTGGAGAAACCCGTGCGTGAGCTGACCGAGCAAGAACGATTCTGGCAGGGCGAGTTCGGCGACCAGTACGTCGACCGCAACGACGGCGAGGTCCATGTCGCCAACGTCACCGCCTTCTTCGTCCAGGCCCTGCGCCGTGCCGGACGCATCGACAGCGTGCTGGAGCTGGGCACCAATCGCGGCCTCAACCTGCGCGCGCTGAACCGCCTGTTCCCCCAGGCGACGCTGCGGGGCGTCGAGCTCAACGCCAAGGCCCGCGACATCGCCCAGGCCCTGGGCATCGCCGACATCTGGCAGGGCTCGCTGTTCGACTACCCGGTGCAACAGCCCGTGGACCTGGCCTTCACCCGCGGCGTGCTCATCCATCTGCCGCCGGAGCTCCTGCCCCAGGCCTATGCCAAACTCCATGAGGCCAGCCGCCGTCACTTGCTGATCGCCGAGTACTACAGCCCCTCGCCGGTGGAAATCAGCTACCGGGGCCATGCCGGCAAGCTGTTCAAGCGGGACTTCGCCGGCGAGATGCTCGACCTGTATCCCGACCTGCAGCTGGTCGACTACGGCTTCGTCTATCGGCGCGACGTCAATTTCCCGACCGACGACATCAACTGGTTCCTTCTGGAAAAACGCCCATGAGCAAGGTCGCCATCATTCCTGCCCGCGGAGGCAGCAAGCGGATTCCGCGCAAGAACGTGAAGCTGTTCCAGGGGCAGCCGATGATCGCCTACTCGATCCGCGCGGCGCTGGCCTGCGGGTTGTTCGAGCGGGTGGTGGTCAGCACCGACGATGCCGAGATCGCCGACATCGCCCTGGCTCAGGGCGCCGAGGTGCCCTTCCTGCGTCCGGCGGCGCTGGCCGACGACCATGCCGGCACCGTCGAGGTGATCCAGCACGCCCTGCGCGAGCTTGCCGCCGCCGGGTACCACCCGGACTACGCCTGCTGCCTCTACGCCACCGCCCCCCTGGTGCTGCCGGAGAAGCTCTGCGACGGCTTCGAACTCCTGGCCGCGAACCCGGACAAGGACTTCGCCTTCACCATCACCGACTACGGCTCGCCGGTGCAGCGCGCCCTGCGGATCAACGCCGATGGTGGCGTGGAGTCGCTCTACCCGGAGTTCTACGACACCCGTTCCCAGGACCTGGAGCGCGCCTACCACGACGCCGGCCAGTTCTACTGGGGCCGCGTCGCCGCCTGGCTCGACGGCAAGGCCATCCACGCCCCGCATTCGCTGCCGCTGGTGCTGCCGCGCTACCTGGTTCAGGACATCGACAGCCCCGAGGACTGGCACCGCGCCGAACTGATGTACGCGACCCTGCTGCTGGAGGGGGACATCTGAGATGCGCGTGCTGTTTCGCGTGGACGCCTCGCCCGTCATCGGCAGCGGCCACCTGATGCGCTGCCTGACGCTGGCCCGCGAACTGCACGAGCAGGGCGCCCGCCTGAGCTTCGCCTGTCGCGGCCTGGAAGGCGCGCCCCTGTCGCTGGTGCCGGCCGAATACGAGCTGCTCGAGCTGCCGGCACGCCATGCCGACCCGATGGCCGCTACCGCCGAGGCGCGGATCGACAACCGCGCCGACGCCGAGGCGTTGCATGCGCTGCTGGGCGATCGCCAAGTCGACTGGTGCGTCGTCGACCACTACGGCCTCGACGCCGAGTGGCACGGCCTGGCGCGTCGCCATGCGCGGCGGGTCATGGTGCTGGACGATCTGGCCAACCGCCCGCTGGACTGCGACCTGCTGCTGGACCAGGGCCTGCACGCCGCGCCGGAGGCGCGCTATGCCGGCTACCTGGCGCGTGCGGCAACCTGCCTGTTCGGCCCCACCTACGCGCTGTTGCGCGACGAATTCCTGCTGGCCCGCGAGCAGGTCGCCCCGCGTACCGGGGAGCTGGAGCGCGTGCTGGTGTTCTTCACCGGCGGCGACGACCAGGGCGAGACGCTCAAGGCCCTGCACGCGCTGGCCGGCTGGCGGCCGTCACTGCAGGTGGACGTGGTCATCGGCCAGGGGCACGCGGACCGGCAGGCGCTGGACGCCCTGTGTGCTGCCCACGGCTGGCGCCTGCATTGCCAGATCGACTACATGGCCCGGCTGATGGCCGAGGCCGACCTGGCCATCGGCGCCGCCGGCTCGTCGTCCTGGGAGCGTTGCGCCCTCGGCCTGCCAGCGCTGGTGGTGGTGCTGGCCGAGAACCAGCGTGAGCTGGCCAGGGGGTTGCAGGAACTCGACCTGGCCATCGACCTGGGCGAGCACGCCCGCCTTACCCCCATGGACTACCGGCGCGCGCTGGACGGCCTCGATGCCGAGCGGTTGCGCGGGCTTTCCCAACGCGCCTGGGACCTGGTCGACGGCTTCGGCGCCGTCCGGGTCTGCCGCGCACTCCTGGATGCGTCGGTCGGCTCCTGAGCCGGCCGCAGAGGAATCATCAGCATGTCGACACGCCGCTTCGAAATAGCCGGACGCCCCATCGGGCCCGACGAGAAGCCCTATTGCATCGCCGAGGTGGGCATCAACCACAACGGTGATCTCGACCTGGCCCTGAGGATGATCGAAGTCGCCCGCGAGTCGGGCGCCGATGCGGTGAAGTTCCAGACCTTCAAGGCCGAGGAGTTCTGCGGCGACCCGCAGCAGATGTTCACCTACCAGTCCCAGGGGCGAAGCGTCACCGAATCCATGCTGGCGATGTTCAGGCGCTACGAGTTCAACGAGGCGCAGTGGCGGGCGGTCAAGGCCCATTGCGCCAAGGTCGGCATCACCTTCTTCTCCTCGCCGCAGAACCGCAGCGATCTCGAGGTGCTGCAACGCATCGGCGTGCCGGCGATCAAGGTCGGCTCGGACGATTTCAGCAACCTGCCGCTGCTGCGCCACTACGCCGGCGCCGGGCTGCCGCTGATCCTTTCCTGCGGCATGAGCGACCTGGCCGACGTGCACCAGGCGCTGGAGACGGTGGGCTGGTTCGACGGGACCCAGGTCGCGCTGCTGCTGTGCACCTCGCAGTACCCGACCCCCGACGCGGACGTCAACCTGGCCAAGCTGGGCACCCTGCAGCAGGCCTTCCCCGGGCTGCTGACCGGTTTTTCCGACCACACCCAGGGGCCCTTGGCCGCCTCCCTGGCGGTGGCGCGCGGGGCGCGGCTGTTCGAGAAGCACTTCACCCTCGACCACGACCTGCCGGGGCCGGATCACTGGTTCTCCGAGAACCCCCAGGGCCTGGCCGAATGGATCGCCCATATCCACCGGGCCGACGCCATCATCGGTTCGCCCTACCTGCGCCCGACACGCGCCGAGGGGGACATGCGCGTGCTCGCCCGGCGCAGCCTCATGGCGCTGCGCGATATCGCCGTGGGCGAACGCCTGGACGAGCACAACCTGGGACTGCGCCGCCCCGGCAACGGCTTGCCGCCCGCCCTTTACGAGCAGGCGCTGGGCAGCGTCGCGACACGGGCGATCGCCAGTGGCGAGCTGCTGCGCCTGGGGGATTTCGCCCCGGTGGACGCGCCATGAGCGCGGTGCCCGCACCGACCTTCCGGCTGCGCCCGGTGACCCTGGACGATGCCGCGCTGCTGCTGCGCTGGCGCAACGCCGAGCCGGTGCGCCAGTGCATGTACAACACCGCCGAGATCGCCCTGCCCGAGCACCAGAGGTGGTTGCAGCGCGAACTGGCCAACCCGGCCTCGCGCCACCTGTTGCTCGAGCGTGACGGTGCGCCCGTGGGCTACGCCAGCCTCGCGGACATCAGCGAGCGACACCGGCGCTGCACCTGGGGCTTCAATCTCGGGGACGCGTCCCAGCCCCGGGGCACCGGCCTGCGCATGCTGGCGCTGCTCGCCGAGCAGGTGTTCGAGGTGCTGCAGCTGGAGAAGATCTGCTCGGAGGTGCTCGACTTCAATGCGGCCAGCCTGCGGGTCCACCAGCGCCTGGGCTTCGTGGCGGAGGGACGCCTGCGCCGGCACATCCACCGCCCGGATGGAGTCTTCGACGTCGAGGTGCTGGCGCTCTTCGCCGAGGACTGGCGACGCCTGCGCGGGCCACTTCTGGCGGAGCTCTTCGATGAGTGACGCGCGCCGGGTCGCCATCCACCAGCCTGCCTACCTGCCGTGGCTGGGCTACTTCGACCGCATCGCCCGGGTCGACCGCTTCGTCTTCCTCGACACCGTGCAGTTCGAGAAGAACAGCTTCATCAACCGCAATCGCATCAAGACGCCCCAGGGCGCCCAGTGGTTGACGGTGCCGGTGCTCGGCCGGGGCCACCTGGCCAGCACCCTGCGCGATACCCGCATCGACGAGAGCCGCGACTGGCGCCGCGACCACCTCAAGGCCGTGGCGATGAACTACCGCCGGGCACCACGCTTCGCCGAGCGCTACGCGCAGCTGGAGCAGCTGTACGCCGAGCGCCAGGACAACCTGGCCGAGCTCTGCTGGCGCCAGCTGGGCTTCTGGCTGGATGAACTCGGCATCGAGACGCCCCTGGTGCGTGCCAGCGAGCTGGACGTCGACAGCCGCAAGTCGCAGCTGGTGCTCGACATCTGCCTGGCCCTGGGCGCGGACAGCTACCTGTCCGGCGCCCTGGGCCGGGACTACCTCGACGAGGCCGCCTTCGCCGAGCGGGGCATCGACGTGCATTACCAGGCCTTCACCCCGCCCACCTATCCTCAGCTGTGGGGCGCGTTCGTGCCCGGCCTCGGCGTGCTGGACTGGTGGATGAACAGCGGCGACAGCCGCAGCGAATTCAGGGAGCTGACATGAGTTTTTCCATCGAGTGGGAACAGCGCTACGCCGCCAGCACCCACCTTTCCATCTGGCCCTGGTCCGATGTGGTCAGCCTGACCAAGCGTCATTGCCGCGAGCTCGGCCCCGGCAGGCGTGTGCTGGAGCTGGGCTGTGGCGCGGGCGCCAACATCCCGTTCTTCCAGTCCCTTGGCGTGGACTACCACGCCGTGGAAGGCAGCCCGACCATCGCCGCCCAGTTGCGCGAGCGTCTGCCCGAGCTGGCCGCGACCATCGCCACCGGCGACTTCACCCAACCCTGGCCCTTCGCCCCGGGCTTCGACCTGGTGCTGGACCGCGCCTCCCTCACCTGCAACGGCGAGCAGGCCATCCGCCGCTGCCTGCGCCAGGTGCACGACGCCCTGGTGCCCGGAGGGTTCTTCATCGGCGTCGACTGGTACTCGGTGAACCATTCGGACGCCAGCCGTGGCCAGCCCGATGCCGACCCGCACACCCGCAGCGGCTTCACCGATGGCTCCTTCGCCGGCACCGGCCGCGTGCATTTCTCCGACGAGGCGCACCTGCGTGCGCTGTTCGCCGACTTCGAACTGCTGCACCTGGAGGAGAAGCAGTCGGTGCGCTACGAGCCGGCGGATGGTCATCGCTTCGCCTCCTGGCTGCTGGTGGCGCGCAAGCCGGCGGTGCGGGCATGAACGCCGTGCGCCCGGTCGTGGTGGTGGGCGGCGGCATCGCCGGGCTGTTGGCGGCGAACTGGGTACAGGCCTGCGGCCTGCCCGTGGTGCTGATCGAGCGCGCCGACGCGTGCGGCGGGCTGCTGCGCTCCTACCGCGACGAGGACGGCAATGCGTTCGACCAGGGCACCCACGTCCCGGCGATGACCGGTGATGCGCGGGTCGACCGCCTGCTGTTCGACGAGGCCGGCCTCGACTGGCAGGACGTGCCCGTGTTGCGGGTCGGCAACGTCTTCGCCGGCGTGCTCAACGACCGCAGCCAGTTCATCGACATCAGCGTCCTGGCACCCGGCCTCTACCAGGCCTGCTTCACCGGGCTGCTGAACAGCCTGACCACCGACCGCGACGCCCCGAGTCTCGAAGCGGCGCTGCTCGCGCACTTCGGCGAGCCGCTGGCGCGCGAGGTGTTCTTCCCGCTGCTCAGGCGTTTCTACGTGGCGCCCTTCGACCAGCTCAGCGCGAGCAGCCACCGCTTCCTCGGCTATGGCCGTGTCATCGCCGGCAGCGCCGAGGTGTGCCGGGAGCTCAAGCGCTCGGTGGTCTACGACGCCAAGGTGGCGTTTCGCGACTACCTGGAGGGGCGCAGCGCGGTGCGCCACCGCTACCCCCGCAACGGCGGTGTCGGCAGTTGGGTCGAAGCCCTCTGCGAGCGCCTGCGCGCTGGCGGCGGGCGCATCCTCACCGGCGCCCAGGTCCAGGGCGTCGATCACGCGGCGCAGGTGCTGAGCCTGGCCGATGGCGAGCGGCTGGGCTTCGAGCAACTGGTCTGGACCGCGCCGCTGGCGCTGCTGGCCAGGGCGCTGGGGCTGCCGGTCGCCTCCGCGCCTCCGCGCTTCCTGCCCCTGCGCCTGTTCCATTTCCTGCTGGACCGGCCGGCGGCGTGCGACTGCCATTACCTGTACCTGAACGACCCGGCGGCACGCGCCTTCCGCATCACCCTCTACGACAACGTCCTGGAGCGGAACGAGGCACCCTGGCGCCTGACCGTGGAGGCCCTCGATGCGCCGGGCGAGACCACCGGGCAGCAGGCCGCGGCGGTGTTGCGCGAGCTGCGCGATGCCGGCGTGCTGGCGCCCGGTTGCGAGGCGCGGCTGGTGCTGGAGCAGTCCATCGCCAATGGCTTCCCGGAGGTCACCCTGGCCCAGGAAGCCGCCAACCGCGAGCTGCGCGAGCGCGTGCTGGAGCATGCCCCGGAGCTGGTGCTCTGCGGCCGCAACGCCTCGGATGCCTTCTTCACCACCGACGTCCTGCTGGATACCGCCACCCAGCTGGAACGCCGCTTCGGCGTACCCGCCACCCCCGGAGACCCCCGATGAGCAAGGAACGCGTACTGGTCATCGCCGCCCACCCCGACGACGAGGTGCTGGGTTGCGGCGGCAGCATCGCCCGTCATGTCGCCGACGGCGACGAGGTGCAGGTGGCGATCATGGCCCAGGGCCTGTTCAGCCGTGGCACCCCGGAGGAGGCCGAGCAGCAGGCGCTGCGCGATGCCTGCGCCGAGGCCAACCGCATCCTCGGCGTGCAGGGCCTGGAGTGCTTCGACCTGCCGGACAACCGCCTGGACGGCCTCGACCTGCTGGACCTGGTCAAGCCCGTCGAGGCGCTGGTCGCCCGCCACCGCCCGGGCATCGTCTATGCCCACTGGAGCGGCGACGTGAACATCGACCACCGGCGCCTGCACGAGGCGGTGGTCACCGCCTGCCGCCCGCAGCCGGGCCACCCGGTGCACACGCTGCTGTTCTTCGAAATCCCCTCGTCCACCGAATGGCAGGTGCCCCACAGCGCGCCGGCCTTCTGGCCGGGCTGGTTCAACGACATCGGCTCGACCCTCGACACCAAGCTGCGCGCCCTCGACGCCTACGCGATGGAGATGCGCGAATGGCCGCATCCGCGCTCGCTCAAGGCCGTCGAGCACCTGGCCCGCTGGCGCGGCGCCTGCGTGGGCATGGAGGCCGCCGAGGCCTTCGTGCTCGGCCGCCACCTGAACCGACACTGATGGGGCCTGGCCCCTGGAACCGCACATGAATCCGCAGCCGCTTGACGAGAAAGACTGGAGCGCCAACCACCTGGCGCTGTCCGAAGGGCCGCAGCTCTTCGACAACCCCGGCATCGCCCGCCTGCGCCGTGCCGTGGAGGACGACTTCGCCGCCCGCCACCTGGCCGGGCGCGTGGTCGTCGAACCGACCGCCGGTGCCCGCGAGGCCTGGGACGGCGTTCGCGCCTTCGCCGCGCTGCCGGCGCCGGGCGACCTGGCGCACCTGCTGGATCGCTGCACCGAAGGCCTGCGGCCTGCGGGGCGGGTGGTCCTCGACCTGCGCTCGCCCGCCCATTGGCAGGCGGCCTTCGGCGAGTCGCCGGCGGCCTGGCCCGAGCGTGGCCGTGACGACCCGGCGGTGGCGCTCTGCTCGCCTGCCGCGTTGCTGGCGGCGGCCGATGCCCGGGGCCTGAGCCTGGTGGCGCTGGAGCCCTATGCGGGCCTGTGGGACAACGCCTTGCTCTACCTGCGCCTGGAGCGGCGCTTCAAATGGTTGCGGCTGCTGTCCTGGCTCGACAGCGACGAGGCGCTCTTCGGCCTGGCGCTGCAACTGGAGCAGAAGGTGCTCGCCAGGCTCGGCACCTCTGCCAGCGGGCGCTACCTGGTGGCCCTGGAGAAGCGTCGCGACCCGGCCGGCAACGCCGCCTGGGCCGAACGCCTGGCTGCCCGCGAGGCGGTGCTCGCGGCGCCGTCGCTGGCCGGTATCGAGGGCCTGCTGCAGCAGGGCCCCGAAACCTTTGCCGCGCAGACCGCCGGGCTGCTCGGCAGCTTGCGGACCCGGCACGTGCTGTTCCTCCTGCACCAGGCCCTGGCCTTCCATCGCCCCGACTTCGACCTGGAGCCCTGGCTGGCGCCCGAGGTCGCCGAGCAGCTGCGTCGCTGGCAGCGGGCCCAGGCCATCGACGGCCGCAACATGGCCATCGCCCGGGGCTGGGTGGTGGAGCCGATGCTGCGGCAGCGGCAAGGCGTGGACCTGGTCTCCGGCCTCGAGTACCACCTGGCGACCGCGCTGCTGCGCGATTACTTCAAGACCCACAGCGGAGTCAGCTCGTGAAAACCCCCGCCATCGTCAGTTTCCTCTGGGAGCCCCAGGTGGGCGTGCTGAAGGAATTCTTCAAGCGCCACGGCCCGCTCACCGTGGTCACCCTGACCCCGTACATCTCCCAGGCGCTGATCGATATCGTCGACGAGGCCGGTGGCAAGCTCTATGCCATGGACCAGGAGCTCGGCGACATGGGCGCCCAGGGTATACGTGCCGAGTGGGAGCCGCTGCGCGAGCTGTACGGCCAGCACCTGGAACAGGCGCTGCCGGCGCTGCTGGCGGCCGAGGAGGGCGGGGCGCTGGCGCGGGTGATCGGCGCGCGCCTGGATGCCGAGCTGCCGCTGCTGATGACCGTGCTGCATGGCCTGGAACTGGCCCAGCGGCACTACCAGTTGTGCCTGATGATCGGCAGCGAGGACGTGCTGCCGGTGTCCAAGGTGGCGATGCACTGGGCGCGGACCCAGGGCATCCCGTCGTTGCACCTGTCCCACGCCCTGGCGCTGAACGACCCGCACACCGTGCATGCTCACCTGGTGGCGGACATCCATGCGGTCTATGGGCAGCGCGGGCTGGAGGGGTACCTGGACTACGGCGTGCCGGCCGAGCGCCTGCGCGTGACCGGCAACCCGGCCTGGGACAAGTTCCTCAAGCTGGCCGGCGAACGGCTGGTCCACGAGGGCGAGCTGCGACGCCGGCACGCCTTGCGCGAGGGCGAGCCCATCGTGGTGTTCGGCACCACCTGGACCAGCAGCCTGACCGCCCATGGCGACGAAGGCATCTTCGGGCAGACGGTGGGTGCCTTCATCGACGCCTGCGAAACCCTCTTCCGCGCCGGCCTGCAGATCAACCCGATCATCAAGGACCGGCCGCCGAACTATCACTTCGGCGAGCGCCGCTTCAAGGAGCTGCTGGCCGAGCGCGGTGCGGACCCGGCGCGCTATTTCTACCTGGTCGAGGATGGCCCGCTCTGGGCCGCCAGCGCCGACGTGCTGGTGGCGGTGGACTCCAACTACTGCGTCGAGGCGATGCTCTGCGGCACCCCGGCGATCAACCTGCAGCACCCGGCCAACACCCTGTTCGGGCCGTGCTACGACGCCGAGGCGGGCGTGCTGGACGTCGAGCCCGGTGAGCTCGCCGAGGCCATCCGCCTACTGCTGGTGGATACGGCGTTCCGCGAGCGGCAGCAGGCGCTGGCGGCACGGGCGCGTCCCTATTTCAACCTCGGCATCGACGGCCTGGCCTCGGCCCGTGTCGCCGAGCTGATGGGCGAGATGGCCGTGGGCCTGGTGCCCAAGCTGCTCGCCTGGCTCGATTCGCGCCTGCCGGTGGCGGCCGAGCGCGCTCTGATCGACGAGCGCCTGGCGCTGTGCAAGGGCGACGGCCCCGTGCTCGGGGTGCTGGTGCTCGAGCGCAACGATGCGCGGGCGCTGGAGCGCACCCTGGCGAGCCTGGAGCGCGCATTGCCGGCGCCGGTGGACGTCACCGTCTTCGGCGCCAGTGCGACGGCCGTGGGCACGCGCGCCGGTTTCGTCCTGGCCTCGCCCGATGATCCCTATGAGGCGATCAACGGGTTCGTCGCCGCAGCCGCCTTCGACTGGGTGCTGCTGGTGGACGCGGGCACCGAGTTCACCCAGGCCGGGCCCTTGCTGTTCTGCCTGGAGCTCGCCGAGGCCCTGGCCCATGAGGCGCAGACCGGCGAGATCATCCACGCCTTCTATGCCGACGAGCTGCAACGTTCGCCCTCCGGTGCCCTGGGGGCGCTGTTCAAGCCGGACTTCAACCTCGATCTGCTGCTGAGCTTCCCGGCCATGCACGGCCGTCACTGGGCGCTGCGCCGGCGCAGCTTCGTCGAGCTGGGCGGCTTCGATCCGGTGTTCGGCGATGCCTGCCGGCTGGACCTCGTCCTGCGCCTGGTCCAGGGCTCTGGCGGCAACGGCCTGCTGCACCTGCCCGAGGTGCTGCTGGTGGCGGATGTCCCCAGCCTGGCCTTCAACCCCGCCGAACAGGTCGCGCTGGAGCGCCATCTGCAGGCCCGTGGCTACCCGGCCACGGTGCAGGCGTTCATGCCGGGGCGCTACCACATCGACTACGGCCACGCGGACCAGCCACGGGTGTCCATAGTGGTGGCGGTGCGTGACCACCTGCCGCTGCTCCAGCGCTGCGTGGAGAGCGTGCTGGAGAAGACCCGCTACGCCCGCTACGAGTTGCTGCTGGTCGACTGCGAGAGCCGGGAGCCGGCGACCCGCCAGTGGCTCGACGGCGTCGAGGCGCTGCAGAGCGAGCAGGTGAAGGTCTGGCGCTTCGCCGGGGCATTCAATTTCTCGGCGACGGTCAATGCCGTGGCGATGGCGGTGGAATCCGACTACCTGCTGCTGCTGAGCCACGACGTGCAGGTGGTGCAGGAGGATTGGCTGGAGCAGTTGCTCAATCATGCCCAGCGCCCGGAAGTGGGGGTGGTGGGTGCCAAGGTGCTCGATTCGATGGGGTGCATCGAGCAGGCCGGCATCGTGCTGGGGTTGCACGACGTCGCCGGGCGCGCCTTCGTCGGCGAGGAGGGCGACGCCCCTGGTTACATGAACCGCTTGCAGGTGACGCAGAACTACAGCGCGGTCGGCTCGGCCTGCCTGATGGTGCGACGCAGCGCCTACATCGAGGTCGGCGGCATGGACGAGGCGCAGCTGAGCGCCTTCTATGGCGACATCGACCTGTGCCTGCGCATCCGCAGCGCGGGTTTGCTGAACGTCTGGACGCCCCATTGCACGGTGCTGCGCGACGGCATCGAGCTGCCCGTGCTGGCCATCGACGGCGCCTTGCAGCGCCAGGCCGCGCTCAAGGCGGCGCGCGAGGAGATGTTGCAGCGCTGGCTGCCGACCCTGGCCCGCGATCCGGCCTACAACGCCAACCTGTCCCTGGCCGGCAATGGCTTCGGCTTCGAGTACGGCACGCGGCGGGTGCACCATCCGTTGCTGCCCCAGGTGCTCTGCTACCCGGCGGACGCCACCGGCTGCGGCCACTATCGCGTGCGCCAGCCCTTCGCCGCGCTGCGCGAGGAGGGCCTGATCGACGGCCTGATCAGCGCCGTGCACCTGGCGCCGGTGGAGCTGGAGCGCTTCGGTGCCCGCAGCGTGGTGTTCCAGCGGCAGATCATGGAGCCGCAGATCGCGGGCATGCGCGAGGTGAAGGCCCTCTCCGGCGCCTTCAAGGTCTACGAGCTGGACGACTACCTGCCCAACCTGCCGCTCAAGAGCATGCACCGCGAGACCATGCCCCGGGACATCCTCAAGTCCCTGCGCCAGGCGGTTTCCCTGACCGACCGCTTCGTGGTCTCGACGCAGCCCCTGGCGGAAGCCTTCGCCGACCTGCACCCGGACATCCGCGTGGTGCCCAACACCCTGCCCACCCATTGGTGGGGCAACCTGCGCAGCCAGCGCCGTCGCGGTCGCAAGCCCCGCGTCGGCTGGGCCGGCGGCAGCAGCCACCAGGGCGACCTGGAGCTGATCGCCGACGTGGTGCGCGAACTGGCGGGGGAGGTGGAGTGGGTGTTCTTCGGCATGTGCCCGGAGAAGCTGCGACCGTTCGTCCACGAGTTCCACATGGGCCTGCCCATCGACCAGTACCCGGCCAAGCTGGCCAGCCTGGACCTCGACCTGGCCCTGGCGCCGCTGGAGCAGAACCTGTTCAACGAGTGCAAGAGCAACCTGCGCCTGCTGGAGTACGGGGCCTGCGGCTTCCCGGTGATCTGCAGCGATGCGCTTTGCTACCGCGGCGATCTCACCGCCACCCGCGTGAAGAACCGCTTCCGCGACTGGGTGGACGCCATCCGCATGCACCTGGCCGACCTGGACGCCACGGCCGCCGCCGGCGACGCCCTGCGGGCACAGGTGCTGGGCAACTGGATGCTGGAGGGGGACAACCTCGTGCGCTGGCGCTCCGCCTGGCTGCCGGACTGACCGGAGGTCGCCGACGAACGGCGTGGCGAACGGCTAAACCTTCGCTACGCCTGCCGATAACCCTGGTACGAACACTGTTCGAGCCTGCTCGGCAAGCCCAAGGCGAAATAAATTTCAAATTTCCCCTAAAGCTCCACCAGCAAGCGCCGATAAACAGTTCGAATGCGAATTCTAGGGGCACCTGAGCAGCAGGTCCTGAAGGTCGCAAAGCTCAGGTAAATACTAGGTACTTCGGGAGACGCCAAATGGCACTTACAGTCAACACAAACATCGCTTCGCTCAACACTCAGCGCAACCTGAACGCATCGTCCAACTCGCTGAACACCTCGCTGCAGCGTCTCTCCACCGGCAACCGTATCAACAGTGCCAAGGACGACGCCGCCGGCCTGCAGATCTCCAACCGTCTGACCAACCAGATCAGCGGCCTGAACCAGGCGACCCGCAACGCCAACGACGGCATCTCCCTGGCGCAGACCGCTGAAGGTGCCCTGCAGCAGTCCACCAACATCCTGCAGCGTATCCGCGACCTGTCCATCCAGGCAGCCAGCGGCTCGAACAGCGACGCCGACCGCGCCGCCCTGCAGAAAGAAGTGACCGCCCAGCAGGCCGAACTGTCCCGTATCGCCGAAACCACCACCTTCGGTGGCCGCAAGCTGCTGGACGGCACCTTCGGTACCACCAGCTTCCAGGTCGGTTCCAACGCCTACGAAACCATCGACGTGACCCTGAAAGACGCGTCCTCCGCCAAGCTGGGTTCCTACCAGGTCGGTGGCGGTGCCTCCACCAACGCTGCCGGTGCTTCGGCCGCCTCGGTCTCCACCGTCGCAGGCACCCTGGTCACCGGTAGCGGCGGCGCCTTCGCCTCCGGCACCGTGACCGTGGTCGGCAATGGCCAGACCAAGGACGTGAACATCACTGCGACCGACAGCGCGAAGAGCATCGCGCAGAAGTTCGACGGCTCGATCGCCGGCCTCTCTGCCACTGCCCGTACCGTGATCCAGGCCGATGTGAACTTCACCTCCGGTGCTGCCACCTTCAACATGACCGTAGGTTCCAACACCGTTCAGATGGTGGGTGTGACCTCCAACGAAGACCTGGCCAACCAGATCAACTCCAACGCCGGCAAGCTTGGCCTGACCGCCAACTACGACACGCAGAGCGACAAGATCACCATCACCTCGTCCACCGGTGAGACGATCCAGTTCGGCACTGCCACCGGTACCTCCGCAGGCACCATCGACGTGGCCGTACAGGGCAGCGACGGTACCTACGGCGCATCCGCGGACGTGAAGGCGGGTGGGGGCAAGGCCTTCGGTTACGTACAGCTGGATTCCCCGGTATCCTTCGCGGTGACCGGTGCGACCGGTGGTGTGTTCAACGCCAGCTCCTCGACGCTGAACACCGTTGCCAACGTCGATATCTCCACCGCCGACGGTGCCCAGCGCGCCCTGGCCGTGGTCGATAGCGCCCTGGCCGCGATCGACTCCCAGCGTGCCGACCTCGGTGCTGTGCAGAACCGCTTCGATAACACCGTAGCCAACCTGCAGAACATCTCCGAGAACGCCGACGCTGCTCGTAGCCGGATCAAGGACACCGACTTCGCAGCTGAAACTGCGACCCTGTCCAAGAACCAGGTTCTGCAACAGGCCGGTACCGCGATCCTGGCCCAGGCGAACCAGCTGCCGCAGTCGGTCCTCAGCCTGCTGCAATAACGCAGGAAGAGCGCCCAGCAACAATGGGGGGAAGGGGATAACCCTTCCTCCCATTTGGCCATTGTGAGGTATGTAAAATGGATATCTCGAACATTACGTCGGTCGGTGCCCTGCCCAGGTTGGCCAAGGACCCCGTTGCCAGCGTAACGCCCGGCCAGGAGGCTGCCAGGACGGTAGCGCCCGCCAGCAATGCGGCAAGCCCCGAAGAGGCGGATGCCCGTTCCCAGGCCCAAGGTGGTGACCTGGAATCGGCGGTCGCCGATATCCAGTCCTTCGTCCAGACGGTGAAACGCGGCCTGGACTTCAACGTCGATGACTCCAGCGGTGAAGTGGTGGTGAAGGTCATCGATACGGATTCCGGCAAGCTGATCCGGCAGATCCCCTCCGAGGAATTGCTGAAGCTCGCTGAACGCCTGGAAGACATCCGCAGTCTGATGTTCGAGGCCAAGGCTTGAGTTGGTACGTTTCTTGAGTGCCAAACTCATGATCGTTCCCCGAAGGGAACTCGGGACGTTTTTTTGACGGAGGTGTGAGATGGCTACCACCATCGGTACGGTTGGATCTGGACTCATCGATATCGATGCCACTGTGAAAGCGCTGGTGGCCAACGCCAGGGCGCCGAAGCAGAACCAGCTCGATACCCTCGAGTCGAAGTCCACGACCAAGCTCACCGCCCTCGGCTCGCTTCGGAGCGCCGTCAGTGATTTCCAGACGGCGATGTCGCTGCTCAACAGCCCCACCAGCTTCCTGTCCCGCACCGCGACCTCGAGCAACACCGCGGCGCTCAACGCCACGGCCAGCCAGAGCGCCATCGGCGGCACCTACAAGATCAACGTCACCCAGCTGGCCACCGGCAGCAAGATCGCGTCCGCTGCATTCGGTACCGGCGCGACCACCAAGTTCAACGAAGGCTCGCTGGACATCAAGATCGGTGGCGACGATGCGCTGACCGTTGCCGTCGACAGCACCAACAACACCCTTTCCGGCATCCGCGACGCGATCAACAAGCAGGGCGCGGCGAAGGGCATCAGCGCCACCATCGTCACCGACAACCAGGGTTCGCGCCTGGTGTTGAGCAGCAGCAAGATGGGCGATGGCAAAGACATCACCATGACCGGCACCAGCACCTCGGGCAGCAACACCGACCTGAGCCAGCTGACCTTCCCCGGCCCGACCCTGAACCCGGCGGACTTCCCGACCACCGCCGAGTACGACGCGGCCGTGGCCAAGGCCGGCAAGACCCTGTCGACCGCCCAGAGCGCGAAGCTGACGGTGGACGGCCTCAACGTGGTGAGCGACTCCAACGCCGTCACCACCGCCATCGATGGCGTCACCCTGAACCTGACCGCCGAGACCGAGGCCAACAAGCCGCTGACCCTGACCGTCTCGCAGAACAGCAGTGCGGTTAAGACCAACGTGCAGAACTTCGTCACCGCGTACAACAAGATGGTCAGCACCATCAGTTCGCTGACCAAGGTGACCACTGTGGAAGGCAGCGACCCTGTGGTGGCGGCGCTGGCCGGCGACTCCACCGCCCGTTCCCTGCTCGCCTCGATGCGCAGCGAGCTGGTCACCCCCAGTGGCGAAGGCTCCGTCAAGGCCCTGGCCAGCCTGGGTATCACCACCAAGCAGGACGGCACCCTGGACCTGGACGCCACCAAGCTGGACAAGGCCATCGCCGCCGATTACCAGGGCATCTCCGATTTCTTCACCGGTGACAACGGCCTGGCCAGCCGCATGACCAAGCAGGCCAAGCCCTATACCGACTCCACCGGTGTCATCGAGCAGCGCAGCAAGGTGCTTCGCGACACCATCAAGGGGGTCGACAAGCAGCAGGAGGCCCTCGACCTGCGCATGACCGCGCTGCAGACCCGCCTGTACAAGCAGTTCACCACCCTCGACTCCCTGCTGGCGCAGATGCAGGGCACCAGCGACAGCCTGACCTCTCAGCTCGACGCACTGCCTGGCCTGACCAAGAAGAACTGACCGAACCCGAGGTTTGGTCAGCTCGCGTCCTAATGACGAAAAAAGCTCAGCAGGAGGCTTAAAGCTCCCGTGAAACCAGCCGATATTATGGACATCGAAGAAACACTGGTTCACGAGGAGTTGCGAGATGAGAGCGATGTTGGCCATGAAGCAGTATCAGCAGGTGAATGTTCAGGCTCAGGTCTCTGATGCAAGCCCTCATCGCCTGATCCAGATGCTGATGGAAGGCGGGCTCGAACGCATGGCTCAGGCCCAGGGCGCGATGATGCGCGACCAGGCCTCACTGAAAGGCGAGCTGATCAGCAAATCCATCGGTATCATCGGCGGCCTCCGCGAGGCACTGGACCCGACTCGCGGTGGCGAAGTCGCGGCCAATCTCGATCGCCTGTACGAATACATGATCGCGCGCCTCATCCACGCCAACAAAGCCAACGACCCTGCGGTTCTCACCGAGGTTGCCGGCCTGCTGCGTGAAGTGAAGTCCGGCTGGGATGCCATAGCGCCCTGAGTTAGGAGAGGAAAATGAGCCAAGCCATGCTCCAGCAGATCGAAGAAACCCGCCTGGCCCTGGTCTCCGCCTTCGAGAGCCAGGACTGGGAAATCGTGAGCCAGCTCGACCGCCAGTGCCGCGACCAGGTGAATGTCGCCATGCTCGATTGCGCCGACATGGAAGAGGGCCTGCGTGCCCAGCTGGAAGCGCTGATCGATGTCTACCGTCGTCTCACCGAAGCCTGTGCCCAGCAGCGCGACCAGGTCGCCGACGAACTCCGCAATCTCGTCCGCTCCAACCAGGGCGCGAAGGTCTATCAGCTGTTCGGCTGATAGCGTCCCGATGCGGCGTCGGCAGGTGATCGGCGCTGCACCCTCAGCCTCTTAGGCTATCTGTCGCCAGACGCAAAAAAAGCACGCCATAAATTTGACTCTTGGCACTTTTTTGACTTTACTAGTGGCCAATTGCTGGCGTTCATCGGGAATCTGATGGCACCGGTTGCCCTTGTGCCGCTGCAGAGGCGGCATCAGCCCTCGAGCAAAGAACAGAACAAGCATGTGGCGTGAAACCAAGATTCTGCTGATTGACGACAACAGCGATCGCCGCCGTGATCTGGCGGTCATTCTGAACTTTCTCGGCGAAGAGCACCTGGCCTGCGCCAGCCGCGACTGGCGTGAAGCCGTCGGCGCGCTGAACGCCACGCGCGATGTGCTCTGCGTCCTGCTCGGGGATGTCGAGTCCAAGGGTGGCACCACCGAGCTGCTCAAGCAGGTGGCCACCTGGGACGAGTTCCTGCCCGTGCTGCTGATCGACCAGGTGGTCCCGGCCGACTGGTCCGATGAGGTGCGCCGCCGTGTGCTGGCCAGCCTCGAGATGCCGCCCAGCTACAACAAACTGCTGGACTCCCTGCACCGCGCCCAGGTCTACCGCGAAATGTACGACCAGGCCCGCGAGCGCGGGCGCCAGCGCGAGCCGAACCTGTTCCGCAGCCTGGTGGGCACCAGCCGTGCCATCCAGCAGGTGCGGCAGATGATGCAGCAGGTGGCCGATACCGACGCCAGCGTGCTGATCCTGGGCGAATCGGGCACCGGCAAGGAGGTGGTGGCGCGCAACCTGCACTACCACTCCAAGCGTCGCGATGCGCCCTTCGTTCCGGTCAACTGCGGTGCCATCCCTGCCGAGCTGCTGGAAAGCGAACTGTTCGGCCATGAGAAGGGCGCCTTCACCGGTGCCATCACCAGCCGCGCCGGGCGTTTCGAGCTGGCCAACGGCGGCACCCTGTTCCTCGACGAGATCGGCGACATGCCGCTGCCCATGCAGGTCAAGCTGCTGCGCGTGCTGCAGGAGCGCACCTTCGAGCGCGTGGGCAGCAACAAGACCCAGAACGTCGACGTGCGCATCATCGCCGCCACCCACAAGAACCTCGAGCAGATGATCGAGACCGGCGGCTTCCGCGAAGACCTCTACTACCGCCTCAACGTGTTCCCCATCGAGATGGCCCCGCTGCGCGAGCGCGTGGAGGACATCCCGCTGCTGATGAACGAGCTGATCTCGCGCATGGAGCACGAGAAGCGTGGCTCCATCCGTTTCAACTCCGCCGCCATCATGTCGCTGTGCAACCACGACTGGCCCGGCAACGTCCGCGAGCTGGCCAACCTGGTGGAGCGCATGGCGATCATGCATCCCTACGGCGTCATCGGCGTGACCGAGCTGCCGAAGAAATTCCGCCACGTGGATGACGAGGACGAGCAACTGGCCGCCAGCCTGCGCGAGGAGCTCGAAGAGCGCTCCGCCATCGGTGCCGGCCTGCCTGGCGTCAGCAGTCCGGCGATGCTGCCGCCCGAGGGCCTGGACCTCAAGGACTACCTGGGCAACCTCGAGCAGGGGTTGATCCAGCAGGCCCTGGACGACGCCGCCGGCGTGGTGGCCCGCGCCGCCGAGCGCCTGCGCATCCGCCGCACCACCCTGGTGGAGAAGATGCGCAAGTACGGCATGAGCCGTCGCGACGACGAAATGGCAGAAGATTGACGCTGATTTCGTAATTCATTGTTTTAAAAGGATATTTTTTTAGGCACGGGTATTGCTATGTCTCTCTCGACTGACCGTCTCCTGACGGTTTGCCGAGCGAGAGAGAATCATGACCGCCAGTGCCAGCCCATCGCAGAAACCTGAGTCCGCCAGTGCGGCGCCCGTGGAAGAGGCCGGCCGAGCCAGCCTCGAGCAGGCGTTCGCCATGTTCAACCAGATGTCCAACCAGCTGAGCGAGTCGTACAGCCTGTTGGAAGCCCGGGTGACGGAGCTCAAGGGGCAGCTGGCCCTGGTCAGCGCCCAGCGCATGCAGGAACTCGCCGAGAAGGAACGCCTGGCCCTGCGCCTGCAGAGCCTGCTCGACCTGCTGCCCGGCGGCGTCATCGTCATCGACGGCCAGGGCGTGGTCCGGGAAGCCAACCCCGTGGCGCGCAGCCTGCTCGGCAAGCCGCTGGTGGGGATGCTCTGGCGCGAGGTCATCGCCCGCAACTTCGCCCCCCGCAAGGACGACGGTCACGAGATATCCATGAAGGACGGGCGCCGCCTGTCCATCGCCACCCGTTCATTGAACGGCGAGCCCGGGCAACTGGTACTGCTCGCCGACCTCACCGAAACCCGTCGCCTGCAGGACCAGCTGGCCCGTCATGAGCGCCTCTCCGCGCTGGGGCGCATGGTCGCCTCCCTGGCCCACCAGATCCGTACGCCGCTGTCCGCCGCGCTGCTCTATGCCAGCCATCTCACCGAGCAGGTCCTGCCGGTGGAGCAGCAGCAGCGTTTCGCCGGGCGCCTGAAGGAGCGGCTGCACGAGCTGGAGCACCAGGTCCGCGACATGCTGATCTTCGCCCGTGGCGACCTGCCCCTGCCGGATCGCCTGAAGCCGGTGATGCTCTTCGCCGCGTTGCGCTCGGCCGCCGAATCCCATGTCGGTGGCCTCTCCGTGCGCTGGCAATGCGACGCCAGCGGCGGCGAACTGCTGTGCAACCGCGACACCCTGGTGGGGTCGCTGCTCAACCTCATCGAAAACGCCATCCAGGCCGCCGGCCGCGACGTGCGCCTGAAGATCCACCTGTACAGCCGCAGCGGCACGCTGCGCCTGTGCATCAGTGACAACGGCCCGGGCATGGACGCCGCCACCCTGGCTCGCCTGGGCGAACCCTTCTTCACCACCAAGACCACCGGAACGGGCCTCGGCCTCGCGGTGGTCAAGGCGGTGGCGCGTGCGCACCAGGGTGAGTTGCTGCTCAGCTCCCGCCCCGGTCGTGGCACCTGCGCCACCCTGGTCCTGCCGCTGCTTGGCACGGCACAGCCGGTAATTCAGGAGTAACCCCATGACCGTCAAAGTTCTGTTGGTCGAAGACGACCGTGCCCTGCGCGAAGCGCTTGCCGACACCCTGATGCTCGGCGGCTACGACTTCCGCGAAGCGGATAGCGCCGAGGCCGCCCTGGTGGCCCTGGGCGAGGAGCCCTTCGGCATGATGATCAGCGACGTCAACATGCCCGGCATGGATGGCCACCAGTTGCTCGCGCTGGTGCGTACCCGCTACCCGCAACTGCCGGTGCTGCTGATGACCGCCTATGGCGCCGTCGAGCGTGCGGTCGACGCGATCCGCCAGGGTGCCGCCGACTACCTGGTCAAGCCCTTCGAGCCGCGCGCGCTGCTGGAGTTGGTCGAGCGCCATGCCCTGGGACGCGCCAGCGCCGGTGAAGGGGAGGGCCCCGTGGCCCAAGAGCCGGCCAGCCTGCAACTGCTGGAACTGGCCGCCCGTGTGGCCCGCAGCGACTCCACCGTGCTGATCTCCGGTGAGTCCGGTACCGGCAAGGAAGTGCTCGCCCGCTACATCCACCAGCAGTCACCGCGTGCCAACAAGCCCTTCATCGCCATCAACTGCGCGGCGATCCCCGACAACATGCTCGAGGCGACCCTGTTCGGTCACGAGAAGGGTGCCTTCACCGGTGCCATCGCCGCCCAGCCCGGCAAGTTCGAACTGGCCGATGGCGGCACCATCCTCCTCGACGAGATTTCCGAGATGCCCCTGGGCCTGCAGGCCAAGCTGCTGCGCGTACTGCAGGAGCGCGAGGTGGAGCGGGTCGGTGCGCGCAAGCCCATCGAGCTGGACATCCGCGTACTGGCCACCACCAACCGCGACCTCGCCGGCGAAGTGGCGGCGGGGCGCTTCCGCGAGGACCTCTATTACCGCCTCTCGGTCTTCCCCCTGGCCTGGCGCGCGTTGCGCGAGCGCCCGGCGGACATCCTGCCCCTGGCCGAGCGCCTGCTGGGCAAGCACGTCAAGAAAATGAACCATGCCCCGGTGCGCTTCTCCGCCGAGGCGCGCCAGGCGCTGGTCAGCCACCCCTGGCCGGGCAACGTCCGCGAACTGGACAACGCCATCCAGCGTGCGCTGATCCTCCAGCAGGGCGGCCTGATCCAGCCCCACGACCTGTGCCTCATCGCGCCCATCGGCATGGCCGTCGCACCGGTATCGGTACCCCTGAGCCCGGTCGCCGCCGTCGTTCCGGCGCCGGTCGGCCTGCCCGCCAGCCCTGCCGCGCCCGCTGCGGACGCCGCAGGCGCGCTGGGCGAAGACCTGCGTCGACACGAGTTCCAGATGATCATCGACACCCTGCGCTCCGAGCGCGGCCGCCGCAAGGAAGCCGCCGAACGCCTGGGCATCAGCCCGCGCACCCTGCGCTACAAGCTCGCGCAGATGCGCGATGCGGGGATGGATGTGGAGGCGTATCTGTATGCCAGCTGACGCTGGAGCGCGCGCAAGCGCTTGAGCTATAAGCCGCAAGCTGCAAGAAGTCCGGCCTGCTCACCTCGAGTGGGCCTGCTACTGCCCGCTACTTGTAGCTTGCCGCTGTGTAGGGTGGGTAGAGCGGAGCGAAACCCACGCAGATCGCAGTTCAGGAAGACTCCGAATGGTGGACCGGTGAAGCGTGGTCCACCCTACGCTCTGGAGGCCATGCGAGAGCTTGAGCGGCTGCTGCTCTTAAGACTTGCCGCTTGAAGCTTGCTGCTTGAGGCTGCTCCCCCCCCCCCCACCTTGGCACCCTTGTTGCAACCTCCCCCGCAAAGACCGCTCCAGTGTCAAAAAATTGCGGTCGCGGAGGAATGTGATGAGCCAGGGTGTCGAATTCAATCGCCTGATGTTGGAAATGCGCTCCATGCAGATGGAGGCCATGGCCCGTACCAAGCCCGTGGCCAGCGCTACGCCCGAGGTCAACGCGCCGAGCTTTTCCGACATGCTCGGCCAGGCCGTCAACAAGGTGAACGAGACCCAGCAGGCGTCCAGCCAGCTCGCCACCGCTTTCGAGATGGGGCAGAAAGGCGTCGACATCACCGACGTGATGATCGCCTCGCAGAAGGCCAGCGTGTCCTTCCAGGCCATGACCCAGGTACGCAACAAGCTGGTCCAGGCGTATCAAGACATCATGCAGATGCCGGTTTAAGGGCAGGGTTGAGAAATGGCAGACGCGGCAACCGCTAACGTCCCGGCCCAGGCGGGCGAGCAAGGCGAGAAGAAGCCCCTGTTCGGGCTGGCATTCCTGGAAAACCTGTCGCAGATGAGCATGCTGCGCCAGATCGGCCTGCTGGTCGGTCTCGCCGCCAGCGTGGCGATCGGTTTCGCCGTGGTGCTCTGGTCGCAGCAGCCGGACTACCGTCCGCTCTACGGCAGCCTCAGCGGCATGGATGCCAACCAGGTGATGGAAGCCCTGAACGGCGCCGACATCCCCTACAAGATCGAACCCAATTCCGGCGCCCTGCTGGTCAAGGCCGACGACGTCGCCCGTGCCCGCATCAAGCTGGCCGGTGCCGGCATCGCGCCGAACGATGGCAACGTCGGCTACGAGATCCTCGACCAGGAGCAGGGGCTGGGCACCAGCCAGTTCATGGAGGCGACCCGCTACCGTCGGGGCCTGGAAGGCGAGCTCGCACGCACCATCTCCAGCCTGAACAACGTCAAGGGCGCTCGCGTGCACCTGGCCATTCCCAAGAGCTCGGTATTCGTCCGCGACGAGCGCAAGCCCAGCGCTTCGGTGCTGGTCGAGCTGTACCCGGGGCGTTCCCTGGAGCCGAGCCAGGTGATGGCGATCGTCAACCTGGTCGCCACCAGCGTGCCGGAACTGGACAAGGGCCAGGTCACGGTCGTGGACCAGAAGGGCACGCTGCTGTCCGACCAGCAGGAGCTTTCCGAGCTGTCCATGGCGGGCAAGCAGTACGACTACACGCGTCGCATGGAAAGCCTGTTCACCCAGCGCGTGCACAGCATCCTGCAGCCGGTGCTGGGCAATGGCCGCTACAAGGCCGAAGTGTCCGCGGATGTCGACTTCAGCGCGGTTGAGTCCACCGCCGAAATGTTCAACCCGGACCAGCCCGCGCTACGCAGCGAGCAGAAGCTCAATGAGGAGCGCCAGGCCGCCTCCGGTCCGCAGGGCGTGCCCGGTGCGCTGTCCAACCAGCCCCCGGGCCCGGCCACGGCCCCGCAGCAGGCCGCTCCGGCCGCTGCCGCACCGGCCGTGGCACCCGGTCAGCCGATCCTCGACGACAACGGCCAGCAGATCATCGACCAGGCCACCGGCAAGCCGATGCTGGCGCCGTACCCGACCGACAAGCGCGACCAGACCACGCGCAACTTCGAGCTGGATCGCTCCATCAGCTATACCAAGCAACAGCAGGGTCGCCTGCGCCGGCTTTCCGTCGCCGTGGTGCTGGACGACCAGGTCAAGGTCAACGCCCAGGGCGAGACCACCCATGTACCCTGGACGGCCGACGAGATCGCCCGCTTCACCCGCCTGGTGCAGGATGCCGTTGGCTTCGATGCCAGCCGTGGCGACAGCGTCAGCGTGATCAACACCCCGTTCGTCGGCGGGGGCGAGGAGGTGATCGAACTGCCGTGGTACGAGCAGGTCTGGTTCCAGATGCTGACGTCGGGCCTGAAGCAGCTGTTCCCGGCGCTGCTGATCCTGATCCTGGTGTGGTTCGTGCTGCGTCCCGTGCTCAACAACATCTCCGGCGGCGGCAAGGGCAAGGACCTGGTCGGCGGCGGTCGCGACGGGGACGTCGAGCTGGGCGAAATGGGCGGGCTGTCCGGCGAGCTGTCCGATGATCGGGTGAGCCTCGGTGGGCCGCAAAGCATCCTGCTGCCGAGCCCGAGCGAGGGGTATGATGCACAACTGAACGCGATCAAGAGCCTGGTAGCCGAAGACCCGGGCCGCGTGGCCCTGGTAGTCAAAGAGTGGATCAACGCCGATGAGTGATAATCGCGCCCCGGTCAAGCTGACCAAGGTGGACAAGGCCGCCATCCTCCTGCTTTCCCTCGGCGAGACCGATGCCGCGCAGGTGCTGCGCCACATGGGCCCGAAGGAAGTGCAGAAGGTCGGCGTGGCGATGGCGCAGATGCGCAACGTGCACCGCGAGCAGGTCGAGCAGGTGATGGGCGAGTTCGTCGAGATCGTCGGCGACCAGACCAGCCTGGGCGTCGGTGCCGACGGCTACATCCGCAAGATGCTCACCCAGGCCCTGGGCGAGGACAAGGCCAACAACCTGATCGACCGTATTCTGCTAGGCGGCAGCACCAGCGGCCTGGACAGCCTGAAGTGGATGGAGCCGCGCGCCGTGGCCGATGTCATCCGCTACGAGCACCCGCAGATCCAGGCCATCGTGGTCGCCTACCTCGACCCGGACCAGGCCGGCGAGGTGCTCAGCCACTTCGACCACAAGGTGCGCCTGGACATCATCCTGCGCGTGTCCTCGCTGAACACCGTGCAGCCTTCCGCGCTCAAGGAACTCAACCTGATCCTCGAGAAGCAGTTCGCCGGCAACGCCAGCTCCACCCGCACCACCATGGGCGGCGTGAAACGCGCGGCGGACATCATGAACTTCCTCGACAGCTCGGTGGAGGGCCAGCTCATGGACTCCATCCGCGAAGTGGACGAGGACCTGTCCAGCCAGATCGAGGACCTGATGTTCGTCTTCGACAACCTCGCCGACGTCGACGATCGCGGCATCCAGGCGCTGATGCGCGAGGTGTCCTCCGATGTGCTGGTGCTGGCCCTCAAGGGGTCGGACGAGGCGATCAAGGAGAAGGTCTTCAAGAACATGTCCAAGCGCGCGGCCGAGCTGCTGCGCGACGACCTCGAGGCCAAGGGCCCGGTCCGCGTCAGCGACGTGGAGACCGCGCAGAAGGAAATCCTCACCATCGCCCGTCGCATGGCCGAAGCCGGAGAAATCGTGCTCGGCGGCAAGGGCGGCGAAGAAATGATCTGAGGCCCGCCCGATGGCTACCAAGGAAGCGCAGAGCGAGCTGATCCGCGCCAAGGACGTGAGCGCCTTCGACCGCTGGTCCCTGCCCAGCTTCGACCCCGAAGGGCCCGCCGATGTGGCCGAGGAGCCGGTCGAGCCCGTCCGGCAGCCGGACGCACCGGCCACCGCCGAAGCCGCTGAAGCCGCCCCGACGCTGGAAACGCCCCAGGCGATCGAGGAGGTCGAGCCCGAGGCCGTCAAGCCGCTGACGCTCGATGAGCTGGAAGCGATCCGCCAGGACGCCTACAACGAGGGCTTCGCCACCGGCGAGAAGGACGGTTTCCACGCCGGCCAGATCAAGGCGCGGCAGGAGGCCGAGGTGGCCACCAATGCGCGCCTGGAGTCCCTGGAAAGCCTCATGGGCCAGCTCATGGCGCCCATCGCCGAACAGGACCAGCAGCTGGAAGAGGCCATGGTGCACCTGATCGGGCAGATGACCCGCCAGGTCATCCAGCGCGAGCTGGCGATGGACTCCAGCCAGATCCGCCAGATCCTGCGCGAGGCCCTGAAGCTGCTGCCCATGGGCGCCAGCAACCTGCGCATCCACATCAACCCGCAGGACTTCGAGCTGGTGAAGGCCCTGCGCGAGCGCCACGAAGAAACCTGGCGCATCCTCGAGGACGAGACGCTGCTGCCCGGTGGCTGTCGCATCGAGACCGAGCACAGCCGCGTCGACGCCAGCATCGAGACGCGCATGAGCCAGGCGCTCAAGCAGCTGTTCGACCAGCAGCGCGAGCAGAAGGTGCACCCGCCGGCCGCCGACATCGCCCTCGACCTGAGTGCCCCGGAACACCCCCATGCGTCTTGAGCGCATCAGCTTCGCCAAGCGCCTCGGCGGCTACGCCGATGCCGTACGGCTGCCCACCCAGCCGGTGGTGGAAGGACGCCTGCTGCGCATGGTCGGCCTCACCCTCGAGGCCGAAGGCCTGCGCGCCGCGATCGGCAGCCGCTGCCTGGTGATCAACGACGACAGCTACCACCCGGTGCAGGTCGAAGGCGAGGTCATGGGCTTTTCCGGCAACAAGATCTACCTGATGCCCGTCGGCAGCCTCGCCGGCATCGCACCGGGCGCGCGCGTGGTGCCGTTGCCCGATACCGGGCGCCTGCCCATGGGCATGTCCATGCTCGGTCGCGTGCTCGATGGCGCCGGGCGTGCCCTGGATGGCAAGGGCGGGATGAAGGCCGAGGACTGGGTGGCGATGGACGGCCCGGTGATCAACCCGCTCAACCGTGACCCCATTTCCGTGCCGCTGGACGTCGGCATCCGCTCCATCAACGGCCTGCTCACCGTTGGCCGGGGCCAGCGTCTCGGCCTGTTCGCCGGCACCGGCGTCGGCAAGTCGGTGCTGCTGGGCATGATGACCCGCTTCACCGAGGCGGAGATCATCGTCGTCGGCCTGATCGGCGAGCGGGGCCGCGAGGTCAAGGAATTCATCGAGCACATCCTCGGCGAGGAGGGCATCAAGCGCTCCGTGGTGGTCGCATCCCCTGCGGACGACGCCCCGCTGATGCGCCTGCGCGCCGCCATGTACTGCACGCGCATCGCCGAGTACTTCCGCGACAAGGGCAAGAACGTCCTGCTGCTGATGGATTCGCTGACCCGCTTCGCCCAGGCCCAGCGGGAGATCGCCCTGGCCATCGGCGAGCCCCCGGCGACCAAGGGCTACCCGCCATCGGTGTTCGCCAAGCTGCCCAAGCTGGTGGAGCGTGCCGGCAACGGCGAGAAGGGCGGGGGTTCCATCACCGCCTTCTACACCGTGCTGTCCGAGGGCGACGACCAGCAGGACCCGATCGCCGACGCGGCGCGTGGCGTGCTCGATGGCCACTTCGTGCTGTCACGCCGCCTGGCGGAGGAGGGGCACTATCCGGCCATCGACATCGAGGCGTCGATCAGCCGGGTCATGCCCCAGGTGGTCAGCCCGGAGCACATGAAGCTGGCCCAGCGCTTCAAGCAACTGTGGTCGCGCTACCAGCAGAGCCGCGATCTGATCAGCGTCGGGGCCTATGTCGCCGGTGGCGACGCCGACACCGACCTGGCCATCGCCCGGCATCCGGCCATGGCCCGCTACCTCCATCAGGGGCTCAACGAAAGCGAGCCGCTGGCGCAGAGTGTCGAAGGCCTGGCAGCGGTGCTGAACACCGGCAACGCGGGCTGATGATCCATGGCCCGTGACCGCGCCGCGCGCCTGGCACCCGTGGTGGAAATGGCGCAGAAAGCCGAACGCGACGCCGCCCGCCAGGTCGGCCACTGCCAGGGCCTGCTCGGCCAGGCCGAAGGCAAGCTCGGCGATCTCGAGCGTTTTCGGTCCGACTACCAGCAGCAGTGGATCACTCAGGGCAGCAAGGGCGTCTCCGGCCAGTGGCTGACCAACTACCAGCGCTTTCTCTCGCAATTGGAAACGGCCGTCGCCCAGCAGACCCAGAGCGTGGCCTGGCACCGCGAGAATCTGGTCAAGGCGCGTGAGGCCTGGCAGCAGCGCTACGCACGCCTGGAGGGCCTGAAGAAACTGGTGCAGCGCTACCTCGACGAAGCGCGGGCGATCCAGGACAAGCGCGAGCAGAAGCTGCTCGACGAGCTCTCGCAACGCCTCATCGGGCGTGAGGAACGCTAAATCGCGGTTGCCGAGGCTCCAGGCGGGTGCTAAATCTTCAGCACGCGTTTTCATCTGATCAAGGAGTCTTGCATGGCCATCACCTCGCTGCCTTCGAGCGACGGGCAAGAGTTGACCATCGTCATCCAGGGACGTTTCGATTTCGGGGCCCACCAGGAATTTCGCGACGCCTACGAGCGCGTGAGCATCCACCCCACACGCTACGTGGTGGACCTCAAGGGCACCACCTACCTCGACAGCTCGGCCCTGGGCATGCTGCTCCTGCTGCGTGACCATGCGGGCGGCGACAGCGCGCAGATCCGCCTGGTCAACTGCAACCCCGACGTCCGCAAGATCCTCGCCATCTCCAACTTCGAACAGCTGTTCCAGATTGCCTGAAACCGCCATGTCGGCCCGCCTGTCGATCCTCATCGCCGAGGACAACGCAGCCGACCGCATGCTGCTCTCCACCATCGTCAACCGCCAGGGCCATCGTGCCCTGACGGCGGCCAATGGCCTGGAAGCGGTGGCGCTGTTCGAGCAGGAGCGGCCGGACATGGTGCTGATGGATGCGCTGATGCCGGTCATGGACGGCTTCGAGGCCGCACGGCGGATCAAGCAACTGGCGGGCGAGGAGCTGGTGCCGATCATCTTCCTCACCTCGCTGACCGAGAACGAGGCCTTGGTGCGCTGCCTGGAGGCCGGTGGTGACGATTTCCTCGCCAAGCCCTACAACCGCGTCATCCTCGAAGCCAAGATCAAGGCCATGGATCGCCTGCGCCGCCTGCAGGAGACGGTCCTGCACCAGCGTGACCTGATCGCCAAGCACAACGAACACCTGCTCACCGAGCAGCGGGTGGCCAAGGCGGTGTTCGACAAGGTGGCCCACTCCGGCTGCCTCAATGCCTCCAACATCCGCTACCTGCAATCGCCCTACGCGCTGTTCAATGGCGACCTGCTGCTGGCCGCGTTCAAGCCCTCCGGCGGCATGCACGTACTGCTCGGCGATTTCACCGGCCACGGCTTGCCGGCCGCCATCGGCGCGATGCCGCTGGCCGAGGTGTTCTACGGGATGACCGCCAAGGGCTACGCCATGGTCGACATCCTCCGCGAGATGAACGCCAAGCTGAAGCGCATCCTGCCGGTGGGCGTCTTCTGCTGTGCGACCCTGCTCAACCTCAGCTTCCAGCGTCGTGTGCTGGAGGTGTGGAACGGCGGCCTGCCCGATGGCTACCTGCGTCGTGCCGACGGCAGCCCGGTGGTGCCGCTGGTGTCGCGGCACCTGCCGCTCGGGGTGCTCGACCCCGCAGTGTTCGATGACAAGTACGAGGTCTACCCGATGGAAGTCGGCGACCGCGTGTTCCTCTGGTCCGACGGCGTGCTGGAGACCCGCAACGAAGCCGGCGAGCTGTTCGGTGACGAGCGCCTGCAGCGGGTGTTCGCCGGCAATACCCGCGCCGATCGGTTGTTCGACGAAATCCAGCGCACCCTGGCCGCGTTCCGTGGCGAGGCGCAGGACGATGTCAGCATGATCGAGGTGGCGCTGGTCGAGGACCTCGACCAGCGTCCGCAACTGGCCTTCACCGACAGTGGCCAGCTGAGCCCGATGGATTGGTCCGCCTGTTTCGAGTTCCGCGCCCCGACCCTCAAGCGCTTCAATCCCCTGCCTTTCCTCCTGCAACTGCTGCTGGAGGTGCAGGGGTTGCGTGACCAGGGCGGGGCGCTCTACACCGTGCTCGCCGAGCTCTATTCCAACGCACTGGAGCACGGTGTGCTGGGCCTGGACTCATCGCTCAAGCGCGATGCGCGCGGGTTCGCCGAGTACTACCGCGAGCGTGCCCTGCGCCTGGCCTGCCTGGAGGACGGCCATGTGCGCATCCACCTCGAACTGCTGTCCGAGAGCGAGGAAAGCGGGTGCCTGTCGATTCGGGTCGAGGACAGCGGCAAGGGCTTCGATGCGCAGGCGATGCTGGCGCGTGCGGCGGACACGTCGCGCCTCAGCGGTCGTGGCCTGACCCTGGTCAGACAACTTGCCGCGCGCTGCGACTTGCCGGAGGATGGCAGGGGCATTCGCGTGGAGTTCGTCTGGCCGCGCCCATCCTGATTCCCATCGTGTCGTTCAAGGAGTGATCCGGTTGTCCGATCTGCATATCGACAATGGCGTACTGGCCGCTTTGCAGGAAGTCATGGAAGACGAGTACCCGGTGTTGCTGGACACCTTCCTGGTCGACTCGGAAGAGCGCGTGCGCCTGCTCCACCAGGCCTGTGACCAGCAGGACGCGCAGGCCTTGCGCCTTGCCGCGCACAGTTTCAAGGGCAGTTGCAGCAACATGGGCGCGCCGTTGCTGGCGAGCCTGTGCAAGCAGCTGGAAGAGAGCGCTCGCCGCGAGCGCCTGGAAGACGCGCCGGACCTGGTCGAGCGCATCGAGCGCGAGTTCGCCATCGTGCGCATCCTGTTCCGCTCCGAGCGCCAGCGCCACAGCTTCTGACGCACCGCTGCCCTGCATGGCTGAAACTTGGCCCGCCCCTTGCAATCCCCTTGGCACGAACCAACCCCTCAGCGGAGAGTGCCCATGCCCGTTGCCACCGATATGCTTCTGCAGGCCAGCCCTGATGTGAAGCCGAAAGTGCAGGCGGCAAAAGCCCAGGTGAAGGCCCCGGAGCCCAGCAGGAATGCGGCTCCCAGCTTTGCCCAGGTGTATGCGAAGGAGCAGCAGGCCAAGCCTGTAGAACGAAACGAGCCGGCGGCCAAGCCCGCCCGTGACAAGCCCGATGACACCCGCAAGGCGGACGATTCGGCGGACCGGCCGGCCAATGACAGCAGCGGCAAGCCATCGACGGTTGCCGATAGCGGCAACGACTTGCCGGCCGACCGCGACAGCGGAAAGGGAAGCGGCGGCGGGGGCGAGGCCAGCGACGACACCGTCACCGCCAGCGACGGCACCCAGCCGGATGACCCGGTGATCGACCCGCTGCTGCTGATGGCCATGAGCGGCCAGATCGCACCTCCGGTGGTCGAGCCGCCGGCGCCGGAAATCACCCTGCCCACCGGGCTGCCCGGCGTCGCCGCGGCCACTCCCGGTACCTCCACCCTGGAGGTCGACCCGCAGGCGGACCCGCTGCAGGGCTTCGCCGGCATGCAGGTCGGCCTGCAGGCCACCGGCGAGGGCGACCAGGTCCAGGTCGCGACCACAACTACGGTCACTGCGCAGAACTCGGCCAGTGCCGGGCAGAGTTTCGCCAGCGCCATGGCCGCGTTCTCCGACAAGCCGGCGGAGACGGGCGAGGCCCCGGTGGATGTCGAGCTGCCGGTGGCCGAGCTCTCCGAGCAACTGACCCAGGGCCTGGGCGAGAGCAAGTCGGAGATCCGCAGTGAAGTCCTCGACAGTCGCCTCAACGCGCTCGGCCAGGCCATCAGCCAGCAATCGGCCCTGGCCCAGCGCACGCCGGCACTGGTCCCCGGCCAGCCGGTGGCGATGAACCAGGGGGGCTGGAGCGAAGCGGTGGTCGACCGGGTCATGTGGCTGTCCAGCCAGAACCTCAAGTCGGCCGAGATCCAGCTCGACCCGCAGGAACTGGGGCGCCTGGAAGTGCGTATCCACATGAACCAGGACCAGACCCAGGTGACCTTCGCCAGCCCCAACGCCGGGGTGCGCGACGCACTGGAAGGGCAGATGCACCGGCTGCGCGACATGTTCTCGCAGCAGGGCATGAACCAGTTGGACGTCAACGTCTCCGACCAGTCCCTGAACCGCGGCTGGCAGGGCCAGCAGGGCAACGAGGGGGGTAGCGGCCGTGGCAATGGCGGCGCATCGCACCTGGGCGGGGGCGGCGATGAGGAGATCGCCGTCGGCATCAGCGAGATTCGCAGCCCGACGGCGGGTGGCGGGCGTGGCCTGGTGGACTACTACGCCTGATCCGCATCCCGGCAATCGCCATGTTCTAGACTGAAGGCGCCCGGTGGCTGAACGAAAAGCCACCGGGCGCCTTTTTCGTGGGTGACAGGCGCCAAGGACACTGGTATATCCGCTGCGGCGTTTGTTGAGAAGCTGGCATAACACTTGCTCTCAACCCATTGAATGCGGGTGTGAACCCGAATCAGCGACGGAATTTTGGCATGGCGAAGAAAGAAGCGAAGGCGGACGCGGGCGGCGGCGAGAAGCCGGCGGGCAAGAGCAAGCTCAAACTGATCATCCTGCTGGTCGTCGTGCTGCTGGTGGTGGTGGGCGCCTCGGTCGGCGCCACCTGGTTCCTGCTCGGTCGCGGCGATGCCAAGAAGGACGATGCCAAGGACGCCGAAGCGGCCGCCGAGCACGCCGCACCGGTCAAGCAGATCGCCCTGTACGAACCGCTGGCCCCGGCCTTCGTGGTCAACTTCAACCAGAACGGCCACCAGCGCTACATGCAGGTGACCGTCGCCCTGATGGGCCGCGACAAGGCCGAGATGGACGCGCTGAAAGTCCACATGCCGGTGGTGCGCAACAAGCTGGTGATGCTCTTCTCCAGCCAGACCTTCGACACCCTGGTCACGCCGGTGGGCAAGGAAATGCTGCGCCAGCAGGCGACCGCGACCATCCAGGAGGTGGCCAAGGCGCAGACCGGCAAGGTGGCGATCGAACAAGTGCTGTTCACCAATTTCGTATTGCAGTAGCAGGGGAGACCGATGGCAGTCCAAGACCTGCTTTCCCAGGACGAGATCGACGCGCTGCTCCACGGCGTCGACGACGGCCTGGTCGAGACCGAGAACGACGCGGAACCCGGGAGCGTCAAGAGCTACGACCTGACCAGCCAGGATCGCATCGTCCGCGGACGCATGCCGACCCTGGAGATGATCAACGAGCGCTTCGCCCGTTACACCCGCATCAGCATGTTCAACCTGCTGCGCCGCTCGGCGGACGTGGCGGTGGGTGGCGTGCAGGTGATGAAGTTCGGCGAGTACGTGCATTCGCTGTACGTGCCCACCAGCCTCAACCTGGTGAAGATGAAGCCGCTGCGCGGCACCGGCCTGTTCATCCTCGACGCCAAGCTGGTGTTCAAGCTGGTGGACAACTTCTTCGGTGGTGACGGCCGTCACGCCAAGATCGAGGGCCGGGAATTCACCCCCACCGAGCTGCGCGTGGTGCGCATGGTGCTGGACCAGGCCTTCGTCGACCTGAAGGAAGCCTGGCATGCGGTGATGGACGTGAACTTCGAGTACATCAACTCCGAGGTGAACCCGGCGCTGGCCAACATCGTCAGCCCCAGCGAAGTGATCGTGGTCTCCACCTTCCACATCGAGCTCGATGGCGGCGGCGGCGACCTGCACATCACCATGCCCTACTCGATGATCGAGCCGATCCGCGAGATGCTCGACGCGGGCTTCCAGTCCGATGTCGATGACCAGGACGAGCGCTGGATCAAGGCCCTGCGCGAGGACATCCTCGACGTCAGCGTACCGGTCGGCGCCACCGTGGTCCGCCGCCAGCTGCGCCTGCGCGACATCCTGCACATGCAGCCGGGCGACGTGATCCCGGTGGAGATGCCCGAGCACATGATCATGCGCGCCAACGGCGTGCCGGCCTTCAAGGCCAAGCTGGGGGCCCACAAGGGCAACCTGGCCCTGCAGATTCTCGATCCGATCGACCGTCAGCGCTGACGGTCGCTCCACCCCCATTTGAGCCAGCCGAGGTCAACCGATGGCAGACGAAGAAAACACCACCCCCGAGGAACAGGCGCTCGCCGACGAGTGGGCGGCGGCCCTGGCCGAGGCGGGCGACGAGGCCAGCCAGGACGATATCGACGCACTGATGAACCAGGGCGCTGCCCCTGCGGCACCGTCCAATCCGCGCGCGCCGATGGAGGAGTTCGGCAGCATGCCGCGTTCCAACGCACCGGTGAGCCTGGATGGCCCCAATCTCGATGTGATCCTCGACATCCCGGTATCGATTTCCATGGAAGTGGGCAACACCGACATCACCATTCGCAACCTGTTGCAGTTGAACCAGGGGTCGGTGATCGAGCTGGACCGCCTGGCCGGCGAACCGCTGGACGTGCTGGTCAACGGCACCCTGATCGCCCATGGCGAAGTCGTGGTGGTCAACGAGAAGTTCGGCATCCGCCTGACCGACGTGATCAGCCCCAGCGAACGCATCAAGAAGCTGCGCTGACGCCATGCGCCGACTCCTGCTCGCACTGCCCTGCCTGCCGCTGCTGGCCTTCGCCGCCGATCCTGTCGCACCGGCGGCCTCCGCCACCCCGATGACGATGGCGGCCCCGGCTGCCGCGGCTCCGGTGGTCAATGCCGGCGGTGGCGTGGCCGCGCAGCTCGGGCAGCTCACCCTGGGCCTGCTGCTGGTGGTGGGTGTGATCTTCCTGCTCGCCTGGCTGTTGCGCCGGGTCCAGCAGATGAACCCACGTGGCGGCCAGGTGATCAAGCTGATCTCCAGCCAGGCGCTGGGCCCGCGTGATCGGCTGGTGCTGGTGCAGGTCGGCGGCGAGCAGATCCTCCTCGGGCTGACCGCCGGGCGCATCACCCCGCTGCACGTGCTCAAGGAGCCGGTGCACATGCCCGACGCCGAGCCTGCCACCCCCGAATTCGCCCAGCGCCTGATGGAGCTGCTGGGCAAGGACAAGGACAAGAGCTGATGGGTTACTGGCGCATCCTGATCGCCCTGCTGCTGGCACTGGCGGCCCCCCTGGCGCTGGGCGCCGACGACCCGTTGTCGATCTCCGCCATTACCCTGTCGACCAACGCCGAAGGCCAGCAGGAATACTCGGTCAGCCTGCAGATCCTGCTGATCATGACCGCGCTGAGCTTCATCCCGGCGTTCGTCATGCTGATGACCAGCTTCACCCGGATCATCATCGTCTTCTCCATCCTGCGCCAGGCGCTGGGCCTGCAGCAGACGCCGTCGAACCAGATCCTCACCGGCATGGCGCTGTTCCTCACGATGTTCATCATGGGGCCGGTGTTCGACCAGGTGAACCGCGACGCCCTGCAGCCCTACCTCAACGAGCAGTTGCCGGCGCAGGAGGCGATCAAGCGCGCCGAGGTGCCGGTGAAGAACTTCATGCTGGCGCAGACCCGCTCCAGCGACCTGGAGCTGTTCGTGCGCCTGTCCAAGCGCACCGACATCCAGTCGCCCGACGCCGCGCCGCTGACCATCCTGATCCCGGCCTTTGTCACGTCCGAGCTGAAGACCGCATTCCAGATCGGCTTCATGATCTTCATCCCGTTCCTGATCATCGACCTGGTGGTGGCCAGCGTGCTGATGGCGATGGGCATGATGATGCTGTCGCCGCTGATCATCTCGCTGCCGTTCAAGATCATGCTGTTCGTGCTCGTGGATGGCTGGGCGCTGATCATCGGCACACTCGCCGGAAGCTTTGGAGGGGTTTAGCCATGACGCCCGAAGTCGCTGTCGACCTGTTCCGCGAAGCGCTGTGGCTGACCTGCGTGATCGTCGGCATCCTCGTGGTGCCGAGCCTGGTGGTGGGCCTGATCGTTGCCATGTTCCAGGCCGCCACGCAGATCAACGAGCAGACCCTGAGCTTCCTGCCGCGCCTGCTGGTGATGCTGATCTCGCTGATGTGGGCCGGGCCCTGGCTGACCCGTGAGTTGATGGAATACATGACCAACCTGTACCACAACATCCCCATGCTGATCGGCTGACATGTTCGAGCTGAGTGCGGCGCAGATCGGCGGGATGCTCAGTGGCTACCTGTTGCCGCTGTTCCGCATCGCCTCCCTGCTGATGACCATGCCGCTGATCGGCACCCAGCTGGTGCCGACCCGGGTGCGGCTGTACCTGGCCCTCGGCATCACCACGGTGCTGGCGCCCTCGCTGCCGCCGATGCCGGCGGTCGATGCCATCAGCCTGCAAGCCTTCCTGCTGATCGCCGAACAGATCCTGGTCGGCGCGGTGATGGGCTTCGCCCTGCAATTGTTCTTCCACGCCTTCGTCGTCGCCGGGCAGATCCTCGCGGTGCAGATGGGCCTGGGCTTCGCCTCGATGGTCGACCCCACCAACGGCGTCTCGGTGCCGGTGATCGGGCAGTTCTTCACCATGCTGGTGACCCTGCTGTTCCTCGCCATGAACGGCCACCTGGTGGTTTTCGAGGTGCTCGCCGAGAGCTTCGTCACCCTGCCGGTGGGAGGCGGCCTGATGGCCGCGCACTACTGGGAGCTGGCCACCAAGCTCGGCTGGGTGCTCGGCGCCGGCCTGCTCCTGGCGCTGCCGGCGATCACCGCGCTGCTGGTGGTCAACATCGCCTTCGGCGTGATGACCCGCGCCGCGCCGCAACTGAACATATTCTCCATCGGCTTCCCGCTGACGGTGGCCCTGGGCCTGGTGATCATCTGGATCGGCATGGCCGACATCCTCGCCCAGTACCAGATCCTCGCTTCCGACGCCTTGCAGCTCCTGCGCGAGCTGGCGAGGGCGCGCTGATGATCGTCCAGCCTGGCTGCGCGCAGCCCATTGCCCGTCCCGGTCGGTTAACCGGGCCTGCTGCCGAGGTGCGCCATGGCGGAGAGTGAGAGCGGGGCGGACAAGAGCGAAGAACCCACGGCGAAACGCCAGCAGGAGGCGCGCGAGAAGGGGCAGATCGCCCGTTCCAGGGAGCTCAACACCCTCGCCATCACCCTGGGTGGGGCAGGGGGCGTGCTGGCCTCGGGCGGCGGCCTGGCGGACATGATGATGCGCATGATGCAGTCCAACTTCACCCTGCCGCGCGAGGTGCTGATGGATGAGCGCAGCATGGCGTTGTGGCTGTTGCAGTCCGGGCAGATGGCGCTCTCGGCCATCACGCCGCTGCTGGTGACCCTGCTCATCGTCTCCCTGGTGGCGCCCATCTCCCTGGGTGGCTGGCTGTTTTCCTTCGAGGCGCTGGCACCCAAGTTCAGCCGCATGAACCCGCTGTCCGGCCTCAAGCGCATGTTCTCCATGCACGCGGTGGTGGAGCTGCTCAAGGCGCTGGGCAAGTTCGGGCTGATCCTGATGGTGGCGCTGATGGTGCTGTCCTCGGATGCCGACGACCTCCTGGCCATCGCCCACGAGCCGCTGGAGCAGGCCATCCTGCACAGCGTCCAGGTGGTGGGCTGGAGTGCGGTCTGGCTGGCCTGCGGGCTGATCCTGATCGCCGCCATCGACGTGCCCTACCAGCTCTGGGACAACAAGCAGAAGCTGATGATGACCAAGCAGGAAGTGCGCGACGAGTACAAGGACAGCGAGGGCAAGCCGGAGGTCAAGTCGCGCATCCGCCGCATGCAGCGCGAGATGGCCGAGCGCCGCATGATGTCCGCCGTGCCCCAGGCCGACGTGGTGATCACCAACCCGACCCACTTCGCCGTGGCCCTGAAGTACGACCCGGCCAAGGGCACGGCGCCCTTGCTGCTGGCCAAGGGCAACGACTTCACCGCCTTGAAGATTCGCGAGATCGCCCAGGAGCACAAGATCACCGTGCTGGAGTCCCCGGCCCTGGCGCGGGCGGTGTTCTACTCCACCGAGCTGGACCAGGAGATCCCTGCCGGCCTCTACCTGGCGGTCGCCCAGGTGCTGGCCTACGTCTACCAGCTCAAGCAGTTCCGCGCGGGCAAGGGCAAGCGCCCTGCGCCCCTGGCGGAGCCGCCGATCCCTGCCGACCTGCGCCGCGACGAGTGACCCGCAGACGGTCGGCCATTGCCGCTTCAACCCCTCTGTAAAGCCGATCCCGGCGAAGTTGGTGAGCTTCTTGCACAAGCCCTCCAGCGCGCATCCGCGCGTCAAAAGATTGAATGGGCGAGGGCTGTGTTTCGCCATTGCGTGAGGGTAGAGATTTGGATCGTTCGCAACTGATCGGCAACGTGCGCGGCAACTTCGCCAGCCTTTCCAGGGGCAACCTGGGGGTGCCGCTGCTGGTGCTGATCATGCTCGGCATGATGACGTTGCCGGTGCCGCCGTTCCTCCTGGACGTGTTCTTCACCTTCAACATCGCCCTCTCCATCGTGGTCCTGCTGGTCAGCGTCTATGCCCTGCGCCCGCTGGACTTCGCGGTCTTCCCCACCATCCTGCTGGTCTCGACCCTGCTGCGCCTGGCACTGAACGTGGCCTCCAGCCGCGTGGTGCTGCTCCACGGCCAGGACGGCCACGACGCCGCGGGCAAGGTGATCCAGGCCTTCGGTGAAGTGGTCATCGGCGGCAACTACGTGGTCGGTGCGGTGATCTTCGCCATCTTGATGATCATCAACTTCGTGGTGGTCACCAAGGGTGCCGGGCGTATCTCCGAGGTGAGTGCACGTTTCACCCTGGACGCCATGCCCGGCAAGCAGATGGCGATCGACGCCGATCTCAACGCCGGCATCATCGACCAGGTCGAGGCCAAGAAGCGCCGCGCCGAAGTCTCCCAGGAAGCCGACTTCTACGGCTCCATGGACGGTGCCAGCAAATTCGTCCGCGGCGACGCCATCGCCGGCCTGCTGATCCTGTTCATCAACCTGATCGGCGGCATGGCCATCGGCATCATCCAGCACGGCCTGACCTTCGGCGACGCCGGGCGCATCTACTCCCTGCTGACCATCGGTGACGGCCTGGTGGCGCAGATCCCCTCGCTGCTGCTGTCCACCGCCGCTGCGATCATGGTGACCCGCGTCTCCAGCTCCGAGGACATGGGCCAGCAGGTCAACCGCCAGATGTTCGCCTCGCCCAAGGCCCTGGCCGTCTCCGCCGCCATCCTCATCGCCATGGGCCTGGTCCCGGGCATGCCCCACGTGTCCTTCCTCGGCCTCGGCCTGATCGCCGCCGGCGGTGCCTGGTGGATCTGGCGCAAGGGGCAGAAGGAGAAGGAAGTGGCCGTCCAGGAAGCGCAGCGCCAGCAGGAACTGCTGCCGGCCCAGCGTGCTCCGGAGACCAAGGAGCTGGGCTGGGACGACGTCACCCCGGTGGACATGGTCGGCCTGGAGGTCGGCTACCGCCTGATCCCCCTGGTGGACCGCAACCAGGGTGGCCAGTTGCTCACCCGGATCAAGGGCGTGCGCAAGAAGCTGTCCCAGGAAATGGGCTTCCTCATGCCCTCGGTGCACATCCGCGACAACCTCGACCTGCTGCCCAACGCCTATCGCCTGACCCTGATGGGCGTCAGCGTGGCCGAGGCGGAGGTCTACCCGGACCGCGAGCTGGCGATCAACCCCGGACAGGTCTTCGGCACCCTCAATGGCATCGCCGCCAAGGATCCGGCGTTCGGCCTGGAGGCCGTTTGGATCGATGGCAGCCAGCGCGACCAGGCGCAATCCCTCGGCTACACGGTGGTGGACGCCAGCACCGTGGTCGCCACCCACCTCAACCAGATCCTGCACAAGCACGCCCACGAGCTGCTGGGGCACGAAGAAGTGCAGCAGCTCATGCAATTGCTGGCCAAGAGCTCGCCCAAGCTGGCCGAGGAGCTGGTGCCGGGCCTGGTGTCGCTGTCGACCCTGCTCAAGGTGCTGCAGGCGCTGCTGCAGGAGCAGGTACCGGTGCGCGACATCCGCACCATCGCCGAGGCCATCGCCAACGTGGCCCCGAAGAGTCAAGATCCCGCCGCTATGGTGGCGGCGGTTCGCGTGGCGCTCGCCCGTGCAATCGTGCAAAGCATTGTGGGACTAGAGCCGGAGCTGCCTGTGATCACCCTGGAGCCCAGGTTGGAACAGATATTGCTCAGTAGCATGCAGAAGGCCGGACAAGGCTCCGAGGATGGCATCCTCCTGGAGCCTGGCATGGCCGAGAAGCTGCAACGTTCCCTGGTGGAGGCGGCGCAGCGCCAGGAGATGCTCGGCAAGCAGGCCATCCTGCTGGTGGCCGGGCCGATCCGGGCGATGCTGTCGCGCTTCGCAAGGCTCGCCGTGCCAACCATGCACGTACTGGCCTACCAGGAAATACCGGACAACAAGCAGGTCACCATAGTCGCGACTGTGGGGCAGAACTAACCGAGGTCACAGGCCATGCAGGTCAAACGCTTCTTCGCTGCGGATATGCGCCAGGCCATGAAACTGGTGCGGGACGAACTGGGCGCGGATGCCTCCATCATCGGCACCCGTCGGGTCGCAGGTGGCGTGGAGATCACCGCCGCGCTCGACTATCCCATGCCGGCTCCCGCGCCGAGCAAGCCCAACCCGGCCCTCGAAGCCGAGCTGCGCCGCACCCAGGCCCGCATCGCCGAGGCCCACGCGGAGCTGAGCAACCGCGGTGGCCAGGCCGACGCCGGCAAGAACCGCCAGCTGATCGCCGACCGCTCGGAGCTGTCCCCGGAAAGCCTCGCCGCCGCCATGCGTTCGTCGCGCCTGGAGCGCCCGTCCGCCGCGCCGGTGGCCCCGTCTCCCGCCGCCGCTCCGGCCAGGCCCGCCGCACCGGCGGCCGCCGACCAGCGCAGCCTGGACGCCATGCGTTTCGAGCTCAATGGCCTGCGTGAGCTGATCGAAGTACAACTCGGCTCCATCGCCTGGGGCCAGATGCAGAGCCGCCGTCCGCAGCAGGCCGGCCTCTGGCGTCGCCTGCAGCGCATGGGCCTGTCCGCCGAACTGTCGCGGGCGCTGATGGAGCGCGTTGCCTCGGTCAAGGACCCGCGCCAGGCCTGGCGCATGGTCCTGGCCCACCTGGCCCACGCCATCCGCACCCCGCAGCAGGAGCCGCTGGAGGAGGGCGGGGTGATCGCCCTGGTCGGCCCCGCCGGCATGGGCAAGACCACCACCCTGGCCAAGCTGGCTGCGCGCTACGTGCTCAAGTACGGCGCCCAGCAGATCGCCCTGGTGAGCATGGACAGCTATCGCATCGGCGCCCAGGAGCAGCTCAAGACCCTCGGCCGCATCCTCAACGTCTCCGTGACCCACGTCGATCCGGGCCAGTCCCTGACCCAGGCCCTGGCGCCCCTGGCGCGCAAGCGCGTGGTGCTGATCGATACGGCAGGCCTGCCGGCAGCCGATCCTGCGCTTAAAATGCAGTTGGAAACGTTGGCCAGCAAAGGGGTCAAAGCCAGGAATTATCTGGTGCTGGCTGCAACCAGCCAGAGCCAAGTGCTAAAGGCGGCCTACCATAGTTACAAGCGCTGCGGTCTTTCCGGCTGCATCCTGACCAAGCTCGACGAAGCGGCGAGCCTGGGAGAGGTTTTAGGACTGGCTATCGGCCAGCATCTCCCGGTAGCCTATCTCGCCGATGGGCCCAGGATTCCGGACGACCTGCAGGTGCCCCGCAGCCACCAACTGGTGAGCCGTGCGGTCAGCCTGCAGACCCCGGAAGACCCCAGCGAAGAAGCCATGGCCGACCTCTTCGCCGGCCTGTACCAGAATCCGGCCCGCCGAGTCGGTTAGAACCCCAGCCACTCCGGATGAGTGGCACGAGCCCGCCAAGTGGCCCAGTCGACGTGAGACAAGGTGTAATAAATGGGTAGTTTGCATCCCGTACAGGTGATTGCTGTGACCGGCGGCAAGGGTGGCGTCGGCAAGACCAATGTGTCGGTGAACCTCTCGCTGGCCCTCGCCGACCTCGGTCGCCGGGTCATGCTGCTGGACGCCGACCTCGGCCTGGCCAACGTCGACGTGCTGCTCGGCCTCACCGCCAAGCGCACCCTCGCCGACGTGATCGCCGGCGAGTGCGACCTGCGCGACGTGCTGCTGCAGGGGCCGGGGGGTGTACGCATCGTGCCGGCCGCTTCCGGCACCCAGAGCATGGTGCAGCTTTCGCCCATGCAGCACGCCGGCCTGATCCAGGCCTTCAGCGAGATCAGCGACAACCTCGATGTGCTGGTGATCGACACCGCTGCCGGTATCGGCGATGCGGTGGTCAGCTTCGTGCGTGCGGCGCAGGAAGTGATAGTGGTCGTCTGCGACGAACCCACTTCCATCACCGACGCCTATGCTTTGATCAAGCTCCTCAACCGCGACTACGGCATGAGCCGTTTCCGCGTATTGGCCAACATGGCACACAGTCCACAGGAGGGTCGCAACCTCTTTGCTAAGCTGACAAAAGTGACTGATCGCTTCCTGGATGTGGCCTTGCAATACGTCGGTGCGGTGCCCTATGACGAGTCCGTACGCAAGGCCGTGCAGAAGCAGCGCGCGGTTTACGAAGCCTTCCCGCGCTCGAAGTGCGCCCTGGCGTTCAAGGCGATAGCCCAGAAGGTGGATAGCTGGCCCCTGCCGGCGAACCCACGCGGTCATCTGGAGTTCTTCGTCGAGCGCCTGGTGCAGCAACCGATCGCGGATTCGGCCATATGACACCCGCTAGTGGACTTCGTATGTACAACAAGGCACAGGCTAGGGATTCCCAGCACCAGCTGATCGAGCGCTACGCGCCGCTGGTCAAACGTATCGCCTACCACCTGCTGGGCCGCCTGCCGGCCAACGTGCAGGTGGAGGACCTGATGCAGGCCGGCATGATCGGCCTGCTCGAAGCCTCGAAGAAATACGATTCCAGCAAGGGCGCCAGTTTCGAGACCTACGCCGGCATCCGCATCCGCGGTGCCATGCTCGACGAAGTGAGGAAAGGGGACTGGGCACCACGTTCGGTCCACCGCAACACCCGGATGGTGAGCGATGCCATCCGGAAAATTGAGGCGAGAACCGGGCGAGACGCTAAAGATCAGGAAGTTGCGGCCGAACTTGGATTGAGTCTCGAAGATTACTACGGCATCCTGAGCGACACTTTGGGCAGTCGCCTGTTCAGCTTCGACGACCTGTTGCAGGACGGTGAGCATGGCGCGACGCACGAAGATACCGGAGTCACCCATCTCGAACCTTCGAATGATCTGGAAGACGAACGCTTCCAGGCGGCGCTGGCTGACGCCATCGCCAATCTGCCGGAACGAGAGCGCCTGGTACTGGCGCTGTATTACGACGAAGAGCTGAATTTGAAGGAAATCGGCGAAGTGCTGGGGGTCAGTGAATCGCGTGTGAGCCAGTTGCACAGCCAATGTGCTGCGCGTTTGCGGTCGCGGCTGGGCGAGTGGCGAGCACACTGATCGGCACGCCGGTTTTTCGATTGATCGACGCCCCCGTTATTCGGGGGCGTTTAGGACTGTACGGAGGTCGATTTGGACAAGAACATGAAAATCCTCATCGTGGACGATTTCTCGACGATGAGACGCATCATCAAGAACCTCCTGCGTGACTTGGGTTTCACCAATACCGCAGAGGCCGATGATGGCACCACCGCTCTACCCATGCTGCACAGTGGCAATTTCGATTTCCTGGTCACCGACTGGAACATGCCCGGCATGACCGGGATCGATCTGTTGCGCGCCGTGCGTGCCGACGAGCGCCTCAAGCACCTGCCGGTGCTGATGGTGACGGCCGAGGCCAAGCGTGACCAGATCATCGAAGCGGCCCAGGCCGGTGTGAATGGCTATGTGGTCAAGCCTTTCACCGCCCAGGTGCTCAAAGAGAAGATCGAGAAGATCTTCGAACGGGTCAACGGCTGATGCCAGTCGCGAGGACGCCATGGACCAGAAAGATTCCCAATCGGGAGACCTAGAGTCGACCCTGAAAAACCATGCGCGCGAGCTGGTCGAGACCCTTGAAAAAGGCAATTTCGGCGATGCCGTGCAACTCATCCATGAACTCAACAAGGTCCGTGACCGTGGGCTTTACCAGGAAGTCGGCAAGCTGACGCGCGAGCTGCACACCGCGATCGTCAACTTCCAGATCGACCCGCATCTGCCCCACGCCACCGAGGTCTCGCAGATCGCCGATGCCACCGATCGTCTCTCCTACGTGGTGAAGATGACGGAGAAGGCTGCCAACCGGACCATGGACCTGGTGGAGGAGAGCGCGCCGCTGCTCAACGGGTTGGGCGACGAAGCCCAGAGCCTGGGTGAGGAGTGGGGCCGCTTCATGCGTCGGGAAATTGGCGCGGATGCCTTCCGCGACCTGGCCAAGCGTATCGAGACCTTCCTTGCTCGCAGTCAACGCGACACCGAGCAGCTTTCGTCCAGAATGAACGACATCCTTCTCGCTCAGGACTACCAGGACCTGACGGGGCAGGTGATCAAGCGCGTTACCCAGTTGGTCACCGAAGTCGAGAGCAATCTGGTGAAACTGGTACTGATGGCCAGCGACGTCGATCGTTTCGCCGGCATCCAGCACGACCGTGCGGAGCTCGTGGCTGAAAAAGAAAAACAAAAAGAGCCTTCCAGGGGTGAAGGTCCGCAGATCAATGCCGATAAGCGTGATGATGTCGTGTCCGGTCAGGTCGATGTCGATGATCTGTTATCCAGCCTTGGATTCTAGGGAGCAACCGAATGAGCTTCGACGCCGATGAAGAAATCCTCCAGGACTTCCTGGTTGAGGCCGGCGAAATATTGGAGCAATTGTCCGAACAGCTGGTCGAGCTCGAGAGCCGTCCGGACGATATGGATCTGCTCAATGCCATTTTCCGCGGCTTCCACACGGTCAAGGGCGGTGCCGGTTTCCTCCAGCTGAATGCGCTGGTGGAGTGCTGCCACATCGCCGAGAACGTGTTCGACATCTTGCGCAAGGGTGAACGCCGCGTGACGGCGGAGCTCATGGACGTGGTCCTGCAGGCGCTGGACACCGTCAACGAGATGTTCAGCCAGGTGCGTGAGCGTGCCGAGCCGACGCCGGCCACCCCCGAACTGCTCGCCGCCCTGGCGCGGCTGGCCGAGCCGGGTGGCGACGACGAGGAATCGCCCGCTGCCGAGCCGGAGTACGAGCCCGAGCCTGAACCTGTCGCCGAGGCCGCTCCCGCTGTATCCGGCGACATCACCGACAGCGAGTTCGAGCAACTGCTGAACGTGCTCGACGCGCCAGCTGCCGAAAGCCCCGTATCGCCTGCCGCCGCCGCTGCCGGCAGCGACGAGATCAGCGACGACGAATTCGAAGCCTTGCTCGACCAGTTGCATGGCAAGGGCAAGTTCGTTGCCGAGCCGACGGAAGCCGCCGCGCCGGCGAAACCGGCCGCACCTGCGCCTGCCGCACCGGTTGCCGGTGGGGGCGACGAGATCAGCGACGACGAGTTCGAAGCGCTGCTCGACCAGTTGCACGGCAAGGGCAAGTTCGCTGCGACGGAAGCCGCTGCACCGGCTGCCGCCGCGCCCGCCCCGCAGGCGGCTGCACCCGGTGCCGGTGCCGGCGACAACATCACCGACGACGAATTCGAAGCGCTGCTCGATCAACTGCACGGCAAGGGCAAGTTCGTTGCCGAAGCTGCCGAGGTCGCGCCTGCCAAACCCGCTGCACCGGCCAAGCCCGCTGCCGCACCGGCCGCCAAGCCTGCTGCCGCCGCGAAGCCGGCGGCTCCGAAGGCCGCCGAGCCGCCCAAGCCGGCTGCCAAACCCGCAGCGGCGCCTGCACCGGCGGCGGCCGACAAGGCCGCGTCTCCCGCCAGCGAAGCCGAGACCACGGTGCGCGTGGACACCGCGCGCCTGGACGAGATCATGAACATGGTCGGCGAACTGGTGCTGGTGCGTAACCGCCTGGTGCGCCTGGGCCTCAACAGTGGCGACGAGTCCATGGCCAAGGCCGTGTCCAACCTCGACGTGGTCACCGCCGACCTGCAGACCGCCGTCATGAAGACGCGCATGCAGCCGATCAAGAAGGTCTTCGGCCGCTTCCCGCGCCTGGTCCGCGACCTGGCGCGCAACCTGAAGAAAGAGATCAACCTCGAGCTGGTGGGCGAGGAGACCGACCTCGACAAGAACCTGGTCGAAGCCCTGGCCGACCCGCTGGTCCACCTGGTGCGCAACGCCGTCGACCACGGTGTCGAGACGCCCGAGGAGCGCGAGGCCGCCGGCAAGCCGCGTACGGGCCGCGTGGTGCTCTCCGCCGAGCAGGAAGGCGACCACATCCTCCTGATGATCACCGACGACGGCAAGGGCATGGATGCCAACATCCTCCGCGCCAAGGCGGTGGAGAAGGGGTTGCTGGACAAGGACGCTGCCGACCGCCTGACCGATCTGGAGTGCTACAACCTGATCTTCGCCCCGGGCTTCTCGACCAAGACCGAGATTTCCGACGTGTCCGGCCGTGGTGTCGGCATGGACGTGGTGAAGACCAAGATTTCCCAGCTCAACGGCACGGTCAACGTGTTCTCGCAGAAGGGGCAGGGCTCGAAGATCGTCATCAAGGTGCCGCTGACCCTGGCGATCATGCCGACCCTGATGGTGATGCTGGCCAACCAGGCCTTCGCCTTCCCGCTGGTCAACGTCAACGAGATATTCCACCTCGACCTGTCGCGCACCAACGTGGTGGACGGCCAGGAAGTGGTGATAGTCCGCGACAAGGCACTGCCGCTGTTCTACCTCAAGCGTTGGCTGGTTCGCGATGCCGCCCATGAGGAACAGGGCGAAGGCCATGTGGTGATCCTTTCCGTGGGCACCCAGCGCATCGGCTTCGTGGTGGACCAGCTGGTCGGCCAGGAAGAGGTGGTGATCAAGCCCCTGGGCAAGATGCTCCAGGGTACGCCCGGCATGTCCGGCGCGACCATCACCGGTGATGGGCGCATCGCCCTGATTCTCGACGTGCCGAGCATGCTCAAGCGCTACGCGCGCCGCGGTTGATCGTTTAGGCGGCCCGTCGGGCCGCCTGTTAGGAGTGTTTATGGCAGTCAAGGTTCTGGTGGTTGATGACTCCGGGTTCTTCCGTCGTCGCGTTTCGGAGATTCTGTCCGCCGACCCCAATATCCAGGTGATCGGTACCGCCACCAATGGCCGCGAGGCCATCGACCAGGCGCTGGCGCTCAAGCCGGACGTGATCACCATGGACTACGAGATGCCGATGATGGACGGCATCACCGCAGTGCGGCACATCATGCAGCGCTGCCCGACCCCCGTGCTGATGTTCTCCTCCCTGACCCACGAAGGCGCCCGGGTGACCCTGGACGCCCTGGACGCGGGTGCTGTGGATTTCCTGCCGAAGAACTTCGAGGACATCTCGCGCAACCCCGACAAGGTCAAGCAACTGCTCTGCGAGAAGGTCCACAGCATCGCGCGTAGCAACCGTCGCTACAGCAGCTACAGCCCGGCTCCGGCTGCCCCGACGCCGTCGCCCAGCCACGCCGCACCCGCTCCGGCACCCTCGCGTCCCAGTGCCGGCGCTGCGCCTGCACCGGCTTCGGGCGCCGGTGGCGCTTCCAGCCCGAGCCCCAAGCGCAAGTCCTACAAGCTGGTGGCCATCGGTACATCGACTGGCGGCCCGGTGGCCCTGCAGCGGGTGCTGACCCAGCTGCCCGGCAACTTTCCGGCGCCCATCGTCCTGATCCAGCACATGCCGGCGGCCTTCACCAAGGCCTTTGCCGAGCGCCTCGACAAGCTCTGCCGGATATCCGTCAAGGAGGCCGAGGACGGTGATGTGCTGCGCCCCGGCCTGGCGCTGCTGGCGCCCGGGGGCAAGCAGATGATGGTGGACGGGCGCGGCACCGTGCGCATCCTCCCCGGCGATGAACGCCTGAACTACAAACCCTGCGTGGACATCACCTTCGGTTCCGCGGCCAAGGCCTATAACGACAAGGTCCTGGCGGTGGTGCTGACCGGCATGGGCGCCGATGGCCGGGAGGGCGCGCGTCTGCTCAAGCAGGGCGGCAGCCAGGTGTGGGCGCAGGATGAGGCCAGCTGCGTGATCTATGGCATGCCCATGGCCATCGTGAAGGCCAACCTGGCCGATGCCGTTTACGGGCTCGACGATATCGGCAGGCACATCGCCGAGGCGTGCCTGTAATGGAGAGCACGCTTCAATGGATGTACTGAGTCTCGTCGGGGTCATTCTCGCGCTCGTCGCGATCATCGGTGGCAACTACCTGGAAGGCGGGCACGCCGGGGCCCTGCTCAACGGCCCGGCGGCGCTGATCGTCATCGGCGGCACCCTGGGCGCGGCATTCCTGCAGACCCCCATGAGCGTGTTCAAGCGCTCCCTGGTCGTCATCCGCTGGATCATCTTCCCGCCGCAGATCGACCTCGCCGGTGGTATCAACCGCGTGGTCGGCTGGAGCATGGCGGCGCGCAAGGAAGGCCTCCTGGGACTCGAACCCATTGCCGATTCCGAGCCCGACGCCTATGCGCGCAAGGGCCTCCAGTTGCTGGTGGACGGCGCCGAGCCGGAGGCCATCCGCAGCATCCTCGAGGTGGACCTCTACACCCAGGAAGCCCGCGACTTCCAGGCCGCCAAGGTGTTCGAGAGCATGGGCGGCTACGCGCCGACCATCGGCATCATCGGCGCGGTGATGGGCCTGATCCACGTGATGGGCAACCTGGCCGATCCCAGCCAGCTGGGCGGCGGTATCGCGGTGGCCTTCGTCGCCACCATCTACGGCGTCGGCTTCGCCAACCTGCTGCTGCTGCCCATCGGCAACAAGCTCAAATCCATTGCCATGCGCCAGTCGCGCTACCGGGAAATGCTGCTCGAAGGCATCCTTTCCATCGGCGAGGGCGAGAACCCGCGCTCCATCGAGTTGAAGCTGCAAGGCTTCATGGATTGATGGAGGCGACATGGCCCGCAGACGTCATCAGGAAGAACACGAGAATCACGAGCGTTGGCTGGTCTCCTACGCCGACTTCATCACCCTGCTTTTCGCCTTCTTCGTGGTCATGTATTCCATCTCCTCGATCAACGAAGGCAAGTACAAGATCCTCTCGGAGAGCCTGACCGGGGTCTTCAACCAGCCGGATCGCTCGATCAAGCCGATCCCCGTGGGCGAGGAGCGCCCGCGCACCACCGAGTCCGACAAGTCCATGACCCAGGACTCCGGCAGCAGCGACGGCGACGCCAGCGATCCCCTGCGGGAGATCACCCGCAATATCAGCGATGCGTTCGGCGACCTGATCAAGGACGAGCAGATGACGGTTCGCGGCAACGAGCTGTGGGTGGAGATCGAGTTGAACTCCAGCCTGCTGTTCCCCAGCGGCGACGCCATTCCGGCCAACGAAGCCTTCACCATCATCGAAAAGGTCGCGAAGATCCTCGCCCCCTACGAAAACCCGGTGCACGTGGAAGGTTTCACCGATAACCTGCCGATCAGCACGGCGAACTATCCTTCCAACTGGGAGCTGTCTACGGCGCGGGCCGCGAGCATCGTGCGGATGTTGTCGATGGACGGTGTGAACCCGGCGCGATTGGCGGCGGTCGGCTATGGCGAGTTCCAGCCCGTAGCCGACAACGCGACGGCAGAAGGACGCGGGCGCAACCGGCGCGTGGTATTGGTGATTTCCCGCAATCTGGACGTGCGTCGCGCGGTGAGCGGCGTCGGCAGTGCCAACGCAAAACCTGATGGCGCCTTGCAGCGTGCTGGCACGCAACCTGCACCGTCGCCAGCAGCGAGCCCCTCTGCAGAGGGGGGCGTCAATTCCCCGTCGCCGGCCCCCGCAGGCGGACAATGATTCTCGGCAAGGCGGCGTTTCTGCCGGGAGGATGAAGAAGATGAGAGTTTGGGCGGTAGCCAATCAAAAGGGTGGTGTAGGCAAGACCACCTCGTCGATCGCACTGGCGGGCCTGCTGGCCGACGCCGGCAAACGTGTGGTCGTGGTCGACCTCGACCCCCACGGTTCGATGACCAGCTACTTCGGGCATGACCCGGACACCCTGGAGCACAGCTGCTTCGACCTGTTCCTGCACCAGGGCAACGTGCCGGATGGCCTGCCGCGCCAGTTGCTGCTGCAGACCAGTCATGAGCGCATCTCCCTGCTGCCTTCCAGTACCGCGCTGGCGACCCTGGAGCGCCAGTCTCCGGGGCAGAACGGCCTGGGCCTGGTGGTCGCCAAGAGCCTCGCGCAACTGTGGCAGGAGTTCGACCACGCCATCATCGACAGCCCGCCGCTGCTGGGCGTGCTGATGGTCAACGCCCTGGCTGCCAGCCAGCAACTGGTGATCCCGGTACAGACCGAGTTCCTCGCGGTGAAAGGCCTGGAGCGCATGGTCAGCACGCTGGCGATGATCAACCGCTCGCGCAAGCAGGCGCTGCCGTACACCATCGTCCCGACCCTGTTCGACCGCCGCACCCAGGCCTCCCTGAATACCCTGCGGGTGCTGCGCAATTCCTACCCCGAGCACCTGTGGCCGGCCTATATCCCGGTGGACACCCGCCTGCGCGATGCCAGCCGCGCCGGGGTCACGCCTTCGCAGTACGATTCCAACAGCCGTGGGGTGATCGCCTACCGTGCGCTGCTCAAGCATCTGCTCAGCCAGCAACTGGCCGCCCAGGTAGCCTGAAATGAGCGTCTATGCTGAATTGCATCCCTCAAGTCGCGCGGCCTTGCTGCCGATAGACTCTGGAGCCCACTCCTGCAGGTCCCATCAATGAGCCGTACCGTCGCCACCGCCACGAGGCCGCAGCTGGCCTTGCAGTCCTACCTCGATTCCCTGTTGCAGGAAGCGACGATCGAACTCGCCGACAGCATCACGCTGGACGAGTTCGAGGCAGCGGTGCTGGAGGAGCAGGTCCGTGATGCCCGGCTGATGACCGCCAAGCCGGTGATCGCGGCCGTGCCATCCCCTGCGCCCGTGGCGGCTCCTTCCGTGGTCGCCGCTGCGGTCGCAGCGCCAGCACCCGTGGCCAGGCCGGTGGTCGAGGCCGCGCCGTTGCGTACGCTGGTCGCGGCGCCGACCGAGCTGCGTACCGAGGCCATGCCCGCCGCACCTGTGGCGCCGGCCGCTCCGGTCGCTCCCGTTGCCCGCCCCAGCCTGGTCGAGCCGGTCGCCGAGCTCAAGGCAGTCAACGCGCCGCTGCTCGACAGCGAGCCGATGTCCTTCGACCAGCGTCCGAGCTGGGCCGAAGAGCCCTTCGAGTGCCTGCTGTTCGACGTGGCCGGCCTCACGCTCGCGGTCCCGTTGGTTTGCCTGGGCTCCATCTATCCCCTGGCCGGCCAGGAGCTGACCCCGCTGTTCGGCCAGCCCGACTGGTTCCTCGGCATCCTGCCGAGCCAGGCCGGCAACCTGAAAGTGCTCGACACCGCGCGCTGGGTCATGCCGGACCGGTATCGCGATGATTTCCGCGAAGGCTTGCAGTACGTTATCTCCGTCCAGGGCTACGAGTGGGGCCTGGCCGTGCACCAGGTGAGCCGCTCCATCCGCCTGGACCCGAGCGAGATCAAGTGGCGCACCCAGCGCACCCAGCGTCCCTGGCTCGCCGGTACCGTGATCGAACACATGTGCGCGCTGCTGGACGTCTCCGCGCTGGCTGAACTCATCGCCAGCGGTGCCGTCAAGAAGATGTCGCTCAACTGAATGCCGGCGCCTCGCACGAGCGTGGCGCCCAGGTTTGTAAAAAAGCGGGCAGAACCCGCGAACGCCGCCCCGGGCGGTTCTAGAAGAGGCTAGGGAACATGAAGAAATCGTCAGGGCAAGGTTCCGAAGATCCCATTCTGCAATGGGTGACTTTCCGCCTGGACAACGAGACCTACGGCATCAACGTGATGCAGGTCCAGGAAGTGCTGCGCTACACCGAGATCGCGCCGGTCCCGGGTGCCCCGAGCTACGTGCTGGGCATCATCAACCTGCGCGGTAACGTCGTCACCGTGATCGACACCCGCCAGCGCTTCGGCCTGGACTCGGCCTCGGTCACCGACAACACCCGCATCGTCATCATCGAGGCGGACAAGCAGGTGGTGGGCATCCTCGTCGACAGCGTCGCCGAAGTGGTCTACCTGCGTCAGTCCGAGGTCGAGACCGCGCCCAACGTGGGCAACGAGGAATCGGCCAAGTTCATCCAGGGCGTCTGCAACAAGAACGGCGAGCTGCTGATCCTGGTCGAGCTGGACAAGATGATGAGCGAGGAAGAGTGGTCGGAGCTGGAGAGCATCTGACGTGCTGACCGAAATCGCGCTGGCGATCCTGGCGATCGCCTGTGCAGCCCTCGCAGTCACCTGCGTGCGGCTGCAGAAGGGGCAGCGCCTGGCAGCCGAGGAGCAGACCCGGCGGGACGCCGTGCGCGATCAGCGGATCAAGGAGCTCGCCCGGCGGCTCGACGCCTACCTCAGCGGCAGCATCCGCATGGGGGAGGAGTTGCACGAGCTGCGCCGGGTGGTGGCGCCGCTGCCCGACAAGGTCAGCCAGATCGAGCAGCGCGATCCCAGCAGCCTGTCCTTCACCCAGGCCGCGCGCCTGGCAGGCATGGGCGCCAGCGTCGATGACCTCACCCATTCCTGCGGCCTCACCCAGGCCGAGGCCGAGCTGGTCAGCAAGCTGCAGCTCGCTCGCAAGCAGAAGCAGGGCTGAGCCCCGCTAACTCCCTCTCGCTCTAACCACCTCATCCCCTCTGAACCAATAGTTCCAAGGCCTGCTCCGGTCGCTGCCTAAGCTCAAGGCTCGGGTATCGATTCCGCGAGGTCCGCCATGCGACTTCTGCCGCTCCTGCTGTTGTGCGTCCTGCCGTTTGCCGTAGCCGAGGAAGCTCCCCTGAGCGTCAAGGGAGCGACCACGGTGAATGTGCTCCAGGCCAAGCGGCTGTATGACTACGGCGCCCTGTTCATCGATGTGCGGCCTTCGGCGGAATGGAGCTGGGGCCATGTGCATGGCGCCGTGCACCTGGACCTGGCCGATCGCTTCGCCGGCCTGGCGATGCCCCACTGGCCCCGGCACGTGCCGCTGGTGATCTATTGCGACAGCGACGTCTGCCCGAGAGGCGCCTTGGCGGCGCAGCTCGCGGTGAGCTGGGGCTACAAGCAGGTGTTCTACTTCCGCGATGGTTACTTCGCCTGGCAGTTGCTCGACTTCCCGCTGGGCAAGGGGGTGGAGGGCGAGGTGCTGGCGTTCAGCCCCTAGGGCCGCCCAGCAACGGCACTGCTGGGGTGACGTCGCGTTCGCCATCGGCGACGAAGCCTGCCGGGCACTTGCCCTTGAGGTACCAGGCGAAGGCGATGATCTCGGCGATGGTGCGATAGAGCGCCTCGGGAATGGCCTCGCCCAATTCCATGCGCGCCAGGAGGCGCACCAGCTCGGCGTTCTCGTAGATCGGCACTTCGTACTCCCGCGCGATGGCGAGGATCGCTTCCGCCAGTTCGTCGTCGCCCTTGGCGGTCAGGCTGGGGGCGGTGGCGCCGTCGTAGGAGAGGGCGATGGCCTGGCGTGGCTGCTTGGCCTGGGTCATTGCGGTGTGCTCCGGGTGAGCGGGAAGGGCAGGGCGTTCATGCGGTCTCGTCCACCCAGCGCTGCTGCAGGTTGGTGCGCGGGCCTTGTGGCGGTATGCCCTGGCGGCAGGCCAGCTCGCTGACTTCGAGGCCGGCGGACACCAGGCGCTCACGCAGGTTGGGCAATTCACCATCGATCAGGCTCGCGGTGCGCGCGCGCTCGGCCCAGAGCTGGCTGGAGATGGCGCCGCGCATCAGTTGTGCCTGTACCTGCAGCGGCCCCAGCGGCTCCATGTCGAAGGCCAGCTCGATGCGCCACAGGGTCTCCTTCTGTTCTTCCTTGCGCTTCTGCGGGGTCTGCTCCTGCTGCACCTTCACCTGCAGGGGCACGATGTCCTGGTTGTTGCGCATGGGCAGCTCCAGCTGCCAGGTGGTGAGCAGGTTGCCCTCGGGGGTCATCTGCGACTGGGCGAGGCTCGACAGCTGATGGGTTTGCAGGCGCGAGACGGCGGCGGCGGCCATCTTCAGCAGCAGCTCCAGGTCGCCTTCGCCCTCGGCCTGCTGCGCCAGGCGCGAGGGCAGGGGGAAGCTCAGGGCCTGTTGCCGGGCGCTGGCCTGGCCCAGGGAGCCCAGCGCGCTGCGGATGAAGGCCGGCAGGGCCTGGGCCATGGCGTTGCTGGCGCCGGCGGTGGGGAGCGCGGCCGGGCCGTTGGGCAGGTTGGGCAGCAATTGGGCGATCAGGCGCAGCAGGTTGCCCTTGATGTCCTGGCCAAGGGCTGCCCCATGGCCAGCCAGCAGGCGCGCCTCCAGCAGGGCGCCGCTGTTCTCCATGGCCTTGGCCAGCAGCTTGGCGTCACTGAGCTGAGAGGCGTCGGGCAGGCTCGCCAGCAGGCGGTCGACGCTGCCGCGCAGGTTGCTCGGGAGCGCGTCGCCCATGCCCTTGAGCGCCTGTACCAGGCCCTCCAGCGAACCCTGGCGGCTCTGCTGGGTAGCGAGCTGCTGGGTGAGGGCGAGCTGGTCGAGCTGGGCGGACAGGGGCAGGAACTGCAGGGACTGGCTGCTCTGCACCTGGGCGCTCAGCAGGCTGCCGATGGGCAGTGGCAGCGGGCCTTCCACCGCCATCTGGCGACCGGCCAGCGATGTGTTGATCAGGTTGATCAGGGAGCGATAGACGGTGCTGCGGGCCTCGGCCAGTTGCTCGCTGGAAACCACCTTGCCCTGTACCAGGGTGCCCACCGGCAACTGGTCCAGATCGATGCTGTCCAGTACGGCGGTGCCGCCGGGCTGCAGGGCCACCATCAGTCGGGTTTCCGAGACGGCGGTGACGTTGAGTAGGCTGCCCTGGGCCAGGGGACGGTTGCTGCTGGCTTCCACCGTGGCCTGCTGGCCGCCGTTCAGGGTGAGCTTGAGCAGCACCTGGAAGCTGTTCTGTGCGTTTTCCTTGACGCTGACCACTTCGGCGTCCGCGCTGTCACCCGCCGCGAGCAGTCCGCCGATCGGCTGCAGCAGCTTCACGGCGGCTTCCGCAACCGTCTGTACGGGGCGGCTGGCCGCCGGGGTGGCACTGATGGGGCGCGAGGAACTGATCTCGGTCATCAAGGGTAACAACCTGTTGAAAAGCCCCCTTCGGGGGCCGTGGTGGACATGTATAATGCCGCCCCGTCCGGGCCGGGCGCCGAATTCGCGCGCACCTGAGTATAGCGGCCGGCACCTCCATGACTTGAGTTCCCCCAGGGTATCCGTTGCCGTGACCAGTCCTTATCTCGAGACCCACGACCTCGCCTGCGAGCGCGACTGGCGGATGCTGTTCGAGCGGCTCGACCTGCGCCTGGGCCACGGCGAGATGCTGCAGGTGGCCGGCCCCAACGGCAGCGGCAAGACCAGCCTGCTGCGCCTGCTCTGCGGGCTGATGCAGCCGACCGCCGGCGAAGTACGGCTGAAGGGCGTGGCCCTGGCCGGGCAGCGCGGTGAACTCGCCCGCGAACTGCTGTGGATCGGGCATGCCGCCGGCATCAAGGGCCTGCTCAGCCCCGAGGAGAACCTCGCCTGGCTCTGCGCCCTGCACCAGCCGGCCAGCCGCGATGCCATCTGGCAGGCGCTGGAGGCGGTGGGCCTGCGCGGGTTCGAGGACGTCCCCTGCCATACCCTGTCCGCCGGCCAGCAGCGCCGCGTGGCCCTGGCGCGCCTGTACCTCGATGCGCCGCCGCTTTGGATCCTCGACGAACCCTTCACCGCCCTCGACAAGCAGGGCGTGGCGCAACTTGAGGAACACCTGGCCCAGCATTGCGATGCGGGTGGCCTGGTGGTCTTCACCACCCACCACAGCATGGCCCGCGTCCCCGCCGGCTACCGCGAACTCGACCTCGGGCGGCGTGCCGCATGATCCGTGTATTCGGCCTGGTGGTCGCCCGCGAAGCGCGCCTGCTGTTCCGCCGACCGGCGGAGCTGGCCAACCCCCTGGTGTTCTTCGCTATCGTCATCGCCTTGTTCCCCCTGGCCGTCGGTCCGGAGACGCAATTGTTGCAAAGCCTTTCTCCGGGGCTGGTCTGGGTCGCGGCCCTGTTGGCCGTCCTGCTCTCTCTGGACGGGCTTTTCCGCAGTGATTTCGAGGATGGATCGCTGGAACAGTGGGTCGTTTCGCCGCACCCCCTGCCGCTTCTGGTTTTGGCCAAGGTACTGGCACACTGGCTTTTTTCCGGGCTGGCACTGGTGCTGCTGGCGCCCTTGCTGGCGCTGATGCTGGGCCTGCCTGCGCGCTGCCTGCCGGTACTGCTCGGTTCGTTGCTGTTGGGTACGCCGGTGCTGAGCCTGCTCGGCGCGGTCGGCGCTGCCCTGACCGTTGGTCTCAAGCGCGGCGGGCTGTTGCTGGCGCTGTTGATTCTGCCGCTGTACATCCCGGTGCTGATCCTTGGCAGCGGGGCGATGCAAGCGGCCCTGCAAGGACTGCCGACGGTGGGCCACCTGTTGTGGCTGGCCTGCCTCACCGCCCTGGCGGTGACCCTGACTCCCTTTGCCATAGCCGCCGGCCTGTCCATCAGCGTCGGCGAATAAGAAACAGAGTTGCCTGATCATGAGAAAGCTGTTGAAAAACGTAGCGAGCGCAGCCGAGACAAGGCGAAAGCAGGCGAGGGCGCGGAGTTTAGTCGCCCTGAATGAGCAGCCCGAGCCTGCTTTCAACGCCGTATCGGCAAGCGCAGTAGTTTTGAGGCAGCTTTCATGAACTGGACCTGGTTCCACAAGCTGGGCTCGCCCAAATGGTTCTACGAGATCAGCGGTCGCTGGCTGCCCTGGTTCGCCTGGGCAGCGGGCATCCTGATCCTCGCCGGCCTGGTCTGGGGCCTGGCCTTCGCGCCGCCGGACTACCAGCAGGGCAACAGCTTCCGCATCATCTACATCCACGTGCCGGCCGCCTTCCTGGCGCAGTCCTGCTACGTGATGCTGGCGGTGTGCGGCGTGGTCGGCCTGGTGTGGAAGATGAAGCTGGCCGACGTCGCCCTGCAGGCCGCCGCGCCCATCGGCGCCTGGATGACCGCCATCGCGCTGCTCACCGGGGCCATCTGGGGCCGCCCGACCTGGGGCGCCTGGTGGGTGTGGGATGCCCGACTGACGTCGATGCTCATCCTCCTTTTCCTCTACTTCGGTGTCATTGCCCTGGGCCAGGCGATCAGCAATCGTGACAGCGCCGCCAAGGCCTGCGCGGTGCTGGCCATCGTCGGCGTTATCAACATCCCGATCATCAAGTACTCGGTGGAGTGGTGGAACACCCTGCACCAGCCGGCCACCTTCACCGTCACCGAGAAACCGGCCATGCCTGCCGAAATGTGGGTGCCGCTGCTGATCATGGTGCTGGGCTTCTACTGCTTCTTCGCCGCCGTGCTGATGCTGCGCATGCGCCTGGACGTGCTGCGCCGCGAGGCGCGGGCCAGCTGGGTCAAGGCGGAAGTGAAGGCACTGGTGGAGAAGGCATCGTGAATTTCGCAACGTTCGGCGAGTTCCTCGCCATGGGCCATCACGGCCTCTATGTCTGGACCGCCTACGGCATCAGCCTGGCGATCCTGATCCTCAACGTCGCGCTGCCGCTGATGGCGCGCCGTCGCTACCTGCAAGACGAGGCGCGCCGTTTGCGCCGGGAGGAGTCGAAGTGAATCCGGTCCGCAAGAAGCGCCTGTTCATCATCCTGGCCATCCTGGCCGGTGTGGGAGTCGCCGTGGCGCTGGCGTTGTCGGCGCTGCAACAGAACATCAACCTGTTCTACACCCCCACGCAGATCGCCAACGGCGAAGCGCCGAAGGACACCCGCATCCGCGCGGGCGGCATGGTGCGTGATGGCTCGGTGCAGCGCTCGCAGGATTCCCTGGAGGTGCAGTTCGTGGTCACCGACTTCGCCAAGGACGTGACCATCCGCTACCACGGCATCCTCCCGGACCTGTTCCGCGAGGGGCAGGGCATCGTCGCCCTGGGCAAGCTGGACGCCGAGGGCGTGCTGGTGGCCGATGAAGTGCTGGCCAAGCACGACGAGAAATACATGCCGCCGGAAGTGACCAAGGCGTTGAAAGAAAGCGGCCAGATGGCCCCCGCGAAGAAAGAGGGCTGATTCCATGATTCCCGAACTCGGCCACCTGGCCCTGATCCTCGCCCTGTGCATGGCCGCCGTGCAGGCGACCCTGCCGCTGATCGGCGCCTGGCGCGGTGATCGCCAGTGGATGAGCCTGGCCCAGCCCGCCGCCTGGGGGCAGTTCGCCTTCCTGGCGTTCGCCTTCGGCTGCCTCACCTACGCCTTCATGGTCGACGACTTCTCCGTCTCCTACGTCGCCAGCAACTCCAACAGCGCGCTGCCCTGGTACTACAAGTTCAGCGCCGTGTGGGGGGCCCACGAAGGCTCGCTGCTGCTCTGGGCGCTGATCCTCGGCGGCTGGACCTTCGCCGTGTCGGTGTTCTCCCGGCAGTTGCCCGAGGTGATGCTGGCCCGCGTGCTCGCGGTGATGGGCATGATCAGCATCGGCTTCCTGTCGTTCCTGATCATCACCTCCAACCCCTTCAACCGCCTGCTGCCGAACATGCCGGCCGACGGCAACGACCTCAACCCGCTGCTGCAGGACTTCGGCCTGATCGTCCACCCGCCGATGCTCTACATGGGCTACGTGGGCTTCTCGGTCGCCTTCGCCTTCGCCATCGCCGCACTGCTCGGCGGCCGCCTCGACGCCGCCTGGGCTCGCTGGTCGCGTCCGTGGACCATCATCGCCTGGGCCTTCCTCAGCGTCGGTATCGTGCTCGGCTCCTGGTGGGCCTACTACGAGCTCGGCTGGGGCGGCTGGTGGTTCTGGGACCCGGTGGAAAACGCCTCCTTCATGCCCTGGCTGGTGGGCACCGCACTGATCCATTCCCTGGCGGTGACCGAGAAGCGCGGCGTGTTCAAGAGCTGGACGGTGCTGCTGGCCATCGCCGCCTTCTCCCTCAGCCTGCTGGGCACCTTCCTGGTCCGTTCCGGCGTGCTGACCTCCGTGCACGCCTTCGCCTCGGACCCGGAGCGCGGCGTGTTCATCCTGATCTTCCTGCTGATGGTGGTGGGCGGCTCGCTGGCCCTGTTCGCCGTCCGCGCGCCGGTGGTCAAGAGCCAGGTGGGCTTCGCCCTGTGGTCCCGCGAGACCCTGCTGCTGGTGAACAACCTGGTGCTGGTGGTGGCCGCTTCGATGATCCTCCTCGGCACCCTCTACCCCCTGGTGCTGGACGCGATCTCCGGCGCCAAGCTGTCGGTGGGGCCGCCGTACTTCAACGCCCTGTTCGTGCCGCTGATGGCGCTGCTGATGGTGGTCATGGCGGTCGGCGTGCTGGTGCGCTGGAAGGACACCCCGATGAAGTGGCTGCTGGGCATGCTCGGCCCGGTGCTGATCGGCAGCCTGGTACTCGGCCTGCTCGGCGCGTTCGTCTATGGCGACTTCCACTGGGCGGTGCTGGCGGTGTTCGCCCTGGCCGCCTGGGTGGTATTGGCCGGTGTGCGCGATCTGCTCGACAAGACCCGCCACAAGGGCCTGATCAAGGGCGCCCGCAGCCTGACCCGCAGCTACTGGGGCATGCAACTGGCCCACGCCGGCATCGCCGTGTGCGCCCTGGGCGTGGTGCTTTCCAGCCAGTACAGCGCCGAGCGCGACCTGCGCCTGGCCCCGGGCGAGTCCGTCGAGCTGGGGGGCTATCGCTTCGTGTTCGAGGGCGCCGCCCACCACGAGGGCCCCAACTTCACCTCCGACAAGGGCACCGTGCGCGTGCTCGACGGCGACCGCGAAATTTCCGTGTTGCACCCGGAGAAGCGCCTGTACACCGTGCAGCAATCGGTGATGACCGAGGCGGGCATCGACGCCGGCCTGACCCGCGACCTCTACGTGGCCCTGGGCGAACCCCTGGGGGATGGCGCCTGGGCCGTGCGCGTGCACGTCAAGCCCTTCGTCCGCTGGATCTGGCTCGGCGGCCTGCTGATGGGCCTGGGCGGCGTGCTGGCAGCGTTCGACCCGCGCTACCGGGTCAAGGTGAAGACCCGCGTGCGTGACGCGCTGGGCATGGCTGGAGCGCAAGCATGAAGCGCCTGATCCTGTTGCTGCCCCTGGTGATCTTCCTGGGCGTGGCGGTGTTCCTCTATCGCGGTCTGTTCCTCGACCCCGCCGAGCTGCCGTCGGCGCTGATCGGCAAGCCCTTCCCGGCGTTCTCGCTGCAGTCCGTGGACGGCTCGCGCAACCTCAGCGAGGCCGACCTCAAGGGCAAGCCGGCACTGGTCAACGTCTGGGGCACCTGGTGCATCTCCTGCCGGGTCGAGCACCCGGTGCTGAACAAGCTCTCGCAGATGGGCGTGGTGATCCACGGCGTCAACTACAAGGACGACAACGCTGCGGCGCTGAAATGGCTGAAGGAGTTCCACAACCCCTACCAGCTGGACATCCGCGACGAGCAGGGCAGCCTCGGGCTGGACCTGGGCGTCTATGGCGCCCCCGAGACCTTCCTGATCGACAAGGACGGCATCATCCGCCACAAGTTCGTCGGCGTGATCGACGAAGTCGTCTGGCGCGAGCAACTGGCGCCGCTGTACCAGGCCCTGGTCGACGAGGCCGGCCAATGAAGCGCCTGCTCGCCACCCTGGCCCTTGGCCTCGCCCTCACCGGCGTGGCCCGCGCGGCCATCGACACCTACGAGTTCAAGGACGAGGCCGAGCGCGAGCGTTTCCGCGTGCTCACCGAGGAACTGCGCTGCCCCAAGTGCCAGAACCAGAACATCGCCGACTCCAATGCGCCCATCGCCACCGACCTGCGCCGCGAGATCTTCCGCATGCTGGAAGAGGGCAAGGGCGACGACGAGATCGTCGACTACCTGGTCGCCCGCTACGGCGACTTCGTGCGCTACAAGCCGCCGGTCAACGGCCGCACCCTGCTGCTCTGGTACGGCCCGGCGGGCCTGCTGGTGGGCGGCCTGCTGGTGCTCGGGGTGATCGTGCTGCGCCGCCGCCGCGTCGAGAACGCCCCCGGCGACGCACTGCTTTCCAGCGATGAGCGCGCCCGCCTGGATGCGCTGCTCAATCAAGAGACTCAGGACAAGAACCACTGATGATCGATTTCTGGCTTGCCGCCGGCCTGCTCCTGCTGGTCGCCCTCGCATTCCTGCTGATCCCCGTGCTGCGTGGCCGCAAGGCCCAGGCCGAAGAGGATCGCACCGCACTCAACGTCGCCCTGTACCAGGAGCGCCTGGCCGAGCTCCAGGGCCAGCGCACAGCCGGCACCCTCACCGAGGAGCAGCTCGAGGCCGGCCGTGCCGAAGCCGCGCGTGAGCTGCTGGCCGACACCGAGGGTGCCGACACCGGCCGCAGCTCGCGCCTCGGCAAGGCCCTGCCGCTCGCTGTCGCGCTGGCCGTGCCGCTGCTGGGCATCGGCCTGTACCTGCATTGGGGCGCCAGCGACAAGGTCGAGCTGGCCCGCGAGATGCGCGAGCAGCCGCGCACCATCGAGGAGATGACCGCGCGCCTGGAAAAGGTCGTGCAGGCGCAGCCGGATTCCGCCGAAGGCTGGTATTTCCTCGGCCGTACCTACATGGCCCAGGAGCGTGCCGGCGATGCCGCCAAGGCCTACGAGCGCGCCGTGCAGGTCGCCGGTCGCCAGCCCGAGCTACTGGGGCAATGGGCCCAGGCGTTGTATTTCGCCAGCCAGAAGCGCTTCACCCCCGAGGTGCAGGCGCTGACCGAAGAGGCCTTGAAGGCCGATGCCAATGAAGTCACCAGCCTTGGCCTGCTGGGTATCGCCGGCTTCGAGGAGGGCCGTTTCAAGGACGCCATCGGCTACTGGGAACGCCTGATCGCGGTGTTGCCGCAGGACGACCCGTCCCGCGGTGCCCTGCAGGGCGGTATCGAGCGTGCCCGCGAGAAGCTCGCCGAGAGCGGTGAAACGCTGCCGGAGCGCGATACCCTCACCAAGTCCATGCCGCAGCTGAAGGTCCGTGTCGACCTGGCCTCCGCGCTCAAGGACAAGGTGCAGCCGGGGGATGCGGTGTTCATCTTCGCCCGCGCTGCCGAAGGCCCGCCCATGCCGCTGGCCGTCAAGCGCCTGACGGTGAAGGACCTGCCGGCCGAGGTGGTGCTCAGCGACGCCGATGCGATGATGCCGCAGCTGAAGATTTCCAACTTCGCCCAGGTGCAGCTGGTGGCGCGCATCTCCCGCGAGGGCAATGCCAAGGCAGGCGAATGGATCGGACGCAGCCCGGCGTTGTCTAGTGCTGTGCAGGAGCAGCAGCGCCTGACCATCGACAGCCCGGACCAGCCCTGATCCACCGACCGACGAGCACGCAGCCATGAATTCGACCCTTCGATTTTCCCTTGCCTGCCTGCTCCTCGGCCTTGCCGGCTGCTCCCTGCAGCCGCCGGCTCCCGAGCACGGCGGCGGGCCCGCTGCACCGCGACAGCTGCCGCCGCCCGGCCAGCAGAACCGCCCGCCGGTGACGCCGTCCCAGCCGCTGCCGCCCAAGGTCACGCGGATGAAGAGCCACCCGCGCTACGCGCCGCCGCCCGGCGCTGCCTGCTACTGGGACACGGCGCTCGGGGTCTATGTGCTCGAAGGCGAGCAGGACCTCTACTACCGCGAGCGCACCTACTACCACTGGGACCAGGGCTGGCACTGGTCCAACAGCCCCAGCGGCCCCTGGCAGGCCACCGATTCCAGCGGCGTGCCCGCCGGTCTCGGGCGTCGCCACCCCTGAGCCCGGCCGCGCGTCCTGACGCGCGTCCTGACGCGCGGTCATGCCGTTCCGACCACCGTCACCGCGGCGCGTGGACAGCCTGGCAGCCCTTGTGTACTGTGCTGGCGTTCTGCCATTTGGAGCACAAGGATGTTCGCTCGCATCGCCCTGGCCTTTCTGTCCATGCTCATCGCCCAGCCGGTTCTCGCCCAGGTCTACCAGTGGCGCGACGAACAGGGGAAGATGCATTTCACCGATACCCCGCCACCGGAAAGCCGCAATGTCACCGAGCAGAAGCTGCAGGTGAACACCATCCAGGGCCTGGACGACTCCGAGCTCCAGCGCACCTCTTCGCGCAGCACCCTGTTCGAGGACGACGAGGAAAACCTGAACCCCGGGCAACTGCACCAGAAGGGCATGGTGCAATGTGCCGCCGCCATCCGCCGCATGCCGTCGCTGATCACCGAGACGCAGAAGATCGGTCGCGAGGCCGTGCGCCAGAAGCGCGCTACCCAGGCGCAGCTGGATGACGCCATGTACAAGATGGACACGGCCTACAAGGAGATGAAGCGCAACGAGAAGGCCTGCGCGAGCGACTACGCCAAGGGCGGCACGGCGCGCCTGGCGGTCAACTGCCTTGCCGATACCGATGACGTGATGAGCTTCGGCCTGTGCATGAAGTTCGGCGAATGGGCCAGCACCTTCGGGCAGTGAGGCCGGCGACTCCGGCCTGATCCACAAACAAGAACGGCGACCCCAGGGTCGCCGTTTTCGTGTCTGCCGCCCGGCTTACTGGCCGGTGTAGACCTGGTCGAAGACGCCGCCGTCGTTGAAATGGGTCTTCTGCACGTCACGCCAGTCGCCGAAGGTCTTCTCCACGGAGAGGAATTCGACCTTGGGGAAGCGGTCGGCGAACTTGGCGAGGATCGCCGGGTTGCGCGGGCGCAGGTAGTTGTTGGCGGCGATGGTCTGGCCCTCGTCGCTCCACAGGTACTTCAGGTACGCCTCGGCGGCCTCGCGGGTGCCTTTCTTGTCGACCACCTTGTCGACCACGGCCACCGGCGGCTCGGCTTCGGCGGAGACGCTCGGGTAGACCACTTCGAAGCCGCCACGACCGAATTCGCGGGCGATCATCTCGGCTTCGTTCTCGAAGGTCACCAGGACGTCGCCGATCTGGTTCTGGATGAAGGTGGTGGTGGCGGCGCGGCCACCGGTATCGAGCACCGGCGCCTGCTTGAACAGCTTGCCGACGAACTCCTTGGCCTTGTTGTCGTCACCGCCGTTCTTCAGCACGTAGCCCCAGGCGGAGAGGTAGGTGTAGCGACCGTTGCCGGAGGTCTTGGGGTTGGGCACCACCACCTGGACGCCGTCCTTGAGCAGGTCCGGCCAGTCCTTCAGCCCCTTGGGGTTGCCCTTGCGCACGATGAACACGGTGGCGGAGGTGAACGGGGCGCTGTTGTTCGGCAGGCGCTCGGCCCAGTTCTGCGGCACCAGGCCGCCGTTGTCGGCCAGGGCGTTGATGTCGGTGGCCTGGTTCATGGTGATGACGTCGGCGGGCAGGCCGTCGATCACGGCACGGGCCTGCTTGCTGGAGCCGCCGTGGGACATCTGCAGGGTGATGTTCTCGCCTTTCTCCTGCTGCCAGTGCTTCTGGAAGGCGGCGTTGTAGTCCTTGTAGAAGTCGCGCATCACGTCATAGGAGACGTTGAGCAGGGTGGGGGCGGCCTGGGCCGCGCTGGCCAGGGCCAGGCCCGCTGCCAGCAGCGAAGCGGAGAACAGACGTTTCACGGATCGTTCCTTCTAGGGGGTGAGGGCAAGGGAATATAGCGGTGTGCCATATATTCTTTTAAATACTGAAAACGAATTTGCTTATTCTCAGGCCAAGGCCTTCAGGGCGCCAAGCAGATTCTCGCGCGCCGGCTGCTCCCAGCGTTGCGCGAGCGGGGTCTTGTGGTAGAGGCGGGGCATGTCCAGCAACTGCTTCAGCAGCTTGCTGCGCCCAGCTCGGAACAGCGGTTCCGGCACCCATTCGTATTCGGCGCGCACGGCCTTTTCGTAGGCGTCGTAGACCTCCCTCGGGGCTGCCAGGATCGACAGGTCCAGGTCCACCACCAGCTCGGCGTCACCGGCACGCGGCGGTTCCATGTGGCGGGTGGCGAGGATCAGCCCGCGCAGCGCCTCGCCGTGCTCGCCAAGCCCGGCCTGGAGCAGCCAGGCGACCGTCTGCTCGGCGCTGGCTGCCTCGTTGTCCTGGCGCTGCGGGTCGTACACCAGGTCGTGGGTCCAGAGCGCCAGTTCGACCCGGTCGGGGTGGTCCGCCAGGTGGCTCCATTCGTCGAAGTGGCCCAGGCAGGCGCTGATGTGTGCGGTGCTGTGGTACTGGCGCTGGGGCGCACCGTAGGCCTCGCGCAGCTGATCGAAGCTGCCTTCGGGCGCGGGCGCGCCCAGGCGCAGCCAGAGGGCGTCCCAGCGTGCCTGATCAAGTTGTTTCATGTTCGCCTCCTCGCGGGAAAAGCGGGTTGCCGCAGCGGCTGTAGAAGCTCGCGGCGGATTCGTGGCCGCGCTTGCGGCAGGTGGCGCACTCCTTGTCCAGTTGCCCCTCCTGGCGCATGGCGTTGGCCAGCTCGGCGCTGAAGATACCGGTGGGCACGGCGATGATCGAGTAGCCGGTGATCATCACCAGGCTGGCCACTGCCTGGCCCAGTGCCGTCTTCGGGGTGATGTCGCCGAAGCCGACGGTGGTCAGGGTCACCACCGCCCAGTAGATGCTGGTGGGAATGCTGGTGAAACCGTTCTCCGGACCTTCGATCACGTACATCAATGCACCGAACACCACCACCAACGTGGAGACGCTGAGCAGGAACACCGCGATCTTCTGCTGGCTGCCGCGTAGCGCGCTGAGCAGGAAGTTCGCCTGCACCAGGTAGTGGCGCAGCTTGAAGATGCGGAACACCCGCACCAGGCGCAGGGCGCGGACGATCAACAGGTACTGGGCATCCGGATAGAGGAGTGCGACCACCCCGGGGATGATCGCCATCAGGTCCACCAGGCCGAAGAAGCTGAAGGCGTAGCGCAGCGGCTTCGGCGCGCTGTAAAGGCGCAGCAGGTATTCCGCGATGAACAGCGCGGTGATCGCCCATTCGAGCCCCGACAGCAGGCCGGCGTGGCGGCGGTGGATGTGCTCGACGCTGTCCAGCAGCACGACGGCCAGGCTGGCCAGGATCAGCCAGATGAGCCAGGTGTCGAAGCGCCGCCCGGCCGGGGTGTCGGCCTGGAAGATGATGCTGTACAGACGCTCGCGCCTGCTGTGTGGCTCGGCCATGGAGTCCTCCTCAGGAGACGAACCTTAGCAGAGCCGCCCTTTCAGTGGCGCAGGCGGGTGGGGCGCGGCCGCGTGCCGTTCTGGCGCAGCAGGCGGCCGCCGGCAATCACCAGCCAGCACGCGAGGATGAATGGCGCGGTCATGGCGGGCAGGCCGAAGGTGGCGAAGCCGGGTTGCAGCAGCACGCCGAGGGTGACGCCGATGATGACCACCGGCAGGCTGGCCAGGCGCTTGCCCAGGGCGATGCCGATCAGCACGCCGTTGAGGCTGAACAGGCCGGCCAGCAGTGTGTCGGTGGGCAGTTTCAGGCAGAGGCCCAGTGCCAGCGCCAGGGCGCTGCCGAATGACGCCCAGAGCGCTACCCGCCAGGAGGACAGGAGCAGGGCGAGGAGCACGCAGGCCCCGGCCAGCGGGTCGGCGAGGAAGATCACCTGGCCGAAGCCACGCAGCAGGGCGAGGAACAGGCCGGTGGTGTCGGCATCGAGAATGGCCGCCGGCGGGGTTGGCAGGGCAGTCAGCTGCAGTCCATGGGCCAGCCACAGCAGCACCCAGCCGAAGCCGACGAAGGGGCTGGTGAAGGCGGGCAGCCACTGGCGTTCCCGCGCGTTGCGCAACAGGCGGTGCAGCAGCAGGGTGGAAAGGCCGGCGCAACAGACGATCAGCAGTGGCAGGTGCAGCGTCCATTCGAAGCGCGAACCCAGCAACATGCCCAGCAGCACGCCGTTGTAGCCGTAGAGGCCGGCTTCCACGTCCTCGCGCGGGTAGCCCCGGCGCAGGGCGGTGAGCCAGCTGGCGAAACCGCCGAGCAGGGCACCGCCGAGCAACTGTGGCGCGCCGACGAGGATGGCGCAGAGCAGCAGGACGCCGCAGCCGGGGTGGCGCTGCAGGAAGATCTGGCTGAAACCGTTGAGCTGGGCACTGGCCCAGGAACGGGCATCGCAAGGCAGAGGAAGGTGTCGCATGGTGTGGCCGGTTGAAAGGGAAAAGGCGCCCGTCCCTGGGACGCGGCGCCTGCGGACGGCATTCGACCTGCCGGAGCAGGGCGGCCCGGTGCGTCTGCGCGCGCCGTGGCCGCGGATGGATCAGTCCAGATGGGCGATGCGCAGCATGTTGGTGGAGCCGGGCTGGCCGAGGGGCACGCCGGCGGTGATCACCAGGGTGTCGCCGCTGCGGGCCATGCCCTGGGCACGGGCGATCTCCAGCGCGGTGCCTGTGACGTCCTCGACCTTGTCCAGGCGCTGGTTGACCACCGAGTAGACGCCCCAGGCCACGGTCAGGCGGCGGGCGGTCTCCAGGCTCGGGGTGAGGCTGAGGATCGGCGCCTTGGGGCGTTCGCGGGAGGCGCGCAGGCTGGAGCTGCCGGACTCGGTGTAGTTCACCAGGGTCGCCACCGGGAGGATGCTGCTGATGCGGCGGATGGCGCAGCTGATGGCATCCGATGCGGTGGCTTCGGCCTGCGGGCGGCTGACGTCGAGCTGGGACTGGAAGTCCGGCCCCTGTTCCACCTGGCGGATGATCTTGCTCATCATCTGCACGGTTTCCAGCGGGTAGTCACCGGAGGCGGTCTCGGCCGAGAGCATCACGGCGTCGGTGCCTTCGGCCACGGCATTGGCGACGTCGGTCACCTCGGCGCGGGTCGGCGCCGGGGAGAAACGCATGGATTCCAGCATCTGGGTGGCGACCACCACCGGGCGGCCGAGCTGGCGGCAGGTGCGGATGATGTCCTTCTGGATGCGCGGCACGTTCTCGGCCGGCACTTCGACGCCCAGGTCGCCACGGGCGACCATGATGGCGTCGCACAGGCGGGCGATCTCTTCCAGGTGTTGCACGGCCGACGGCTTCTCGATCTTGGCCATCAGGGCGGCGCGGCCCTGGATCAGGCCCCGGGCCTCGACTATGTCCTCGGGGCGCTGGACGAAGGAGAGGGCGACCCAGTCGACGCCCAGCTCCAGGCCGAAATCGAGGTCGCGGCGGTCCTTGGCGGTCAGCGGGGACAGCTGCAGCACGGCCTCGGGGACATTGACGCCCTTGCGGTCGGACAGCTCGCCACCGGCGATCACCCGGGTGTCGATGGCATCGGCGTGCTTGGCGGTCACCTGCAGGCGCAGGCGGCCGTCGTCCAGCAGCAGGTTCATGCCCGGCTGCAGGGCTTCGATGATCTCGGGGTGGGGCAGGTTGACCCGGCTGGCATCGCCCGGGCTCGCGTTCAGGTCCAGGCGCAGGGCCTGGCCACGCTCCAGGTGGACCTTGCCCTCGGCGAAGCGCCCGACCCGCAGCTTGGGCCCCTGCAGGTCCATGAGGATGCCGATCGGGCGGGCCAGCTGGCGCTCGACCTCGCGCACCCACTGGTAGCGCTGGGCATGGTCGGCATGTTCGCCGTGGCTGAAGTTGAGGCGGAACAGGTTGACCCCGGCCTCCACCAGTTGACGGATGTCGTCGACGCCCTTGATGGCCGGGCCGAGGGTGGCGAGGATTTTGACTTTCTTGTCGGAGGTCATTGTGCGGGGCTCTCGAGAATCAGGATGGCGCGGAAGTCGTTGACGTTGGTACGGGTCGGCTCGGTGACGATCAGGCTGTCGAGGGCGGCGAAGTAGCCGTAGCCGTTGTTGTTGTCGAGCTCGTCGCTGGCGGACAACCCGAGCGCCGCGGCGCGGGCGTGGCTGGTCGGGGTCATGATGGCGCCGGCGTTGTCCTCGGAACCGTCGATGCCGTCGGTGTCGCCGGCCAGGGCGTAGACGCCGGGCAGGCCCTTGAGGGTGTGGGTCAGGCTCAGCAGGAACTCGGCGTTGCGCCCGCCACGGCCCTTGCCGCGCACGGTGACGGTGGTCTCGCCGCCGGAAAGGATCACGCAGGGCGGCTTGATCGGCTGGCCATGGAGGACGATCTGCCGGGCGATGCCGGCGTGGACCTTGGCCACCTCGCGGGACTCGCCTTCCAGATCGCCCAGTATCAGCGGGGTGAAGCCGGCGGCGCGGGCCTTCTCGGCGGCGGCATCGAGGGATTGCTGGGGCGTGGCGATCAATTGGAAGTGGCTGCGCGAGAGCACCGGGTCACCGGGCTTCACGGTCTCCGAGCGCGGGTCCTGCAGCCAGGCGCGGACGTTGGCCGGCACTTCGATCTGGTAGCGCGCGAGGATCGCCAGGGCCTCCGCCGAGGTGGTCGGATCGGCGACGGTGGGGCCGGAGGCGATGACCGTGGCTTCGTCACCGGGCACGTCGGAGATGGCATAGGTGTAGACGCTGGCCGGCCAGCAGGCCTTGGCCAGGCGACCGCCCTTGATCGCCGAGAGGTGTTTGCGCACGCAGTTCATCTCGGAGATGGCGGCGCCGGATTTCAGCAGGGCCTTGTTGATCGCCTGCTTGTCCTTGAGGCTGATGCCTTCGGCGGGCAGGGCCAGCAGCGAGGAGCCGCCGCCGGAGAGGAGGAAGATCACCCGGTCGCTCTCGCTCAGGCCGCTCACCAGCTCCAGCACGCGCTGGGCGGTCTCCAGGCCGGCGGCATCCGGTACCGGGTGCGCGGCTTCGACCACTTCGATGCGGCGGCAGTTGGCGCCGTGCCCGTAGCGGGTCACCACCAGGCCGGAAATCTCACCCTGCCATTCCTGCTCGATCACCTCGGCCATGGCGGCGGCGGCCTTGCCGGCTCCGATGACGATGAGACGGCCGCTGCGGTCGGCGGGCAGGTGGTCGGCCAGTACCTGGCGGGGGTGGGCGGCGTCGATGGCGGTGGCGAAGAGGTCGCGCAGCAGGCTTTGCGGATCGAATGACATGACAGACTCCGGAGGGGCGCTGGATTCTCGTTGCGGTGGGGCTTGGAGGCCGATTGCAGTCCCGAGCCGCCGCTCGCAGCGACTCGGGACTGGAATCGACCCACCTGGCCATTGGGCCGTGACTCCGCCGGCCAGGAAGGTCGAAAGGGGGCCGGGCGGGTGCCCGGCGAAAGCGGCTTACTCTTTGCGGATGGAGAAGTTGGCCATGTGCTCCAGGCCTTTCACCAGTGCGGAGTGGTCCCAGTTGCTGCCACCGATGGCGGCGCAGGTGCTGAAGACCTGCTGGGCGTTGGCGGTGTTGGGCAGGTTCAGGCCCAGCTCGCGGGCGCCGGACAGGGCCAGGTTGAGGTCCTTCTGGTGCAGGCTGATGCGGAAGCCCGGGTCGAAGGTGCCCTTGATCATGCGCTCGCCATGCACTTCGAGGATCTTCGAACCGGCGAAGCCGCCCATCAACGCTTCGCGCACCTTGGCCGGGTCGGCGCCGTTCTTGGCGGCGAACAGCAGGGCTTCGGCGACGGCCTGGATGTTCAGGGCGACGATGATCTGGTTGGCGACCTTGGCGGTCTGGCCATCACCGTTGCCACCCACGCGGGTGATGTTCTTGCCCATGGCCTGGAACAGCGGCAGGGCGCGTTCGAAGGCGTTCGGGCAGCCACCGACCATGATGCTCAGGGTCGCGGCCTTGGCGCCGACTTCACCGCCGGATACCGGGGCGTCCAGGTAGGAGGCGCCGGTGGCCTTGACCTTCTCGGCGAAGACCTTGGTGGCGGAGGGCGAGATGGAGCTCATGTCGATCACCACCTTGCCGGCGCCGACGCCTTCGACCACGCCGTCCTTGCGGAACAGCACGTCGTCGACCTGGGGGGTGTCCGGGACCATGATGATGATGAACTCGGCTTCCTGGGCCACTTCGCGCGGGTTGGCCAGGGCGATGCCGTTGTCACCGACCAGGTCGGCGGGCGCCTTGTCGAAGTGCTCGGAGAAGAACAGGGTGTGGCCGGCTTTCTGCAGGTTCTGAGCCATGGGCTTGCCCATGATGCCGGTGCCGATGAATCCGATCTTGGCCATGTGGATTACCTCTTTCTTAGATGGCGTTATGGGTTTTCAGCCAGCCAAGGCCGGCGGCGGTGGTGGTGGCGGGCTTGTACTCGCAGCCGACCCAGCCCTGGTAGCCGATGCGGTCCAGGTGCTCGAAGAGGAAGCGGTAGTTGATCTCGCCGGTGCCCGGCTCGTTGCGGCCGGGGTTGTCGGCCAGCTGCACGTGGTTGATCACGGCGAGGTTGCCTTCCACGGTGCGGGCCAGGTCACCTTCCATGATCTGCATGTGGTAGATGTCGTACTGCAGGAACAGGTTGGCGCTGCCGACCTTCTCGCGAATGGCCAGGGCTTGTTTGGTGGTGTTCAGGTAGAAGCCCGGGATGTCGCGGGTGTTGATCATTTCCATGACCAGGCGGATGCCTGCGGCTTGCAGCTTCTCGGCGGCGTACTTCAGGTTGTCGACGAAGGTATTCTCGACGGTGGCGCAGTCCGGGCCCTGGGGGCGGATGCCGGCCAGGCAGTTGACCTGCTGGTTGCCGAGCACCTTGGCGTAGGCGATGGCCTTGTCCACGCCGGCGCGGAATTCCTCGACGCGGTCCGGGTGGCAGGCGATGCCGCGCTCACCCTTGCCCCAGTCGCCGGCGGGCAGGTTGAACAGCACCTGTTCCAGCTTGTTGGCGTCCAGGCGGGCCTTGATCTCCTCGGCCGGGAAGTCATAGGGGAATAGGTACTCGACACCGGTGAAACCGGCTTCGGCAGCGGCGGCGAAACGGTCCAGGAAGTCCACTTCGGTGAACAGCATGGACAGGTTGGCGGCAAAACGGGGCATGAAGATTCTCCTCGGTAGACGTCCCTCTCCCGCCACGAACGGGAGAGGGGGCGTTGCTCGTCAGTCCAGCATCGAGATGGCGGTCGGGGCGTCGGCGCCGCGCTGGGCCAGCTCTTCGAACTCGTTGATCGCGTTGATCTCGGTGCCCATGGAGATGTTGGTGACACGCTCCAGGATGACCTCGACCACGACCGGTACGCGGAACTCTTCCATCAGCTTGCGGGCCTTGGCGAAAGCGCCTTGCAGCTCGTTGGCGTCGAACACGCGGATGGCCTTGCAGCCCAGGCCCTCGACCACTGCGACGTGGTCCACGCCGTAACCGTTGAGCTCCGGTGCGTTGACGTTGTCGAAGGACAGCTGCACGCAGTAGTCGATCTCGAAGCCGCGCTGCGCCTGGCGGATCAGGCCCAGGTAGGAGTTGTTCACCAGCACGTGGATGTAGGGCAGGTTGAACTGCGCGCCCACGGCCAGTTCCTCGATCATGAACTGGAAGTCGTAGTCACCCGAGAGCGCCACGACCGGCCGGCTCGGATCGGCCTTGACCACGCCGAGGGCGGCGGGAACGGTCCAGCCCAGCGGGCCGGCCTGGCCGCAGTTGATCCAGTGGCGCGGCTTGTACACGTGCAGGAACTGGGCGCCGGCGATCTGCGACAGGCCGATGGTGCTGACGTAGCAGGTGTCCTTGCCGAAGAACTCGTTCATTTCCTCGTACACGCGCTGCGGCTTGACCGGCACGTTGTCGAAGTGGGTCTTGCGCTGCAGGGTGCGCTTGCGCTCGCGGCAGGATTCGACCCAGGCGCTGCGGTCCTTCAGCTTGCCGGCGGCCTTCCACTCGCGGGCGACTTCGAGGAAGGCGTCCAGCGCGGAACCGGCGTCGGAGACGATGCCCAGGTCCGGGGTGAACACGCGGCCGATCTGGGTGGGCTCGATGTCCACGTGGATGAAGCGGCGGCCCTGGGTGTAGACGTCGACGGAGCCGGTGTGGCGGTTGGCCCAGCGGTTGCCGATGCCGAACACCAGGTCCGATTCCAGCAGCGTGGCGTTGCCGTAGCGGTGCGAGGTCTGCAGGCCGCACATGCCGGCCATCAGCGCGTGGTCGTCGGGGATGGTGCCCCAGCCCATCAGGGTCGGGATCACCGGTACGCCGGTCAGTTCGGCGAATTCGACCAGCTTGTCGGAGGCGTTGGCGTTGATCACGCCGCCGCCGGAAACGATCAGCGGGCGTTCGGCCTCATTGAGCATGGCCAGGGCCTTCTCGGCCTGGATGCGGGTGGCGGCCGGCTTGTTCACCGACAGCGGCTCGTAGGCGTCGATATCGAATTCGATCTCGGCCATCTGCACGTCGAAGGGCAGGTCGATCAGCACCGGGCCGGGGCGGCCGCTGCGCATTTCGAAGAAGGCCTTCTGGAAGGCATAGGGCACCTGGCCCGGCTCGAGGACGGTGGTCGCCCACTTGGTCACCGGCTTGACGATGCTGGTGATGTCGACGGCCTGGAAGTCTTCCTTGTGCAGGCGGGCCCGAGGGGCCTGGCCGGTGATGCAGAGGATCGGGATGGAGTCGGCGGAGGCCGAGTACAGGCCGGTGACCATGTCGGTGCCGGCAGGGCCGGACGTACCGATGCACAGGCCGATGTTGCCCGGGTTGGTGCGGGTGTAGCCCTCGGCCATGTGCGAGGCGCCTTCGACGTGGCGGGCCAGGACATGGTCAATGCCGCCGATCTTGTTCAGCGCGGCGTACAGCGGGTTGATGGCGGCGCCGGGGATGCCGAACGCGGTGTCGATGCCTTCGCGGCGCATCACCAGGACGGCGGCCTCGATTGCTCTCATTTTGGCCATGTTTTGTGCCTCTTTTCTTGTGAAAATTGTATACAAGGTGCTTGTGGCGGATTCTATTCAGGTGCCGACTGAAGGGTCAAGGAGATTTGTCGGGCGAAATGTCGCAGGCTCGGGTTTCTTTAAAACGCCCGTTTGACGCGGCTTTCAGGGCCTGCGCGGAGCGGTAATTGAATTAATGTATACAAAATAAAAATAAATTGTATATCAAGATTGATTTTTCTGTGTTCGGTGAGATAGTTGAGGAAAGCGCCGCCATTCGTGCACTCGGCTCCGTGATGGCCATGGCAACCCGGCGACGTGCGTCCGCTTCAACCACTACCCGAGGAAGCCTCACGATGAGCACCCTGTCCCTGGAAACCGCTGTCAGCATCTCCAACCGCGCCCTGGCCATTGGCCGCGAACTGCGAACCGCCCCCCTGACCATCGCCGTGCTGGATGCCGGCGGCCACCTGATCACCCTGCAGCGCGAAGACGGCGCCAGCATGCTTCGCCCGCGGATCGCCATCGGCAAGGCCTGGGGTGCCGTCGCCCTGGGCAAGGGCTCGCGCCTGATCGCCGCCGATGCGCAGCAGCGCCCGGCCTTCATCGGTGCGGTGAACAACCTGGCCGACGGCAACCTGGTGCCTGCGCCGGGTGGCGTGCTGATCCGCAATCAGGCGGGGGAGGTGATCGGTGCCATCGGCATCAGCGGCGACACCTCCGATATCGATGAGCAGTGCGCCATCAGCGGCGTGGAATCGGTGGGCCTCAAGGCCGACGCCGGCATCGCGGCGGCCTGACCCTCCCGAGCCTCCCGCTCGCGGGAGGCACCCTGGCGCAGGTGTTGAATCGCCCTGGCGATGCCGTTAACATCCGCGCCGTCCCTTTCTGCTGCTGACGGACATCCACATCGCCATTGCGGCGATGTCTTTTTTCGTCTGTCGAAAAAGCAGCATTCCATGAAGAAGACTCCCTTCAAGCGGGTCCAGCAAAAGCTGGCCCGAGCCGGCGTGGCCATCAGCCGCGTCGACGGCAACACCCTGTCCGTTTCCTCACTGAACAGCGCCGGCCTGGGTGCCAGCATCCTGCTGCCCGAATCCTTTCCCATCGAGGAAAAGGCGGTGCTGCAATTGCTGGATTTCGCCGGTGTCTCCCACCCCGACGGCGGCGAGGTGCGTTGCGCCTGCGCCACGCCGGACTTCCACGCCGGCTCCGGCATTCCGGTGGGCTCGGTGATCGTCACCAGCCCCGACATGGTGATCCCCCAGAGCATCGGTACCGATATCAACTGCGGCATGCGCCTGCATCGGCTGGGCATCCATTACGACGCCTTCCTCGCACGCAAGGCGGAATGGGTGGAGCGCGTGCGGGGCGACCTGCTGGGCGGCACCCGCAACATCCCCACGGCGCCGGGCGACATGACCGCGCTGTTCGAAGGCGGGCTCGGCGACTTCTGGAATGCGGTGGGTCGCCGCCCCGACCGCGACGGGCTCCTGGCGCGGCTCGACCTGGAGCAGGTGACGCGTGAACTGGCGGGTTTGCACCCGTCGTCCTTCGTCCGGGGCGAGGCGGCCTATGCACCCGAGGCGTTGCAGAACACGGGCCGCGCGGTACTGCGCGACCCCGGGCTGGGCACCCTCGGTGGCGGCAACCACTTCGTCGAGGTGCAGGTGGTGACCGAGCTGGTGGACCGGCGCGCCTGCTTCGAGCGCGGGCTGTCGGTGGGGCAGGTGGTGGTGATGATCCACACCGGCTCGCGGGACGTCGGCTTCCATGTCGGCCGTCGCTGGATGGACAAGGCCCGGGAGCTGTGGCCCAAGGGCATGAAGCATCCGCAGTCGAAGGTCTTCGCCCTGGTGGGCGAGATGGCCGGGCACTACCTGCTGGCCATGCACAGTGCTGCCCATTACGCCGACGCCAACCGCGCGTTGATCGCCGAGATGGTACGCCAGCGCACCCGCGAGCTGTTCGGGCCGGACACCGAAGCGCCGCTGCTGGTGGATGTGCCGCACAACATCGTGCTGCAGGAGCCGCAGGGCAACGTGCATCGCAAGGGGGCGACGCCGGCCTATGCGGGGCAGGACCTGCTCATCCCCGGCAGCATGGGGCACGACTCCTACCTGCTCACCGGGCTCGGCAACCCGCGCTGGCTGAGCTCGGCCAGCCACGGCGCGGGGCGCTCGATGTCGCGCAGCGAGATCCTGTTCAAGGGGCGCAAGGACCCGGGCATCCTCGGTCTGGAGCGGGTGCAGTGCATCACCACCCGCGAGGAACGGCTGATCGAGGAGGCGCCTGGCGCCTACAAGGAGATCGGCGAGGTGGTGCGCTCACAGGTGGAGGAGGAGACGGTGGCGGTGATCGCCCGGTTCAGCCCGGTGCTCACCTTCAAGGCCTGAAGGGGTTCCCTCAGGCGCTCTGCGCCTGGGGGGCTTCCTGCACTTCGCAGCCTTTGAGCACGAGGCGGATGATGGTGTCGGCGGCGGCTTCGTAGTCGGCGTCGCTGAGCGAGGCCTTGCCGGTGACGACGGAGATCTGCCAGTCGAAGTCGGCGTAGGTCTGGGTCGCCGCCCAGATGCTGAACAGCAGGTGGCTGGGGTCGATCCTGGCCATCAGCCCCTGGTCGATCCAGCCCTGGATGCAGGCGATGTTGTGGCGGGCCTGCTCGTTGAGGTGGGCGGTCTGCTCGGCGGACAGGTGCGGCGCCCCATGCATGATCTCGCTGGCGAACACCTTCGAGGCGTGGGGCAGCTCGCGGGAGATACGGATCTTCGAGCGGATGTAGGCCTTGAGCACATCGCCCGGGTGTCCGCCCGCATTGAAGGGGTGGGAGGCGGCCAGCAGCGGCTCGACGATGCTTTCGAGCACCTCGCGGTAGAGGTTCTCCTTGGACTTGAAGTAGTAGTAGACGTTGGGCTTTGGCAGGCCGGCCTTGGCTGCGATGTCGCTGGTCTTGGTGGCGGCGAAACCCTTGTCGGCGAACTCTTCACTGGCCGCCCGCAGGATCAGCTCTTTATTGCGCTCGCGAATGCTGCTCACATCTGCTCCTCTGTTCACTCGCCGGGTGGCCGTCACGGGTCGGCTGGCGAGCGGTCGGGCATGGTAGCACCGGCCTCCCGGGCCTCTCAAGCAAGCGGGGGAGGGGTGGCGAGGGCGCGGTCCGACAGGTTTCTGTATACAAGATTTTGGATTTCTGTTTTTATTCCGCATCCGTCCATGCCGCCGGGGTCCCGACCGGCGCGTGTTGCGGCAGGCTGCACCATGCAAGACAGCACATTGCGCGACCCCTTCGGTCGCCGGATCACCTACCTGCGTCTCTCGGTCACGGACCGTTGCGACTTCCGTTGCACCTACTGCATGAGCGAAGACATGGTCTTCGCCCCGCGGGCGCAGATACTCAGCCTCGAAGAGCTCTATGCCGTGGCCGATGCCTTCATCGGGCTCGGCGTCAGGCGCATCCGCGTGACCGGTGGCGAGCCGCTGGTGCGCAAGGGCCTCACCGGCCTGCTGGCGCGGCTCGGTGCCCGTCGCGAGCTGGATGACCTGGCCATCACCAGCAACGGTTCGCAGCTCGTCCACATGGCGCACGACCTGCGCGCCGCCGGTGTCACCCGCCTCAACATCAGCCTCGACTCCCTGCAGCGCGAGCGCTTCGCCGCCTTCACCCGCCGCGACGCCCTCGATCAGGTGCTGGCCGGCATCGATGCCGCGCGTGACGCCGGCTTCCAGCGCATCAAGCTCAATACCGTGGTGCAGAAAGGCCGCAATGACGATGAGGTCGAGGACCTGGTGGCGTTCGCCGTCGAGCGTGGCCTGGACATCAGCTTCATCGAGGAGATGCCCCTGGGCAGCATCTCCAGCCACGAACGCAAGGTCACCCTGTGCACCTCCGAAGAGGTGCGCGAGCGGGTCGAGCGACGCTTCCAGCTCCTGCCCAGCAGCCATCGCACCGGTGGCCCGTCGCGCTACTGGCAGGTGATCGGCAGCGATACCCAGGTCGGTTTCATTTCCCCCCACAGCCGCAACTTCTGCGGCGACTGCAACCGTGTGCGCGTCACCGCCGAAGGCAAGCTGGTGCTGTGCCTCGGCCATGAAGGTGCACTGGACCTCAAGGCACTGATCCGTCGTCACCCCGGTGACGGTGAGCGGCTGCGCGCGGCCCTGGTGGATGCCCTGCGGCTGAAGCCGGAGCGGCACCATTTCGAGGCGGATTCCCAGGTACAGGTAGTCCGCTTCATGAGCACCACCGGCGGCTGATCGGGCTGCTGGGCTTAGGCCCGGCTGCGTTGCGCCCTCTCGCCGTACGTACCGTACTGTCTTCGAGGGCGCGCCTTGCCGGTCCGTCTCCCAGCAACCCGATCCGTTGCTGCATTCCTTTTCAAGAACAAGAGCGCCCTGAAGGGCTGAGGAGATTGAGCATGGGCAAGACATTGCTGGTGAAGAACGCTGACCTGCTGGTCACGATGGACGGCGAGCGCCGTGAGCTGAAGCAGGGCGGGCTGTTCATCGAGGACAACGTCATCCGCCAGGTGGGGCCGAGCGCCGAGCTGCCGCAGAGCGCGGACGAGGTGCTGGACCTCAAGGGCCACATCGTCATCCCCGGCCTGGTCAACACCCACCATCACATGTACCAGAGCCTCACCCGCGTGGTGCCGGCCGCCCAGGACGGCGAGCTGTTCAACTGGCTGACCAACCTCTACCCGATCTGGGCGCGCCTGACCCCCGAGATGATCCAGGTCTCCACCCAGACGGCGATGGCCGAGCTGATCCTTTCCGGCTGCACCACCTCCAGCGACCACCTCTACATCTACCCCAACGGCTGCAAGCTGGACGACAGCATCCACGCCGCCGGCGAGATCGGCATGCGCTTTCACGCCGCGCGCGGCAGCATGAGCGTCGGCCGCAGCCAGGGCGGCCTACCGCCGGACTCGGTGGTGGAGAAGGAGGCGGACATCCTCAAGGAATCCCAACGCCTGATCGAGGACTACCACGATGCGTCCCATGGCTCGATGCTGCGGGTGGTGGTGGCGCCGTGCTCGCCCTTCTCGGTGAGCCAGGACCTGATGCGCGAAGCGGCGGTGCTGGCGCGCCAGTACGGCGTGTCGCTGCACACCCACCTGGCGGAGAACGTCAACGACATCGCCTACAGCCGCGAGAAGTTCGGCATGACCCCCGCCGAGTACGCCGAAGACCTGGGCTGGGTGGGCCATGACGTGTGGCACGCCCACTGCGTTCAGCTCGACCAGCACGGCATCGACCTGTTCGCCCGCACCGGCACCGGTGTCGCCCACTGCCCCTGCTCGAACATGCGCCTGGCCTCGGGCATCGCGCCGATCCGCCGCATGCGCGATGCCGGCGTTCCGGTCGGCCTGGGTGTCGACGGCTCGGCCTCCAACGATGGCGCCACCATGATCGGCGAGGTGCGCCAGGCCCTGCTGCTGCAGCGCGTCGGTTTCGGCCCCGATGCCATGACCGCGCGCGAGGCGCTGGAGATCGCCACCCTGGGCGGCGCCAAGGTGCTCAACCGTGACGACATCGGGGCCCTGGCCCCTGGCATGGCGGCGGACTTCGTCGCCTTCGACCTGAACCAGATCGCCTTCGCCGGCGCCCTCCACGATCCGCTGGCGGCCCTGGTGTTCTGCGCCCCGGCCCAGGTCTCCCACAGCGTGATCAACGGTCGCCTGGTGGTGAAGGATGGCCAGCTGATGACGGTCGACCTGCCACGCGTGATCGAGCGCCACAACCGCCTCGCTCATCAGTTGGTGCTGGGCGAGTGATGGCGCGCCGGGCGCGGCTCGTGTCGCGGCCGGCACCCTACCCGAAGACGAGGAGAGTCCTTTGAGAGCGAGCTATCTGGGCTGGCTGCTGGCCAGCCTGTTGCCCCTGGGTGCGGCCCATGGGGAAAGCTATGTCGTGGGCGTCGAACGCCTGTCCTTCCAGCCGCATTACTGGGTCGACGAACAGGGTGAATACCGCGGCTTCGCCCGCGAGGTGCTGGATTTGTTCGCGCAGGCCGAGCACATCGAGCTGAGCTATCGCGCGCTGCCGGTCACCGAGCTTGCCGGGCGCCTGGTCAAGGGCGAGGTGGACCTGAAGTACCCGGACAGCCCCGAGTGGGCGGATGACGTCAAGGCCGGCAAGCCCATGGCCTACAGCGCACCGGTGGTGGGTTACGTGGATGGCGTGCTGGTGGACCCCAAGCGGGTCGGGCAGGGCATCGAGACCCTGCGGCGCCTGGCCCTGGTGCAGGGCTGGACGCCCCGTGGCTACCAGTCGCGTATCGACGAGGGCAAGGTGCAGCCGGTGCAGGGCAGCGACCTGCGGCAGATGATCCGCCAGGCCCTGAAGAAGCAGGCCGACGGTGCCTACTTCAACGTGGTGGTCGCCACCTATTACCTGGACAACATCCGCGCCCGCCCCGGTGCGCTGGTGTTCGACCCGTCGCTGCCGCACACCCGCGGCACCTTCCACCTCTCCAGTTCCCGGCACCCGGAGCTGGTGCAGCGCTTCGACCGCTTCCTGGTGTCGCACAAGGCGGAAGTGGATGCGCTCAAGGCGCACCATCGCGTCGAGGCCAACCTCGATACCGAGTACATGGGGCTGGAGCAGTGGAAGGTGGACTACCTGGAGCGGCAGAAGCGCAAGGACGACCCCGCCAGGCCCTGACCGACGAACGGGCCGCACCGCACGGACGGCCCCTTGCCCCGCCGGCTCGTCGCGCTCAGCGCGAGCCGTTCCGTCATGCCTCGTTGCCGAAACCTTGAACCATCGGAAAACCCGTCCGGTCCATCTTCCTGAGTGGCTGAGGAAGAAACTCGGCTGGAATCCCTACCGGAAAAAGAGGAAAGCACGATGGATAACGACAAGGCTATCTCCGTTCTCAACGACCTGATCGAAACCAGCAAGGACGGCGAAAAGGGGTTTCTCGAATGCGCCGAGGACGTCAAGAACCCCCAGTTGAAAGCCACCTTTACCCAGCGCGCCCAGGAGTGCGCCCGCGCCGCTGCCGAGCTGCAGCAGGTGGTGCGTTCCATGGGTGGTGACCCGGAGACCTCCTCCAGCGTGGCCGGTGCCCTGCACCGTCGCTGGGTCGATCTCAAGGCCCTGGTGACCGGCAAGGACGATGCCGCCATCCTCAACGAATGCGAGCGCGGCGAAGATGTCGCGCTGAAGGCCTACAAGGATGCGCTGGGCAAGGAGCTGCCGCCGCCGGCTCGCTCCATCGTCGAGAAACAACTGCTCGGCGTGCAGCGCAACCATGACCAGATCAAGGCCCTGCGCAACCTGGCCCGCGCCAGCTGACGGCGGGTATCGGCGGCATTGCCGCCAACGAAAAAGGGATGGCGTTTCGCGCCATCCCTTTTTTCATGCAGCAGGTGCTATCAGAAGTGCACCTTGACCAGCAGGCTGGCGGTGTTCTGGTCGGTACCGCCGAGGATCTCGTCACCGAGGAAGCTGTCGTCGTCGATGCCGTACTTGTTGCTCCAGTAGTCGTACTCGACACCGACGTAGAGCTGCTTGGCACCCAGGTCCAGCGCCTTGCCCAGGTCGTACTTGATCTGCGGGTTGAAGTGCAGGTTGGCGTGCAGGTCGTTCGGGCGGCTGCTGCTGCCGTCCTTGTTGTTCCACACCCAGTCCATGAAACCGTCGATGAGGATGTCGGAGTTGCCGACGGGGATGGTGTACGACCACACCGGGGTGACCTGCCACTGGCCGGCGGGGTTGTTGGTGATGCCGTCGGGCTTGCGGTAGTAGAAGTTCAGCTGGAAGTAGTCGAAGCCGGGGATGGCCAGGTCGAAGCCCGGGCCGAGCAGGTAGTTCTGGGTGCGGTTCTCGCCACGCTCGTAGGTGGCGGCGAGCAGCACGTCGGTCACCGGGCCGAAGGCGATCTTCTGGTCGAACAGCTTGCCGAACGACAGGCGCGGCTGGATTTCACCGTAGTAGGTGTTGTTGCCCGCATTGGCGTCGGCCTTGCCGTTGTAGTTGATCTGGTCGGCGAAGATGAACAGGTCGCCCCAGGTCCAGCCGCTGGCGTGCTCGAAGGTGAAGGTCTGCTGGATTTCCGGGTTGACCTTGAAATCCTTGCCGTACAGGTAGGTGACGCTGTTGTTCTGCCACAGCAGCGGGCCGTCGGCCATGGCCTGCCCTCCCGCCAGGAGGCCTGCGGTCAGGGCGATGCAGTGAGGCAGATGCTTCAGGTTCATGCGGTTTTCCTTATTTTTCAGGGCTTCAGGTTGGCCTCTACGCAGCCGGCAGGAAGCCGCCCCGCAGAGCGGGGCGGTCTTGCTGGATGCATGGAGGGATTCCGGGTTGGCCGTCCTGGCGTCAGCTCGGCATGACGACGCGGTCGGTCTTCGGATTCCGGGGCGGCGACGGGCGATCTTCAGCGCTGGGCTGTTCGGCTGCGTCGTGCGAAATGCACCGTGCCTCGTGGGGGAAGGCCGCGGTGGGGAATGTCGTGAACGGGGAGGGCAGGACAGTGGGCGTGTCGCGGTCGGAACGGCGGACGGCGCCGGATGTGCCGGTCTGGGCGGATGGGTTCATCGTTCAAAGCCTGCCTGTTGTTTTTGTAGGTCGTGGGCTTGCGGGTTACAGCCGTCCCGCTGGCTGCCTCGCGTCCAGAATCTGAACTGCGGGTCAGGTTTTGCGAATATAGCATCCTGTTTACAGGCTGTGTAACAAAACAAATCAAAATTGTGTACATAAAATCGGCCGTTTTGCCTGCGACCGATCGACTCGTCACATGCCTCCCGCGAACGCCCTGTAAAGCACGCGGCTAACGCCTGAAACGTAGGTTGGCGCGGAGCGCAGCGAGGCCCAATGGCGCGGAATCGAACCCCCTACGTGCCTTGTCGTTCCGTTCGAAGGCGGATGCCCATAAAAAAGCCCGCTTTGTAGGCGGGCTGGAAGTCCTGTCCTCACCGGGTCGGTGCATCCAGGTGGGAGCAAGGCTCAGTGGGCGGCGCAGTGTCGGCTGCGCTCCTTCTCGCCCAGGATGTTGAACAGGATGTTGAGCACCAGCGCGCTGACGGTGGCCATGGCGATGCCGCTGTGGGTGATGGGTTCCATCCAGTGGGGCAGGTGGGCGAAGAACTCGGGGCGCACCACCGGTGCCATGCCCATCCCCATGCTCACGGCCACCAGCAGCTGGTTGCGGCGGTCGGTGATGTCGGCCTCGTGGAGGATCTTGATGCCCGTGGCGGCGACCATGCCGAACATCGCCAGCCCTGCGCCGCCGAGCACGGCGGGCGGGATGGAGGCGACCAGGAAGGCGGCCTTGGGCAGCAGGCTGAGGGTGATCAGGAACAGGCCGGCGACGGCGGTGACGTAGCGGCTGCGCACGCCGGTCATCTGCACCAGGCCGATGTTCTGGGCGAAGGAGGAGTGAGTGAAGGTATTGAAGAAGCCGGCGAAGAAGGAGGCGCCGGCGTCGCACAGCAGGCCACGGCGCAGGGCCTTGGGGCAGACCTCTCGGCCGGTGATCTTGCCCAGGGCGAGGAACATGCCGGTGGACTCGACGAAGATGATCACCACCACCAGGCACATGGACAGCACGGGTGCCAGCTCGAACCTGGGCATGCCGAAGTGCAGCGGTGTGACCACCTGGAACCAGGGCGCCTGCTCCAGGCCCGTGAGGTCGACCATGCCCATGCCGCCGGAGACGATGTAGCCCACGGCCATGCCGATCAGTACCGAGACGTTGACCCAGAAGCCGCGCATGAAGCGGTTCACCAGCAGGATGATGCCCAGCACCAGGGCGGCCACCGCCAGGTATTCCAGGGCGCCGAACTGCACCGCCTTGCTGCCGCCGCCGGCCCAGTTCACCGCCACGGGGAAGAGCGTGAGGCCGATGGAGGTGATCACCGTGCCGGTGACCAGCGGTGGGAAGAAACGCACGATGCGCGCCATGAAGGGGGCCAGCAGCAGTCCGAAGAAGCCGGCGGCGATGGTAGCGCCGAAAATGCCCTGCAGGCCCACCCCGGGCATGCCGGCCATCACCACCATGCTGCCGACGGCGGCGAAGCTCGCGCCCATCATCACCGGCATGCGGATGCCCACCGGGCCGATGCCGATCGACTGCACCAGGGTGGCGATACCGGCCACCAGCAGGTCGGCGTTGATCAGGAAGGCGATCTCCTCGCGGGACAGGCCGGCCGCCTGGCCGACGATCAGCGGCACGGCCACGGCGCCGCCGTACATCAGCAGCACGTGCTGGATGCCGACGAGCAGGAGTTGCAGCAGAGGCAGGTGTTGATCGGCGGGCGGAATGGCGAGCTCGGGCTCGGTCAGCTTGGTCATGCAACACCTCTGGCGCTTTTGTTTTTGTTGAGCCTTATAGGCCGCAGCCGGCAAAGGCCGGCTGCGATCCTGGTATTCATGTTTCTGCCATCCAGGCCCAGCTGTGGGCGGTGGACGGGGGCACGCGGAACAAAGGGCAGGGCCTGATGCTGGACGTGCACCGGAACGCCTTGCCGGAAGACGGTAAAAAAAGCCTGCCTGGGGCAGGCTTGAAGTACGGGCCGCAGCTTGGGGATGCGGCCCGTCGTGGTCGAGATCAGTTGGTCTTGGCGCCCTGTGCGATCCAGGAACCGATCAGGTCACGCTCGGCCTGGGTCATCTGGGTGATGTTGCCCAGCGGCATGATCTGGGTAGCGACGGCCTGAGCCTGGATCTTCGGTGCCATGGCCTGGATCTGCTGCGGGGTGTCGAACATCACGCCGCCCGGGGCCGCGGTGAACATCGGGCTGGTGGGCTTGGCGGAATGGCAGACGGAGCAGCGCTCCTGGATCACGCTGTGGACCTTGTCGAAGTCCGCGGCGCCGGCGTTGGCCTGGGCGGTGGCGGGCTGGGCCGGTGCCTGGGCCTGCTCGGCGGGCTTGCTGCCTTCGGGGGTAGCTGCCGGGGACGCGGCCTCGGTCTGGGCCGGTGCGGTCGCCGGGGCGACGTTGGCGATGGGCGCGGTGGCGGCCTTGTAGTTCGGCGAGGTGACGAAGGCCAGGCAGATCATGCCCAGGGCGCCGGCCGGGAGGGTCCAGGCGAACTTGTTGCTCTCGTGACGGGTGTTGAAATAGTGGCGCACGAGGACGGCGATCACCGCGATCCCGGCCAGGATCAGCCAGTTGTACTGGCTGCCGTAGGTGCTCGGGAAGTGGTTGCTGATCATGATGAACAGCACCGGCAGGGTGAAATAGTTGTTGTGGCGCGAGCGCAGCAGGCCCTTGGCCGGCAGCGCCGGGTCCGGGGTGCGGTTCTCTTCGATCGCCTTAACCAGCGCACGCTGGGCCGGCATGATGATGCGGAACACGTTGCCGACCATGATGGTGCCGATCAGCGCGCCGACGTGGATGTAGGCACCGCGACCGCTGAACACCTGGGTGAAGCCCCAGGCCGCGCCGATCACCAGCACGAAGAGGATCAGGCCGAGCAGGGCGGGCTGCTTGCCCAGGGGCGAGTCGCACAGCAGGTCGTAGATGAACCAGCCGGCGATTAGCGAACCGACGCCGATGGCGATGGCCGCCGCCGGGGCGAGGTCGAGGCCGGGGGCGATCAGGTACAGGGTCGGGTTCAGGTAGAACACCACGGTCAGCAGGGCGACGCCCGACAGCCAGGTGAAATAGGCCTCCCATTTGAACCAGTGCAGGTTGTCCGGCATTTTCGGCGGGGCGAGCTTGTATTTCTCCAGGTGGTAGATGCCACCCCCGTGGATCGCCCACAGGTCACCGGCCAGCCCGTCGCGCGGGGCCTTGCGGTTGAGGTTGTTCTCCAGCCAGACGAAATAGAACGATGCGCCGATCCAGGCGATACCGGTGATCATGTGAACCCAGCGAATGCTCAGGTTCAGCCATTCGGTCAGATGTGCTTCCACAGTACGTACCTCTTTCCCGAACGATCGGCACGGCGATCGCTGGGCTTCTCTTATTAGTGGTGGGGGTCGAGGAAGAGCTGTTCGTCCTCGGTGAAGTAATGCTCGTCGCAGTTGTTGCCGGAACCACTGCGATCAACCACCAGGAAGTCATCCCGCTTTTCGATCGTCAGCACCGGGTGGTGCCAGACGCCGCGATGGTAATTAACGCCCTGCCTGCCATTGGTGAGGAAGGCACGGACCAGACCCGGTACAGGTGCATCGCCAACGGGCGCGACCACGACCAGAAAGGGGTTGCCGAGCAGCGGTATGAAGGCCTGGCTGCCCTGCGGATGTCGTTCAAGCATGCGGATGGGGCGGGGCATCTCCAGGGATTCGGCGCTGAAGATGCTGATGATCGCCTTGTCGTCCGGCTGGGCCGTTTCGACGGTGGCCAGCTTGTGGTAACGGCGGGTGGAGCCGTTGTTGATCATGAAGAACTCGCTGCCTTCGGTTTCGATGACGTCACCGAACGGGGCGAATGCTTCTTTGGTCAGGGGCTCGATCTTGAGAGTGCGCATGCTGTGCTTCTTGTCCTTGCTGTCGCCCCGCCACGGTGACGGGGGGGCCGGGAGTGGCCCGGCGTTATCTGGCCACCTTGCCGAACAGGCGCAGGCGACTGACGCCTCCGTCCGGGAATATGTTCAGGCGTACGTGGGTGACGGGGCCGAGGGCCCGGATCTGTTCGGTGTATTCGTGTTCGGCGTGCATCGAGAGCTTCTGGCTCGGCAGCAGCTCGCGCCAGAACAGGCTCTGGGTCTCGATCTGGCTGTCGGTGCCGCCTTTGACGAAGGCCGCCTGGATCGAGCAGCTGTCGGGGTAGTTGCCCTTGAAGTGCAGGGTGTCGACCACGATGCGCTCGATCTCACCGGGGTGGCCGAGGGCGACTATCACCCAGTCGTTGCCAGGCGTACGGCGGCGGGCGGTTTCCCAGCCGTCGCCCATGTTGATGCCACGGCCCGGGTTGAGGATGTTGCCCATGCGGCCGAAGTGCTCGTCGGAACAGGCCAGCGCGCGGCCGCCGTTGAGGGCGGCGGCGAGGTCGACCTGCTCGTTGTCGCCGACCGCGCTCCAGTCGCGATGGGGCACGCCGTATACGCGCAGGCGCGCCACACCACCATCGGGGTAGATGTTGAAGCGCAGGTGGGTGAAGGCCTGGTCGTTGTCGATCGCGTGGTAGTGGTGGCTGTCGCCCTTGAGCTCCACGGCGCCGAGCACGTCGCTCCACTGGGTGTTCTCGTCCGGGTCGCCGTTGGCCACGAAGCAGCCTTCGAGGGACGCGGACGGCGGGTAGTTGCCGGTGAAGAAGCTGGTGTCGATGTCCAGGCCCTTGATCGAGCCCGGTACACCCAGGCGGATCACGGCATGGTCGTAACCTTCGAAACGCTTGCGACGGGATTCCCAGCCGTCCATCCACTTGCCGTTGTCGTCGAACACGCCTTCCTTCCACACGGCCGCGGACGGCTGGAACAGGCGGTTGACGTCGGCGAACCAGTCGTCGGTGACCGAGAGGGCTCGGGTCCCGAGACGGGCGTCGGCGAGGTTGATGTACTTCTCGAAGGGTACTGCGTAGCTCTTCATCAGGGTCTGCCTTGGAACTGGGGCATCGGCGTGTCCGGCGTGCGTGCAGCCAGGGTCACATCTGCTGCAGGCGGAACAGCGCGATCCTGTTGATCTCGGCCAGGGCCCGGCTGAACTCGGCTTCGGGGGTGTTGTGGATGCGCTCCTCGAAGGCCGCCAGGATCTGGTGCCGATTGCTGCCCTTCACCGCCATGATGAACGGGAACCCGAACTTGGCCTTGTAGGCGTCGTTCAGCTCGGTGAAGCGTGCGAACTCTTCAGCCGTGCATTCGTGGATGCCGGCGCCGGCCTGTTCGCTGGTGCTGGCTTCGGTCAACTCGCCTCGGACGGCGGCCTTGCCCGCCAGGTCCGGGTGAGCGTTGATCAGGGCCAGCTGGGCGTCGTGGCTGGCGCTGAGGAGGATGTCGGACATGCGCTGGTGCAGGCCGTCGATCTGGTCGACGCTGGCATCCAGGCCGAGGTCGTAGGCTTTCTCGGCGACCCAGGGCGAGTGCTCGTAGATGTCGGCGAAGGCGCTGACGAAGGCCTCGCGGGACAGGCTGGACGGGGTGATCTTCTGGAAGCTGCTCATTGGGCGTTGCCTTGGAAAGGGTGGATGGTGTGCCAGTGGCGGGCGATGTCCACGCGGCGGGCGAACCAGACCTTGTCGTGGCTCTTCACGTATTCGATGAAGCGGGCCAGGGCGGCGAGGCGCGCGGGGCGGCCCAGCAGGCGGCAGTGCATGCCGATGGAGAGCATCTTCGGCGCGCCGGCTGCACCTTCGGCGTAGAGCACGTCGAAGGCGTCCTTCAGGTATTCGTAGAAGTCGTCGCCTTTGTTGAAGCCCTGCACCTGGGTGAAGCGCATGTCGTTGGTGTCGAGGGTGTAGGGGATCACCAGGTGCGGTTTCTCCACGGTGCTGGCCGGGTCCCAGTAGGGCAGGTCGTCGTCGTAGGTGTCGGAGTCGTAGAGGAAGCCGCCTTCCTCCATCACCAGGCGACGGGTGTTGGGGCCGGTACGGCCGGTGTACCAGCCCAGCGGGCGTTCGCCGGTCAGCTCGGTGAGGATGCGGATGGCCTCGAGCATGTGCTCGCGCTCCTGCTCCTCGCTCATGTACTGGTAGTCGATCCAGCGGTAGCCGTGGCTGCAGATCTCGTGGCCGGCCTCGACCATGGCGCGGATGGCGTCCGGGTGGCGCTGTGCGGCCATGGCGACGGCGAAGATGGTCAGCGGGATGTCGTGCTTCTTGAACAGGTTGAGCAGGCGCCAGACGCCGGCTCGGCTACCGTACTCGTAGAGGGATTCCATGCTCATGTTGCGCGCGCCCTGCAGGGGCTGCGCCGCGACCATCTCGGAGAGGAAGGCCTCGGATTCCTTGTCGCCGTGGAGGATGTTGCGCTCACCGCCTTCCTCGTAGTTGAGGACGAAGGAGAGGGCGATGCGTGCCTCGCCCGGCCAGTGCGGATGCGGGGGATTGCTGCCGTAGCCGATCAGGTCGCGGGGGTAGTCGAGGCTCACTACTGGATTCCTTCTTGTCTGTGGAGGGTTCGCGGAGCCGGGCTGCGCGAACGCGATGAGTGATTGTATACAAACGTCATCGAGTTTTGTAAATGAAATATTTGTCCAGGTCGACGTCCTGCAGGTTTGCAAAAAACTTGCCTGATTGGTCAGTTCTTTGCAATACAACCCTTGCTCTATGCCGGTCTGCATCAAAATGGTGCTGGCGAATCCAGCCGCCGTCGGGGCGATAAAAATTCTCGAATAATTGTGTACAATTTTTATGAATAATGTCTTATATTTGGCGCATCGCAGTTCCCGGAACGCCCCTTTTCAGGGCTTGGGCACTCCCGATGCACCGATTTCAACGAGAAGAGGAGGTGTGGCTGTCGCCGGTCGATGACCGCAGCGGGAGCCCGGAAAACAATGGGACGATTGACTACCCACGTACTGGATGCCGCCCACGGTTGCCCCGGCAGCGACATCAGCATCGAGCTCTACCGCGTCGAGAATGGCGGCCTGGAGCTGATCACCCGCACCACCACCAATGACGACGGCCGTTGCGACGCCCCCCTGCTGCAGGGCGATGACTACGCCACCGGCGTCTACCAGCTGCATTTCCACGCCGGCGACTACTACCGCAAGCGTGGCGTGAAGCTGCCCGAGCAGGCCTTCCTCGATGTGGTCGTGCTGCGTTTCGGCATCAGCGCCGAGCAGGACCACTACCACGTGCCGCTGCTGATCTCCCCCTACAGCTACTCCACCTATCGCGGCAGCTAGTAACCGTCTTACCCCCTGACTCATCAGCGAGTCCTTTTTCCCGGCCCGTTCACACTGCGGGCTTTTTTTTGCCTGCGACTCGGAAATTTCCTAACGGGTAAAGGAGCCTTGATTGGCTTCCATCGACTGTCCGGTCGGTTAGCATTTGCCGCCTTTCTCCAGCCCGCCCGATCTGACGAGTGGTTCGCATTTGGTCGGG
>NZ_BAAJNO010000015.1:0-127987 GCF_054558415.1 Pseudomonas sp. No.21
GCTGTGGTCGAAGAAATGGCGGAGTTCGGCAAGCATGCTCAAGCCTCCTCGATGACCGGATGCATGTGGTCCTGCCGGTCGATGAACTGCAGGGTGACGCCTTCATCCTCGTCATGGCCGAGGATGACGCTGCGGGCGTGTTGCCGGGTGGCCTGGCGCCGGAGGAGCTGCTGGCTGAGCACCGGCAGGATCTGCTGGTTGAGCAGGCTGTCGATGTTGCGGGCACCGGTATCCGGCAGCAGGCAGGCGGCGACGAGGGCCTCGCTCAGGGCGTCGTCGACCTGGCAGCCCAGGCCGTAGTGGCGTTGCAGGCGGCGTGAGACCTGTTCGAGCTTGAGATCGACGATGCGTCTGAGTGCATCTGCCGGCAGCGGGCGATAGATCAGCGTCTGGAAGCGGGCCAGCAGCGCGGGCTGGAAGTGATCGCGCAGCACCGGGCGCAGCAGTTCCTGGAGCACGCCGTCGGTGGCATCCGGCTGCACCTGCAGGCACGCCTGCAACAGGTCGCTCCCCAGGTTGGACGTCATCAGGATGACGGTGTTGCGGAAGTCGATTTCGCGCCCCTCACCGTCCCGCATGAAGCCACGGTCGAAGACCTGGTAGAACAGGTTGAGCACGTCCGGGTGGGCTTTCTCCACTTCATCGAGCAGCACCACGCTGTAGGGCCGTTGGCGCACCGCTTCGGTCAGCACGCCACCCTGGCCGTAGCCGACATAGCCCGGCGGAGAGCCCTTGAGCTGGCTGACGGTGTGGGCCTCCTGGTACTCGGAGAGGTTGAGCGTGATCAGCGATTTCTCGCCGCCATACAGGCTGTCGGCCAGTGCCAGTGCAGTCTCGGTCTTGCCGACGCCGCTGGTGCCCACCAGCAGGAACACGCCCTGGGGCGCCTGGTCACCGGTCAGGCCTGTCCGTGCGGCTCGCAACCGCTGGGCCAGCGCGCCGAGGGCATGATCCTGGCCGATGACCCGGCGACCGAGTTGATGCTCCAGTTCCAGCAGGCTGGCCTGCTCATCCTTGAGCAGGCTGCCCAGTGGGACGCCGGTCCAGTCGGCGACCACCTCAGCGACGTTGCGCGCGGTGACATCCAGGGACAGCAGCGGCTGGTCACCCTGCGCCTGCTCGAGACGCCGCTGCAGCTCGGTGCAGCGTTCCGCCTGCCGTGGCTCCTCCTGGCGAGCCGCCAGGAGCTGCTGGCTCAGGTCGAGTTCGTGACGGTATTGCCGCTCCAGCTCCGCATGGCGTCGTGCCAATCCGGCGTGCTGTTCGGCGAGCTCGTCCAGCCGCCGGGCGGGTGCCTTTGCGCCCAGCAGGCCATCCGCCTCCAGGGCTTGCCGCTCCAGCTCCAGGGCGACCTGCCGGGCCTTGATGCCGAGCAGTGCCTGGGGCTCGCAATCGAGGCTCATGCGCACGCGGGCACTGGCGGTATCCAGCAGGTCGACGGCCTTGTCGGGCAGCTGGCGCCCGGTCATGTAGCGCCGTGACAGGCTGACGGCTGCGCGTACCGCGGCATCCTCGATATGCACACCGTGATGGCTGGCGTAGCGGGCCTTGAGGCCCCGCAACATGAGGCAGGCGCCGGTGTCGTCCGGCTCGTCGACCTTGACCATCTGGAAGCGCCGCTCCAGCGCCGCGTCTCGCTCGAAGTACTGCTTGTATTCGCTCCAGGTGGTGGCGGCGATGGTACGCAGCTCGCCCCGGGCCAGGGCGGGCTTGAGCAGGTTGGCGGCATCCGCGCCGCCGGCCTGGTTGCCGGCACCGATCAGGGTATGGGCCTCGTCGATGAACAGCAGGATGGGCGGCTCCGCTTGCTGGACCGCGTCGATGATCTGCTTCAGGCGCTGCTCGAACTCCCCCCTGACTCCGGCACCGGCCTGCAACAGCCCCAGGTCGAGGGTCCGCACGCTCACGGGTTTCAGGCTGTCGGGTACTTCGCCCTCGGCGATACGCAGGGCCAGGCCCTCGACCAGGGCGGTCTTGCCGACGCCCGGATCGCCCACGAGGATGGGGTTGTTCTTGCGTCGCCGACTGAGGATGTCGACGACCTGGCGGATCTCGTCATCACGGCCGAACACGGGATCGATACGCCCCTCACGGGCCTGCGCCGTCAGGTCCTGGGTGAACCGGTCGAGCAAGGCCAGGGACGGGTTGGCTGCGGAGCCCGCAGGTGGGCTGGAAGGAAGGACGACCTGACCGGGCTCGGCTTCGTCGAGGCGGGCTTCACGCTGCACATCCGGGCGCTCTTCCGAATGTCGGTCCAGCAAGGGCAACAGGCGTTGCAACTGGGCTTCGCTGAGGCTGAGCAGCGGCCAGGCGGTCTCGCAACGCAACAGGCTGGGCGTTTCCAGCAGGGCGCCGAGCAGGTGCAGGGAACGCAGCCGGTCGTTGTCGTCGTCCAGGGAGGCCCGCAGCCAGGCGTTCTTGATCAACTGCTGCAGCTCGGCACTGAGCTGGGGTCGCTCGCGCACGCTGCGGGGCAGGCTGTCCAGATAGGCGAGCAGCCCCTGCCAGAGCGCATCGAGTTCCCAGCCATAGCGCCGCGCGAGCAAGGTGAGGTCGCCCTCCCCCTGCTCCAGCAGCTTGAGCAGCCAGTGCTCGGGGGTGACCTGGGCGTGGGCGCGGCTCTGGCAGAGCGAGGCGGCGGCACTCAAGGCCCGGGCGCAATAGGGGTTGAGGCGACGAAGCAGGCTGGCGGAGTTCTGGGCCATGGCGATGCGTCCTTGTACGAAGTGCGTGGCGCTTGTGCGTCGGAATGGTTCGCGAAGGGTCGGCGGAGCTTTGTGCCCCGCCGACCATCCCGAGGTCAGGCGCTCTGACGTTCGTTCCAGGAGTCGGCATGGATGATGTTGCCGTCCTTGTAGGTCCAGGTGATCTTCTCGTAGCGCAACTCGACCTGCTCCAGGTGGTTGTGCTTCTCCTTGGACGGGTCCTTCACGTCGTGCATCTTCGGCGCGACCTTCACGACCTTGACGTTCTCCAGCTTGGTGATGAAGTACTCGACTTCCTGGCCGGCATCGTCGATGCGGTACCACTTGAATTCGGCGCTCTTGAGGGTCTGGCCGGTGGTCACCGCCTTGTACAGGTAGGGGCTGGAGGCATCGATCTCCTTGGTGAAGAGGAACGGGGTGTGGACCCGGGTGCCGGTCAGCTTGCCGGTGTTGTTGTCGGTGGGGATGTAGAGGCTGTGATCCTGCGCGATGACCTCGATGCTGCCTTCGCGCTTCTGCACGTCCACCGACCCCTTGATGTCGGCTCCGCCATCGTCCTGCAGCCAGAGATAAACGGGAATTGCCATGTGAAGCTCCTTCTCAGAGGTTGACAGCCGCGGAGTGCGGCTGGTCCTTGCCACCCCGTGCGGCGGTGGGCGACACGCAGGCCCCCACCTCCGGCACCAGGCGGATATCGACGCGCCGGTTGGCGGCGCGCCCGATTTCGGTGTCATTGCTGGCGATCGGCTGACCGGCACCGAAGCCCTGTACGGCAAAACAGCTGTCGGGGATGTCCCCCATCCGCTGCATCCAGTCACGCACCGCCCCGGCACGATCACGGGACAGCTGGAGGTTCCGGTCGGCATCACCACTGGCATCGGTATGCCCGGCAATGACGATCAGCCAGCCGGGCCTGGCCTTGACGTCGACCAGCGCGTTGATCAGGAGCCTGGTCGACTCGGGCTTGAGCGTGGCGCTGCCCACGGCGAACAGCGACAGGCTGTCCAGCCGCACCGGCTCGGGCATCCGCGGCACCTCCGTGGGTGCGTCGTGGGGCCTCCGGTAACCGGTGATGACGGCCAGCAATTCGTCCCTCAGGCGCTCCCCCTGGTACAGGCCCAACCCCAGCCAGAGCGGCTCACCCTGGCGGTAGTAGCCATCCAGGCGCGCTGCATCGGAGCGCAAGACCGCCATGGCTGCTTCACGCAGTTCGAACTCGGGCTGGTCACGGTGCTGGGCGTGGGGGATGGCCAGGTAGCGATGCAGGTCCTCGCTGACCTGGCGCACCAGTTCGCGGTTGTGCCAGGCGGAACCGGCCAGGGCCGAGACCACAGCCAGAGCGGATAGCCAGAGCGATGCCAGCCAGGCACGGCGCAGCGGCGTGGGACTCACACGCGTCGGCAGGAGCGGGAGCAGCGCGTCCGGAAGGGGCAGGAGTGACGAGGTCTCGTGCGCAGGCTCGGTCGCCTCTTCCAGCGTCGTCCGGTCACGCACCCATTGCTGCCAGAGATTCCCGGCGACGCGGCCAGGCAGGGTCGGCACCAGCATGACGCCGCAGGCCACGGCCGTGGCTGCCGGGTCATTGCCGCCCCGGCCGACGAGGGAGGCCTGCACATGCTGGCGCAACCAGCCGGCTACCGCGCCCAGCAGGACGCCGGTGCGCAGGCGCGATGCCGAAAGCACCGGGTCACCCCCGAGCCTCTGCCATTCAGCGAAGGCGATGCAGGCGCCCGCCTCCAGCACATCGGGTTGCGCCCCATTGGCCGCCCAGCAGAACCAGGGCGTCTGGCCCCGGTCGCCTTGCAGGTAGCTGACCTGGAGCAGCGGCAGTACCGCTTGCCGGCGGGCCTGGACGAGTTGATGTCGGAACGCCCGGAGCTTGCCCTCCAGCTCGGCTGCATCGCGATGCTCGCCTGGATCGATGACCAGAAGCACGCCGAGCTGCCCGCCCCAGTGGGGCCGCTGAGCCAGGATGGTGCGGACCATCAGTGGCAGGTGTTCCAGGTTATCCACAGGCAGGTAGCAGCCCTGTGTCGTCATCCTCCAGCGGGGCCCCGCGGCATCGGGCTCATCGAACAGCCCCCTCTGCCCATCGCCACAAACCAGCACCACCGGCTGCTGGAAGCCCGCAGCGGGCAACTGCAGTCCGGCGTCGAGCGTCAGGCCCCGCTGGCCTGCCCAGCGCCAGGCCAGCAGGAGAGCCCCCAGGACGAGCGTCGCGCCCATGAGTCGCAAGCCGCCCGCCATCGGAAAGACGAACAGCAGCGCCAGGGCCAGCAGAGCCGCCCACGCACAGAGCCCGCGCATCAGCATCCTGCTCATCGCACGCCCTTCACACCGCACCGGGCAGCAACGAGGCGACGAGACGACCGAGGTACTGGTCGAGCCCCCACCAGGTCCCGGCGACCAGCACGGCCATCGCGAGCACCTGCATCGCCGGGCCGCGCAGCCAGCGCTTCATCGCATCGCCGCGCTCGACGCCCGTGCCGAGGCTCAGGTCGCCGCCTATGGCCAAGGGCGGGACCCGCTCCTCCAACGCGCTCACCAGGCCATCGCGCTCCAGATCATGCAGCTCGTAGCGCCCTTTGAATCCCAGCAGCAGGACGCGGTGGTACGCCGTCAGGACCTGGGGGTCGGGCGAGGGCTCGCGCAGGACCTCGTGCATGTCCTCGTAGAGGAAATGACCCGCCTGGTGACGGTTGAAGAACTTCACCTGCAACGGCTCACCGGCCCAGTCGGCGTGATCATCGTCCCGGGCGAACGCGAGCACGGTTTCATCCAGCAACGCGCATTGGGCGTAGCTGATGCAGTCGATACTCCGCTGGCTCATGCCCCGCGCCTCGAGTTCGTGGCGTAGCGCTTCCACCTGCTGGATGCAGCGCCTCCACAAGTCACGCCCATGGTGGGCCGACCGCCCCTCGCGCAGGGTCACTACCAGCAGGTAGCTGTCCTGCAGCAGTGCGTCGATGGAGGCCGGGGCGTTAACGCGTACCTCGCTGTGCAGGCTCATGAGCGCAGTACCGCGAACAGTTCGAGCCGGGCGTCGATCAGCGTGGCGGGAACATAGAAGGCGCACACACCGGCGGCGAGCATGGCCCGCCCCTTGGGATGCCCGAGATCCAGCGCGAAATACTGGTTCTCCAGGCGCAACGGGATGGCGGCGGGGACATGGTTGAGCGGTTGCAGCGGGATGCCGTCCAGCGCCGCGTTGACCAGGTGGTCGACGTCATCCGGGGTCCCCACCTTGCACAGGTGGGGAAACTGGCTCTGCAGCTGCGCGGCAGAGAGTCGCGAGCGGACGGAAAGGTAGAAGTCGGCGCCATCCGGCTCGCGCAGCCTGGGGTCGTGGAGCGAAACCTTCCAGCGGTTCGCCCCGCTCTCCTCCAGCTCCAGGGCGATGACGCGCGACGGCAGACTGGCTTCGAGCAGCGTCGAGATCATGCTCATCAGCGGCGGCAGGACCCGCTCCAGCTGCTCGTGCCGGTAGGTCGGCACCTGGTCGATGTCGTGCTCCAGCGAAAAGGTCGACAGGCTGCCGGCGAGCTTCGCCAGCTCCAGGTAGACCTGCTCGGGATGACGCGCAGGATGAGCCCTGAGGTCGGCGAGGATCGGCTGGTAGGTGTTGAGCGCATTGAGCAGCCAGAACAGCGAGACGTCCGCCACCGCGAAATCGGCCATGCGCTGGTTGCTTTCACGGCGCATGGCCATCAGGCGCTGGCGCTTGGCGGACAGCTGGATGAACAGGTTGTCCAGCTGCACCAGCAGGCCCGCATGGGCATCGAGGCTCAGCAATGGCGGTACGTAGCCGGCATCCACGGCCCAGGTTCCCTGGGTATCGCGCAGCAGGCGCACCACCGGGCAGGTCAGGTAGTCGCCGTTGTCGTCGCTGGCCAGGCGCAGGCTGAGCTGGTGCTCCATGACGCTGATGGACTGCCGCTCATCGCCATAGAGGTCCTGCACCGCCTGCCAGTTCTGGCGATAGCGGGTGGGCCGGTCTTCACGCTGGCCATCGAGCACACAGTTGTTGCCATTGCCCTGTTCCAGCGGCAATGCCAGCAGCAGGGTGGCGCTGCGGATGTCGTCGGCCAGGACGCGGGACAGCTCAAGCGCCGGCGGCAGGTGATCGGCGCGGTCGGTATCGATCAGCGTGCCGTCCGGCATGCGCACGTGAAGCCGCGATGCCTTGAGCCGGCCCATCCTCAGGGCATCGGCATCGAAGTCGGCTGCCAGTACGCCCCAGGGATGAACGAGGGCGAGCCGGGCGATGCGCTCGTTGGTCCAGGCTTCCCAGCGGGCCTGTTGCTGGAACTGCTGCGGGGACAGAAGCGTCCCCGCAGCCCAGAGGGGGCGGTCGATGTTCATGGCGTCGTTTCCCTGGCCAATGCGTCAGGCCTTGGCCTTGGGCATCTGCGAGACCAGCGACAGGTTGATGTCCATGCCCTCCACCTGGAAGTGCGGCACCGCGTACAACTTGACGCGGAAGAAGCCGGGGTTGTCGTCGATGTCCTCGACCAGCACCTTCGCCTCGCGCAGCGGATGCGATGCCTGCAGGTCGTCGCTGGGGTCGGTCATCTCGGTGACGAGTCCGCCGATCCACTTGTTGAGCTCCAGTTCCAGCAGGCGCCGGTCCTTGGTGGTGCCGATGTTTTCCCGCTGGATCAGCTTCAGGTAATGGGCGATGCGCGACAGCAGGAAGATGTACGGCAGGCGCGCGTTGATGCGGCTGTTGGCGGTGGCATCGGCGGTGTCGTACAGCGCCGGCTTCTGTGCCGAGTTGGCGGAGAAGAAGCAGGCGTAGTCGCGGTTCTTGTAGTACGACAGGGGGATGAACCCGAGGTTGGCGAACTCGAATTCCCGGGTCTCGGGAATCATCACCTCCGACGGGATCTTCACCTGGTTGCCGGTGCCCAGGTCGTAGAGGTGGATCGGCAGGTCGGTCACCGCGCCACCCGATTGCGGGCCGCGAATCTGCACGCACCAGCCGTTGTTGATGAAGCTCTTCACCATGTTCGCGGCGAAGGCGAACGATGCGTTGGTCCACAGGTACCGGTCGTGGTCGGGCCCCTTCACCTTCTCCACGTAGTTGAAGTTGCGCACGGGGATGGTGTCCGGGCCGTAGGGCAGCCGACCGAGGACACGCGGCAGGGTGAGGCCGATGTAGCGGGAATCGTCGCTGTCGCGGAAGGATTTCCACTTGATGTACTCGGCCCGATCGAAGTAGTTGCCGATGTCCTTGATGGCGGCGACTTCCTCCATCGACTCCTTGCCGAAGAAGGCCGGGCCGACGGCGCCGATGAAGGGCATGTGCGCCGCCGCGGCGACCTTGGACAGGTTGCGCAGCAGGGCGATGTCCTGGGGGCTGGCATCGAACTCGTAGTTGGAGATGGCGGCCGCGATCGGCTCGCCGCCGGGGGTGTCGTATTCCTGGGTGTAGGTGTGGACGTAGAGGCCGCTCTGGGCGATTTCCGGTGCATCCTCGAAGTCCTGCACCAGGTGGTCCTTGCTGATGTCGAGCAGTTCGATACGGACGTTCTGGCGGAAGTCCGTCTGATCGATCAGCGACTTCACACCGCGCCAGGTGGACTCCACGCGCTGGAAATCCTCGTGGTGCATGACCGCGTCGAGCTGGCGACTGATCTGCGCGTCGAGGGAAGCGATGTGTTCATCGAGCAGCGTCTTGTCCAGGCGCTCGACCTTCTGCGCCGACTGCTGGAGCAGGTCGAGGAAGACGCTGACCGCCGCCGTGACGCGCTCGTCCGCCGACGCTTCGGACAGCGCCTCGTTGTTCTGGAATGCATCCAGGCCGCTCAACTCGCTGATCGGGCTGAGGTTGATCTTGCTGAACAGCGCCGCATAGACGCCCTGGCTTTCATCGAATGAAGTGGCGCCACGAGGGGCTGCGGAGGTGTGTTCTACGGACATGGGAAACCTTCCTGTGGAAATCCGGATGCGTTAAGAGGCGTCTTGGGGGGCGAGCGCAGCGAGCTCGGCGCGCAACTCGTCGCTGAGGGCGTCATCCTTGAGGATGCGTTCCAGTTCCTGGCGGAAAGTCGCGTTGTCCAAAAGGTTCGACTTGAGGTCGCGCAGCAGATTGCGCATGGCCAGGAGGGCGCGAAGCTGGGGGATCTGGCGAGCCACCTGCTCGGGCTCGAAATCCTTCATGCGGTGGAAGGCCAGCTCGACCGAGGTTTCCGAATCGTCATCGGCCAGGGTGTTCTCCACGGCCAGCTTCATGCGGGGGGCGAACTCGGCGAGCACGCTGTCGAAGTTGTTGCGGTTGATGTTGACCTTGGCGCGCTCGGACAGGGGGCGCGCCTCACGGCCGTTGCTGTAGTCGCCCATCAGCATCAGCTTCAGCGGAAGCTCGACCTTCTTCTGCGCACCGCCGGTGTGCAGGTCGAGCTTGATGTTGACCCGTGCCTTGGGTACTTCGTTTTGGAAACTGTTCGATGCCATGACTACTCCAGATGTCTCCCCGGGGGGAGGTCAGATGAAAGCTGTCGAGCAGGAATTCGTGACCACGGCCAGGTGGTCGTGCGGTCCGTCGGTGCGATCGAAGGGGCTGAATTCCATTTCGTACTCGTTGCTTGCTTGCATGGGCCGCAACGGCATGAGCGGCTGCTTCGGATGCACGTTGCTACGGAGGCGAACGCCACGCTGGCGGGCCGGCGGCTATCTAGGCCGATAACCACAAAGCGGCGAAAGAGGAAAAGTCCGAGAGGAGCCGTGAACGGTCTGAAGCCGGCGGGGAGTGCTGTAGGAACCCAACTGTTAACGATTGGGCAGATGACGAACGCCGAGGCTCTCCGCCCCTGCGCGCGCACAAAAAACCCGGAGCTGCCGCATGCAGTCCGGGTCAGCCCTGGCGGGCGTTGCAGGCCTTCCTGTCTCAGAAAGCCGCAGGATAAAAAAGCCACCTCCCCCCTGCCTGAAGGGAGGCGGCCAAAGCTGTCAGCGGGCGGTGATCACCGCCAGCTTGGTGATCCCGGCGCGTTCGATGGAGGCCATGGCCTTGGCCACCGCGCCGTAGTCGACCTTGTCGTCCGCCTGCAGCTGCACGCGCAGCTCCGGGTCCTTGGCCTTGGCGGCCTCCAGGTTGGCCTGCAGCAGGTCGGGCTGGATCTCGTCCTTGTTGATGAACAGCTTGCCTTCGCCGTCGATGCTCACCACCAGCGGGTCCTTCTGGTCCGGCGGGGCGACCGCTTCGGTCTTCGGCAGGTTGATGGGGATGGCATTGGTGAGCAGCGGCGCGGTGACGATGAACACCACCAGCAGCACCAGCATCACGTCCACCAGCGGGGTGACGTTGATCTCGGAGAGAACCTCGTCGCTGTCTTGAGTGGAGAAGGCCATGTCAGGACGCCTCCTTCACTTTCTGGGCGGCGCCTTGCTTGCCGGCGGCGGGGTTGACGATGACCTTGAAGGCGCTCTTCTGGGCCAGGCTGTAGAAGTCGTGGGCGAAGTCGTCGAGGTCGGCGGCGGTCAGCTTGAGGCTGCGCAGGAAGTAGTTGTAGACCAGCACCGCGGGCACCGCGACGGCGATGCCGACGCCGGTGGCGATCAGCGCCGCGCCAATGGGGCCGGCGACGGTTTCCAGGCTGGCGGAACCGGCCAGGCTGATGCCCTTGAGCGCTTCCATGATCCCCCACACGGTGCCGAACAGGCCGATGAAGGGCGAAGTGGAGCCGATGGAGGCGACTACCGCGAGGCCGGATTCCAGGGAGCGGCGTTCACGCTGGATCTGCTGGCGCAGGGCGCGCTCGAGGCGGTCCTGGTGGTTGATCGCCTGGCTCAGGTCGCCGGGCTGGCCACCCTGCACCTGGATCGCGGCGAAACCGGCCTGGGCCACGTGGGCAACGGCACCGGCGTGGTCCTGTACCAGGTCGGCGGCGCTGTCCAGGCTGGTGGCGCTCCAGAACAGCTTCTGGAACTTGCGGTCCTGGTGCTTGAGACGGGCGAACTGGATGCCCTTGACCAGGGCCAGGCCCCAGGTGACGACCGAGAAGCCGATCAGCAGCCAGATGACGAGGTGCTCGACCGAGCCGAAGGGGTTGTTGAGTAGGTCCATGTTGCGATCCTCCAAGTGCGCCGGGGCGCGAATCTGTTCAGTTCAATTTGAAGTCGATGGGCACGCTGACCCAGCCATCCTGGGCCACGTCGCCGCGCTTGGCGGGTACGAAGGTCCAGCGTTTGACGGCCTTGATCGCCGCCTCGTCGAGCAGGTCGCGACCACTGCTCTTCTGGATCTGCACCTCGCTCGGCGAGCCGCTGGCCAGTACGTGGACCCGCAGCAGCACCGTGCCTTCCCAGCCGCGACGCTGGGCGAAGGAGGGGTATTCCGGCGCCGGGTTGCGCAGGTAGCCGGCATTGGCCGAGGGCGGCGTGACCGGTGCCGGCGCGGGCGGAGCCGGGGGTGCCGGGGGTGCGGGCGGCGCTTCCACCTTGGGCGGCGCCTCCACCGGCTTGGGTGCCGGCTTGGGCACGGGTTTCGGCTTCGGCTTGGGCACCGGCTTGGGCGGCGGCGGCTTGACCGCGAGCTCCTCCACCACGGGGGGCGGCGGCTCGACGACCGGAGGCGGTGGCGGCTCGGGCGGCGGCGGTTCCACCACGGGCGGTGCCGGCGTGGTGAATTCGATGGTCATGGGCGGAATCTCGGGCGGTACCTCGGGCAGCGCCGGAGTGGGCTTGTTGCTTACCCAGTAGAGAACGCCGGCATGCAGCACCAGGGCGAAGGCGCCCAGCAACAGCGCTTCGCGACGACCGAGCACACGACCGTCGCGGCCCCTGAAGCGGGACGTGCCGAGGGCATGGCGCAGCGGCACGCCGAGGTCACGCACTTCGCCAGGGCTGCGCGCTTCACGCCACAGCAGGTCGCTCGCGCTGTCGGCTTTGAGGACATTGCCCATCGGCAAGACTCCCGGTTGGAAAAAATCCGGCCTGTGCACCGGAAAGTGATCGGATGGCAGCTGCGGAGCTGCATGAGGGCCATTCCAGAGCGGTCGGCCACGGAGAGATGATTGGTTTTTGGGCTTATCTCTTAAAGTAATTTTTAATGATTCATTAATTACTTTAAGGAATATAAGTTTCTAACTGATTGATAAATAAGGATTTATAAATCGTGATGCTTGGAAGGCATTGAAAATATGCTTGGAAGGCATTGAAAGCGGCGGGATCGAGGGGGGTGTTGGCGGCCCCCGCTGGTGGACCGATAAAGCGGGGTCCACCCTAGGCCCGGGATACCTTGTGCCCGTACGGCGCAACGGTGCCGACCCTGTTCGCGAATGAATTCGCTCCACCAAAAGCTCGGCCGGTGCGTAGGGTGGACGTCGCTCTTCACGTCCACCAGCAGAGCTGCCGGCGGCCCCCATTGGTGGACCGATAAAGCGGGGTCCACCCTACGCTCGGGATACCGTGTGCCCTTACAACGCGACGGTGCCGGCCCTGTTCGCGAATGAATTCGCTCCCACGGGGCGAAGGATCAGAAGGGGCGGCTGCCGCTCAGGCTGATGCGCTTCATGCGACGTTTTTCGGTGGCGGGGAAGCCGTTGCGGGCGTGGAGGACGGCCTGGTTGTCCCACCAGACGATATCGCCGGCGCGCCAGGCGTGGGCGTAGTGGAAGCGCGGGTTTTCCAGGTGCTCGCGCAGGCGGCCGATCAGGGCCTTGCCGTATTCCGGGTCGGCACCGGGGATTTCCACTTCGGTGTGCACGCCGAGGAACAGCAGGCGCTTGCCGCTTTCCGGGTGGGTGCGCACCAGCGGGTGCTCGGTGCCCTGGATGGCGGGGATATCCGGGGTGCGGTAGGTGACGAAGCCGCCGTTGTAGCCGCCACTCTTGAGGCGGATGAAGGGGTTGTAGGTGACCAGCCGCAGCGGGTCGATCTCGCGGCGGGTGGCCTCGTCCAGCGCGCTGTAGGCCAGGGCCAGGTTGGTGAAGTGGGTCTCGCCGCCCCTGGAGGGCACCTCCAGCGCGTAGAGGAAGGAGCCGGAGGACGGCGTCGGCGTCCAGTGGTGGTCGACGTGGGCGGGGATGGCGGTGTTGCCCAGCTCGCCATCCTCGGTGTTGGCCACCTTGACAATCTCCGGCGCCTTGCCGTCGACGCCGGAGGACAGCACCGGGATGTCCGCCGGCGGCTGGAACACCGCCCCGAAGTGAGTCGCGAAGGCCAGGTACTGGGCGTCGTCCAGGTGCTGGTCGCGGAACAGCAGGATGTGGTGCTCGCGCAGGGCCTGCTTGAGGGCCAACACCTGCTCGGGGGTGATGCGGGTGGCGTCGAAGCCGCTGACCACCGCGCCCAGGGGCGCGGCCAGGGGCGTGATGGCGAAGGGGGCGTCGTGGTGCAACGGTGCGGCGGGTTCTGCCTGGGTGTGGGTGGCCAGGGTCATGGTCGGTCTCCTGTCATGGGGTGGGTTGGCTCGGCGGGCCCGCGCCTCCGCGAAGGCCCGCCGCACGCCTCGCGTCAGCCCTTGCGGGTGGTGCGGCTGCGCTGGCCGTCGATGCCCACCGGCACGTCGCCGGCCAGGGTCACGCGGCGCACGATGCGCGGCTGGGTGTCGTAGTCGTCGACGGCGTAGTGCTGGGTGGAGCGGTTGTCCCAGATGGCCACGTCACCAGGCTGCCAGCGCCAGCGCACGGTGTTCTCCAGGCGCGTCACGTAGCCCTGGAGGACGGCGAAGATGTGCGCCGAGTCGGACTGCGAGAGCCCCTTGATGCGTTTGACGAAGTGCCCCAGCAGCAGGCTGCGCTCGCCGCTGACGGGGTGCACGCGCACCACCGGGTGCTCGGTCTCGTAGACGGTGGAGGTGAACACCTTGCGGTACTCCTCCAGCTTTTCCACCGGGGCGTTGGGGCGCACGCCGGCGTAGTCGTATTCGTTGCTGTGCACGGCCCAGAGCGTGTCGGCCAGCGCGCGCAGCGGCTCGGGCAGGTCGGCGTAGGCGCTGGCGGTGTTGGCCCAGACGGTGTCGCCGCCGGCGGCCGGGGCCACCACGTTGCGCAGGATGGAGGCCTTGGGGTAGGCGTCGACGAAGGTCACGTCGGTGTGCCAGGAGTTGGCCCGCTGGCCTTCGGCACCGTCGAGCTGGAGCAGGTAGCGGGTGCCTTCGCGCACCGGCACGGTGGGGTGGGCGACGGGGTCGCCGAGCAACTGGGCGAAGGCTTCCTGGGCCTGGTCGTCGAGGTGCGTCTGCCCACGGAAGAAGATCACCTTGTGCCGCACCAGGGCGGCCTGGATGGCCTCGACCGTGGCGGCGTCCAGGTCGCCGGAGAGGGTCACGCCACGGATCTCGGCGCCGATGCGCCCGGCGATGGGGTGGATGTCCAGCTGGAGCTCGGTCTGCTGGGTGGCCAGTGCTGCGTTGCTCATGGTGCGGTCCTCGCGTTGGGTGGGTGCTGCTGGGGGTCAGAAGTCGTAGCGCAGGGAAACGCCGGCGGTGCGCGGGGCACCCACCGAGGCGGTGTAGGCGCCGTTCAGGTAGGCGAAGGCGCTGAGGTAGTAGTCGGTGTCGGTGGCGTTGCGGACCCAGATGGAGGCGTCCACCTGGCCGTCGCCCAGGTCGCGGCGCACGCCGGCCGAGAGGTTGACCAGGCCGTAGCCGTCGATCTTGGAAAGGTCGGAGTTGTCCAGGGTGCCTTCGGCTTCGGAGCGGTACGAATAGCTGGCGGTGAGGTAGGGCTCGATACGGTTCTCCAGCTGCCATTTGTATTCGCCGCTGAGGTTGGCGATCCATTTCGAGGCGCCGACCACGCGCTCGCCGGTGAGGTCACAGGTGGCCGGTGCGCCGGGGGCGGTGCTCACCTCGCCGGGGCACGGGGCGTCCTTGAAGCTGAGGTAGGTGACGTCGTTGTAGGAGCCGTTGACGTTCAGGGTGAGGCCGCGCACGGGCAGTGCGGTGGCTTCGAACTCCAGGCCGCGCGAGCGCACGCTGCCGGCGTTGGCCAGCACCTGCACGACGTTGGTGGAGCCCGGCGCCTGGTACAGGGTGGTGGCCTGGTAGCCGTGGATGCCGGTCCAGAACAGGTTGGCGTTGAGCAGCAGGCGGCGGTCCAGCAGCGTGCTCTTGAAGCCCAGCTCGGCGTCGTTGGCGCGCTCGGGCCCGACCAGCAGCGAGTCGGCTCCGGCCACCGGGGCCGAGCCCACCGCCAGGTTCACCCCGCCGGACTTCTCGCCATGGGCCAGGGAGGCGTAGCCCAGCAGGTCCTCGTCGAACCGGTAGGCCAGGCTCAGCAGGAAGGACGGCGCCGCGTTGTGCAGGCTGAGGTCGCCCGAGTCATAGGCCCCCAGTTGCGCCGCGCGGATGGCGGCGGCCTGGCCGGTCACCGCCGCACCCCCGACCGGTGCGAAGCGCTCGACCTTGGCGTCCTTCTCCTCGTAGGTGCCGCGCAGGCCGGCGGTGAAATCGAGGCGGTCGGTGAGGTGCCAGGTGCCCTGGGCGAACAGCGCGTAGCTGTCGGTCTCGATCTTGCCGTTGGCTTTGGTGCTGACGTTGTTCAGCGCGTTGAGGTTGGCGCCGAGCAGGAACAGGTCGGCTTGGGAGCCGTAGTCGGTGAAGGTCTTGTTGCCCAGGTTCTGGTTGAACACGTAGGCGCCGACCACGTAGTCGAAGGCGCCGCCGGTGGGCGATGCCAGGCGGATCTCCTGGGAGAACTGGCGGTCGTGCACCTCCACCCCGGTGTCGAGCAGCGCCGGCACGTTGAGGCTCTCGTCGTTGGCCGGGGTGAAGTGCCAGTAGCGATAGGCGCTGATGGAGGTGAGGGTGTAGCCGCCGGCGAGGTTCCAGTTGGCCTCCACCGAGCTGCCGCCCTGGTGCACGCTGACGTTCTGGCGGCCGTCGATGTTGACCTTCCTGTCGTCCGGGTCGCGCAGCGGGGACGCTCCCGCCAGGGCCGCGCGCTGCCAGTAACGCGCCGGCGCGCCGTAGACCACCATGGTGCCGGTGCTGGAATCCTCCTCGTTGTAGTCGTTGATCCAGCGCAGGCTGAAATCCTCGTTGGGCTCGAAGAGGAACTGCCCGCGCACGCCCTGGCGTGCACCGCCGTTGAGGTCGTTGCCGTCGTGGATGTTCTTGATGAAGCCGTCGTCACGGGTGCGGTAGGCCGACAGGCGCGCGGCGAGGGTTTCGGTGAGGGCGCCGTTGACCGTGCCCTTGGCCTGGAAGTAGCCGTCCTGGCCGCCGGAAACCTCCACCGTGCGCTCGGGGCTGAAGGTGGGTGCGCGGGTGCTGATGTTGAGCACGCCGGCGGTGGTGTTCTTGCCGAACAGGGTGCCCTGGGGGCCACGCAGCAGTTCCAGCTGCTCGATGTCCAGCAGGTCGAACACCGCCATGCCCGGGCGACCCAGGTAGACGTTGTCGAGGTAGACCCCGGCGCTGCCTTCGAGGCCGTCGCTCGCCGGGTTGTTGCCGATGCCGCGCACCGCGACGCTGGACTGGCGGGCGTGGATGAAGGCGACGTTGACGCTGGGCAGCACCTGCTGCAGGTCCTGCACCTTGTACACGCGCTGGGTTTCCAGGGTGGCGCCGCTGAGGGTGGTGATGGGCGTGGGCACGTCCTGCACGTCTTCCTCGCGGCGGCGGGCGGTGACGGTGACCTTCTGCAGGGCGACATCCTTGTCCGCTTGCTGCTCGGTGTTGCCCTCGGCGGCCCAGGCGCTCCCCGCGCCCAGGGCCAGCAGCAGGGTCAGCGCGTAGTCCACGGCGGCCAGGCGCTGCAGCGCCAGGGGCCGGACGAGGGACGAGGGGAAAGCGGTACGGCGGTGGCTCATGGGGCAATCCTTGTTCGGGGCCCGGCTTTTTCCGGGCAGAGCGGGCCCGCATCGCACGCAGGGCGACGGTCGGGGCAGCATGGGTTCGGGGGGAAGGCTCAGGCGGCGCGCAGGGCCACCGGCTCAGGGGTCGGCTGTCAGCGACAGCGGCGCATGAGCGGCGCGAGGAGCCGGGTCATGGCGGGGACGGGCAATCGGGCTGGCGTGGTCATCGGGTATCCCCCTTCGGGCTGGGCCATATACTTATTCCTTTTTAGTCTTATTTATCTAAACAAGCTTCGTTGACGGAATAAGAGCCTGCATTTAAAACCAGCACCCATATGGGGGCAAATGCCTTCGACCTATATTTTCGATGCCGGTAAAGCATATGGATCTGCGCCAACTCCGTTACTTCATCGCCCTGGTGGAACACCGCAGCTTCGTCCGTGCGGCCGATGCCATGGGCATCACCCAGCCGGCCTTCAGCCGCAGCATCCAGGGCCTGGAGCAGGCCTTCGGCTGCCAGTTGGTGGATCGCGGCAACAAGGACCTGCGCCCCACGCCGGAAGGCCAGGTGGTGCTGCAGCACGCCCTGCGCCTGGTGCAGGGGGCAAGCAACCTGGCGCGCGAGATCGACCAGATGACCAAGCTGGACGCTGGCGAGCTGCACTTCGGGTGCGGCCCGGCGCCGGCGGCCAAGCTGGTGCCCGACGCCCTCGCCGAGTTCATCGCCCGCCATCCGCGCATCAACACCCGTTTCGAGGTGAACAACTGGGAGACCCTGGGCCGCCTGCTGGCCCGGGACGAGATCGAGTTCTTCATTGCCGACATCCGCCAGTTCGAGACGGACCCGAACTTCCAGACCCGCGAGCTGAGCCCGCGCCGGGGGCGTTTCTTCTGCCGCGCCGGGCACCCGTTGCTGGCCAAGGACAGCCTCTCCACCAACGACCTGTTCGACTACCCGCTGGCCGCCACCCGGCTGCCGGCGGGGGTGCGCAAGCTGCTGGCCGGTTTCAGCGGCAAGGCCGATTTCAGCCTCAACGTGGAATGCGAGCACATGCCCGCGCTGGTGCAGGTGGTGAGCCAGACCGATGCGGTGGGCCTGGCCATGCTGGAAACCCTGGCGCTCCACCTAGAGCGCGGCGAGCTGGCGCTGCTGGACTTTCGCAACCTGCCGGAGAACCTGGACAGCCTCTCCGCCCGCTGCGGCATCGTCACCCGCACCGGCTACCGCCTCTCCCCGGCGGCGCGGGCGCTGATCGAGATCATCGTCGAGCTGGACGGAATCGAAGCGGAAGAAGCGCGGCGCAGCGCCTGAGTCTGCCCACCGGACCTCGGTCCACCAAGGGGACTGCCGGGCACTCCGCTGGTGGACGTAAAGAGCGACGTCCACCCTACGCAGCGGTCGAGGTTTTCGTGGGCGAATCCATTCGCGAAAGGGTTCGACGCAGTTGCGTTGGGCCTCGCTGCGCTCGGCGCCAACCTAGGGCACGCGAAATGCCGAGCGTAGGGTGGACCACGCTATATCGGTCCACCAAAGGGGGCCGCCGGAGGCTCCGCTGGTGGACGTAAAGAGTGACGTCCACCCTACGCAGCGGTCGAGGTTTTGGTGGGCGAATCCATTCGCGAAAGGGTTCGACGCGGTTGTTGGCGGCCTTAACGCGATGCCTGCACCGGTTCCTTCAAGGCGGCATCGAGGAAGCGCGGCTCGACCCAGTCGCTCACCTGGAAGGGTTTGCGGATCAGCCGCTGTTCGGCGGCGAAGTCGACGCCCTTCTGCAGGCGGGCGAGGAAGGCGGGGTCCAGCTGCGGGTCGAAGATGTCCTTGAAGCTGTCGTCCTTGAGGTCGGTGCCGAGGATCACCGGCGGGTAGCTGGCCAGGCGCGAGACCAGCTCGACGTAGGCCTGCTTGTGGTTGTCGTCGCGCAGCCACTCCACCGCCTGCTGCTGGGCCTTGACCAGGCGCGCGGTGACCTCGGGGTAGTCGCGGACGAAGGCACCCGTGCCCACCAGCACCGCCTGGGTGCTGCCGGCGCCGCCCAGGTCGCGGGTGCTGAGCGGCAGTTCGGCGAGCCCCTTCTCACGCAGGGCGATCAGGCCGGCCAGGCCCCAGGAGGCATCCACCTGCTTGGCTGCCAAGGCCGCGTTGGCGGCGTTGAAGTCGAGGTTGATCACCTTGTAGTCGCGCTCGGAGAGGCCACGGCTGGCCAGCGCGTTGGCGAAGGACAGCTGGTTGGCGGTGCCGCGGAACACGGCGACGCGCTTGCCCTTGAGGTCTTCCAGGGTCTTGATGCCCGAGCCGGGCACAACGCCCAGGTAGCTCTTGACGCCGCGCGCGGTGGCGCTGAGCAGGCGGGTGTCGAGGCCGCTGGCCTTGCCGATGATGGCGGCCAGGTCGCCCAGGTAGGCGAAGTCCACCTGGCCGTTGGCCAGGGCTTCGTTGATCACGGGGCCTGCGCCCTTGAAGAAGCGCCACTGGATCTCGATGCCGTCCTTGGCGAATTCCTGTTCGAGGATCTGCCGGCTTCGCAGCACGTCCACCACGCCACCGCCGCTGTGTTCGCTGCCGGCGCTGAGGTCGGGCACGGCGATGCGGATTTCCTTGGGTGCCTCGGCCGCCTGGGCGAGCAGCGGAGCCGCGCCGAGCACGCCCGCCAGCAGAGTGGGGGCGAAGAGCCCGAGGACACTGTTGATCAGGGTTTTCATGGATGGGCGCTCCTGCGCGACGGTTCGGTGAGGGCGCCAGATAGGCACAGGAAGAAATCGAAATTAAATACTAAAAATTCATTTTTTAATGACTGGATCGCATAAATCAGGGCCACAGCGGCTTCCAGCACGCTATGCAGGAAATGCATAAAAAATATTCGGCAAAGGCATTTGCCGCTCTCCGGCCCCTTCCCTATCTAATGACGCCTCTTATCCATAAATAAATGGATTTTGAGTTTTTATATTCCACACGGAAATAACGTTAGAGCCCTGGCGCCGGGAGACACCGATGAGCAAGATCCAGACGCTGCCGAGCCTGCGGCCTCCCGCCCGGCTCCATCTGCCGGCCATCGGCGCCGGCATTCTCGACCGGGCCCTGCCCTGGCTGCTGCCCGTGGGGCTGTTCCTGCTCTGGTGGCTGGCTGCCAGGCACCACTGGATGTCCGAGCAGATCCTCCCCGCCCCCGCCCTGGTGTGGCAGAGCGCATTGGAATTCGGTTCCGGCGAACTCTGGGGGCACCTGTGGATAAGCCTGCAGCGCCTCGGCATCGGCCTGCTCGCCGGTGTCGCTGGCGGGGTGCTGCTCGGTGCCTGGCTGGGCCTGTCGCGCCGGGCCGAGGCGCTGGTCTACCCGAGTTTCGTGGCCCTGGCGCAGATCCCGACCCTGGCCTGGATTCCGCTGTTCATGCTGTTCTTCGGCATCGGCGAAACCCTCAAGCTGGTGGTGCTGGTGAAGGCCGTGGTGGTGCCGGTGACCCTGCACACCCTGGTTGGCGTGCGGGACGCCCAGCCGCGCCTGCGCGAGGCGGCGGCGGTGCTGCGTCTGCCGCCGCACCTGCTGGCCTGGCGCCTGGTGCTGCCGGCTGCCCTGCCCGCCTTCATGGCCGGCTTGCGCCTGGCCCTGGCCACCGGCTGGACCTCGCTGCTGGCGGTGGAGCTGCTGGCCTCCAGCGAGGGCATCGGCTACCTGATGGTCTGGGGCCGCCAGCTGTTCATGCTCGACCTGGTGTTCGTCTGCATCCTGGTGATCGGCCTGGTGGGCGCGCTGATGGATCGCGGCATCAACCTGCTCGACGCCCGCCTGCTGTTCTGGCCGCACCCGGCCACCGCCGAGCGCCCGCGCGGCCCGCGCCTGCGGGGCTGGCAGCGGTTGCAGGCAACCCTGCTGCCCCTGGCGCTGCTGGCCCTGTGGCAGGCCAGCAGCGCCCTGGGCTGGGTCGATGCCAATATCCTCGCCTCCCCGCTCGATGTGCTGCGCGCCCTGCACCAGGGGCTGCTGGATGGCAGCCTGCCCACGGCCATGGGCGCCAGCCTCAAGCGCACCGTGGCAGGCCTGGCGCTGGGGGGTGGCGCGGGGCTGGCGCTCGGCCTGCTGCTGGGGCTCTCGAACCGCGCCGAGCGCATCGCCGGGCCCAGCCTTTCGGCCCTGCGCCAGGTGGCGATCTTCGCCTGGGTGCCGCTGCTCACCGCCTGGTTCGGCCTGGGCGAGGCGGCCAAGCTGGCCTTCGTCAGCCTGGCGGCCTTCTTCCCCCTATTCATCGCCACCCAGCGCGGCGTCGCCGGGCTTTCGCCACAACTGGGCGAGGCCGCGCAGGTGCTGCGCCTGGGCCTGGGCAAGCGCCTGCGCCTGCTGGTGCTGCCGGGTGCCGCGCCGGCCATCTTCGCCGGCCTGCGCCTGTCGCTGATCTACGCCTGGCTGGGCACCATCGGCGCCGAATACTTCATGCCCTCGGACGGCGGCATCGCCAGCTACATGCTCGGCGCGCAGCAGCTGTTCCGCATGGACCAGGTGATGGCGGCCATGCTGCTGGTGGGCCTGGTCGGCGCCCTGCTGGGCACTCTCGGACAACGCATCGAAACCCGCGCCACGCGCTGGAGAACCGCATGAACGCCTTCAACCGCAGTGCCGCCGAAGCGGCCAACCAGCCCGTTTCCGCGCCGCCCACCCTGAGCTTCGCCGGGGTCGGCAAGGTCTTCGAGGTGGATGGCCAGGATTTCCAGGCCATCCAGGACTTCAGCCTGGATATCGAGGAGGGTGAGTTCATCGCCATCGTCGGCTCCAGCGGCTGCGGCAAATCCACCCTGCTGCGCCTGCTGGTGGGCCTGGATACCGACTTCAGCGGCCACATCGAGGTGGACGGCCAGCCGGTGCGCGGCATCGGTGGCGAACGCGGCATCGTGTTCCAGGAGCACCGCCTGTTCCCCTGGCTGACGGTGGCGCAGAACATCGGCCTGGGCCTGGTCAACGAGCCCATCGAGCAGGGCGAGCGCGCCCGGCGCATCCAGCAGTTCGTGCAACTGGTGGGCCTGGGCGGTTTCGAGGGCGCCTACCCGCACCAGCTCTCCGGCGGCATGGCCCAGCGCGTGGCCATCGCCCGGGGGCTGGTGGCGAGCCCGCGCATCCTGCTGCTGGACGAGCCCTTCGGCGCCCTCGATGCGCTGACCCGCCAGCAGATGCAGGACGAGCTGCTGGCCATCCGCGCGCGCCAGCGCATCACCACCCTGCTGGTCACCCATGACGCCGAGGAGGCCATCTACCTGGCCGACCGCGTGGTGGTGTTGGCGCCCCGCCCCGGGCGCATCAAGCAGGTGCTGCCCATTGACCTGCCACGCCCGCGCCAGCGCACCGGCCACGACTTCCATCGGGTTCGTGAAGCCCTGCTGCACCAGCTGACCGGCGAGGGTGACTACCAGCCGCCGGTGCCGCCGCGCGTGACCGACCTGCCCCTCGAATTCATCGCCCTGTAGACCCCTTGGAGAACCCTGGATGAGCAAACGCCCCAACTTCCTGGTGATAGTCGCCGACGACCTGGGTTTTTCCGACCTGGGCGCCTTCGGCGGTGAGATCGCCACGCCGAACCTGGACCGCCTGGCCTTCGACGGCCTGCGCCTGACCGACTTCCACACCGCGCCCACCTGCTCGCCGACCCGCTCGATGCTGCTCACCGGCACCGACCACCACATCGCCGGCATCGGCACCATGGCCGAGGCGCTGACCCCGGAGCTGATCGGCAAGCCGGGCTACGAGGGCTACCTCAACGACCGCGTGGTGGCGCTGCCGGAGCTGCTGCGCGAGGCGGGCTACCAGACGCTGATGTCCGGCAAGTGGCACCTGGGCCTGACCGCCGAGCGGGCACCCCATGCACGGGGCTTCGAGCGCTCCTTCTCGCTGCTGCCCGGGGCGGCCAACCACTACGGCTACGAGCCGCCCTACGACGCCACCACGCCGGGCATCCTCAAGGCGACGCCGGCGCTGTACGTGGAGGACGACCGCTTCATCGAGCAGCTACCGGAGGATTTCTATTCCTCCGACGCCTTCGCCGACCGGCTGATCCAGTACCTCAAGGAGCGCGACCAGAGCCGCCCGTTCTTCGCCTACCTGCCCTTCTCGGCCCCGCACTGGCCGCTGCAGGCACCGGCCGAGGTTGTGGATAACTACCGGGGCCGCTACGACGCCGGGCCCGAGGCGCTGCGCCTGGAACGCCTGGCGAAGCTCAAGGCGCTGGGCCTGGTGGCGGCGGATGTGGAAGCGCACCCGGTGCGGGCGATCAGCGCCGAGTGGGAGGCGCTGAGCGAGGCGGAACGCCAGGTGTCGGCGCGGACCATGGAGGTCTACGCGGCGATGGTGGAGCGCATGGACTGGAACATCGGCCGGGTGCTGGACTACCTGCGCCAGCAGGGCCTGGAGGACGACACCTTCATTCTCTTCATGTCCGACAACGGCGCCGAGGGCGCGCTGCTGGAGGCCTTCCCCAAGTTCGGCCCGAACCTGAAGAGCTTCCTCGACCAGCACTACGACAACAGCCTGGAGAACATCGGCCGCGCCAACTCCTACGTCTGGTACGGGCCGCGCTGGGCCCAGGCGGCCACCGCGCCGTCGCGCCTGTACAAGGCCTTCACCACCGAGGGCGGCATCCGCGTGCCGGCCCTGGTGCGTTATCCACAGCTGCAGCGGCAGCAGCAGATCAGCCACGCCTTCGCCACGGTGATGGACATCACCCCGACGGTGCTGGACCTGGCCGGCGTGCGCCACCCGGGTACGCGCTGGCGCGGCCGCGAGGTGGCGCCGGTGCGCGGGCGCTCCTGGCTCGGCTACCTCTCGGGCGAGACGCCCCGGGTGCATGACGAGAAAACGGTCACCGGCTGGGAGCTGTTCGGCATGCGCGCCATCCGCCAGGGGCACCTGAAGGCGGTGTACCTGCCCGCACCCGTGGGGCCGGAAACCTGGCAGCTGTACGACCTGGAGAAGGACCCGGGGGAGATCCACGACCTGGCCCAGGAACGGCCGGAAGCCCTGGCCGGGCTGATCGCGGCCTGGCAGCGCTATGTGGACGAGACGGGGGTGATCCTCAGCGAGTCGCCGTTCCAGCCGTAGGGCGAGCGCGAAGAAAGCAGGGGCGTAGGGTGGACCGCGCTTCACCGGTCCACCGTCGGTGCTCACCCGGGGCTTCGCTGGTGGACGTGAAGAGCGACGTCCACCCTACGAGGGCAGGCGGTTACACCTGCACGATGCGGTTCTTGCCGCTGCGCTTGGCGGTGTACATGGCTTCGTCGGCGCGGGCGTAGAGCTGTTCCAGGGTGTCGCCGGGGCGCAGGGTGGTCAGGCCCTGGCTGAGGGTGACACTGAAGATCTGGCCGGCGGCGCTGAACGACAGGCGCTGCACCTCGCGCTCCAGGCGCTCGGCGACCTGCAGGGCCTGGGCCGGGTCGCAGCCGGGGAATACGGCGGCGAATTCCTCGCCGCCAATGCGCCCGAAATGGTCGACCCGGCGCAGGGCGCCGGCGCCGCACTGGGCGATGCGCTGCAGCACCAGGTCACCGACCTGGTGGCCGTAGGTGTCGTTGATCTTCTTGAAGTCATCGATGTCCAGCAGCAGGAAGGCCAGGGGCCGCTCATAGCGCTCGGCGACGTCGAACTCGCGCTGGGCGCATTCGAAGAAATGGCGGCGGTTGCTGGTGCCGGTCAGCACGTCCGTGGTGGCCAGGCGCTGCAGCTCGGCCTCCAGGGTCTTCTTCTCGGTGATGTCCTCGGCGATGCCCACCACCAGGGTGGACTGCCCGGCCTGGCCCTGGCGGCTGACGAAGCACTTGTCGCTGAGCCAGCGCACCTGGCCGTCGCCCCGGATGATGCGGTACTCGCGCACCTCCACCGCGCCCTTGGTGAGCACCTCGGCGAGGCTGCGCGCGGCGTACTCGACGTCATCGGGGTAGATGCAGTTGCGCCACTCGTTGAAGTCCACCATCAGCAGCTCGGCCGGGCGGCCGAACATGCGCTCGTAGTGGGGGCTGACGTAGATGATCTTCTGCGCGTCCCAGTCGAAGGCCCAGAGCACGGCGTTGACGCTGCCCAGCAGGCTGTTGAACAGCAGTTCGCGTTCGCGCAGGCGCTCCACCTCGCCACGGCTGTGCAGCAGTGCCAGGGTGAGCTTCTCCAGCTCGCTGGGTGTTTCCTCGAAGTTTTCCATCCGGCCCATAGCCTGCCTTCGCGTATTCGGGTCACGTTACGCCCACAACGAAGCGGCGGGCATGAGTGGCCGGCGTCAGGCATGACTCTGGTGACGAATGGCTGCAAAACGGTTGAACAGGCGGTGCAGGACGAACACCGCAAGCAGGGTGATGAAGACCGCAACGCAAACCGAACTGAGCCGATAGGCCAGGCTGAACATCATGTCGTGACTCGGCGTCAGGTATTGACCGAAAACGATGGCCAAAGTTGTCAGCGCACCGAAGCCGATTCCCTGCGCCCCCTCCAATACGTGCACTCGGGCACAGAAAAAGGCGGCTATCCAGTACAGCGAGGCGACGAGCGGTAGCACGTCGTAGTGGTCGTAGAGCAGCAGTTGCAGCACCAGGGCGATCAGGCAGCCGAGCAGGGTGCCGAGGGCGCGGATGCGTCCGGCGAAGCGGATGCCGTTCCAGTGCATGGGGAACAGCACGAGGATCGAGGCGATCTGCGCGGACAGCGAATCCTTCAGGTCGAAGCTCTGGAACAGGATGAACGACAGGGTGGCGATCGAGGCGCCGAGCAGGGCCTCGTGGCGCTGGCTGGCCAGGTCCTTGGGCGGCGGGGTGCGCGGCTCGCGGGGCTCGGCATCGGGGAAGAGGAAGAACATCAGCCAGGCGATCAGCACCGTCAGCGCGGCGGCCACCAGGTTGCTGGCCACCAGGTCGTAGAGGTGGGTTTCGGGGTAGCTGGCGAAGTGCAGCTGCATGGAGAGGAACACGCAGCCCAGGGCGCCGAACAGGAACAGCGGGCCGCGCGCCATGAGGCTGAAGCGCCAGAGGAAGGCGAGGAACACCAGGGGCACGATGAGCAGCGGGCGGTCGCCGAACAGCCCATAGATCACCAGCGTCTCCAGGCTCACCAGCACCGCCTGGGCGAGGAACTGGCGGATCACATGGGCGTTGAGGGTGGGCACCAGGCCCAGCAGCAGCATGGGGTAGACGCAGAAGAACGAGCCGTTGTCCCAGCCCATCAGCTTGCACACGAACAGGCCGAGGGTGCCGCCGCAGGCCAGGCGCAGGCACTGGCGCAGGCCGTTCTCGCTGAGGGCCGGGCGCTTCATCAGTAGATGTAGTGCAGCAGGCTGATGAGGCGGATCTGCACCCGGCCGAAGAACGTGGCCAGGGGCGATTCGTGGGGGTAGAGCTGCACCGTGGCCTTGGCGCCGCTGGGCAGGGGCGCTTCCGGGGGCGCCTCCAGCAGCACGTGCAGGCGCTGGCGCTGGGCGTCGCGCACCCAGCGGTCGGAGGTGGCGGGGGCGGCGAGGTCGCCGTTGGCGTCCAGCTGGCCTTCCTTGACGCCCGCGTCGATGGCGCCGACCCGCGCGGCGAAGATGCGCCCGGGCAGGGCGTCGAACACCACGCTGGCGCCATCGCCCAGGCCCACGTAGCGCAGCGCCTTCTCGCGGAAGTCGGCGCTGATGTCGGCCTCATCGGCTACCAGCGCGGCCACCGGGCTGCCGGCGGCGACGAAGGCGCCGGGGGACAGTTGCAGGTTGCTCAGGGTACCGGCGCGCTCGGCGCGCACTTCGCTGTACTGCAGCTGCAGGCGGGCCTGGTCGAGGGCGTTGCGGGCCTGGCGCAGGCGCAGGTTGTCGTCGCCTGCCGCACCACGCTCGGCGGCCAACTGGTGGATGCGCGCACTGGCGGCGGCCACCTTGGCGCTGGCGGCGGCACGCTGCGACTGGGTCTGTTCGAACAGCTGGCGGGAGACGTGCTGGCTGGCCACCAGCTTGCCGAGGCGCTCGGTCTCGCGCGCCAGCTCCTGGGCCGAGGCGTCGGCGGCGAGCTTGTCGGCACGGGCGGCGGCGAGGCTGGCATCGAGCTCGGCGTTGTCCTGGGCGGCCTGCTCCAGGGCCAGCTCGGCGGCGTTGACGGCAAGGCGGAAGGGCTCGGGGTCGAGGCGGAACAGCAACTGCCCAGCCTGGACGTGGGCGTTGTTGCCGACGGCGATGTCCAGCACCTGGCCGCTGACCCGGGGCGCCAGGCGCAGTACCGGGCGCGTCAGCTGGGCCTGGGGGGTGATGGGCATCCACAGGTCGGCCGCGAGGAAGTAGGCGAAGAGCAGCACGAAGGCCACGATGGCGCTCCGCACCCGGCGGGCGAACCTTTGGTCGGGGGTCATGGATACCTCGGCAATGCAGGGCGGATCGGCAGGGCCACGAGCCCGCAGGCGGGGCGATGGGCGGTGATCCGGGAAAACGGCAAACAGCTCAGGGCTGGCAGTATATTTACCGGCGTTTCCTGGATAATCAGCGCCCTTCGAGAATCAGCCTTGCGCGAGGAGTAACAATGGACACCCTGAACAGCATGCGTGTGTTCACCCGCGTCATCGAGACCGGCAGCTTCACCGCGGCGGCGCAGGCGCTGGACCTTTCCACCGCGCAGGTCTCCAGGCTGGTCTCGGAGCTGGAGCAGCAGCTGCAGGCGCGGCTGCTGCACCGCACCACCCGGCGCCTGGCGCTGACCGAGGTGGGCGAGCGCTACCTGCAACGCTGCCGCTCGATCCTCAACGAGGTGGACCAGGCCGCCGCCGAGGCGCGCGGTGCGCACCTCAAGCCCAGCGGCCGGCTGCGGGTGCACACCATGACCGGCCTCGGCCTGCAGCACGTCACCGCGCTGGTGGCGCGCTACACCGCGCTGTACCCCGAGGTGGTGATCGACCTGACGCTGTCGCAGCGCAACCCCGACCCGCTGGAGGACGGCCAGGACGTGGTGCTGACCTTCGCCCGCGAGCTGCCGGACTCGCAGATGGTGGCGCAATCCCTGGGGCAGATGTACAGCGTGGTCTGCGCGGCGCCCGCCTACCTGGAGCAGCATGGCGTGCCCAAGGGGCCGGCGGACCTTCGCCACCACCGCTACCTGCGCCTGCTGGACCCGCTCTACCAGGACAACTGGGTGCTGCAGGACGAGGACGGCGAGTACGACGTGCTGCCGGCGGAGGCCTTCCAGGTCAACGTCGCCGAATCCCTGGCACGCGCCGCCCAGGCGGGCATGGGCTTCTGCCTGCTGCCCTCCTTCGTCGCCTGCCAGCCGCTGCGCGAGGGCACCCTGCTGCGCCTGCTGCCGGAGCACCGCCTGCGCGAGCGCAACATCTACGCGGTGTATCCGTCACGGCGTTTCCTCGACGCCAAGACCCGCACCTGGGTGGACTTCCTCAAGGCCGAACTGCCGCCCCTCTTCGCCCAGGACGATGCCGTGCTGGACGATCCCCGCCACTGGGCGGTGCGCACGCAATTGTTGCGCTAGAAGCAATTGTGATTCACCTGGGCCGCGGTTTTTCACCACCGGCCCGGCCCCTAAGATGGCCTCGGTTTCCAGATGCATCCCGCCGAGGATCACGCTATGCAACGCAATCTCTTTGTTACTGCCGCCTTCACCGCTTTCGCCCTGTCCTTCACCCAGTTCTCCTTCGCCGAAGAGTCGTCCGCCTTTGTTGCGCGAAATGCGCAGTATGAGCAGCGCGCCCAGGACGCTGCCCAGCAAGAGGCCATCGCCAAGCAGGGCACGGAGCGCAAGGCCGAGTCCGGCCAGGACAGCTGATCGACCCGCTCCACCTCCTCCTTACCTCCTGACGTCGATGTGATTGCTCCTTTCGATGTCTTGTTCCAGCCGCCCTCCCCCGGGCGGTTTTTTTTGGCCGTGTTTCAGGGGCAGGCCTGTGTGGGCGGTGCAGGTGGGAGTGGGAGGGTAGGAGCGAATTCATTCGCGAAGGGGCGGGCTCGCATCGTGGGGCCTCGCGGGCTAGGCGCCAGCCTGCGGGCGCAAAAGAAAAAGGCCGGCGATGGCCGGCCTTCTTCGGGGTTGCCGCGATCAGGCCGCGACGGCCGGGCGCAGCGAGTAGGTCTTGAGCTGCTCGGCGAAGTCGCGCAGGGACTGGATGCCGCTGGCCTCGGCCTCGTGCACCCACTGCTTCATGGCTTCGAGCATGTCGTGGCCGTTGGCGCTGGTCTTGACCCAGATGTGCTGCAGGGCGAGACGGCGCTCGTAGATCACCTTCAGCGCCTGGCTCTGCTCCAGCATGGCGGCGATGCGCGCGTGGTGGCGCTCGTCCAGCAGGCTGGTCTCGCGGGACAGCAGGCGCTTGGCGCGACGGAACAGGTGGCGCACCGACTCGTCGGCCTTGGCCAGTTCCTGTTTCACCAGGGGCGCGATCACCAGCTTGCGGTACTGCGCCATGATCTGGAAACGGTTGTTGAGGATGGCCATGGCGGTGTCCATGTCCAGGCTGCCCTTGCCTTCCACGCGATGGGCGATGGGCGCGACGCGCTGCACCTTGGCCAGGCGCAGGAAGCTGAACAGCTTGATCCAGGCCCAGCCCAGGTCGAACTCCCACTTCTTCACCGACAGCTTGGCCGAGTTCGGGTAGGTGTGATGGTTGTTGTGCAGCTCCTCGCCGCCGATGAGGATGCCCCAGGGCACCAGGTTGGTGGCGGCGTCGCGGCATTCGAAGTTGCGGTAGCCGACGGCGTGGCCGAGGCCATTGATGACGCCGGCGGCCCAGACCGGTATCCACATCATCTGCACGGCCCAGATGGTGATGCCGCCGACGCCGAACAGGGCGAGGTCGATGGCCGCCATCAGGGTCACGCCACCGATGGGGTAGCGCGAATAGACGTTGCGCTCGAGCCAGTCATCCGGGCAGTTCTTGCCGTAGATGCGCAGGGTCTCCTCGTTCTCGGCTTCCTCGCGGTACAGTTCCGCGCCGCGCCGCAGCACGGTGCCCAGGCCCTTGATCACCGGGCTGTGCGGGTCGTCGACGGTTTCGCACTTGGCGTGGTGCTTGCGGTGGATCGCGGTCCATTCGCGGGTGTTCATCGCGGTGGTCAGCCACAGCCAGAAGCGGAAGAAATGCTTCAGCGCCGGGTGCAGTTCGAGGGAGCGATGGGCCGAATAGCGGTGCAGGTAGACCGTGACGCCGACGATGGTGATGTGCGTCATCACCAAGGTGACCGCCACCAGTTGCCACAGCGACAGGTCGAGAAAACCGTAGTACCACATGGAGTGCGTAGCCTCGGGGGGAAGGAAGACGAGGTTGTCGGACAAACACCGGCATTATCCCCATGAATTGTGAGAAAACCATCCCGTTCTTTAGATAAGAAAGAGATGAATCCCCATTCATCTATAATGCGAAACCGATCACATCCGGCACGGCACCCATCACCTATGAAACCCAAGCTCAGCGCCATGAAACTGGTGCTGCCCTACTTCCTCCTCGCCAGCGCCTGGATCCTCTTCAGCGACCACCTGCTCCAGGTGCTGAGCCCCGATGGCAGCCACCTGAACGCGCTGCAATCCGCCAAGGGCCTGCTCTTCGTGGTGATCACCAGCGGCCTGCTCTACCTGCTGGTGTGCCTGCACATGCGCCGCCTGCGCGCCTACCTGCAGGCACGCCGCGAACAGGAGAGCAGCCTGCGCCAGGCAGCCGCTGTGTTCGATGCCACCCAGGAGGGGGTGCTGGTCACCGACGCCGAGCAGCGCATCGTCCACGTCAACCGCGCCTTCGCCCGCATCACCGGCTTCGAGGAGCGCGAGGTGCTGGGCCAGACGCCGGTGCTGTTCAAGTCCGGGCGCCACGACGAGGCCTTCTACCAGTCGATGTGGAACGCGCTGAAGAACCGCCACGCCTGGAGCGGCGAGGTGTGGAACCGCCGCCGCAACGGCGAGGTGTACCCGCTGTGGCAGAACCTGCGCGCCATCCACGACGAGGACGGCGTGCTGACCCATTACGTGGCGGTGTTCTCCGATGTCAGCGCCATCAAGCGCTCGCAGAACGAGCTGGACTACCTGGCCCACCACGACCCGCTGACCAACCTGCCCAACCGCCTGCTGTTCACCGAGCGCGTCGAGCACGCCCTGGAACGCGCGCGCCGGGAGGGCCGCGAAGGCATCGTCATCCTGCTCGACCTCGATCACTTCAAGCACATCAACGAAAGCCTCGGCCACAACCATGGCGACCTGCTGCTCAAGGCGGTGGGCGAGCGCCTGGCCACCCTGATGGCCGGCGGCATGACCCTGGCGCGCCTGGGCGGCGACGAGTTCGGCCTGCTCTGCGAGGACTTCAGCCCGGAACAGGCCACCGACCTCGCCGGTCGCATCCAGCAATGCCTGGCCGCGCCCTTCCACCTGTCCACGCAGAACCTGTTCATCAGCGCCAGCCTGGGCATCAGCCCCTTCCCCGGCGCCGCGGAAAACGTCGAGCAGGTACTGCGCAACGCCGACTCGGCGCTGTTCAAGGCCAAGAGCGTGGGCCGCGAGACCTTCGCCTTCTACAGCCAGGAACTGACCGAGCAGGCGCGCCAGCGGGTCGAGCTGGTCACCGCGCTGCGCCAGGGCCTGGAACAGGACGAACTGCGCCTGGTGTTCCAGCCCATCCACGACCTGGCCGATGGCCGCCTGATCGGCGTCGAGACCCTGGTGCGCTGGCAGCACCCGCAGCGTGGCCTGGTGCCACCGGCGGAGTTCCTGCCGGTGGCCGAGGAAAGCGGCCTGATCGGCGCCATCGACGCCTGGGTGCTGGAGCGCGCCTGCCGGCAGATGCGCGACTGGACCGAGCGCGGCCTGCAGCTGTCGTTCATCGCGGTGAACGTCTCCTGCCGCCTGTTCAGCCGTGGCGAGCTGGACACCCGCGTCGCCCGCGTACTCGCCGACACCGGCCTGGAACCGGGTCGCCTGGAGCTGGAGATCACCGAAAGCGCGGTGATGGAGGACCCGGACACCGCCCTGGAGCTGCTCGACCGCCTGTGCAAGCTCGGCGTGCGCCTGTCCATCGACGACTTCGGCACTGGCTACTCGTCCCTGCAGCGCGTCAAGCGGCTGCCGGTGCACAAGCTGAAGATCGACCAGAGCTTCGTGCACAACCTGCCCGACGACCGCGACGACGTCGCCATCGCCAAGGCCGTCACCGCCCTGGGCCACAGCCTGGGCCTGGAGGTGCTGGCCGAAGGCATCGAGCACCAGCGCCAGGCCGACTTCCTCCGGGGCCTGGGCTGCGACCATGGCCAGGGCTACCTGTTCAGCCGTCCACAATCGGCCCAGCAGCTGGAGCAAAGCTGGCAGCTGGCCCCTCCCACCCTTGGCAACCCGCACCAGATCAGCCTGCTCTGACCTCCCCGCGACGGGGCTCGCGCCTGAGCCCGCCGTCTCAAAGACCCGATGGTTATATAAAAATTATTAAACAGTATTTTTAAGAATATTCATGCCCTGATTAAGATGCGCCCACGCCACGCGAAACCCCTGTTAACCGACGCGGGCATCCCATCCAAGGAGCATGACCATGAGCGCAACCCTTCGCAGCCTCGAAGGCCAGGACGAAGCCAGCATCCTGCGTGAAATCCAGAGCGCCCTGCACGGCCTGCGTTTCGGTGCCGTCGAGATCACCGTCCATAACGGCCAGGTGGTGCAGATCGAGCGCAAGGAAAAATTCCGCCTGCAACCGCCCGCCGGCAAGAACAGCTGACCCGAACACCCGACCGGGTCGCCGGAGGGGTCAACCCGAGACGCGAACCGAGTCGACTGCGACGGGCGCCGTGAACGCCCGTCGTACCTGAAAGACAAACCAGCCAACACCATAAGAACCCGGAATTCAGGAGCTCCATCCATGTCGATTCGCCGCTTCGCCCTGGCCACCCTGGCCGGTGCCCTGCTCACCACCCTGGTCGCCGGCCCCGTCGCCGCCGCCACCGAGCTGCTCAACGTCTCCTACGACCCGACCCGCGAGCTGTACCAGGAATACAACGCCGCCTTCATCAAGCACTGGAAGGCCCAGGGCGGCGAGGACCTCAAGGTCCAGCAGTCCCACGGCGGCTCCGGCAAGCAGGCGCGCGCCGTGATCGACGGCCTCAAGGCCGACGTGGTGACCCTGGCACTGGCCGGCGACATCGACGAGCTGCAGAAGCTCGGCAAGCTGATCCCCGAGAACTGGCAGGCGCGCCTGCCGGACAACAGCACCCCCTACACCTCGACCATCGTGTTCCTGGTGCGCAAGGGCAACCCCAAGGGCATCAAGGACTGGGGCGACCTGACCAAGGAAGGCGTGGAAGTCATCACCCCGAACCCGAAGACCTCCGGCGGCGCCCGCTGGAACTTCCTGGCCGCCTGGGCCTGGGCCAAGAAGCAGTACGGCAGCGATGCCAAGGCCCAGGAATACGTGCAGGCGCTGTACAAGCACGTGCCGGTTCTCGACACTGGCGCCCGCGGTTCGACCATCACCTTCGTCAACAACAACATTGGCGACGTGCTGCTGGCCTGGGAAAATGAGGCCTTCCTGGCGCTCAAGGAACAGGGTGGCGAGAACTTCGAGATCATCGCGCCGAGCTTGTCGATCCTCGCCGAGCCGCCGGTTTCCGTGGTCGACAAGAACGTCGACAAGAAAGGCACCCGCAAGGTCGCCGAAGCCTACCTGCAGTACCTGTACAGCGAGGAAGGCCAGCGCATCGCCGCGAAGAACTTCTACCGTCCCCGTGACGCGAAGGTCGCCGCCGAGTTCGCCAAGCAGTTCCCGAAACTGGACCTGGTGACCGTCGACAAGGACTTCAACGGCTGGAAGGAAGCGCAACCGAAGTTCTTCAACGACGGCGGCATCTTCGACCAGATCTACCAGGCGCAATAAGCCGAAGCTGCAAGCTGCAAGCTGCAAGAAAATGGGTGGGGCGCAGGCCCCGCCCGGACAAGGGGAAGCGCGAGCTTCCCTTTGCCGTGCCCGGGCCGGTGATATTCCGGTGGCGGGCTTGAGCGTTCCAACGCAGAAAAAGGACAGATGATGTCTCGACGTATCTCCCCGGTCATACCCGGCTTCGGGCTGACTCTGGGGTACACCCTGGTGTATCTCAGCCTGTTGGTGCTGATTCCCCTGGGCGCCATGTTCCTCAAGACCTTCGACCTCACCTGGGTGCAGTTCTGGAACATCATCAGCGCACCCCGCGTACTCGCCGCCCTCAAGCTCAGCTTCGGCACCGCGCTCGCCGCCGCCGTGCTCAACGGCCTGATCGGCACCCTGCTGGCCTGGGTGCTGGTGCGCTACGACTTCCCCGGCCGCAAGATCATCGACGCGATGATCGACCTGCCCTTCGCCCTGCCCACCGCCGTGGCCGGCATCGCGCTCACCGCGCTGTACGCGCCGGCCGGCCTGGTGGGCCAGTTCGCCACCGACCTGGGCTTCAAGATCGCCTACACCCCGTTGGGCATCACCCTGGCGCTGACCTTCGTCACCCTGCCCTTCGTGGTGCGCACGGTGCAGCCGGTGCTGGCCGACATCCCCCGCGAGGTGGAAGAGGCCGCCGCCTGCCTGGGCGCCAAACCGCTGCAGGTGTTCCGCCACATCCTCCTGCCGGCGCTGCTGCCCGCCTGGCTGACCGGCTTCGCCCTGGCCTTCGCCCGGGGCGTGGGCGAGTACGGCTCGGTGATCTTCATCGCCGGCAACATGCCGATGAAGACCGAGATCCTGCCGCTGCTGATCATGGTCAAGCTCGACCAGTACGACTACACCGGCGCCACCGCCATCGGCGTGCTGATGCTGGTGGTCTCCTTCATCCTGCTGCTGCTGATCAACCTGCTGCAGCGCCGCATCGAAACCCCCTGAGGAGGCCGTCGTCATGAGTAGTGCAACCCTGACCGCCGCCGCCTCCGCCAACGCTGCCCGCCGGGGCAACGTGTGGGGTCGTCGCGCGCTGATCGCCGGCGCCTGGCTGGTGTTCGGCATCTTCCTGCTGCTGCCGCTGTACATCGTGCTCAGCGAGGCATTGAAGCAGGGCTTCGGTACCTTCTTCGCCGCCATCTTCGAGCCCGACGCCCTCTCCGCGCTGAAGCTGACGGTGATCGCCGTCGCCATCTCGGTGCCGCTGAACCTGGTGTTCGGCGTGGCTGCCGCCTGGTGCGTGAGCAAGTTCGAGTTCCGTGGCAAGAGCATCCTGGTCACCCTGATCGACCTGCCCTTCTCCGTCTCCCCGGTGATCGCCGGCCTGATCTACGTGCTGCTGTTCGGCGCCCAGGGCTACTTCGGCGAGTGGCTGAGCGAGCATGACATCCAGATCGTCTTCGCCCTGCCCGGCATCGTCCTGGCCACCGTCTTCGTCACCGTGCCCTTCGTCGCCCGCGAGCTGATCCCGCTGATGCAGGAACAGGGCACCCAGGAAGAAGAGGCCGCGCGCCTGCTCGGTGCCAACGGCTGGCAGATGTTCTGGCACGTGACCCTGCCCAACATCAAATGGGGCCTGATCTACGGCGTGGTGCTGTGCACCGCCCGCGCCATGGGCGAGTTCGGCGCGGTGTCGGTGGTCTCCGGCCACATCCGCGGCGTCACCAACACCCTGCCGCTGCACGTCGAGATCCTCTACAACGAGTACAACCACGTCGCCGCCTTCAGCGTCGCCAGCCTGTTGCTGATCCTCGCGCTGGTCATCCTGCTGCTCAAGCAGTGGAGCGAGGCCCGCCTGTCCCGTCTTAAATCCAGCGCTGATGAGGAGTGAGTCATGAGCATCGAAATCCGTAACGTCAGCAAGAACTTCAACGCCTTCAAGGCGCTCAACGGCATCAACCTGGATATCCACAGCGGCGAGCTGGTGGCCCTGCTCGGCCCGTCCGGCTGCGGCAAGACCACCCTGCTGCGCATCATCGCCGGCCTGGAGACCCCGGACGCCGGCAACATCGTGTTCCACGGCGAGGACGTATCCCAGCACGACGTGCGCGATCGCAACGTCGGCTTCGTGTTCCAGCACTACGCCCTGTTCCGCCACATGAGCGTGTTCGACAACGTCGCCTTCGGCCTGCGCATGAAACCCAAGGGCGAACGCCCGAGCGAGCCGGAGATCGCCGAGAAGGTCCACGAGCTGCTCAACATGGTGCAGCTGGACTGGCTCTCCGACCGCTACCCGGAGCAGCTCTCCGGCGGCCAGCGCCAGCGCATCGCCCTGGCCCGCGCCCTGGCGGTGAAGCCGAAGATCCTGCTGCTGGACGAGCCCTTCGGCGCCCTCGACGCCAAGGTGCGCAAGGAGCTGCGCCGCTGGCTGGCGCGCCTGCACGAGGAGATCAACCTGACCTCCGTGTTCGTCACCCACGACCAGGAGGAAGCCATGGAAGTGGCCGACCGCATCGTGGTGATGAACAAGGGCGTGATCGAGCAGATCGGCTCCCCGGGCGAGGTCTACGAGAAGCCGGCGAGCCCCTTCGTCTACCACTTCCTCGGCGACTCCAACCGCCTGCAGCTGGGCGACGACCGCCACGTGCTGTTCCGCCCCCACGAAGTCTCGCTGTCCAAGGAGGCCGAGGACGAGCACCAGGCCGCCGAAGTCCGCGACATCCGCCCCCTCGGCGCCATCACCCGGGTGACCCTGAAGGTGGACGGCCAGGACGAGCTGATCGAAGCCGAAGTGGTCAAGGACCACGACAGCCTGGTCGGCCTCGCCCGTGGCGAGACCCTGTACTTCAAGCCCAAGGCCTGGCAGCCCGTCGCCCACGGCTGATCGGCGCGCTGCAATGCAAAAGCCCCTCATCCGAGGGGCTTTTTCATGGGCGCGAATTCATTCGCGAAGAGGCCCGGTGGTATGACTCACCCACATAGGTGACAAATCGGTTCAACCACATGGGTAACAGTTTTTAACCTAGCGGGGTTCCCTCAGGAGGGCGCCCCATGCCTTGGCGAGAGCTGAAACCTATGGACGAAAAAGTATTGTTCATCGCTGATTACCTCAGGCAGGTGAGCAGCTTCAGTGGGCTTTGTGAGCATTTCGGCATTAGCCGCAAGACAGGCTACAAGTGGGTTGAGCGTTACAAGCAAGCCGGCATGCAAGGGCTTGCCGAGCAGAGCCGAAAGCGTCACGAGCAGGAGCGAACTCCCTATGTCATTCGCGAGTACATCCTCGACTTGCGACGGCGCTCGGAGGTTGAGCTAGGGCCCAAGAAAATCCAGGCGCTGGTTGAGCGACGTTACCCCGGCCAGAGTCCCTCCAGGACCACGATCTACACCATCCTCAAACTGGAGGGCCTTATCGCCCCCCGACGAGTTCGCCGCCGGGTACCGAGTTATCCAAAACCGCTGAAGACGACCCACGAGCCCAATGAGCTCTGGAGCGCAGATTACAAAGGCCAGTTTCTGACCCAGGACGGTAAATGGTGCTACCCCCTGACGGTTATGGATCATGCCAGCCGATACCTCCTGGCCTGCGAGGGCATGGCAGGGACACGACTGGAGGAGACCAAGGCAGCCTTTGAGCGGCTGTTTCGTTGCCATGGGCTGCCACTGCGCCTGCGGACCGACAACGGAACACCGTTTGCCAGTACGGGCAGAACTGGCCTGACCCAGCTATCGATCTGGTGGCTACGTCTGGGGATCATTCCGGAGCGCATAGCCCCGGGGCGGCATGAGCGCATGCACCGAACCTTGAAGCGAGCAGTCACCCAGCCTGTGGCGGCGCACATGGCAGAGCAACAGCAGCGCTTCGATGAGTTCATTCAGAACTACAACCAGCAGAGACCTCATGAGGCCCTGAAGCAGCAGACACCCAGCCAGTGCTACAAGGAGTCACCACGTACTTATCCAGAACAGTTGCCGGAGCTGACGTATCCGGGCCATGTCGAAGTCTATCGGGCAGATTGCAACGGCATCCTCAATCGAAGGGGACTACGTATCTACGTAGGGCACCTGCTCAAGCACGAACAGATTGGATTGGAGCAGATTGGTGAAGAACTCTGGGCCGTGCATTTCGGCCCGGTTGTGATTGGTCGCGTAGATGAGCAAGAGCAGAAGGAGGGTTATCTATCCTTGAAAGTGTCACCCATGTGACTGAACTCTTTTGTTACCCATGTGGTTGATCCATACACGGTCGGGTGCAACCCGACACATCCGTGCGCCGACCCACGCGGGTTTCACCCGCCCTACGGATCGACAGGACAAGGCGTAGGGTGGACCACGCTTCACCGGTCCACCAGGCGGGGCTCCGCCGGTGGACGTGAAGAGCGACGTCCACCCTTCGCAGCGATCCGGTCCTTTCGATGCCCGGGTTATCCACAGGCCGCTTCGGCCGAGCGCTTGAGCCCGAAGAACTGCAGCTCGGCGAACAGCACCACCGCCAGCGCCTGGGCGATCACGAAGGCCTGGCCCGGCAGGGTCGGTTGCACCCAGCCGCTGGCCAGCAGCAGCACGCTGTCCACCACCCACACGGCGTTGACCGCGATCACCGCCCACACCGCGCGGCGGTCGAGGGTGTCGCGGCGGGCGAGCCACAGCAGCACGGCGCACCAGGGCAGCATCGACAGGCCGGCGCCGGTGAGCAGCGTGGCAGGCAGGGCCAGCAGGGCGGAAAGCGGACCGGCGCCCAGGGTCATCAGCAGGCCGGCGCCGCCGCTGACCAGGGCATCGAGTTGCAGGGCGCGGCGCAGCAGGGGGGAGGGTTGCACGGTGGTCATGGCGAATCTCCTGGGTATGAGCGGCCCGGCGGTTGCCGGTGCCTGGTCGCCAGGATTCATCGAGCGGAGAATCGCGTCGATTACCTGCCAGGTAATGGCCGTGCCTCACCGGCTCGACTATCGTCGCTGCCATGAACGCACCCACCCACCCCGTCGGCGCCCTGTTGCGCCAGTGGCGCCAGCGCCGCCGCCTCAGCCAGCTCGACCTCGCCTGCGACGCGGAGATCTCCACCCGCCACCTGAGCTTCGTCGAGACCGGGCGCGCCCAACCCAGTCGCGAGATGCTCCTGCACCTGGCCGAGCAGCTGGACATTCCCCTGCGCGAACGCAACCGCCTGCTGGCCGCCGCCGGCTACGCGCCGCTGTTCCCCCAGCGCACCCTGGACGACCCGGCCCTGGCCGGCGCGCGCCAGGCCATCGAACAGCTGCTCAAGGCCCACGAGCCGAACCCGGCGCTGGCCATCGACCGCCAGTGGAACCTGCTGGCGGCCAACGACGCGGTGATGGCGCTGATCGCCGGCGTCGCCCCTGCACTGCTCGGCCCGCCGCTCAACGTGCTGCGCCTGACCCTGCATCCGCAGGGCCTGGCGCCGCGCATCGCCAACCTCGGCCAGTGGCGCGCCCACCTGCTGGAGCGCCTTCGGCACGACATCGAGGTGAGCGGCGACGGGGAGTTGCAGGCCCTGTACGACGAACTCGCCGCCTACCCGGCCCCGCCCGCGCCCGATGCCCTGGTCGCCGATGGCGTGCTGGTGCCGCTGCAACTGGACACGCCGCTGGGGGTGATCAGCTTCATCAGCACCATCACGGTGTTCGGCACTCCGGTGGACGTGACCCTGTCCGAGCTGGCCCTGGAGACCCTGTTCCCCGCCGACCCGGAGAGCGCCGAACGGCTGAGGCAGATCCTCCGGATGGGATGATTTATCGCCCGGCCGTCATAAATCACTCTTTCGGGTAATACCCTCCAGGGCCCGGCGCAGTAGGCTGGGCGCGCACCGACTGGTGCCCACACAACCCATCGCTTTGTCTGCTCACAACAACAACAAAAGGAGCACGCCGGGATGCTTTCAGACGCTCTATCACGCGCTTTCATCGGATTGCTGCTGAGCCTCGCCGGGGCCGGGATGGCCCTCGCCGCCGAACTCGCGCCCATCGACCAGGTGCAGGTCCACGCCTGCCGCGCCACCAGCAGCCTGCTGCTGTTCCGCGGTGAAGGTTTCCAGGAAACCCACAAGACCCGCTTCGATGCCGACATCAAGGCGCTGGATGCCGCATTCCAGAGCGTGCCGCAGCCCAGCGACGGGCTCCGGCAGAAGTACCGCGCGCTTGTTACCCAGCTGCAGCAAGGTGTTTCCTACGGCCACAACGAAGAGGACGTGCCCTGGCGCTTCCCCCAGGAACTGGCCAAGTCCCTGCGCGACTTCCTCATCGCCGCCCGTGCCACCCCCGGCAACACCGCCGACGGCGAGCTGCCGGCCAAGGTGGAATACCTCGCCGTGCAGTACCTCAGCCGCGCCTACATCGGCACCTTCGAGATCGCCCGGGAAAGCAACGACACCTACATCGGCCAGGACGAACGCACCTTGCTGCCGGCCATCGACGCCCAGCTGCAGCCGATGGACAAGAGCGACCCGGCGGTGGGCAAGCTGAAGACCCGCTGGAGCTTCCTCAAGACCGCCCTCAGCGACATGAACAGCCAGAGCAACACCCTGGTCAGCGCCTCCGGCCGGCCCTACGCACCAATGATGGTCGACCGCCACGCACGCTCGATGAGTGCGCAGCTGCTGGCCACGGGCGGCTGAGGCAGAAGGGGTAGAGCGAGTTATCCACAGGGCGCCAGGCTCAACACCGCAGCGGTGGACCGGTGAAGCGCGGTCCACCCTACAGCGCCTGGCGTATCGTGCCGGCCCCCGCTGGGTAGGGTGGATAGCGCTCTTCTATCCACCAGGCGGACTCGCCCCATACACCGAAGCCTCACCCCTATCCCGTAGGAGCGAATTCATTCGCGATGGGGTTTCCAGCCACTCGGAGCCGAGCGCCGGCGATGAGCATTTCGCGGCTGAAGCCGCTCCCACAGATGCCCGGCCCAACACCGTAGCGGTGGACCGGTGAAGCGGGGTCCACCCTACAGCGCCTGGCGCATCGTGCCGGCCCGCGCTCCCCGGCTGGGTAGGGTGGATAACGCTCTTTTATCCACCAGGCGGACTCGCACCAACCACCAACGCTTCGCCCCTCGCTGTAGGAGCGAATTCATTCGTGATGGAAGCTTCAGGCAAGCCTTTCGCGGCTGAAGCCGCTCCCACAGGGGAAGCGATCCAACCGCGCATCGCCTCAGGCGGTGGCTTTCTTCTCGCGGATGCAGGTCGGGCCGGCGCGGTGTTCGATGGCCTGCTCCAGCTCCTTGCGCATGCCGAGCATGAAGCCCAGCTCGGCGACCACGAACAGCGGGCCGACCACCAGGCCCATCAGGTCGTCGACGAACGCCGGCTTGCGGCCTTCGTAGTAGTGGCCGACGAACTGGATCACCCAGCCCACCACGAACAGGCCGAGGCCGGCGCTGAGCCACAGGGCGGTGGATTGCACGGCCAGCGTGGTGCCGACCCAGAGGCTGAGCCAGAGCAGCGCGGTCATCACCAGGCCGAAGCGCAGGTCGAGGCGGAAGTAGAAGACGGCGGAGGCCAGCGCCACCAGGGCTGCAGGAGATATCCACAGGCCGGCGACGACCAGGCCCGGGCGCGACAGCAGCACGGCCACGGCGACCACGATCAGGGGGATGCCGATGAAGTGGCTGAAGATATTGCGCCGGTCACGGTGGTATTCGGCGTACTGGGAAAGATGGTCGACGAGGGTTTTCATTGTTATGTCCTCAGGTTGCAGGCAGTTGCGCCGATAATGGCGCCTGTCCTGACCTATCCTCTGTCAGCTAGCCGACAAAGCCCATCGCCCGATGCCCGAACTTTCCGACTGCCGTTCCCAACTGCTCACCGGCCACTGGTTCGCCGGCCTGCCCGCGTCCCTGCAGGAGGCCCTGGTGGACCAGGCGCGCCCGCTGAGCCTGGCCGCCGGCGAATGCCTGTTCCGCCGGGGCGACCCGCCCTGCGGGCTGTATGCCGTGCTCGAGGGCGCGGTGCGCATCGGCGTGAGTGCGGAAAACGGCAAGGAGGCGCTGCTGACCCTGGAGGAGCCGCCGCACTGGTTCGGCGAGATCTGCCTGTTCGATGGCCAGCCACGCACCCATGACGCCTTCGCCGAAGGCCCGACGCAGCTGCTCAACGTGCCCCAGGCGGCCTTGCAGAAGATGCTGGAGGCGGAGCCGGCCTGGTGGCGCGAGCTCGCCCTGCTGATGAGCCAGAAGCTGCGCCTGGCCTTCATCGCGCTGGAGGAGATGAGCCTCTTGCCGGCGCCGCAACGCCTGGCGCGGCGGTTGCTGATGATCGCCGAGGGCTATGGCGAGACGAGCGGCCAGCGCCGGGTCATCCACCTGGCCCAGGAGCAGTTGGCGTTGATGCTGGCGGTGTCGCGGCAGACCACCAACCAGATCCTCAAGGAGCTGGAGGCCCAGGGCGTGGTGCACCTGAACTATGGCGAGATCGAGATCCTCGACCTCGCCGGCCTGCGCAAGGCGGCGCGGCTGTAGCGGCTCAGGCCGGCCCGCGCAGGGCCTCGGCGAGCTGACGGCCCAGCGCCGCCGCTTCTTCCAGCTGGGCCTCGAGGCGCGCCATCTCCTGGCGCCAGGCCTGCTGGTTCTCGTGCTGCAGCGCCCAGTGATCCGGCAAGGGCGCCAGCGCCTCGCGCAACTGCGCACCCTGCCCGTCCAGGCCGGCCATCCGATCGCCCAGGGGCTCCAGCGCGGCCACGCCTGCGGCCAGCCCGGCATCCTGCCCGGCCAGGTGGGCGACGGCGGCGGCGGTCTGCTGCTGGATGTCTTCGGCCATGCGCCCGACTTCCTCGGTGGCACCGGCGGTACGCGCGGCGAGGTTGCGCACCTCGTCCGCCACCACGGCGAAGCCACGCCCGGCATCACCGGCGCGGGCGGCCTCGATGGCAGCGTTTAGCGCCAGCAGGTTGGTCTGGCTGGCGATGGACTGGATGCTCTGGGCGACCTTCTGGATCTCGCCGCTGCGCTCGGCCAGGGCCTGGACGCGCTCGCGGCCGGTGCCGCTCTCGGCGAGCAGCGCGGCGAAGGCCTGGCGCGCCTTGTCCAGGTCGGCGCGGCCTTCGGCACCGGCCTGCTGCAACTGTGCGGCGAGCTGTTCGAGGCGATCGAGATCCGGCGGGGCGACGCCTGCGTCATGGCGCTGCAGCCAGCTGGCGCCCTCCTCCAGGCGCTGGCGCAACAGGCTGTCGAGCTGGCTGGCGACGGCTTCCAGGCGCAGGCGTTCGGCGGCGTGGCGGTCGGCCTGCACCGCCAGTTCCGCCAGGCGCGGGGCCTGGTCCTCCAGCGGCTCGTCACGCGGTTCCTCCGGCACTTTCCAGGGCCCCAGCCAGGGCCACAGCGCCAGCAACAGGTAGGCCGGGATGCTCCAGGCGGGCGGCACCTGCCAGCGCGTGTAGACCAGCATCAGCAGGGCCAGGCCCAGGGTGTGGAGCGCGACGGCATAGGGATGGCGAGCGTAGGCAGGACGCATGGGCTTCTCGGGTGGTTCTTGTAGTGGAGGGATTCTGGCCGTTCGGCTGGCGACTGGCCAGTTCTGCCACGCAGGCGAAAGGCCCCTGGAGCACAGATGCCTTCCGTGAAGGTTCAACGCCCCAGGCTTTCGCGGTACTGGCTCGGCGCCTGGCCCGTCCAGCGCTTGAAGGCGCGGCTGAAGCTGCTGGTGTCGGCGAACCCGAGCAGGTAGGCGATCTCGCTGATGGAGCAGCGCGGGTCGCGCATGTGCACCAGGGCCAGGGCCTGGCGGGTGTCGCCGAGCAGTTGCTCGTAGCTGCTGCCCTCTTCCGCCAGGTGGCGCTGCAGGCTGCGCAGGCTCAAGTGCAGGGACTGGGCGATGCGCTCGGCCGAGGGTTCGCCATTGGGCAGTTGGGCCTCCAAGCAGGCGCGCACCTTGCGCGCCCAGGTGGGCACCTGCAGCTGTTCCAGGGTGCGCTTGAGCACCGTCTCGTTGTGCTCGGCCAGTTCGGCGTTGGCGTCTTCCAGGGGCCGTTCGAAGTCTTCGCAGGCGAATTCGATCAGGTCTTCCGGGGCGCCGAAATGCAGCGGGCAGCGGAACACCTGGTGCCAGGGCGCAGGGTCGGCCGGGGCCGGGCGACGCAGGTGCACGGCCAGCGGCGCATAGTCGCGGCCCAGGCGGTTGCGGCAGGTGCGCACGTAGATGGCGGCGAAGGCGTCCACCGCCTCGGGGGCCGGTGCGGGGCCCTCCCCGGGCACGCGCAGGCGGAACTCATAGCGCTCGCCATGCAGGGTCAGTTGCAGGGCCAGGGCATCGCTGACCACCTGGTGGTAGCGCTCGATGCGCTCGAAGACCTCGCGCAGGCTGGCACTGGCGATCAGGGCATAGCCCAGGGCGTGGAAGGTGGTGGGGCTGACGTAGCCGGAAATCTTCAGGCCCAGTGCCGGGTCGCCGCTGGCCTCGACCGCCAGCTGCCACAGGCGCGTGGTGGCGGAGAGCGGGTAGCGGGCGTTGGGGTCGTCCATCAGCGCCGGGTCGAGGCCGGCCTGGCGGCACAGGCCGTCGCTGTCGAGGCCGAGGGCGTCCAGCTGCTTGCGCAGGGCTCGGGTCCAGCTGGCGAGGGTGGAGGGCTCGTCGCTCATGCAGGTTGGCGTATCCGGTCAACAGGTTGGCGTTCAGGGTCAGGCGTGGCGGGCACCGCCTCGGCAGAGTGGGCTCACGACGAGCAAGAGGATGTAAGCATGTCCCCGACCACCGCAAGCCCCGCAAAGCTGAATGATCAACAGCGATCAGCCCATATTCGTGAAGTGGTGATGGCCCACGGCGCAGAGCTACGCCAGCGCTACCCGGTCCTCAACCGCCAGGACCTGATCGGCGCCGGCATCCTCGCCTTCGCCCTCGCCGGCATGGTCGGCTCGGCGGTGCTCTACCTGAGCGGCGCGATCGCCTGGTGGGCCTGCCTGCTGGTCAACGCCTTCCTCGCCTCGCTGACCCACGAGCTGGAGCACGACCTCATCCACAGCATGTACTTCCGCAAGCAGAAGGTGGCGCACAACCTGATGATGGCGCTGGTGTGGCTGGCACGGCCGAGCACCATCAACCCGTGGGTGCGCCGCCACCTGCACCTGAACCACCACAAGGTCTCCGGCACCGAGGCCGACATGGAGGAGCGCGCCATCACCAACGGCGAGCCCTGGGGCCTCGCCCGGCTGCTGATGGTGGGCGACAACGTGATGTCCTCGCTGATCCGCATGCTCCGGGCCAGGAGCTGGGCGCACAGGAAGTCCATCCTGGTACGCACGCTGAAGGTCTACGCACCGCTGGCGCTGATGAACTGGGGCACCTGGTACGTCTTCCTCGGCTTCCATGCCATCAACGGCGTGAGTGCGCTGCTGGGCGCGCCGGTGGCCTGGTCGGACACCACCCTGGCGGTGATGCAGGGCGTGGATATCGGGGTGGTGGTGCTGGTGGGCCCCAACGTGCTGCGCACCTTCTGCCTGCACTTCGTCAGCTCCAACATGCACTACTACGGCGACGTGGAGCCGGGCAACGTGATCCAGCAGACCCAGGTGCTCAACCCCTGGTGGCTGTGGCCGCTGCAGGCGTTCTGCTTCAACTTCGGCAGCACCCACGCGATCCACCACTTCGTGGTCAAGGAGCCCTTCTACATCCGCCAGATGACCGCCCCGGTGGCACACAAGGTGATGCGCGAGATGGGCGTGCGCTTCAACGACATCGGCACCTTCGCCCGCGCCAACCGCTGGCAGGCACCGCAGCAGCCGGTGGCCGAGCGCGCACAGACCGCCTGACGCCTGCCCCGTAACCCCAAACCTAAGATGGGCCGCCTGGCGGCCCTTCTGCGCCTACTATCGCCGCCATTCCGCCCACGACAGCGCCCCGGCCACCACGGCCCGGCGGGCGTCGCGCCGCGGACAATCCGCTCAACCGTGAAGAACAAGAGGTACCGGCATGAAAACCTGGATCTGTGTGGTCTGTGGCCTGATCTACGACGAAGCCAAGGGCTGGCCCGACGAGGGCATCGCCGCCGGCACCCCCTGGGCGGACGTGCCCGAGGACTGGATCTGCCCCGACTGCGGCGTGGGCAAGATGGATTTCGAGATGCAGGAAATCTGAGGCGCGGCCCCCCGGGCCCGACCGGGAAGTCCCGAGCGCAGGGACTTCCCAGGTTACGGATACCCGGCTCACACACCGCGTGGGGCGCCTGCCCCGCGCATCATCAGAGCGGCTGTGGATAACCCTGGCCGCGCCGCTCCAGAGCCTGCATCAGCAATTGGCGGCCAGCGCCGAGAACCTCTTCCTGCAAGGGCTCGCTGGCCAGCATGCGCGCGATCACCAGGGCACCGACGCACTGGGAGATCACCGCCCAGGCCAGCTCGCCGTCTTCGAGGATTTCCGCCCAGGCCTGCTGCAGTTGCAGCATCCAGTGCTCGGCGGTCTCGCGCACCGGCAGGCCGGCACGGGCGATCTCGGCGCCCAGGGCGGGAATCGCGCAGCCGCCTTCGGCATTCCGTACATGGGCCATGCTCAGGTAGTGCTCGAGGCAACGCTGCAGCCGCGCCTGGTCGAAGCCTTCACCCTGGGCGACCTGGCCGATCAGGCTGCGTGACAGCTCGCGCTCGACGATGGCGGTGAACAGGTCGTCCTTCGACGGGAAGTGGCTGTAGAAGGCGCCGCCGGTGAGGCCGATGGCTTTCATCAGGGCGTCCACGCCGGTGCTGGAGAAGCCGCCGGCCTTGGCGATGGCACCGCTGCTTTCCAACAGTTTCTGCCGGGTTTCTTCCTTGTGGGTGGGGGAATAGCGCATGTCGACCTCCATAAAACGCACTGCTTGACGCGGGTTGGACTGTAGCATAACGTCCGTTCAGCTAACGACCGTTTAGTTAAAGGTGACTGCCATGAATACCGAATCGAACAACAACAAGGTGGTGCTCGTGATAGGCGCCGGTGATGCCACCGGCGGTGCCATCGCCCGGCGTTTCGCCCGCGAGGGCTACATCGCCTGCGTGACCCGGCGCAGCGCGGACAAGCTGCAGCCGCTGGTGGACAGCATCCGCGCGGAAGGCGGCCAGGCCCACGGTTTTGCCTCCGACGCGCGCAAGGAAGAAGAGGTGGCCGCGCTGGTGGAACAGATCGAGCGCGATATCGGCCCGATCGAGGCCTTCGTCTTCAACATCGGCGCCAACGTGCCCTGCAGCATCCTCGACGAGACCGCGCGCAAGTACTTCAAGATCTGGGAAATGGCCTGCTTCTCCGGCTTCCTCACCGGCCAGGCCGTGGCCCGGCGCATGGTCACCCGCGGGCGCGGCACCCTCCTCTTCACCGGGGCCACGGCGGGCCTGCGCGGCGCCGCCAACTTCGCCGCCTTCGCCGGCGCCAAGCATGGCATCCGCGCCCTGGCGCAGAGCATGGCGCGCGAGCTGGGGCCACGGAACATCCACGTCGCCCACGTGGTGGTGGACGGCGCCATCGACACCGACTTCATCCGCGACAGCTTCCCGGACATCTACGCCCGCAAGGAGCAGGACGGCATCCTCGACCCCGAGCACATCGCCGAGAACTACTGGTTCCTGCATAGCCAGCCGCGAGATGCCTGGACGTTCGAGCTGGATCTACGCCCCTGGATGGAACGCTGGTAGGTGTGCAGCCGACCGGCTGCGCGGCGCCCAGGCGTTGTTGGCGATCCCGTGCGAAATGCTCATTGGCAGAAGCCAACTCCGCTTTCACCCGGGCTCGCCGCCTAGCCTGAACGTCGCTCGCGCGGTCTCACGAATTCGCTGACAAGAACGAGAAAAACCATGACCAAGAGCGTCGAATTCTTCTTCGATCTGGGCAGCCCGGCCAGTTACCTGGCCTGGACCCAGCTACCTGCCCTGTGTGCCCGCAAGGGCGCGGCCCTGGTGTACCGGCCGATGCTGCTGGGCGGGGTGTTCCAGGCCACGGGCAATGCCTCGCCCAATGCGGTGCCGGTGAAGGGCCGCTATTCGATGATCGACCTGGACCGCTACGCGAAGCGCTATGGCGTACCGCTGGTGTTCAACCCGCACTTTCCCATCAACACGCTGACGCTGATGCGCGGCGCCATCGGCATCCAGCTGCACCAGCCGGAGCGCTTCGAGGCCTACCTGGAGGCGATGTTCAGGGCGATGTGGCAGGAGCGGCGCAACCTGGGCGACCCGGCGATCCTCGGCGCGACCCTGGTCGAGGCCGGTTTCGACCCGCAGGCGCTGCTGGCGCGGGTGGGCGACCCGGCGGTGAAGGACGCCCTGAAGGCCGCCACCGAGGAGGCGGTGAAGCGCGGGGTGTTCGGGGCGCCGACCTGCTTCGTCGGCAACGACATGTTCTTCGGCCAGGACCGCCTCGACTTCATCGAGGAAGCCCTGGGCTGAGCCCTCAGGCCTGCAGCAGGCGCGCGGGCAAGCGCCGCAGCAGGTCGGGGTCGAGGCGCAGCAGGCGCGCGGCGCGCTCTTCCAGCAGCGCACCCGCGTCCTGCCCCACGGGCAGGCGCAGCAGCCCGGCGCAGAGGTTCATCACCAGCGCCTCGCGGGAGAAGACCCCGCCACCCAGGCCATAGAAGGCGGCCACCAGCTCGCGCAGGCCGAAAGGCAGGCGCCAGCGGATGCGCAGCGCGGAGCCGAAGCTGGCGGCACGCTTGTGCAGGGTCTCCAGCAGCTCTTCGTCACCGAGTTCGCCACCGGCGTCCTGCCAGTCCTGCAGGCTGCGCAGCAGGGCCAGTTCGCCCATGTTGTGCAGCAGGCCGGCGGTGTAGCAGAGCTCGGCATCCAGATCGAGCTCGCTGGCCATCCAGTAGCCCAGCTCGGCGCTGCGCTGGGATGACTTCCAGGCGATCTCGGCCAGCTCGGCCAGGCGCGGGTCATGCAGGTGGGCGTTGCGCTCCAGGGCCATGCCGAGCACCAGGTTGAGCACACGGGTGACACCCAGGCGGTGCAGCGCCTGGCCGAGGGTCTGGCAGGGCACGCCCAGGTGGTGGGCCGCGCTGTTGGCGGCGGCGATGAGCTTGGCGGTGATCTGCGGATCGCGGGAGAAGACGTCGTCGAGGTCACGCAGGTCGATATCGCTGGCCTGCAGGCACTGGCTGACGGCGTCGCGCACATCGCTGAGCAGCGGCGCGCCCTGCCCTTCCTCGCGCACGCTGTCGAGGTATTCCCTGAGGGTGCCAACCAGCAGCGGGGCCACGGCGCTGCGGCCCTTGTCGGCCCCTGGCAGCAAGCTGCCCAGGCGCTGGCGCAGGCCTTCGGCATTGAAGGGCTTGCCCAGGTAGGCGCTGGGCGCCAGGGGCAGCGCGGCGCGCACGCTGCTGGCGTCGACCTTCTCGCTGATGAGGATGAAAGGCAGCACCGGGGTACGCGGGTGGCGCCGCAGCTGGCGCAGCAGCTCGAGGCCGCCGCCGCCCTGCAGCTCGCCATCGGCGATCACCAGGTCGGGCAGGCGTCGCTTGCAGCGGGCCAGGGCCGCCTGGGTGTCGGTGACACGCACCAGGCTGGCATCGCCACGCACGTCCAGCACCAGTTGCGCGAGCAGGTCCGCCGTCCAGGGGTCGGCCTCGGCAATCAGGATTTCCGGGACCTTGGCGTGGGCAGGCATGTGAACCTCGAAGGGCAGCGCGATCCAGGGGCGTGGCCTGGAAGCCGGGAATGCGATGGAGTTGGCAAAAAAGCGAGCGCGCAGTCTAAACGGCGCCTCACGGGCTGGATAGTGGCCTTTTGAGGGTATTGAACACCGCGAGGTGTAGGCCTTGATCCAGGGCAAAAAAAGACCCGCCGAAGCGGGTCTCAAGTACGCCTGGCTGGTGAGCCTCAGGCGAGTTCGTCGAAGCACTCGGCGACAATGGCCAGGCCTTTGTCGAGCTGCGCATCGGGAATGGTGACCGGCATCAGGAAGCGGATGACGTTGTAGTAGGTGCCGCAGGACAGCAGGATCAGGCCCTTGTCGCGCGCCTTGGCGACGATCTTGCCGACCAGCTCGGCGGCCGGCTTGCTCTCGTCGCCGCCTTCGAACAGTTCGATGGCGACCATGGAGCCGAGGCCGCGGACGTCGCCGATGACCTTGTGCTTGGCCTGGATTTCACGCAGGCCGGCCTTGAGGCGTTCGCCCACGGCCTGGCTGCGCTCCAGCAGTTTCTCTTCGTCGAACACCTTGAGCACGGCCAGGGCCGCGGCGCAGGCGATCGGGCTGCCGGCGTAGGTGCCGCCCAGGCCGCCGGGAGCGATGGCGTCCATGATCTCGGCCTTGCCGCACACACCGGAGATGGGGAAGCCGCCGCCGACGGATTTGGCGAAGGTGGTCAGGTCCGGGATCACGCCCAGTTGCTCGGTGGCGAAGAAGGTGCCGGTACGGCCCGCACCGGTCTGCACTTCGTCGGCGATCAGCAGGATGCCGTGCTGGTCGCACAGGGCGCGCAGGCGCTGCATGAAGGGCTTGGAGTTGACGTAGAAGCCGCCTTCGCCCTGCACCGGCTCGATGATGATCGCGGCGATGTCCTGGGGCTGGGCGTCGTTCTTGAAGATGCGCTCGATGCTGGTGATGGAGTCGTCTTCGCTCACGCCGTGCAGCTCGCAGGGCGCCAGGGCGCGGAACACGCCACCGGGCATCAGGCCCATGCCGGCGGAGTACGGGACCACCTTGCCGGTCAGCGACAGGGTCATCATGGTGCGGCCGTGGTAGGCGCCGGTGAAGGCGATCACGCCGGCGCGGCCGGTGGCGGCACGGGCGATCTTCACGGCGTTCTCGACGGCTTCGGAGCCGGAGGTGACCAGAAGGGTCTTCTTGGCGAAGTCACCCGGTACGCGCTTGGCGATCTCTTCGCAGAGCTCGATGTAGGGCTCGTAGGCCAGCACCTGGAAGCAGGTGTGGGACAGCTTGGTCAGCTGCTCCTGGACGGCGGCGACCACTTTCGGGTGCAGGTGGCCGGTGTTCAGCACGGCGATGCCGCCGGCGAAGTCGATGTACTCGCGGCCTTCCACGTCCCAGACGGTGGCGTTCTCGGCGCGCTCGGCGACGACCGGGTGGATCTGGCCCACGCCACGGGGGACGGCGGCGGCACGGCGTTGCAGCAGGGATTCGTTGGTCTTGCTCATGGGTTCCTCACGGCCGCTCATCGGGCGGCGCAGCTTCAAGGATGAATGCCCCCGGCAGGTTGCAGCGCAGCATTCGATGATCGACTGCGCGGGCCTGCCGGAGGCTCGATATGGTTCATGGGTACCGCTGGGGCGCCGCGCGCTCTTTCGCGCCTTGCCCCGTCTTTACATCGGATTCAGATACCGCCGAGGCAGAGGTACTTGATCTCCAGGTAGTCCTCGATGCCGTACTTGGAGCCTTCGCGACCCAGGCCCGAGGCCTTGATGCCGCCGAAGGGCGCCACTTCGTTGGAGATCAGGCCGGTGTTGATGCCCACCATGCCGTATTCCAGGGCCTCGGCCACGCGGAACACGCGGCCCAGGTCACGGGCGTAGAAGTAGGAAGCCAGGCCGAACTCGGTGTCGTTGGACATGGCGATGACTTCGGCCTCGTCCTTGAAGCGGAACAGCGGGGCCAGCGGGCCGAAGGTCTCTTCCTTGGCCACGGCGGCGGTTTTCGGTACGTCGACCAGGATGGTCGGCTCGAAGAAGGTGCCGCCCAGGGCGTGGGGCTTGCCGCCGGATACGACCTTGGCACCTTTGCTGACCGCGTCCAGGATGTGTTCCTGGACCTTGGCCACGGCCTTCTCGTCGATCAGCGGGCCGGTGGTGATGCCCTCTTCCAGGCCGTTGCCGATCTTCAGCTTGGCCACGGCGACCTTCAGCTTCTCGACGAAGGCGTCGTACACGCCGTCCTGCACGTACAGGCGGTTGGCGCAGACGCAGGTCTGGCCGTTGTTGCGGTACTTGGAGATCAGTGCGCCGTCGACGGCGGCGTCGAGGTCGGCGTCATCGAAGACGATGAAGGGCGCGTTGCCGCCCAGCTCCAGGGACACCTTCTTGATGTCCTGGGCGCATTCGGCCATCAGCTGGCGGCCGATCTCGGTGGAGCCGGTGAAGGACAGCTTGCGCACGATGGGGTTGCTGGTCAGCTCGCCACCCACTTCGCCGGCGCTGCCGGTGACCACGCTGAACACGCCTTTGGGGATGCCGGCGCGCTCGGCCAGCTCGGCCAGGGCCAGGGCGGAGTACGGGGTCTGCGAGGCGGGCTTGAGCACCATGGTGCAGCCGGCGGCCAGGGCCGGGCCGGCCTTGCGGGTGATCATCGCGGCGGGGAAGTTCCACGGGGTGATGGCCGCAGTGACGCCGATGGGCTGCTTGATGACGATCAGGCGCTTGTCCGGCTGGTGGCCGGGAATCACGTCGCCGTAGATGCGCTTGGCTTCTTCGGCGAACCATTCGATGAAGGAGGCGGCGTAGGCGATCTCACCCTTGGCTTCGGCCAGCGGCTTGCCCTGCTCGAGGGTCATCAGGCGACCGAGGTCGTCCTGGTTCTCGATCATCAGCTCGTACCAGCGGCGCAGCTTGTTGGCGCGCTCCTTGGCGGTCAGCGCGCGCCAGGCCGGCAGGGCCTTGTCGGCCGCTTCGATGGCACGACGGGTCTCGGCGGTGCCCATCTTCGGCACGGTGCCGAGGATCTCGCCCGTTGCCGGGTTGTTGACCTTGATGGTCTGGCCGCTGTCGGCGTCCAGCCAGGCGCCATCGATATAGGCTTTCTGGCGGAACAGGGTGGCATCTTTCAATTGCATCGCTGTCTCCTTCACACCGGTTACAAGGAGCCGGGGGCACGTTGTTTTTGTTCGGCCAACACGGGATTGACCAGGAGGGGGATCCGATTGGAACGGCCTGACTTGGCGTTTGCAAGGGGCGTTTGAAATCTCAAACGAATCCTAGGGCCAGAGGGGGTAAAGGGCAATAGCCTGTTCGATAAAACAGACGAAAAAGGGAAAATTTTGCAGGTTTTACTGTGCAGAATCGAGCACGAGCGTCATTTTCGTTCGAAATCACGAACATTCGTGCCAGCGTGGACGCTGGCAGCCCATGCAGGTATCATTGCGCGCCTCTCCAAGCATCCGTAGCTCAGCTGGATAGAGTACTGCCCTCCGAAGGCAGGGGTCGTGGGTTCGAATCCCGCCGGATGCGCCAGATCGATGTCCCGACCGTCCCATGACGGTCGCGGCACCCCGGAAAGCCCGCCTCGCGCGGGCTTTTTCGTTTCCGCCGTTCGGCGCGCGCATCGCATCGCGGCGCTCACGCCCGGCCCGGCTCGGTGCGGGTCTGCTCACGCAGCAGTTCGAGGTAGCGCCTGGCTGCCAGCCCGAGCGGGCGGCTCTTCAGCCAGACGACATCGACCCACAGCCGCATCTGGTTGGCCATGTCGGCGAACGCGACGTGCTCCAGCGCACCGGATGCGATCAGCGGCTGCACCAGCGGCTGGGGCAGGTAGGCCCAGCCGATCCCCGCCTGCACCAGGCCCAGTGTGGCCAGGTAGCTGTCGGTCAGCCAGACCCTGTGGGACAGCACGATCTGCGGGTCCGACGCCTTGGGGTCGCCAAGCGCGACGACGATCTGCCGGCGTTCGGCCAGGCCGGATTCGCTCAGCGCCGCCTGGCTGTAGCCGGGCGCCGCGACGGCGGCCAGCAACTGGCTCCCCGCCTCGACGAAGGCCTCGCGCTCGTCGATCCCCGGGCGTTCGAACACCAGCGCCAGCTGCACGCTGCCCTCATGCAGCATGCGCGTGGCATCGGCCTGGGCAGCGGAGCGGACTTCGATCTCCAGCGTCGGGAACTCACGCGCCAGCGTCGACAGCGGCTGGCTCCAGGCGCCGCTCTGCAGCTCCGGCGCCATGGCCAGCACCAGGCGCGGCTCGAGCCCGGCATGCAGCTGCAGGGCGTGCGCGTCCAGCAGGTTGAGCTGGCCCGCCACCTGCCGCGCCTGGGGCTCCAGCGCCCTGGCCGAAGCCGTCGGCAGCGCCCGGCGGGAGGAGCGGTCGAACAGCTCCAGGTCCAGCTCCGCCTCCAGTTGGGAAATCGCCATGTTGACCGCCGACGGCACACGCCCCAGGGCCCTGGCAGCCGCCGAGAACGAGCCGGCATCCAGCACGGCGAGGAAGACTTTCAGGGATTCGCTGGTGAAGGCCATAGGGTTGTCAGTTCTGCTGATAACGGTTGTCTTTTTCTATCAGCTAAACGCCTTTAGCTTCCAGCTCAAGACAGCCATGCGGGAGAAAAACCATGTCCGAACCAGTATTGATGGGCCAGGTAGCCCTGGTCAGCGGGGCCGGCAGCGAATCGGGGATCGGCATGGCCATCGCGCGGCGCCTGGGGCGTGCCGGCGCGAAGCTGATCGTCACCGCCAGCAGCGCGCGCATCGCCGAGCGGGTGACCGAGTTGCGCGCGGAAGGGTTCGACGCGCAGGGGCAGGCAGCGGACCTCACCGACGAAGCCGCCGTGCACGCGCTGCTCACCTGGGCGCAGGCGCAATGGGGACGCATCGACATCCTGGTGAACAACGCCGGCATGGCGATGCAGGGCAGCCCGGAACCCTTCGCCGAGGTGGCGGGCATGAGCCTGGAGATGTGGAACCTGTCGCTCGCGCGCAACCTCACCACCGCCTTCCTGCTGACCCGGGGCGTGCTGCCGGGCATGCGCGCCCGTCGCTACGGCCGCATCGTCAACATCAGCTCCACCACCGGGACCCGCGGCAGCAACCCGGGCGAGGCCGCCTACAGCGCGGCCAAGGCCGGGATGCTGGGGATGAACATGGGGCTGGCGCTGGAAGTCGCGCGGGAGGGCATCACCGTCAACTCGGTGGCCCCGGGGTGGATCGCCACCGCCTCGAGCACGCCCGAAGAGCAGCATGCGGCGCAGTTCGTCCCCATCGGCCGGGCCGGCCGCCCCGAGGAAATCGCCGCAGCCGTGGCCTTTCTCGCCTCGCCCGAGGCCAGCTACATCACCGGCGAAGTGCTGGTGGTCGACGGCGGCAACTGCCTCGTGGAAAACAAGGCGCCCTGAGCGCAGCCCTTAGCCATGCGAGAGAACAGCCCATGAATCCTGTAGTCCTGATCACCGGTGCCGCCGGCGGCGTCGGCCGCGCGTTGGTGGAACGCTTCATCCAGGGCGGCTGGCGTGTGTTCGCCACTGACCAGAACGCTCCCTCACTCCAGGCCCTGGCCAGCGAGCAGCCCCTGGCCGGCCACCTGGCCGTGGACATCCGCCAACCCAGCGCCTGCCGCGAGGTCGTCGAGGCCGTCATCGCGGCGACCGGCCAGCTGGACGCACTGATAAATGCAGCAGGCGTGTGGCGCGAAGGGCCGGTCGAAACCTGCTCGGAAGAGGATTTCGACCTGGTCCTGGACGTCAACCTGAAAGGCACCTTCTTCATGTGCGCAGCGGCCATCCCGGCGCTGCGCCAGAGCCGGGGCAGCATCGTCAACATCTCCAGCGACGCCGGGCGCCAGGGCAACCGCAACGCCGCCGCCTACTGCGCGAGCAAGGGCGGCGTCACGCTGCTGACCAAGACCCTGGCGCTGGACCTCGCGCCCGATGGCGTGCGCTGCAATGCGGTCTCCCCGGGCGACATCGAGACGCCGATGCTGAAGTTCCAGGCGCAGCGCTACAGCAACGGCGATCCACAGGGCTACTACCGCGAACTGCTGGCCAAGTACCCGCAAGGCGCCGACGCGCGCTTCATACAACCGGCCGAAGTGGCCGAGCTGGCCTACTTCCTCTGCCAGCCGGCCGCCGCCTCGATCACCGGGGCCGATATGGCGATCGACCGTGGGGTGTCGGCGGGGAACTGACTAGCCGGCGCCACGAGCGTGCCCCGGTCACGCAGCGCCCGGGGCAATCCGTAACCGCGTCACAGCCGTTGTGTGCGCAACATCGAGTGGGGTGACAGGAAGATCCTCAACGGCTATGAATGCTCAGCTACGCGGCAACGGCAGTACGACAGCCTGACAACCCACCGCGCCCTCTCGAAGGTAAACAGCTGAACATGGCAAGTAGCGACCTGATTCTCTACAGCACGGACGATGGTCTGGCACAACTCACACTGCGCGAACGGGATGGCCAGGTCTGGCTCACACAACTGGAAATGGCCGAGCTGTATCAAACCAGCAAGCAGAACATCGGCAAGCACGTCCAATCCATCATTACTGATGGGGAGCTGGCTGAAGAGGCAGTTGTAAACCAGAAGCTTACAACTGCCGCTGACGGCAAGACCTTCTAAGTCACAGAAATTACCCACTAATTGTCCTGTATCGGAGGCCCGACTGATGAGCAATAGAGGCTTCACGCTGCGAATCCTTGGCCACCGATACTTTTTCGGAATGCCGAATACCTTGGCAGACCAGATTACCGGCGGTATTGCAGAGCGCTTACAGACACCAATAGATGTTTTAGAAATAAGCGTTGAAGAAGATGGCTTTCTTTTCTTAACTGCCGACGATGCAGGTAAACCCAAGTATGAATTGAAGTATGAACCCAAAGAATTCCCCGGTTTCAAGCTACAGATACAAACCATGTCCCCTTCGTTTTGGGCAACCACACTAAAGCTCGACACCCAAGCATCCCTGAAAATTCTTCATCTCTTTTATCACTGGCTTAACCACAAATTCGCAGAGAGCGCCGAAGAATCAATCATAAAAGGTGAGTTAACCTTCGAAGATGTAAGAGAGATACGTAGCGAGGCTTTTCAAGTTCCCAGCTTTCAACGTTTTTTCTCCGAAAGCTTTGCTGCTGGCAATCTACCCAAGAGAACTAAAGGTAAAAGAAGAAAGCACAATTCAGACATAGAAGACCTTTACGCTCTCGCCTGCAGAATCTACAGAGAAACACCCCAACTGTCTTGGGAGGTAGCATGCTTCGAGGCAACAGTCAGACGTGCAGATCTGGTACCAGCCAGCTGGCGGAAAGACCCTGAGGGAAACCTCAAGCGAGAAGCTGCTCGATACTGGGACGATTCGCGATACAGCCAAAAAAGCTACCGGGAGAATAGGGACGAATAAGTCGACTTATCTGTCCCTGACCAACCTGCCTTATACCCACAAACTGCGCCCATGTTCTCAATACCACAGAGAGAGGCAACAACATGGCACGCAAGAATCAAGAAAAAACTGCATCACTCGTCTATAGCCAAGCTCAACAGACGCGTTTACTGAATCGACTCCAGCAAGGCCCTGTGGATACTCTCACCGCCAGGAGCGATTTAAACATCTTGATGCCCGCCGCTCGAATTAAAGAGCTGAGAGATCTGGGATACGACATACGTACGCAGCGCATTACGCTGATAGACAAGTATGGCCATACCCATCAAGGCATAGCGCTGTACTACATGCTCTCGGCAGAACCCGTTGCCAGGCCCACCAACCCCACCTATAGTCCGGCCCGTCACGGTCAATCCCGTGGCCGACCTTGGCCGGTCGATTGGATATAGGCGCACCAGCGCCAGAACGCGCATTGCAGGGGCTCTCACCACTGCAACGCCGCGTCATGGCAGTTGTGCGCGGGACACCTTCGGGTGTGCCGGGTCCTATATCCCCCGGTCGGCCAACCCGCGTACAGCTGCCACCCTTTCTGTTTGGCCGCAGGGAGTGGCAGCTCCGACCCGATATAGGAGCGTCACCATGCACACCGATCTCCCCTCCACCACCCCCGCACTCGTCCCCCTGACCGCCAATGCCGGCAACACACCGGTGCTGCTGCTCGATGGCAGTCAGCCCTACATCGAACTGCAAGATTGCGCCGAGATGCGCCTGAGCGCTGCTCGAGGCTTGATGCGGGGCTTGGCGAGCCTGTCACCACGGCAGGCTGATGATCTGGATCTAGATTTGGTGGGCATGGTCCACGCCGCCCACGTGCTGCTGACCGACGCCTGCGACCTAGTGGCCGCAGCGCACCTGGCCGCCCGGCGGGAGTCGCGTCGCTAGGCCCCCGCCCGGCCGCCACCGTCAGCCCCCCTGCCCCGCCACCATCAGCGTGAGCCGCGCATCCACCTTGCCGGTGGCCACCTTGTCGAGGCTGGCTTCGGTGAGGGTCACGCCGCGTTTGTCCAGCTCGGCCAGCCACTTCAGCATCGATTCGAACGATGCCTGGGTCAGGGTGACCAGCAGGCCGCCGTTGCCTTCGTTGTCGAAGCGTTCCAGGGTCAGCCCCTGCTTCTGCGCGGTGCTGGTGACCAGGCCCTGCAGCTGGTCGGGGGCGAGCTCCACCTGGGCGCTGGCGGCCTGGCGGCGGGCCTGCCCGGCGTTGGCCTGGATGTAGGTGAACAGCGCCTGCTGCTGTTGCTGGTAAGTACGGGCGCGCTCGACCCGGGCGGCCACCGGCGACCAGACCGCCAGGTAGAACAGCGCCAGGGCGAGGAAACCACCCAGCAGTTGCAGGGCCAGGCGATCACGCGGCGGCAGGTGCTGCCAGCGCTGCCACAGGGGGGATTGCTCCAGCCCTTCGCGCAGGCGCGTGCGGATGTCCGTCAGGGCGTTCATGCGCCACCTCCCAGTACCACGCGGGCGGTCACGCCCCCTTCCTCACGGCTGGCCGAACCCAGCTGCACGCTGAGGCCAGCCTTGACCAGGCGCTTGCGCAGCTTCTCCAGGTCGGCGAAATCCTTGGCGCGGACCTGCAGCGCCAGGTCGCCCCGGGTCTGGCTGTAGTCGACGTTGGTCACCGTCAGCGCCGACCGGGCCTCGGCGATGGCGCTGGAAGCCTGGTCCAGCAGGCTGATGAAGCCGCCCTGCGCGCGGGTGCCCTGGCTCAGGTGTTCGGCGAACTGGGCCTTGAGGTTGACGATGCGCTTGTCCTCGGGGAACAGCTGGCGATAGAGCGCGTGGCTGGATTCCAAATAGGCATCGCCACTGCGCTCCAGCAACCAGGCCTGCACCAGGTTGAAGGCGAGCAACAGCACCACGGCGACACCGGCCAGGGCCGCGAACGGGCGCCACACCGTCCAGGCGCGGTTCTCGCTGCGCGGCGCGAACTCGCCCTGGGCGAGATCGATGGCGCCGCCGCGACCGGCCGCCAGCAGGCGGTAGGGCTCGGCCTCTTCACGTGGCTGGGTATCCGCCGCGCACAGGGCGCCGAGGGCCGGCCAGTGCGCGAAGGGGAAGGCCAGGCGCGTCTCGCAGGCGCCGCCCAGCAAGGCGCGCTCGCCGATCACCAGCAGCTGTTCGCCGTCGCGGGGCAGCAGGTCCGCGTCCATATGGATGGCGGCGACCTTCACGCCGAAGTCTTCCAGCTCCTCCAGCCAGGCGGCCAACTGGGCACGGCGCAGCACCAGCACCGGGTAGCGGCCATCGGCCAACTGGGCACCCAGGGCCAGGTGGAACAGCTCGACATCCTCGGCGAGCATTTCCTCCACCGCATAGGGCAGCGCCTGGTGCATCAGCCGCGCCTTCTGCGTCGGCAGGCCCACCACGAAGGCACTGGCCGCCTCCATGGGCAGCACCAGCGCCACCGGCCGCCCCTGCAGCAGCGCGGCGCATTCGGCCAGCGGCAGGCTGTGGCCTTCTCCGGTCGCCTCCTGCCAGTGCACCTGGCACGCGGGGCCGAGGACCGCCCCGCCGGAGGGCGGGATGAACAGGCAATCCATGATCATTCTTCCTGTGGTTCGAGGGGCGCCTGGGCCAGGTAGCCCGGCTGCCCGAGATCACGCTTGAGCACGCGGACCACGCCCTTCGGGTCGCGCTGCAGGGTGCTGAGCAACACCACCTTGCGCTCCCCCAGGCGCACTTCGCTGCGCACCTGGAAATAGGCGCTGCCCACCCCCAGCCCCGCCGCGCGCACGCCGGTGCCGGCCATGGCCGGCTGGTCGAGGAAGCTGCGGATGTCCTTGAAGCCTTCGCGCCCACGGCCGCTGAGCAGCGACTGGGCGGCGGCCGGGTCGAGGTTGTCGGCGAGGCAGGAGAGCACCAGGGGGCTGGCGGTGTTGACGTTGAGCGGCACCCTGGCCGGCAGCGTGGAGACCCAGGGGGCGAGCAGGCGGTAATCCTCCTCGCTCATGTCCAGCAGCAGGCGCAGTTCGGAGACGTCCTGCAGCTCGCGGCCGGCGGTGCGATAGGGGGGTTGGGCCAGCAGGTACTGGTTGTCCTCGGCGCCGTATTCGCCGCTGGGCTCCTGGTCCTTGTCCAGCCAGTCCACCAGGCGGTCGGCGTAGGGCTTTTCGATCTTCAGGCGCAGCAGCAGGCGGTTGAAGCGCTCGACGGAGAGCTTGTCCACCTTGTCGCCCTGCACCAGGCTGTTGAGGTTGAAGCGCCCGGCCAGGTCTTCGATGTGCACGCCGATCTCGCCCTGGTCGATGGGGAATACCGGCAGCGGCCGGGCCCAGTCTTCCAGGGGGTGGTCGATGGGTGCGCGCGGGTCGCTGCCCGGCTTCTTCAGGTCACGCAGCAGCACCGACTGGCCCAGGGCCTCGCCGCCCAGGGCGTAGTGCCAGGCCTGCTGGATGGCGATGCGGTTGGCGGCGCCACGGATCGACAGCTGCTGGCGGAGGATGAGCCCCGCGCAGATGACGGTGACGATGGAGACCACCAGCAGCACGGTGACCAGGGCGACGCCCCGCTGGCGGGTCATGTGCCCTTCTCCTTGCCGGCATCCGGCTTGGGCTCGGGGGTCGGCTTCCTGTCGTCGTCGGGCGTGGCGCCGCCTTCGCTGGGCTGTTCTTCGATGCCCATCTCCGGCAGCCGGTAGAGCCGGGTCAGCCCGCCGTAGTGGCGGTGCTCCAGCTTGAGCTCGACCGCCACCGGCAGGCGCCCACGGGCCTTGGCCGGGTCGGAGTCGCCCAGGCTCGGCGGCCACTGTTCCTGCCACTGGCCCTTGTCGTCGAGGTAGCGCAACTCCACCGAGCTGACGCCTTCGAGCACCTTCTGCACCCGGGGCGGGCTGTCCACCGCCTGGTCGAGCACGGACCAGTACACGCGCTCCAGGGTCGAGCCGGCCAGGCGCCAGCGCACCCGCTGCAACTGGGAGCGGGTGCTGCCCAGCGGGTTGCGCCAGCCGGCGCGGCTGAATTCGAGGGCGGCGGTGCCGTCGGTGGCACCCAGCTCGCCCACCAGGGCACCGCGTTCGTCGCCGTAGGCGTCGCGCACCACGCGCGGCAGTGCCTGGCCTAGGTCACGGTCGATGGAGGCGAAGGCACGGCCCAGTTCGCGCAGGGATTTCTCATGCTCGCGGGTCACCTCGTCGGCCTTCATCACCGTTGCCAGCATGCGGTAGGTGCCGAGGCCGAGCAGGGCGAAGATGCCGATGGCGATCATCACCTCCAGCAGGGTGAAGCCGCGCTGCCGGTTCATCCACGCACCGCCAGGAAGCCGGTGATGCTGAACACCGAGCGCTCCTTGATCGGCGCGCTGGCGCCGCGCTCGGGCTTGGGCGCCACCCAGACGGTGACGCGGCGCAGGCCCTTGTCGCTGGTGGCTTCGATCTCGCTGTGGGTCTCCCACTGGCGGCCGCCGTACTCCAGCACCTTGTCCTCGCGGCCTTCCGCCGGGGTGGGCTGGCGGATCTGCAGTTCGGTGACGCGGTTGTCGGCGATCCAGCCGGCCAGGGTCTTGTCTTCCAGCTGCCCAGCGACGATCAGGCTGCGGCTGGCGGCGGTCAGCACCGAGGCGGCGACCGTGGCGAAGATGGCCAGGGCCACCAGCACCTCCAGCAGGGTGAAGCCACGGGCGCGGCGCATGCTCATCGCTCCCTGGCCTGCTCGGCGCTGGGCAACTGGTAGCCGTCGCTGGCCAGGGCGTAGGCGTTGCCGTCGGCGCGGCGTTCTTCCAGGCGCAGGCTGAAGGGCGTGAGCTCGCCGCTGGAGAGGATCAGCACCTGGGGCACGGGCTTTTCCTTACGCGCATCCTGCTCCGGCTCGTCCTTGGCCAGGCCGGGGCGGCTTTCTTCCTTCACCTTGGGCTCGGGCAGCTTGAGGGCCTCCCCTTCCAGCTCCAGGCTCAGGCGCATCCAGGCGGCGGGACGGCGTTCCGGGCGGGTGGCGTCATCGGCCCAGGTACCGGAGGCGTTGTCGTAGGCCAGCACCCGGTAGCTTTCGGCGGTCACCAGCAGGCCGTATTCGCGGCCGTCCAGCACCGCTTCGTCGGCGAGGATGGCGATGGTCGCCGCCAGGCGCTCGGCCTCGTCGCGCAGCTCGCGGCCGCTGCTGGCATTGCCGTTGGCGAGCACGGCCACGCTGACCAGGCAGCCGATGATCACCAGGACCACCAGCAGCTCGATCAGGGTGAAGCCGCGCCCGCGCTCCATCAGTTGTCCCAGTTACCGATGTCGGCATCGGCGTCGGTGCCGCCTTCCTTGCCGTCGGCGCCGAAGGAGTAAAGGTCGTAGGCGCCCTTGGTGCCGGGGGCCAGGTACTGGTAGGGGTTGCCCCAGGCATCGACCGGCAGGCGCTTGAGGTAGCCGTCCTTGTTCCAGTTCTTCGGCTGCGGGTTGCCGCTGGGCTTCTTCACCAACGCCTCCAGGCCCTGCTGGGTGCTGGGGTAGGCGAAATTGTCGAGCTTGTACATGTCCAGCGCGGCGCCGATGGCCTTGATGTCGCCCTTGGCGACGGTGACCTTGGCCTGGTCCGGGCGGTTCATCACCTGGGGCACCACCAGGGCGGCGAGGATGCCGAGGATGACCACCACCACCATGATTTCGATGAGGGTGAAGCCTGCTTGCGTACGGCCTGTTTTCACGCGGTTACCCCACGAGCTGGTTGAGGGAAAGGATGGGCAGGAGGATGGCGAGGACGATGACCAGCACCACCGCGCCCATGAACACCAGCATGAAGGGCTCGAACAGCCCCACCAGCATGGCGATGCGGGCGGCCAGGTCGTTCTCCTGGTTGCGCGCGGTGCGGGCCATCATCTGGTCCAGCTCGCCGGACTTCTCGCCGCTGGCGATCATGTGCAGCATCATCGCGGGGAACTCGCCGGTCTGCTCCAGGGCGCGGGTCAGGCTGCTGCCTTCGCGCACCTTCTGCGCCGCCACTTCCACCTTGGCGCGGATGGCGCGGTTGGCCACCACCTGGGCGGCGATGCTCAGCGCCTCCACCAGCGGCACGCCGCTCTTGGTGAGGATGGCCAGGGTGGAGGCGAAGCGCGCGGTGTCGGTGGCGCGCACCAGGCGCCCCACCAGCGGGATGCGCAGCAGGATGACGTGGAAGCGCAGGCGCGCAGCGTCCCTGCGCAGCGACGCCTTGAGCGCGCTGATGCCGGCCACCGCCAGCAGCAGGATCAGCCAGCCCCAGTGCTTGACCACCTCGCTGGCGGCGATCAGGCCACGGGTCAGGGCCGGCAGCTCCTGCCCGGTGTTGACGAAGACCTTGACCACGTCGGGCACCACGTAGCCCAGCAGGAAGCCGACGATGCCGAGGGAAGCGCACATCAGGATCACCGGGTAGAGCAGCGCGAGCTGGACCTTCTGCCGCGATTGCTGGCGTTGCTCGGTGTAGTCGGCCAACTGCTCCAGCACCGGGCCGAGGTGGCCGGCGTGCTCCCCCGCCGCGACCGTGGCGCGGTACAGGTCGGGGAAGGCACTGGGGAATTCCTTGAGGGCACCGGCCAGGCTGTGGCCTTCGAGCACCTTGGAACGCACCGCCAGCATCATGGCCTTGACCCGGCCGCTCTCGCTCTGCGCGGCGACGGCACCGAGCGCCTCCTCGATGGGCATGGCGGCCTGCACCAGGGTGGCCATCTGCCGGGTGAGCAGGGCCAGTTCCATGGCCGAGAGCCCGCGCTGGAAACTCCAACGGCTGCCCACCGATTCCTGGCGGGTGCGGGTGGGTTTCACATCCAGCGGGGCGAGCTGGCGGTCGCGCAGCAGCTGGCGCACCTGGCGGGCGCTGTCGCCCTCCATCACGCCCTTCTTCTGCTGGCCCCGGCTGTCCAGGGCGATGTATTCGAAGGCAGCCATTTATTCTTCCCGGGTCACGCGCAGCACTTCTTCCACCGTGGTCACGCCTTCGAGGATCTTGCGCCGGCCGTCATCGCGGATGCTGGGGCCGCTGGTGCGGGCGTGGCGGGTCATCTCCTGTTCGGAGGCGCCGTTGTGGACCAGGGTGCGCATGTGGTCGTCGAAGACCACCAGTTCGTAGATGCCGGTGCGGCTGCGGTAGCCGGACTGGTTGCATTCGGCGCAGCCACGCGCGCGGTGGAGCGTCGGCGGCTGCGCCGGGTCGAGCCCCAGCACGCCGCACTCGGCGGCGTCCGCCTGGTAGGGCTCCTTGCAGTGGGAACAGAGCACGCGCACCAGGCGCTGGGCGAGCACGCCGAGCAGGGAGGACGACAGCAGGAAGGGCTCGACGCCCATGTCCACCAGGCGGGTGATGGCGCCGATGGCACTGTTGGTGTGCAGGGTGGACAGCACCAGGTGACCGGTGAGGGAGGCCTGCACGGCGATCTCGGCGGTCTCGCGGTCGCGGATCTCACCGACCATCACCACGTCCGGGTCCTGGCGCAGGATGGCGCGCAAGCCCCGGGCGAAGGTCATGTCGACCTTGGCGTTGACCTGGGTCTGGCCGATGCCTTCGAGGTTGTATTCGATGGGGTCTTCCACCGTGAGGATGTTGCGGGTGCCGTTGTTCAGCGTCACCAGGCTGGCGTAGAGGGTGGTGGTCTTGCCCGAGCCGGTGGGGCCGGTGACCAGCAGGATGCCGTGGGGCTTGCGCACGGTCTCCTCCATCTGCGAGCGGTCGCGCGCACTCATGCCCAGATGCTGCAGGGTCAGGCGCCCGGCCTGCTTGTCCAGCAGGCGCAATACCACGCGCTCGCCGTTGGCCGACGGCAGCGTGGAGACGCGGATGTCCACTTCACGCCCGGCCACGCGCAGGGAGATTCGGCCGTCCTGGGGCACACGCTTCTCGGCGATATCCAGCTTGGCCATGACCTTGATCCGCGACACCAGCAGCGCCGCCAGCTCACGCCGGGGCTGCACCATCTCGCGGAGGATGCCGTCGATGCGGAAGCGCACCACGAGGCGCTTCTCGAAGGTCTCGACATGGATGTCGGAAGCGTTCTCCTTGATGGCCTCGCCGAGGATGGCGTTGATCAGGCGGATGATCGGCGCATCGTCCTCCTGCTCCATCAGGTCTTCGGTTTCCGGCACCCGTTCGGCCAGGCTGGCGAGGTCGAGCTCATCGCCCAGGCCCTCCACCATCTGCATGGCGGCCGAGGAATCATGCTGGTAGGCCAGGCTCAGCGCGGCATCGAATGTCGCCGCGTCCAGCTCCTGGAACGCCAGGGGCCGCCCGACGAAACGCAACGCCTCCCCCACCGCCGCCAAGGCCGTGCCCGGTCGGTACACCAGCCGCGCCCCATCCACCCCGACCTGGACCAGCACGCCGTGGCGCTTGGCATAGGCGAACGGCAACCGACGCAGGCTGACGGCCTCGGCAGGGGAGTCGACGGGATCGAGAGGGCTGGCGCTGGGCATCGCAGAATCCATTGCGTTGGAGGCCGACGGACAGCAGGCGGAGTCCCGGCCTGCCAAAGCCTAGAGAGCCACCGCCCCCCGGGCGGGGAGCGATGGCACGGTGCAATTAAATCACAGATGAAGTGCCCGGGAATGGGCGGGAAAGCGAGGAATGTGGGGTGGTTCCGATGCCGGGAGATGGCGCGACGAATGGCGCGCCTGCACAGGCTACAAGCCAACTGTAAGACTGGGTGTGCGGAGCCTATTCGATCAGCTCGTGATACTCACACTCGATGGCCTCGTCTGTGACATTGCAACGATAGACCTCTTCATCCCCCTGTGATTCTCCCTCGAGATCCTCAAGCCCTACCACATCGAGCAACTGGAGCATGTCTTCCAGGAAGGTGTCGCCATGCGCCTCCATCTCCCAGGCCCAGGTGAAACGTCCATCCGCAACCGCAGCTCTCCTGAAGGAGCTGAAGAAGAGAGCGTACTTGGCAAGGGGCTGGAAGCATTCCAAGGCGTATTCATCCAGCCCGGCGAAAGCACTTTCCAGCTGCTGGAGCTCCATCCCTGCAGCCGCCTGTTCCAGTAGCGCAAGAATGATCGGATAACGGTCCGACGTTGCGTTGCCACTGATGCTTATGAAGTAAGGAGTAGCCATTTCAGTTCTTGACCAAGGCCCAGATGTCGAGCAGCAACTTAGGAGCGCTGCCTGTTTCTAGATCGTTCTTGAAGTCACTCAGGAAACGGGCACGGGTTTCAATATTGATATCAGGTCGGCGAGGGAACTTCCCCTTGTCAGCCATAAGCATCAGCTCTTTCATAGAGCTTAAAAAATGCTGCGAAAAAGAGCCGCTCCACACGCCCACTTGCTCAGCAAAGCCTATTCGCTTGCCTTGCAGCACCAAAGGAGACTTTCCAATAAATCTATAGAAGAAGCCCCAAGACGAGGCGAATTTACTCTCATCAAAACAGGCAGCATCCCAAGCTTCCCGGTTTTGAGATTTCAACCACGCCAGTACGCCGCTAATCCATGCTTCGAAATAAGCACCACGAAGACTGCAATTTTTTTCAAATTCCAAGAATTCAAGCAACTCGAGCTGCTGCTCGATGGCCAACCCCACATACAGGAAATCAGTCAGCAAAAGGGTATCGAGGCACGCCTGCGTGTACTCCTTGCCCAGCGATTCGGATACATGCTCGTTGCCATCATCATCTCGAAACCGCTTGCGCTGCTCCAAGATCGAAAACCACCGAGCCTGACTCTGCTCCGGATGCCAAAAAAGCTCTCTGACTTTTAGAAAATCGGGCGCGTCTTCCTCTACAACGCCGTCGAAATAGAGCGCCCGCAGCCGCTCAACTTCACCTGCGCTGCACCAATCAAAATAATCGGCACGTTCAAGTCGGGCCCAAAGCTCTTCACGGTTCATACGTGGTCCTACTCTCAATCATCTTTTATATCGAACTCTGCGGCATCTTTTACGCCTTTGGGTAAGGCAGCTGCACGCTTGAGCGCATCAAAAACAAGGTTCTTGGCATCGAAAGACGCTACAACACCACCGCTTGTACTCGGCTGCCATTTTTTGCCATAGCTATACTTCAGGGCCTTATTGCCACCTGGCATGGGGTAGGTCATCAAACGGTCAGGAATCCCACCAGCCCCGTTATCTATTTCAGGGCTCTGCTCCCGGCTACCACTGGTCGACTTACGAGCAGGAACATCAAACTCATGGAACCACCACTTCACCGAGCCAATATCGACACGTTTCCCTCCGTCGCCCTTGGTGGTGATGGCCCCAATGTTCTTTGCAATACGGTCAAGACTGAACTGCTTATGGTACTTGGTTGTTGGCTTCAGTTCTTGATCTGTCAGCTCACCATTTCCTGAATAGGACTTATCGCTGGTTATATTCCATAGATCCAACGCTTTCGTATACAGCAGATCGCGCGGATCCTTGTAAGAGCGCCTTAATGACTTCAGCTCCACCCAACCCTCATCCTTGGTCATGATGTCAACGTAGCGTAACGCTCGGAATACTTCCTTGTTTGCATCCTGGTTTTTCTTGTTGGTGAACAGCCTGACGATCCTCGGAACTTCTATATCCACTAGCTGATCCGTTGCCAAATAGTAGGCTGTCACCAGAATCTGGAACGTTGCGCCCTGAGCACCGTTATGCATGCCGATAGGCGTCATTACGTCCAGTGCAGGATTTTCCTCCATCAGAGACTCATAACCCGACAAACTGGCCAAGCTCATTACGTATTTGCCCCGAATCTTCTCCACCAGCGCCTTCTTGCCGACCAGTTTCCCCTTGGCAGCCTCTTCCTCGATATAGGCGATGGATGCCAATAGCAACATGGGGTGCACACGCATGCCCTTGAACCCCCTCACAATATTGCGCAGGGCATTCTGACTACCACGCTGCCCTAAAGTCAGAGCCCCCATGAAGAATTGCTTGTCGAAGACAAATTTACGCAATGCGGGAGCGCCGCCTTCACGCATGACCTTGCTGACAGTCTTCATCATTTCGACCAAGGGCTTCGGATCGTCGCCAAGCGCCTCCTTGATCTGCTTCATGACGGGTGACAACGCCTCGCCGGGCAAGCGCTTCGGCTTGATCTTTGGCGCCGCGGCGTAAGCCATCTGGAAGAAACTTATGTTGACAGGAGATACCTGCTCATAAGGCATCAGCTGCGCATAAGGCTGGGTGCTGTCTGGCAGAGGCATCCACCCAAATAGTTCCACTTCTGGAGGCGCACCCGTACCCTCCCAACCTTCTGCAGGCAAACTGAGATAGTCCACCCACGCAAGAATGTCATCGAGGCCGTCAATGCTATTGACCATGTAGGTGATGGAATCCGTATCCATCCTCATCAGCTCGGCCACGGTCAGGAAATAGGGCACCAGTGCGGTGACCCTATCAAACTTTCCTGATTTGGCCTTGATAATGAGGTCCTCCATGACACTGATCATTGCTTTGATCGCCTTGGGGCGCTTACCCAAGTACTTGTAGAACAGCTGCAGCACTTTGACGACAGGTTTCAGCAGTCTCGTTGGGCCGATTGGAAGCCCCGTAATGACGTTCAGGCTGGCAAACGCAAGCGTCTCGACACTGAAGTTCGCCCAATCCTTGGCGATGTAATAATTGATCTGGTCATAGACGATTTTTATATCCTCAAATGGAAACGCCATATTGCCCAAGAAGATCAGCCCATCTACAGCAGAGTCCACTACATCCGTCAGACTGAATGCATACGCCGCCGGGATGAAGAAATTCCCGGAAGAGGTTCCATTGAGGTTCATCGCCATCGCGTCGTAGTCGATGGGCGGAACCTCACTACCTTGATAGGCTGTATTCAGGTAGTTGAGTGAAAGCTCTTTATAGGCCTCCACACCCATGACGTTCACGTACTGCAGCTGCGCCCCAAACTGCACGACTACCCGGTTTATAGATTGATTCGAACCAGACTGTGCCTTGTTGAATTCGTCGGTACTTACATAGGTCAGAACCGACGAACCCTGCTCGGGCATTCGCACATCCGCTTTCGTCTGCCCGTCCTCGAACGTCAGGAGTGGTCGGCTTGAACTGTCATACCACTTGAAAGCTCGCATCAGGCCCACAAAGCCGCCGATGGTCAGGCGGCTCATGCCATAGACCGGAGCACCACTGATCAATCGAGTGCCCGCCAACTGATTGTTGACTGCCAGGGAGAGCTGCCCATCCTTGAACTGCACCCCGACCGAGCTCCACGCACCGATCTCCAGCGCCGGGCCGGTCACTACCTCGGTTCGTCCGTCTATCGTCAGCTGGGCCTGCAGCCCGGAACTGGAAGAACTGATCTCGAGCGGGCCGTGCCGCAACAGAACGCCATGTTTTTCCAGACGAACGTCAAACCGAACACCGATAGCCCCTGGGTTCAGCTTCGGATCACCAGGGGCCCTGATGACGCTGTCTTCTTTGAAGGAGTAACTGCCCCCTTCACCGGCGTAGGGGCCGTCGCTACTCAGCTCGATATTCTCTGCATCGGGACGACGAAGCCCCAGAGAATCGATGGCATATTGCTTGAAGATGATGTCGCCATCCGGCTGCGTGACAGCCTCCGTATCGATGTCCAACATCATGAGCGCAATGAGCGGCTGACGGTTCGGGTCAGTGATGGAGCCCAGTTCCACGCTGACTGTTTCGTTTTTCGTCCCGGTCAAATCGATCTGCCCACTCTTGCGATAAGGCATGCGCAGTACGACGCCGTCCCCCCGATCGATCTCCACCTTATCGGTAGCGACTGCCTCCCCGAGGATCAGGTTGCGCTTCACATTGACACCGCCACCTACCCCCGGCTGGGGAGGCGGTGGCGCGATCACGATCATCTGTTTCTGCGAAGGCGTAAAACCGGTACGGGCGTAGATTTCCGCCGTAGTCGCATCAAAGCCGGTAAAGAACTGGGCCTGCGCGATACCATCTCCTCCAGTGATCAGGCTCGCCTTGTTGAAAAAACCCGCGTTGGTGAAAACACTGATCGCCACACCCGTGGCGGGTACGTTCTGGATATCAGTGGCCTTGATCGAGAAATTGACCGTCGAGTTCAACGTTGCCTTGGGAGGCACATTGGCGAATTCGAGCTTCAGCGGATGAACCTCGAACGTCTTTTCGACCGTTATCGCACCGACCCTTACCTTCAGGTTGTAGGTGCCAGGCTCTATGCCACCCTTGATCTGAGTTGTCGCCGACCCACCCAGGGTGTAGGAGCTGTTGGATGTGAGTGTCGAGTCACCATCGACCGAGAAGTCGACCCCCGTCTCATCTCCCACGCGGTTGAAGTTCTTGTCATAAGCCGTGACCTTGACGTTCAGAGCGCCAATCCCCAGCTGCGAAACCGTTCCTTCCAGGTCAACGAATACGGTCTTGGGCGCTCCCGGCACAACCTCAACGGTCGTGAGTCGGGCAGTCGTTTCCTCATCATCACCAAGGCGGGCTTTCACCACGGCCTTGGCTCCTGCTCCGGGGGACATGCGCAGTGTGTTGAAGAAGGTGCCGGTAAGGTTTCCGCCTTCCCGATAGGTAGAAAGGAAACCATCTCCTTCAACCGACCAATTGGCGGTCAATGGTGTTTTCTTTTCTTCCTCACGATTCGCGTACCCCACGAGAATCGCCTGTAGATCGATTTGCGGGTCATCCGCACTGACAAATATCTTCTCGGCTGCCGATGCATCGATATCTGCCATCTGGGTATCGATCTTGAAATACTCGAATGCCCATTTCCACAACACGTTCCCTGAGTCGTGGTTCGCGAAAAGACGCAAATTCAGGAAGTCATCAGGATCAAGTTTTCCCAAGTGGGCGATGTTGTCGAAGGTGATGGTTTTATCCTCACCAATCTTCGCTTTGATCTCTTGTTCGCCGAAGGCGAGTACCAACTCCCTGCCACGCTCCGTTTCCCAAGTGCCCAACTGCTCAAGATTGGACTGCAGCAGGTCATACAGAATCTTCACGTAGTTATCACTGCTCGTGATAACGGGGTTTTCCTTGGACAGAACATCTACCTCGACATTCTGGTAGGTCTGGCGTCGGATCGATTCGACGTTGAGGTCGTAGAGGCTGAACTGGAGTTCCGGCCTGTAGCTCCAGTTGTAAATGGGCTCCGGCTGTTTCAGATCGGCTTCTGGCTGTTCTTTCTTCGCCTTGCGCCACGCTTGGCGAGACAACTCGCTGCCTTCCTCATCGTGCAACGGCACACGGACCGGTACGTAGTGAGTCGGTCGGTATTTGAGAATTCCGCTCGCTTGCCCCTTGGATGAGAAATCGGGATTACGGTTCTCCGGCTGCCCGGTTACCTGAAGATAGAGATGTTGTTTTGCCAGAACCTTTTCCGGTAGCTGGATGATTTGAACCTGTTGCCCAGGCTTGATCTTGAATTGGGACAGGTTGTTGGCTCCAACCGGCGCCAATTGGTTCGCCGCGACTATCTTGGCCATCCGCCCGGTAAAACCGTAATCGGCCAACTCTTCCGGCAGGGCACCCCCATCGATATCTCGCCAATCGGTATAAATGGCAATGCTGATGTCGCTGCCCAGACCCGCTCCCTCGTTGCCGATCAGGTTCTTCTGTTCCTTCCCTTTGGTAATGCCCTTTTCGATCTTGGTCTTGCGCTCGGCCCAGACCTTCAGGTTTGGCGGAGAGAGTTCGATGCGCTGACTAGCGAAATTCAGCAGGTTGCCACTGGCTATAGCCGACTGCAGCTGAACCTTGGTGCTGCCCATGTATCCGGTCGGCCGGTTGATGGCGATGATGCGCACCGTCTCGCCAGCCTTGAGGTGGTTGGCCGCGCGCTTCTGGAATTCCTCCTTGAAGCCGCCGGCGCTCTGCCACTTGCTGAAGGCCGCCTCGCCGGTGCGGCCGACGATCGCGTAATTGTTCTCCTTCGAGCCACGCAGCTGGATGGTGTAGCGGAAGCTGCCGGACTTCTCGTCGACGCCGGAGTAGTTCTTGTACAGCTCGTCCTCGTGCAGCCCGCGCCGCTCGGCCACGAGCTGGCCGTTGGATTCGCGGAACACGTAGATGTCCGTGTCCTTCAGGTCGTCCTTGCTGATGCTTTCCAGCAGGCCACGGTTCTCCATGTCGGGGGCGACGTCGATCAAACGAGTGAAGTCGGGGCCCGTCTTCTCGGTATTCTCCGGGACCGCATCGAAGCGGCTGGAGATATAGATCCCCTGTAGCTCGGCTTCTTTCAGAGAGGTCTTGACGAAGACCTCCTTCTGCTTGCCCTCGACCTCCTTGGTCACCTTCTTGCCGGGCACCACCCAGTCTGGTTTGCCATCGCCATCGAAGTCGTACTTCTCCTGGAGATAGTTGTCACGCTTGCCGGTCTTGTCGCTGTAGGCGGTCTTGTCGCCAAGCTTCACACCGCCACCGAACTGCGCCGAACCGTCCAGCACCATCAGGTCGATGGGGAAGTCCATCGCCTGCTTCATGGGTGTCGCGGCGGTGAGGACGACCATCGCGGCGTCCAGGCTCCACAGGCCCATGCCGTTGCAGGTGTCGTAGTCCGGCCGGGTCAGGTAGTAGGGCATGTTGGAGCTGCCCCGGGGGTTGAAGCGCTTGTAGTAGAGCTCCAGGTAGGCCGGGGTGGTGTACTCGAAGAAGAACCCGGGGCAAGGCGGCAGGAAGTAGTTCATCCTGTACTTGCCGTCGTCGTCCGTCAGGGCATAGCCGCCGGTGACGTGGCTGCCCAGGGTGACGCCCACGCCCGGTAGCGGGCCGTAGATCTTGGCGTCGCGGTCGCGGGTGTTCTTGTCGTCGACCTTGCCGTCCTTGCCGAAGAAGCCCGCGCGAAAGCCGATGCTGTTGCTGCCCTGGTGGAGGATCTGCCCTTCCTTGGACAGCAGCAGCGCCTTGCTGCTGGAAGACGGCGTGACGTTGCTGTCGATGGGCATCTGCAACAGCAGCAGTTCATCGCCCTTGGTGCTGAAGCGTTCCTTCTCGCCCCGCACCAGCACGGTCAGGCTGCTCGGGCTCAGGCTGGGCTTGTCGATGGCCTTGCCATCCACCGTCTTGAAGGACGTGCCCCGATAGGTGGCGGCGGTCATCACTTCGCTCTGTGGATAACGTTCGCGGGCGTCCTTGAGGCGCTGCAGGTAGGCGCGATAGATATCGCCGGACATCACCTGGGCCTGCTCCAGCGGCCCGGTGGCTTCGCCGATCTCGCGGGCTTCCTTGCCATCGCTGCCGTATTCCACCCAGATGGGCTTGCCGTTGGGGCTGAGCACGATGGCGCGGGTGTAGACGGCCCCGAACTTGTAGTAGGTCTGGGGGATGTAGATACCGGGGATCAGCCCGAAGCCGAAGAACGCCTGGGCCGTGGCCGTCCAGCCGGCCAGCAGTGCACCCAGCGCCAGGCCCAGCCATGCGCGGCTGCGGCGTTTCGATTCGGAAGGCATGACCAACATATCCATCTGTCAGAGATTCCCTTGGCCGCCTCAGCGGCCCTTGTTCAAGCGATAGAGTTCGGCCTGCAGCTGGCGCAGGTTGAGCTCGCCGTTGGCGTATGCCTTGAGCGCGGGTTGCGCTTCGAGGCCGGCCAGGGCGAAGCCGAAGAGATCGAGGTTGTCCTGGGCCAGCACGCCCTGGCTGCGGATGCGGCCGTTGCCGATCACGCCGACGCCCACCGGGACGATGCGCGCGGCCTCACGGTCCAGCCCCACCATCACCACGTAGGAGCCGTCCGGCGGCAGGTAGTCGAGGGTGTTGCCCAGGCGCAGGGCAGCGAGGTCGACGCTGAGCGTGCCTTGCACGCTCACCCCGGCGGGCTGCAGCGCGTACATCCAGTAGGGCATGGCCAGCGGCTCGACCGGGTACGGCAGCTCGCTGAACTGCAGCATCTGCGCATGCAGGTCGCCTTCCTGGCGGCCATCGGGGAACAGCAGGCGTGCGCCGCCGAGGTCGAGCTTGAACTCGCCCTCCAGCAGGCTCAGCTGGCTGCCGCCCTTCACCGGCACGTAGGGCAGCGTGGTGTTGAGCTGCGCCAGCTGCATCTGGCCGAAGTCGTTGCGCTGGCCACCCTGGACCGTGACGCTGCGGCTGTCGGCGCCGTAGCCACGGTTGCCCGAGCCCGGGTTGAGCAGCAGCCGGTACTGGCCACCGGGGATGGTCTGCTCGGCAGTGTCGCCAAAGCCGAAGTTGAAGGCGCCGTCACGGTTGGTGCGCACGCTGCGGTTCAGCTCTTCCAGGCGCACTTCGATGTTCGCCACCGGCTCCTGCAGCTGGTCCAGCACCACGCCGGAGATGAAGGTCGGCAGCGGCCGGGTGCGGTAGCGCAGGCGCTCCAGCTCCTGGCCGTCGTAGCGCACTTCAACCGACACCTCGGCGTCATAGGCCAGGTCCTTCTCCGGATAGAAGGCGATCACCTGGCTGCCCGGCAGCTCGGAGAGCGCGCCGACCACGGCCTGGTGGTCGCGGTCGACCCGCACCAGCTGGTAGCCCTGGGCCTTGAGCGCATTGGTGCCCAGCCCGTCGAGGTCGACGTAGGACATGCCGTGGGCGGTCTCGTGGACCTTGATCTCCAGCTTGGCCAGGTCGATGGCCTGGTTGAAGTAGAGGCTGATGAAGCCGTTGGGCTCGACGAAGCGCGCGTTGTTCGCCGGCTCGACACGCTCCAGGGCCACCGGCACCTGCTGCGGGGTGACCAGGGAGATGGACCGCGCGCTCTGCGCGACCACCTGGCCATTGCCGCCCTGGAGCACCGCCAGCAACTGGTATTGGCCGCTCTGCGGCGGAATCTGCAGGGTGGCGCTCTTGAGCGTGGTGTCGCCGGTCAGCGGGGCATCGGCGATCACATCGCCATTGGCCGCCAGCAGCATGGCCCGAGGCGCCAGCAGGCCACTGAGGTCCTCGATGCGCGCAGCCACCTGCAGGGACACCGGCTCGCCCAGGTTGAGCAGTTCGGTGCCTTCGGTGGGGATGACCCAGCTGATCGCCGCCTGGGCCGAGAGCTCCAGGCTGTACTCGCGGCGCAGCTGGTTGCCGGCCTGGTCGCGGGCGTCCAGGGTCACGCTCACGGGCTGGCCGATGGGCAGTGCGATACGGCTGGCGAAGCGGAACTCACCCGCCTGGCCACCAGGCTCCAGGGTCACGTCGGTGCCGTTGATCTGGAAGCTCGACAGGTTGGCCTCGCGCAGGGTGCCCTTGAGCGGATAGGGCTGCTCGCTGACGCGGTTCTTCGCCGGCAGCTCCACCAGGGCCTGGTCGAGGGTGATCTGCGGCGGCTCCTGGTCTAGCGTCCAGCTGAGGGTCTGGCGGGTTTCCTGGCCGCTGCGATCGCGGGCCAGCAGCTCGACGGAGTAGCTGTTCTGCCCCACCGGTACGTTCAGCGCCTCGCGCAGGTCGTACAGCTGGGCGCCCGGCTCGCGCAGGACCAGGTTGCGCCCGGCGACGCTGATGCGTTCCAGGCCCGCCTCGGCGAACACCTGGCCGCCGAGCATGAAGCCATTGCCCGGCAGCAGGCTGCCGTTGGCGGGCGACAGGTTGTCGAAGCGCGGCGGCTTGAAGCTGGCCTGGGGCGGCTGGTAGGTCACCACGATGCTGCGCTGGATGCTGCGCTGGTCCACCCACGCCTGGAGCGTCAGGGTATTGGGGCCCGCCTGCAGGGTGATGGGGGCCGACTGGAAGGCGAACAGGGTCACCTGGCCGGTGGCCGACAGGCTGGCGGGCTGGCCATTGACCAGGACTTCCATGCGCTGGGCGGCCTTGTCGCTGCGCAGTTGGCCGCGCACCACCAGGCTGGCGTCCTTCACCGTGGCGCCCGGCAGCGGGTAATCCACCGTCAGGGCGATATCGCTGGCCAGCGGCTGGCGTTCGACCGTCCGTACCAGGCTCGCCTGGTTGCCGGCCTTGTCGAAGGCGGTCAGGGTCAGCCGGTTGGTGCCTTCGAGCACCGGTACGCTGGCGGTCCACTGGCTGCCTTGCAGGGTGACGGCGAAGCGGGTGCCGGGGAAGCGGTCGGAGGCGAACTCCAGGCGCGCCATGCCCGAGGCGCTGTCACTGGCGCTGCCGCGCAGGGTGACGCTGTCCTCGTTGACGCTGATGACCTCGGGCCCTTCGATGGCCACGACCGGCGGCTGGCGATCCGGGAAGCTGGTGGGGTCGTTCGGGTTGGTGCCGGCCGCCACTTCGTCGTCGTTACTGACGCCGTCGCCGTCGCGGTCCGGGTCGGCGTTGTCGCCGATGCCGTCGCCGTCGAGGTCACGGCTCTCCTTGGGATCGTCCGGGAAGGCGTCCTGGGCGTTGGGTACGCCGTCGCCGTCGCGGTCGTCATCGAGCGCATCGGGGATGCCGTCCTTGTCCAGGTCCGGCGGCGTGCTGTTCTTGTCGTTCGGGTCGAAGCCCAGTTGGGTTTCGTAGTCGTTGGAAATGCCGTCGCCGTCGCGGTCGGTATCCGCGTTGTCGCCGATCTTGTCGCCGTCGAGGTCGCTGCTTTCCGTGGGGTCGTCCGGGAACACGTCCTGGGCGTTGGGCACGCCATCGCCGTCGCGGTCATCATCCAGCGCATCCGGGATGCCGTCCTTGTCGAGGTCCGACGGGGTGCTGGCCTTGTCGTCCGGGTCGGTGCCGACCTGGGTCTCGTAGTCGTTGGAAATCCCGTCGCCGTCGCGGTCCGGGTCGGCGTTGTCACCGATGCCGTCGCCGTCCAGGTCACGGCTTTCCTTGGGATCGTCCGGGAAGGCGTCCTGGGCATTGGGCACGCCATCACCGTCACGGTCGTCGTCCAGCGCGTCGGGGATGCCGTCCTTGTCCAGGTCCGGCGGCACGCTGGCCTTGTCGTCCGGGTCGGTGCCGACCTGGGTTTCGTAGTCGTTGGAAATGCCGTCGCCGTCGCGGTCGGTGTCGGCGTTGTCACCGATGCCGTCGCCGTCGAGGTCACGGCTTTCCTTGGGGTCGTCCGGGAACGCGTCCTGGGCGTTGGGCACGCCATCGCCATCGCGGTCGTCGTCCAGCGCATCGGGGATGCCGTCCTTGTCCAGGTCCGGCGGCGTGCTGTTCTTGTCGTTGGGGTCGAAGCCCAGCTGGATCTCGATGTCGTTGGCGATGCCGTCGCCGTCACGGTCCGGGTCGGCGTTGTCGCCGATGCCGTCGCCGTCCATGTCACGGGTCTCGGTCGGATCATCGGGCAGCGCGTCATCGGCGTTGGGCACGCCATCGCCGTCACGGTCGTCGTCCAGGGCGTCCGGGATGCCGTCCTTGTCCAGGTCCGGCGGCACGCTGGCCTTATCGTTGGGGTCGAAGCCCAGCTGGGTCTCGTAGTCGTTGGAGATGCCGTCGCCGTCGCGATCGGTGTCGGCGTTGTCGCCGATGCCGTCGCCGTCCAGATCGCGGCTCTCCTTGGGGTCGTCCGGGAAAGCGTCGTCAGGGTTCAACACCCCATCGCCGTCACGATCATCATCCAGTGCATCGGGAATGCCGTCGCGGTCCAGGTCCGGCGGTACGCTGGCCTTGTCGTCCGGGTCGGTGCCGACCTGGGTTTCGTAGTCGTTGGAAATCCCGTCGCCGTCGCGATCGGTGTCGGCGTTGTCGCCGATGCCGTCGCCGTCCAGATCGCGGCTCTCCTTGGGGTCGTCCGGGAAGGCGTCCTGGGCATTGGCCACGCCGTCACCATCGCGGTCATCGTCCAGCGAGTCCGGAATGCCGTCCTTGTCCAGGTCCGGCGGCGTGCTGGCCTTGTCGTCCGGGTCGGTACCGACCTGGGTTTCATAGTCGTTGGAGATGCCGTCGCCATCACGATCGGTGTCGGCGTTGTCGCCGATGCCGTCGCCGTCCAGGTCGCGGCTTTCCTTGGGGTCGTCCGGGAAGGCGTCGTCGGCGTTGGGTACGCCGTCACCGTCGCGGTCATCGTCCAGCGCGTCCGGAATGCCGTCCTTGTCCAGGTCCGGCGGCGTGCTGGCCTTGTCGTCCGGGTCGGTGCCGACCTGGATTTCGTAGTCGTTGGAGATGCCGTCGCCGTCGCGGTCGGTGTCGGCGTTGTCGCCGATGCCGTCGCCGTCGAGGTCGCGGCTTTCCTTCGGATCGTCCGGGAAGGCGTCGTCGGGGTTCAACACCCCATCGCCGTCACGATCATCATCCAGTGCATCGGGAATGCCGTCCTTGTCCAGGTCCGGCGGCACGCTGGCCTTGTCGTCCGGGTCGGTGCCGACCTGGATTTCGTAGTCGTTGGAGATGCCATCGCCATCGCGGTCCGGGTCGGCGTTGTCGCCGATGCCGTCACCGTCGAGGTCACGGCTTTCCTTGGGATCGTCCGGGAACGCGTCCTGGGCATTGACCACGCCGTCGCCGTCACGGTCGTCGTCCAGCGCATCCGGGATGCCGTCGCTGTCCAGGTCCGGCGGGGTACTGGCCTTATCGTTGGGGTCGAAGCCCAGCTGGGTCTCGTAGTCGTTGGAAATCCCGTCGCCGTCGCGATCCGGGTCGGCGTTGTCGCCGATGCCGTCGCCATCGAGGTCGCGGCTTTCCCTGGGGTCGTCCGGGAAGGCGTCCTTGTCGTTCTCCACGCCGTCGCCATCGCGGTCGTAGTCCAGCGCGTCGGGGATGCCGTCGCGGTCGCTGTCCGGCGGGGTGCTGGCCTTGTCGTTGGGGTCGAAGCCCAGCTGGGTCTCGTAGTCGTTGGAGATGCCGTCGCCGTCGCGATCGGTGTCGGCGTTGTCGCCGATGCCGTCGCCGTCCAGGTCACGGTTCTCCTTGGGATCGTCCGGGAAGGCGTCCTGGGCGTTGGGCACGCCATCACCGTCGCGGTCGTCATCGAGCGCATCGGGGATGCCGTCCTTGTCCAGGTCCGGCGGCGTGCTGGCCTTGTCGTTGGGGTCGAAGCCCAGCTGGATCTCGATGTCGTTGGAAACGCCGTCGCCGTCGCGGTCGGTGTCGGCGTTGTCGCCGATGCCGTCGCCGTCCAGGTCGCGGCTTTCCTTGGGATCGTCCGGGAAGGCGTCCTGGGCATTGGCCACGCCGTCGCCGTCACGGTCATCGTCCAGGGCGTCCGGGATGCCGTCCTTGTCCAGGTCCGGCGGCGTGCTGTTCTTGTCGTCCGGGTTGTAGCCGAGCTGGATCTCGTAATCGTTGGAGATGCCGTCGCCGTCGCGATCCGGGTCGAGGTTGTCGCCGATGCCGTCGCCGTCCAGGTCGCACAGCAGGCCGAAGTCCAGCTTGCCCAGCGCGGCCAGGTCCTGGCGCGCCTGGGCCTGGGTTTCCAGACTCAGGTTCGCTGCCACGGCACCGCCGGTGAGCTGGGACGCGTACTGCTGGGTCAGGTTGCCCCGGGCGTAGACGAAGCCGGACACCGTGGTGTTGGAGCCCAGCACCACGTTGCCCTCGGCCAGCACCAGCAGCTGCGAGGGGTCGCGGGCCTGGCCGGAAGCCTCGGCGTTGAAGCGCGCCTGCCAGGGCAGCTCGAGGTTCTGCGCCACGTGCAGTCGCACGGTGCCGGCGCCACGCGGAACGATGCGCGCCTCGCTGGCCAGTGTCAGCTTCTCGATCCAGTAGTCGCCGGCGGACAGTTCCAGGGTGCCGCGGTAGCCCACTTCCACTTCCCGCAGGCGGTAGGCGCCCGGCTTGGTGAAACGCGCGGTGGCCATGCCGGCGACATTCAGCCGGCGCCACTCGGTGCGGCTGCCGTCCATCACCTGCGTGGCGCCGTAGCCCAGGTCCTGGCTGAAGCTGGAGCCGGTCTTGAGGAAGGCCGGCAGTTGCGGAACGGGCGCAGGCGTGTAGCTGGGCTGGCAATCCTGGGTGCCGCAACTGCGGGCCAGGGAGGCGAAGCTGCTGTCGACCCGGCTGGCCGGCAGGTAGGCGGAGACGCCGTCACGCAACTGGGCGTTGAGGCCGAAGCTGATGCGGCCACCGGCGGCGTGGCTCTGCAGGCCCTTGGCGAAGGCCGCGGTGCACTGGCTCGGCTGGGGAGTGGGCGGCGCCACCTGGGGCACGCTCTGGGCGTTGCGCGGGTCGCTGCCCGCCAGGCGCTCGGTCTCGTCGTCATGGCCGTCGCCATCGGTTTCCGCGTCGAACAGGTCGAGCACGCCGTCGCCATCCAGGTCGCGGCGCTCGCTGCATTGGGTGTTCCAGCCCAGGGTGGCGATGGCGTCCATGCGCGTTTCGATGCGCGCGGCGGTATCCACCACGGCATTGCGGGCGTTGAGGCCGCCACGCAGGCGCGAGGCGAAGGCCCCGCGGTAGTCCCCTTCCACATAGGCCAGGGCGCCGACGGTGGCGGACGACTCCAGGCTCAGGTTGCCGCGCACGAAGAGCTGCAACGCTTCGGCGCTGCCTTCGCCATTGAGGCTGGCCTGGTAGGGCAGGTTCAGCGACGAGCCGACCACCACCCGTGCGTTGCCGCCGGCGATGAGCAGTTGGCTGCTGGAGGCCATGTCCAGCTGGCCGATCCAGTAGCGCCCAGGGGCCAGGGTGACCTTGGCGCCATAGCCGATGCTCAGGCGCTGGATGTAGTAGGCCTGGTGGCGGGCGTTGAAGGACAGGGTCGCGCCGCCATCGACGCTGATGGTGCGGTAGCGGTTGAGATCGCCGCCACCCGCCTCGCCCACGCCCAGGTAACCCAGGCTCAGGTCATGCTCGCCCTTGATCTCGGGCAGTGTCAGGCCGGCGAAGTCGGCGGCCGCCATGCCGCTGGCCTGGCAGTCGCGGCTGCCGCAGCTGGGCGCGCCCCAGGGGTTCTGCACACGGGGGGTGTCGATCAGTTGGCTGGGGTTGTTCTGCAGCGTGCCGCCCCACTGGAAGACGACGCCACCGGCGCCATGGGTCTGCAGGCCGCCGGTGAACAGGGCGCGACAGGACTCGGCCGCCTGCGCCAGGCCGCCACTGGTCAAAAGGAGCCATGCCAGCCCCGCCAGCAACCGGCACCGCTTGCCCTGCCCCCCCAGCATCCCCATAGTTCGTCCGTCCACTGTTGTACAGGCTGCCCTGCCGTTTCCCTTTGCCGGCACCTATCGGCCGGCCCTTTGCAATCGGCTCGTCTAGCGCGAGCTGTATTGCACCTTCACCTGGCGCGTCGCCTCTTCGCTCAGGCTCTTCACCGCCTGCTTGAGGGCCTGCGGCGCCAGTTTCTCGCGTATCTCGCCACTGACTTCGGAAAGCGGCCTGGCCGGCAGGCGCTCCTCGCCCGTCACCCGCACCAGCAGCAACTGGCCGTCCACGTAGAGCGGCGCGATGCTGCCCGCCTCGGTGGACTCCACCAGGCCGCGCAGCGGCTGCTCCAGCAGTTCGGGCTTGATGCGGTTGCTGCGGTACTCCAGGGGCTTGCCGGCGGCGCGCCAGGCGGCCACCTGCTTCTGCCAGTCGCGACCCTTGGCCTCGGCGCCGCTGAGCAGTGCGATGAGCTCGGCACGCTGGGGCTCTTCCAGCGCCTGGTCGCTGGCGATGATCTCGAAGCTCTTCTCCACGCCGCCGCCGAATTCCTCGGGGTGGCGCTGGTAGTAGTCGGCCACCTGCTCGCTGGTCACCGGTTCCGGCGTGGCATGCTGCTCCAGGTAGTGGCGCACCAGCAGTTCCTCGCGGTAGGCCTGGGCCTTGAGGTCCAGCTGGGCGCGCTCGCCGGCGTCCAGCTCGCGCTCGGCCAGCAGGGCCATGGCGCGACTGGCCACCAGGCTGTCGAGGATCTTGCGTTCCACCTCGTCGTTGGCGAACAGCGGCGCCGACTCGCCCAGCGTGCGCTCGACGGTCAGTTCCAGCTGGGCCCGGGTGATGGGGCTGTCGTCCACCGTGACCAGGGTCGCCGAAGGCTCGACCGGCACCTGCGCCAGGGCGTCGGCGCCGTCGTCGTCACGGCAGCCGGCCAGCAGCGCCGCCGCCAGCAGGCAGCCCAGCGTCCACTCAACCCGCGGCACGGTCTTCGCCTTCCTTGGCGGCGGTGCCCTCGGCCGCGGCCGGCGGCGTCTTGCGGTCGATCTTAGCCGCTGCCTTGAGGCGCTCCAGCTCGGCCTGCTTGGCTTCCTGGCGCAGGCGATAACGGATGTCGCCGCTGACCGCTTCGAACGGCTGCTTCACCACCTGCGGCCCCTCGATCACCTTGATCACGTGGAAGCCGAAGGGCGTCACCACCGGCTCGGACACCTCGCCCGGCTTCATGGCGAATACCTTGCCGCTGAAGGCCGGGTCGATGGCGCCTTCCTGCAGCCAGCCCAGGTCGCCGCCCTGCTTGGCGGACAGCTGGTCCTCGGAGAAGGTGGCGGCCAGCGCGGTGAAGTCCTCGCCGGCGTTGATGCGCGATTGCACTTCCTGGGCCTTGCTCAGCAGGGCCTGGCGCTCGTTCTCGCTCATGCCGGGGTTGGTGCGCAGGAGGATGTGGGCGACGTGCACCTTGCGCGCCTGGAACTGGTCGGGGTTGGTGGCGTAGAAGTTGCGCACCGCCTCGTCGGTCACCCGCTCGCGGAGGAACTCCTCGAAATAGCGGCTGATCAGCATCTGCTTGCGGAACTCGGCCACCTCGGTCTCCACCTGGTCGGCGGGCAGCAGGCCCTGGGCCTCGATCTGCCCGGCCAGGCCCTCGCGCTCCAGGTACTCGTCCAGCTCGCGGCTGACCCACTGGGTGTTCTGCGCCGGTACCCGCTTGAATGCGAGGAAGGCATCGAATTGCGCCTGGGTGACCGGCTTGCCGTTCACCTCGGCGATGGAATCGCTGGAGGAATCACAGCCCGCCAGCAGCAGGGCCAGGATCGAGGACGCCAAGGCGAGGCGTGGGAACTGCTTCATGGATCACCACCTTAATCAGGTCAAATTCCTTTTATCGCGGGTGCGATATACAGGTCGGCCACAAACAGGGGTGTGACTCGACTCACAAATCAGCTAGGAACGATATCAATTGGCCATTTCGGCTGATTCTGGAAGCCCCGGAACTTCACCGAGATCGACTTCACGCCAATCGGCACCTCGCCCAGGCGCTTCACCCGCCCGGTCTTCAGGTCGACGAAGCCGAGGCTGCGGCGTAGCGTGCCGTCCACTTCATCTTCAACCAGCACCATGACGCCGCCCGCCTGGGGCATGTCGTCCATGGAGAGCACTTTGGGGGCGCTGCCGAAGCCGTCGCCGAAGCTCAGCTCGACCAGCTCCGCCAAACCGTTGTTCAGGCTCAGGCGGCTCAGCTTGCAGCCGTTGAGCAGCAGGGGTTCACCCTGCCAGTGGGCCAGGCCGGCGCCGCAACCGAGGTCCGCCGGAAGGTGGATGAGGTCCTGCAACTCCGGCTGGCCCCAGGGGGTGCGGCGCAGCTGGAGCAGCGCGAGCATTTCCTGGTCATCGATGTTCTCGGCCATGAGCAGGTGGGTCAGGTTGCCCTGGGCGTCGTCGAGCAGTTGTCCGCTGCGGCTCGCCCAGGCGCCCTCCTCGAGCCTCCCCAGGGACGGCAGCTCGTAGGCGTCGTAGCCGAACCCTTCCGAAGAGGCGGGGCTTGCCGCCCACAGTTCGCCGGCGTTGTTCACGTCCAGGCTGACATACCAGCCGTTCAGGTCGCCGGCCGTCGTCATCGGCCCGCTGAAGCCGGTCTGCTTCAGGACCCGGCTGGTCTCCACGCCATCGACGTCTTCCAGGCCGTAGACCTCGAACTCCGGGATCGAGGCCGGGTCGCTGGGGTCGCTATCCAGGTGCACTTCCAGGGCATCGGCGAAACCGTCGCCATCGCTGTCCGGGTTGCTGTCGCTGGAGCCGTGCTGGAGTTCGGCGGCGTTGCACAGCAGGTCCAGGTCATCGTCGCGGCAGGGCGTGAAGTTGACCATGCGTTCACGGTCAGCGGCGGGTACGCCACGGAGCGCATTCTCGCCCAGGCCCTGGAGCACACTGGCCATGTCCTGAGCACCTGCCTCGGCGTTCTCCACCGCCAGGAACGACATCACCACGCGGTGCTCGTTGGCGGGGATCTCGAAGCGATAGCCGATGCGCCAGCTGTAGTAGGCATCGCTGTAGAGCTCGTCGCTGTTGAGCGACGCACGCCCGGCCTGGTCGGCGAAGACATGGACCATGGAGATCGGGCCGAGGATGTCGCCCTCCTCTCCTCCGTAGCTCCGCTTGCGCATGCTGAGCCAGCTGTCCTCGGCAGTGAGCTGGTCGTCGCCGCTGGAGGTCTGCTGACGGTTGCCCGGCCCCCAGTAGAGCGGGCTCGAGCTGAGGACAGGGGTGATGGTCCTGGCCTGGCCGCTGACGTTGTAGTACCTGTCCAGCACCCGCAGGAATCCACGCCCCGTGGCCGGTGCGTAGTACTCGCGGCTGAGCAGCAGGCCGCCGTCCAGTGCCTTCAGCGGGGAGCGCCAGATCGGCTCGTCGCTCAGGCGGCTGTAGGCATGGGGCTGGGTCTGGATCGGAGCACCCGGCGCACGCATCGCCGCCGCTGCGGGCGGGCTGCCGAGACCACCGAACTCCAGGGCATACTCCACGCCGACGTTGCTGAAGTTATCGGTGCGCGTCAGGCGCACGCGGCCATTCTGTTCGAGGGTCGCGATCAGCCCGGCCTCCATTTCCATGGAGGGGGCTTCGTTGCTGCCCAGCAGCATACGGTCGTCGCCGCGGCTCTCGGGATCGGTGCCATCCGCGAACAGCTCGTCACCGTCGCCACGGCCACCGCCATCGCTGTCGTACTTGACCGGCGACAGGCCCAGGTCGATTTCCAGCTTGTCGGGCAGGCCGTCGCCATCGCCGTCCAGCTGGCGCGGGTGGGTGCCCAGGCGGAACTCCTCGACGTTGCTCAGGCCGTCGCCGTCCTCGTCGCCGTCCGGGCTGGTGCCGTCCATGCCGAATTCGATCTCGAAGGGGTCGTCCATGCCGTCGTCGTCGCTGTCGCGCTTGTCCGGCCGGGTGCCGTACTGGCGCACTTCCTGGTAGTCGGTGAGGCCGTCGCCGTCGGTGTCCGCCTTGCTCGGGTCAGCCTGGTTGTCCAGTTCTTCGCCGTCGTTCAGCCAGTCACCATCGGTGTCCCTGCGGGTCGGGTCGGTATGGTGCAGGCGTACCTCGTCGGCATCGGTAAGCCCGTCGCCATCGGTGTCGCCGCCGTAGGGATCGGTGCCGTGCTCCTGTTCTTCCAGGTTGCTCAGGCCGTCGTCGTCCCAGTCTTCGCCAGCCGCTTCCGGGTTGGCTTCCAGCGGGGCCGGGCCGTAGTTCAGCTCGAAGCGATCGTTCAGGCCGTCGCCATCGCTGTCCACCGCATCGGTCCGGGTGCCCAGCAGCGTCTCGCGGATGTCCGAGAGGCCATCGCCATCGCTGTCCAGGTGGCCCGGCAGGCGGTCGAGCTCCATCCGGTAGTTGCCTTCGGCCGTGGGCACGTAGGTGACGGTGTAGCCGTGCAGGTCGAAGTTGCAGTAGCCGCCCTGCTCGATGGCGTAGTCCGGGTAGACCAGGCGACCGTCGACGTCCGGCAGGTGCTGCGAGTCCACCGCGCCATACCAGTAGCCATGGGCGAAGCGCGTACGGACCCGCAGGCCGCAATGCCAGCCGTCGAACGGCACCTTGTAGTAGCGGTTCTCGATGCGGCCGTCACGGTGGATCACGGTCTGCACGTCCACCCGGTCGTCGCTGGTCACGCCTTCGCGGCCCCAATCGCTCCAGGTCAGTACCAGGCGATCCGGCAGCGTGGCCAGGTAGAAGGCCTGGGTGCCCTGGGCGTTCTCCACCAGGCGCTGCAGCGGGATGTTCTGGATGCCGTTGCCGCCACCGATCTCGACCTGCTGTTCGAGCACGTTGATCAGCAGCGACTTGTCGGCGAAGGCGAAGTCCGCCGGCAGTTGCAGGTTGACGTAGGGCTCGTCGTTACGCGCGCCGAGATCGCCGCTCAGCGGCTCGACGTAGTTGTCCTCGCCACCCAGCATCAGGTCACCGGCGTCGTGAGGCCCGTCGATGTTCAGTTGCACGGCCTGTTCGGCATGCACCGGGTAACCCAGCACCTCCTTGTCGACCTTGACCAGCCACTGGGCATTGTCACGGCGGTCGATGCCCTCGAAGAGGTAGCGGCCATCGGCGCCCGTGGTCACGGTGCTGGAATCGTCCAGCAGGCGCGCCATGAACGACGGCACTTCGCCGCCCTGGTCCTGGTGGCGCGCCAGGCTGACCTGGACATCCGCCAGCGGCACGCCCAGCTCGTTGACCACGCGACCGGCGATGCTGCTCGGCGGTACCGCCACCACCTCGATGTCCAGGGTCTGGCGACCGACGTTGCGGTTGCTGTCGGTCGCGCGGACCTCGAAGCGCACGGTGCCCTCGCCCGGCAGGGTCAGCTGCTGCTGGTGCTGGCCGGCGCCGTTGAACACGGCCTGCTGCTCGCCGTCCATGAGCAGCTCGACGTCACCGACGATGCCGGCGTCCTGCACGTCGAAGGTCAGGGTGATCGGGTCGCCCGGATAGAACGGGCCTTCGCTGTGGGCGATGCTCACGCTGGGCGCCTGGGTGTCGGCCACGCTCGGCTCGGGGTCGCGGCCATCGGGGATGCCGTCGCCATCGACGTCCGGGTTCTCCGGGTCGAGGCCCAGCGGCACTTCGTCGGCGTCCGGCATGCCGTCGCCATCGGAGTCCACCAGGCCACTGAGGTTGACCAGATCGCGCACCTCTTCACGGGTCAGGCCGACGTCCACGAAGCTTTCCGAGGCGAGCTCGCGCAGCACGCGTTCGGCTTCGCTGCGGTTGTAGTGCTGCACGGCGTAGTGCATCAGCACCTGGCGGCTATGGGGCTTGAGCGTCAGGTCGTAGGCCACGGAGTAGACGTCACCGCTGAGGCTCACCGAGCTCGGGCGTACCCGCGAATTGGCGCTGCCGAACATCAGGCCCACGGCCGGGTCGCCGCCGCCGTTGCTGCCGTCGTCGGTCAGCAGCCAGTTGTCGGCGGTGGTGAAGGCCTGGTCGCCGCTGGACGTGGCGATGGTGTAGGTGCCGCCATCGGAGCCCAGGTTGCCGCTGATCCGTACCGGAATGGTCATTTCCTGGTCGCTGGTGTTCTCGATCCGCTCGATGAAGCGCGCGTAGTTGCCGTTGTCCGGCACGTAGACGGTGCGGCTGACCTTGAAGATGCCGTTCACCAGTTGCGTGGGCGCCAGCGTCACTTCGCGGCCGGCCAGGCGCAGCAGCCCCTGGTTGACGCCGGAGAAGCCCTGCCCATTGACGGTCAAGGACTGGCCGCCGTCGTAGGCGTCGCTGGTGCCGTCGCTGATCCCGCCGTCGGACTGGATATCCCAGCGGTAGCCATTGCCGAAGAGGTTGTAGCCGAAGCCGGTGCTGCCCTCGTAGCTCAGCTGCGACTCGGCGATGGGGTCGCGCACCAGGCGGCCCTGGGCCTTGAGCACCAGCGGCTCGACGTGCACGTCTTCCGAGTCGACCGGCACCGGCGCGGTCACCAGGGCGGTCATCGGCTGCTTGCCGAACAGGGCGCTGGCCTCGACCTGCAGGACCGTATCGATGGTCAGCACCTGCAACTGGTAATGACCGGTCTCGTCGGTGGTGGCCTGGACACCCTTGACCTGTACCCGCGCGCCAGCGACGCCCTTGCCAAGGACATCCTGCACCAGGCCGGAGACCTGCAGCTCGGGCACGGTGGCGATCGCCACGGTCAGGTCCGCGGTGCGCACGTTGCCGTTGCTGTCGGTCGCGCGGACCTGCAGCAGGGTGCTGTCCTGGTTCGGCAGGATCACGGTGAAGGTCTGGCTGCCGCCGCTGGTGCGGGTCTCGCGCAGCAGGCCGTCCTGCAGCAGCTCGACCTTGGCCACCAGGCCGTTGTCGCTGATCAGCGCGGTCAGGTCCAGGGAGTCGCCGCCATAGCGACGCGCCGGTTCCAGGGGCTGGAAGGTGACGTTCGGCGCGGTGGCGTCGGGCACCAGCGGCTCGCTGTCCTTGCCATCGGGGATGCCGTCGTGGTCGCTGTCGGGGTTGGCCGGGTCGGTGCCCAGGCGCGCCTCGTCGGCGTCGCTCAGGCCGTCCTCGTCCTGGTCGTAGAAGGCGAAGAAGTTCACCACCTTGCCGGCCAGGGTCGGGTCGAGGTTGTCCAGGCCCAGGCCCTTGAGGCTGCGCAGGCGGGCGCCGGTCTGCATGGCGGCATCGGCCGAGCCTTCCAGGGTGGAGAAGTGCATGACCACGCGGCGTTCGCCCGCCGGGATGCGCACCTGGTACTCCGCCTGCCACTGGCGACCGTTGCGGCTGACCAGGCTGGTGCCCTGGCGACGGTTGGCGTTGCCGCCCAGCACCTGCAGCAGCACCGGGCGGGTCGGCGTGGCGGTGTCGCGCAGCGCCAGGTAGTCGTCGGCGATGGTCAGCTGGTCGTCGCCGCTGCTGGTGACGACGGCGGTCTGGGCGTCGTTGGCACCGTAGTAGGACTGCAGGCGCAGGGTGACCACCTGCTCGGTGCTGCCCGGGTTGTCGAGGATCTCCAGGTAGCGGGCGTAGGCACCGCCGACGCTGGGCACCAGTACGCGGCGGCTGACCACCAGGTTGCCCAGGCGGCGCCCTTCGTAGTGGTACTCGCGGCCGTTGGCGCTGCTGGTGGCATGGTTGTAGGAGTAGCCGTACTGGTTGCCGTTGACGAACAGCTGGTTGGCCCAGTAGTTCGGGTCCACCGCGCCGCCGGTGGTGGAGCGCAGATCGCCACTGTAATAGAAGTTCCAGTCGCGGTTGTTCTCGTCCTTGGCGGTGCGATAGCCATTGATGTTAGCGCGGTCGTCGGCGGCCACCTTGGGATCGGTGCCATCGACGAAGCGTTCGTTGATGTCGCGGCGGCCACCGTTGTCGCCGTCGGCCTTGAGCGGGTCGCTCGGCGGCGTGCCCAGCACTTCCCAGCCGTCCAGCAGCTCGTCGCCATCGGTGTCGACGTTGCGCGGCGAGGTGCCGGCCTGGAATTCGGCCAGGTTGCTCAGGCCGTCGCCGTCGGTGTCGTCCTGGGCGCCGACGTTGAGCAGGTTGTTGTCCACCTCGTACTTGTCGGGCAGGCCGTCGTCGTCGCTGTCCGCCTTGAGCGGATCGGTGCCGTGGTTGAAGAGCTCGGCATAGTCGCTCAGGCCGTCGCCATCGGTGTCGGCCAGGTCCGGACGGGTGCCACGGGCGATCTCGTCCGGATCGAGGATGCGGTCCAGGTCGGTGTCGCGGGTCAGCGGGCTGGAGTGATGCACCAGTACCTCGGCGCCGTCGGTGAGCCCGTCGCCGTCGGTATCGACCAGGCGCGGATGGCTGCCGGCTTCCTGCTCCTGCAGGTTGGTCAGGCCATCGCCGTCGCTGTCCTCGCTCGCCTCGCCATTGGCCTGCTTGGCATCGAAGCCGTAGCGCTGCTCGAAACCATCGCGCAGGCCATCCGCGTCGCTGTCGGCCTTGAGCGGGTCGAGGCCCAGCAGGTATTCGAGGGCATCGGCCAGGCCGTCACCGTCGCTGTCCACCTGGGTGGTCCAGTTGACGATGCCGCGCTGTTCTTCGAGCGTCAGGTTCTGTTCCTGCACATCGCGGCTGGCCAGTTGCTCCAGGGTGCTGCGCACGCGCTCGCGGCTGGCATCCTGCACCAGGTACTGCACCAGCACCTGGCGGCTGCGCGGCGCCAGGGTGACCTGGTAGTTGGCGCGGTACTCGTTGCCGTTGCGCCAGGTGGACACCGGGCGCAGGGGCGCATCCGGGCTGCCCAGCACCACGCCGGCGGCGTACAGGCCGCCTTCCGGCGCCGCGTCGTCGGTCAGCAGGTAGCTGTCTTCCGGGTCGAAGCCCGCGTCGCCGGACGAGGTCTGCACCACCGGGCGGGTCGCGTAGAAGTTGCCGTACACATAGAAGGGCACGGTCACCGGCTGGTCGCTGGGGTTCTCCAGCACGTTGATGAAGCGGGCGTAGTTCTGGTCCGTCGGCACATAGGCCTTGCGGCTGACCATGACATTGCCGAGCTGCTTGGCCGGGTAGATCAGCTCGCGCCCATCCAGGCGTGTGCGATAGGTGCTGCTGCTGTAGTTGGTGCCATTGACCACCAGGTACTGGGCACCGCTGAAGGTCCAGTTGGAGGCGTAGGTGCCGTTGTCGATGGCGCCGTAGGTGTTGAAGTCCCAACGGACGTTGTTGTTCACCTGGCGGTTATACGAGGTGCTTTCCTCGGCGGCGGCCACATGACGTTCTTCGATCGGCTCGAATGCCGTGCGGCCATGGGCGGCCAGTACCAGGTCGCCGATATCCGAACTGCCGCCACGGGCCAGCTCGAACACCTCGCTGGTGGCGGAGACCAGCTGGTTGCCGAAGCGCGCCTCGGCCTTGACCCGCGGCTCCAGCGCCAGGGTGGACGCGGAGAGGGTGAAGCGGCCCTGGCTGTCGCTGGTCACGGTGGCCGAGGACGGCATCGGGCCAGTGCCATTGCTGAAGGCCACTTCGTCAACGAACGACCACGGCCCATTGGCACGGAAGCTGATACGCACGTAGCGGCTGTTGATGCTCATGCCGGACAGGGTCAGTTGGGCATGAGCCTCGCGGGACTCCTGGTCGCGGTTGTTGGCATTGTTTGGCGCGGTGTTCAGCGTGCCGACAGCGACCCACTCGTTGCCGACCTTCTGCAGGACATCGAAGGATGGCAATACGACGTTGCCGAGAGTGTCCTGGGTCGAGCCGACTTTGACATCGGTGAGGTTGACCGTCCGACCGAAGTCGAAATCGATATTCATGGTGCGAGCGGTCCAGCCCAGCCACTCGTAGGCCTTGCCCATCCCCAGGTCAGCCACGAAACCGGCTGTCCCCAGCTGGCCATCGATCAGTTGGCGGCCTCGATCATCGCCGTAGCAATAGGTGCCACAGCCCGTCCCCTGGTCCAGGGTGTAGGAGACCGGCTTGATGCGCGCGGCTTCGTAGCCGTCGATCAGGGTCACCTGGGCGCCTTCCACGGCGCGGCCGTTGCCGTCCAGCACGCGGCCGGTGACCTGGGTGCCGGCGTCGTCCACCAGGCTCAGGCGGCGCACGCCGCTGCGGCTTTCGTTGCCGTTGGTGTCGCGGGCGCTGGCTTCGATATCCAGCTGCGCGCCCACGGCCGGCACGCGGATCACATGCTGGTAGGGCGCGCGGTCATAGGTGGCCACGGCCACGCCGTTGACATAGAAGGTCACGCTCGCGACACGGCCATCGTCGCTGGCATCGGCGCGCAGGCGCAGTTGCTGGCCGTGGGCCAGGCTGGCGCCGGCCGCAGGCGATACCAGGCTGACGCTCGGTGCCTGGGTGTCCTTCTCGGTGGGCGCGCTGTCCTCGCCGTCGAGCAGGCCGTCCTTGTCCATGTCCGCGTCCAGCGGGTTCAGGCCACGGGCCACTTCCACGCCATCGGACAGGCCGTCGCCGTCGGTGTCCGCCACCTTCGGATTGGTGAGGGTCTCCAGCAGCTCCTGCTTGTTGCTCAGGCCGTCGGCGTCGTAGTCCTGGCCGGCGTCCTGGGCGTTGCGCGGGTTGAGGATGTCGGCATAGGGGCCCTTCAGTTCGATGAAGTCGGAGAGGCCGTCACCATCGGTGTCCGCCAGCTCCGGACGGGTGCCGTAGCTGTTGATCTCGTCGTAGTCCGGGATGCCGTCGTCGTCGCTGTCGGCCTTGCGCGGGTTGGCCTTGTACTGGACTTCCTGGGCGTCGAGCACGCGGTCGTAGTCGCCGTCCTCGCTCAGCGGGTCGCTGTTGTGCTGGTTGACCTCGGCGCCATCGGTCAGCCCGTCCTCGTCGCTGTCGGCCTGACGCGGGTGGGTGCCCAGCTCCTGCTCGCGCAGGTTGCTCAGGCCGTCGCCGTCGCTGTCCAGGTCCTGCTCGCCGGCCACCAGCGGGTTGAAGCCGTACTTGACCTCGAAGCCGTCCAGCAGGCCGTCGCCATCGCGGTCGGCGATGAAGGCGCTGGTGCCGTTGGCATATTCGTAGACGTCCTTGAGGCCGTCGCTGTCGCTGTCCTTGAGGGTCAGCTCGTGCATCATCACCAGGATGCCCGGGTGGTAGACGGTGAACAGCGGGTCGTTGTCGGCCGGGCGGCCCGACTCGGTCGGGGTGAAGCCGAAGTACACCTGGCCGGCGCCATAGGCATAGCGGATGGCGGCCACGCGCTTGTCGGCGCGGGCATCTGTGAACATCAGCGGTACGGTACCGGGCGCCAGCTTGTCCATCGGCATGTAGGCATGGCCGGCATAGTTGCCGTTGCGGTAGGGCCACCAGGAACCGACGCGGCTTTCGCCGGCATCGGACCAGCGCAGTACCGGCGTCAGGCGGACCCAATTGCCCGTCCACACCGACTCCGCGGGCTGGCCGGGCACATCCGCCAGCACGGCATTGGAGCTGGTGTTGTAGTTCTCGCTGAACAGCAGCGTGCCGCCGTTCTGGACGAAGGCGAAGACCTTGGCGCGGTTGCTGGAGTAGTTGCCGTTGCCGTAGTAGTCCCGCGAGCTGTCCACCATCAGCATGTCGACTTGCGACAGGTCGAAGCTGGCCAGGTTGCTCACCTGCACCGGCTCGTAGCCGGCACGCTCGATGATCAGCCGCTGCGAGGGCTGGCCGGCGTTGAAGCGCGCGTTGAAGTAGCCCACCCGCACCTTCGGCTGCTGCAAGGTGATGGTGCCGACGTCCGTGGTGCCGCCCCAGACCGGGTCGGTGGGTGCGGAGACGGCGGTCACCGCCTGGTTGCCCAGCAGGCCGCTGGCGATGACCGAGACCACGCCCGGTGCCACCGGCACGCGGGTGATGACGAAGCTGCCGTCGCCGCCGCTGACCGCGGTCTGGCCGCCGACGTCGAGCTGGGCGCCCACCACCGGCTGGCCGTTGCTGTCGAGCACGCGGCCGATCACGGTGGTCAGCGGGTCCTGCACCAGGGCGAAGCTGTGTTCGCCACTGCTGCCGACGTTGTTGTTGGTGTCGGTGGCGATGATTTCCAGGCGCAGGCTGTCGGCGTCGCTCGGCAGGTTCAGGCTGTAGGTGAAGGGCGCGGCGTTGACCAGCGCGATCTGGGCACCGTTGAGGCGGAACGCCACCTTGGTGACCCGGCCGTTGTCCTGCAGGGTCGGCACCAGGGTCATGCGCAGGCCCTTGATCAGGGTCTGGCCGACCTTCGGATTGTCCAGGCCCACGCGGGGCGCCTGGGTGTCCTTGACCAGCGGCTCGGCGTCTTCGTCGTCGCGCAGGCCGTCGCCGTCGGTGTCGGCCTTCAGCGGGTCGGTGCCCTTCTGGTCCACTTCGACGCCGTCCAGCAGGGTGTCACCGTCGCTGTCCGGGTTGTTGATCAGGGTGCCCAGCTGCGCCTCACGGGCGTTGCTCAGGCCGTCGTTGTCCTTGTCGGCCTGGCCGTCGGCCGGGTCGCTGGGGTTCAGGCCCATCTGCAGTTCGAGCGGGTCGGGGATGCCGTCGCCGTCGGTGTCCTTCTTCAGCGGCGAGGACGCCGGGATGTTGCTGACCTCGGCACCGTCGGACAGGCCGTCCTCGTCGGTGTCGGCCTTCAGCGGGTCGGTGTGGTGGGTGCGCACTTCGGCGCCGTCGGAGAGGCCGTCGCCGTCACTGTCGGCCACGCGCAGCCTGGTGCCCAGGGCGGCTTCTTCCAGGTTGCTCAGGCCGTCGCCGTCGAGGTCCTCGGCGCCATCCTCGATGCCGTTGCCGTCGGAGTCGCGCAGTGCGGGGTCGAGGCCCTGGGTTTCCATTTCCAGCTTGTTGCTGAGGCCGTCGCCGTCGAAGTCACCGACCGGGTCGAAGACCTGCAGTTTCAGGGCGTTGCCCAGCACCACCGGCTTGACCGGCGTGCCCGGCAGGGTGCCGCTCAGGGTCAGCGGCAGCAGGGCGCCGTCGGCGATCGGATCATTGGCCGCACCGAAGAGGGCCGGAACGGTGAGGGTGCGGGTCGGACTGTAGTACCAATTGAAGCCCTGGCTGGTGCCAGCCAGCTCGGCGCGGCCGTTGGCGACGTTGTACCAGCTGATGTTGTCGGCCAGGGTCAGCGGGATCTGCACGCTCTGGCCGGCCAGGACCTTGAGCGGGCCGGCGACGCTGAACAGTGCATGGGGCGCGCACAGCTCGGCGCCCTGCTCGCGGACCTGGTCGTCGCGGGCGACGCCACGCAGGCCGGAGCCGGTGGTGTCGTAGCGGTAGCAGCGGCCCAGCGCGAGCGCGGGCTGCGCGTCGAAGCTCAGGGTGCGGCCGTCGCTGCTGAGGGTGGCGCTGCCGCCACGGGCCGCGTTGCCTTCGAAGAACTTCAGGGCATCGCCGCTGGCCAGGCGCACCGGCTCGTCGAAGTCGAAGTAAGCGCGCAGCGCGGTGCCCTGGCGGGCCTCGATCAGGGCGCGCACGACTTCCGGCGGCTGCACGGTGAAGCTGATGCGGAAGCGGCTGGAAAGGTCCAGGTTCGGCAGGGCCTGCACCGGGCCGGCCAGGCTGACGGTGACTTCCTCGAAGGTCTCGTCGCTGATGGCCATCCAGCCCAGCCCGGCGTTCAGCTGCACGGTGGCACCACCGGCCTTGCCGTCCACCAAGGCGGCGCCGCTGGCCTGGACGTTGACCGCGAGGTTGGCGGGCTTGCCGTCGACCTGGGTGATGGGGTTGCCGAAGCGGTCCTGCAGCATCAGTTGCAGGCGCACGTCCTGCTTGATGCCACGGGTGAGCACCGCGCCGTCGTCCTGCACCCGGCCCTGGTCGTTGAGCAGGCGCAGGTGGCTGGCCACGGCCGGCAGCACGGTGAGCTCGAGGTTGCTGTAGCAGCAGTTGACGTTGCCACGGGCGTCGTAGGTGTAGCGGATGCTGTTGCCGTTGCTCGACAGCGGCAGGCTGAACTGGCCGGCCTTCTGGCCGACCTGCAGGTTCAGCCGTGCGCGGCCGTCCTTCACGGTCACCTGCACCCGCTCCACGGTCTGGCCGTTGAGGGTGGTGCTGCCGATCTGGATGCCGGCGCCGGGCTGGGCGTGGTAGTCGGCGGCCGGCAGGGTCACCACCAGCAGGCTGCTCTGGTCGTCGGTGACCGGGTTGAGCACCAGGTCCTGGGACTGGATGTCCAGGGTCAGGGTCTCGCCCGCCGCCACCGGCGGCAGGTAGCTGAGCAGCAGGTTGCGGGTCGGGCCGGCGAGCAGGCCGATGGCCGTCTCGGCGCGGGCCACCTGGGTGAACTGCGGCAGGTCCGCCCACAGCTGGTAGTCGCCCAGGCTGCGGTCGGCGTTGAAGGTCAGGCTGGCGTAGCCGCCGCTATCGCTGGCGCTGGTGCCGAGGTTTTCCACATAGCCGTCGGCCAGGCGACGCAGGCGCCACTGCACCGGCTGCTCCGGCACCGGGCGCGCGGCGGCGTCGAGCACCTGCACGCGGTAGACCGGGCGCTCCTGCACCCGCGCCTGGGCGGGGTTGTCGCTGCCCTGTACGGCCTTGAAGCGCAGCTGGTTCGGCGACTGGGTCAGGGCCACGGCGTATTCGCGGCTGAGGGTCTGCTGGCCGATGCGGTCGGTGAGTTCCACCTGCACGCGGAAGGCGTCGCCCGGCAGCGCGGCCTCGGGCATGCGCAGGTCACGGCTGTGGCCGTTCCAGTAGGCGCCATTGCCGCAACGGAAGTTGCCGCTGTCCTCGCGCAGGCAACTGAACAGTTCCTTGCGCTCGCTGCCCACCAGTTGCAGCACGCGCAGGCCCAGGCCGCCGGTGTCGTCCAGGGCGTTGAGGTTGTTCAGTTGCAGGGTGACCAGGCCACCGTAGACGCCACGGGCCGGCAGGCTCACCTGCAGGGCGGCGGCGTCCGGCGCGCGGTCGCGGACCACGCGCAGGTTCTGGGCCGGGGATTCGCTCACCTGGCCGCGGCTGTCGGTCAGGCGCACCTTGAACGGCTGGTTGACGCTGCTGGCGACACGCTCGGTGCGGCGGTCCTGGACGCTGAAGCTGCGGTTCAGGGTGGTGCCGCTGACATCGTAGTGGTCGGTGAAGCCGTTCCACAGCAGGTCGACGCCCTTCAGGCCGACGTCGTCGCGGGCGGCCAGCTGGACGTCGAAGCGGCCACGTTCGATCACCTCGGCCGGCAGGCTCAGGGTGGTGACCTCGGGGAAGGCGTCGTCGATGACGGTGACGCGCAGCTCGGCGCTGGTCACGTTGCCGGCGCGGTCACGCACCTCGACGTTGTAGACCTGCTCACCAAGGCTGGTGGCGGCGTCCTGGTAGCTCAGCTGGTTCTGGCCGAAGGCCACCGCCACCACCTGGCCGTTGCGTAGCAGCGTGGCCTTGTCGAGGGCGCCCTCCTCGTCCGCCATCTGGGCGGTGACGGTGAAGGGGTAGCCGCGCACGGCACGGTTGTTGTCCTTGAACACCGCGCTGCCCTGGTAACCGAGGCTCACGGTGGGCGCCTTGGTGTCCTGGTGACGGTAGAAGCGCTTGGCCGCCGACTCGGCGCTGTTGCCGAACACGTCCACCGCGCGGGCCTTGAGGTACTGGCCGCTGAAGCTGCCGTCCAGGGCCAGGCTGGCCTGGTAGGGCTGGGCGCTGCGCAGGGCGACGCGCTGCCAGGGTCCGTTGCTGCCGGCGGCGACCAGGAATTCCACCTGGGCCAGGGGCTGCTGGCTACCACTGACCTGGGCGCTGACGGTCAGCGGCAGGGGCAGCCAGGAATGTTCGTCGGCCACCAGGGCGATGCTGAAGGGGTTGGCCACGCCGTCGCCCGGCTCCATGAACAGGTCGCGGGCGCTGCCCTGGCGGATCACCCCGAAGGCGTCCTCGACGCGCAGGCCCAGTGCCACGGACTGGCCACCCGGCAGGCTGGCGGGCAGGCGCAGCTGGGTCGCGCCAAGGCCCTGGCCGAGGGTGCCGGCCGGTTGGCCGTTGATGCTGAATTCGACGCCGCGCAGGCCGTCTTCGGCCAGGCCGAGGGCCAGCGCCTGCGCCGCTTGCAGGTGGCTGCCGGCCAGGGGCTCGAGCAGCGAGGTGGTGCTGGCGCCCAGGCCATAGGGCAGCTCGTAGACCAGCACGCCCTGGCTGCCGAGGCCGACGGCCAGGCGGTTGTTCTCCACCGCCAGGGTGCTGATGCGCTGGGCGAGCAGCAGCTCGCCGTTGGCCATGGCCTGGCCGCTGGACGGGTCCAGGGCCAGCAGGCGCACGCCCTGGGCCTGGGGTTGTTCGACCCACAGCAGGTTGCCACCCAGGTACAGCTGGCTGGCGCTGGCGCCGGCCAGCAGTTCGCTGCGCTGGCCGCTGCGCAGGTCGTAGCGCCAGGCGCGCTCGGCGGAGATGTAGAACAGCGCATCGCCATCGAAGGCCAGTTGACGGACCTCGCCACCCAGCTGGGCGCTCAGTTCGCTGACCGGCTGGCGGGCGTCGTTGCGCAGGTCCACCAGGAATACGCGGCCGCTCTCGCTGAGGGCGACGACACGGCTGCCGTGGGCCGACAGCTGGCGCAGGCTTTCCTGGGCGGTGACCAGCAGGCTGCGGCGGCTGGCCGGGTTGGTCAGGTTGTCCAGGGGGGCGATCTGCAGGCTGCCACCGCTGGCCACCAGCAGTTGGCCACGGGCGATGGCCAGGTCGTTCACCGGGGTCTGGGCGAAGACGGTCTGCGCCGCCAGGGTGGAACGCGACAGCGCCACCACCTGCTGTTGTTGATCCTGGGCGAGGAACCACAGGTCACCGGCGCTGGCCACCTGGCTGGCGGCCTGGGTGAAGGCCTGGCTCGGGTAGAGGGTGGACTGCCAGGTGCCGGCGTCGTCCTGGCGCAGCAACTGGGCGCCGAAGTTGTCGGCGGCGACCAGCACCTGGCCGTCACGCAGGCCCAGGTCTTCCACGCTGCCACGGGTCGGGGTGGCCAGGCTGCGGCTGTCGTGCAACAGGTGGAAGCCCGCGCTGCCGGCCTGCGGACGCAGCACCAGGCCTTCGCTGCCGCCCAGCCAGAGGCGGCCGCCGGTCCACTGGGCCGCGGCCACGGGCGCGTTGCCCAGGCTCCAGTCGGCGACGCGCTGGCGGGTGGCCAGGTCGATCAGTTGCAGGCGGCCGTCGGCCAGCGCCAGCAGTTGGCCCGGCAGGGCGAACAGGCGCTTGGCGGCGGTGCCCAGCTGTACGGCGGTGCCCTTCAGGGCGGCATCCAGGCGCCACAGGCGGCCGGCGGCGTCCGACACCTGCAGCTGGTCGCCGCTGCGAGCCATGGCCAGCAGGTTCTCGCCGCTGAAGCTGGCGATGACCTGGCCGCTGCTGGACAGGCGCAGGACCTGGCCGGCGGTGAGCACCAGGAAGCCGTCGTCGCGGGCCAGCAACTGGCGGACCTCGGCGCCCAGGGTCTGGGTGCCGCTGGCCTTGAGCTGGCTGCCCAGGGCGTCGAACCAATAGAGGTCGCGACCGCTGGCGCCGAGGACGCGCTCGCCCTGCACCGCCAGGTGGTTGAGGGGCGCGGCCACGGCCAGGCTGCCGGCGCTGCGCAGGCCGTCCTGCGGGTCCAGCAGGGTCAGGCCGAAGCCCTTGATGCTCAGCAGCAGGTAGCGCTGCAGGTTGTCCATGGCGGCGATCGGGCCGTCCAGGCGCTGGCGCAGGCCCTGGGCGTCGTGCAGTTCGGCGCCGCGTGCCAGCCAGTAGCCACCGACTTGCGGCAGCATCAGGTCGAAGGGCAGCCGCGCGCTTTCGCTCTGCAGGTTCCAGGCGTCCACCACCGGCGCGCTCCAGCGCTGCTCCTGGCGGTTGCCCAGCTCGTCGTCGATCAGGGCACGCACGCGCAGTTCGCGGATGCCCGCCGGCAGGCGCAGGCCGAGCGTGCCGGCACCGCTGGCCAGCAGGCGGTCGTCCTGGTCCAGGGCTTCCAGGCTCATGCGGAAGCGCGCGGCGTCCACGCCGTTGAGGCTCAGGTCCACGCGGCTGCCGGCATACAGCAGGCTCGGCAGGCCGGCGAGTTGCGGCTGGGGCAGTTGCTGGGCCGGCGCGACGCGCAGGTTCAGTTGCTGCTCGCTGTAGTGGAAGTCGCCCGGGAAGTAGGCGCGGGCGCGCAGCACATAGCTTTCCTGCACGGCCACCTGGGGCAGGCGCAGGCTGAAGCGGCCCTGCTGGCCGGCGTCGAGGATGCGCTGCACGGACTGGCCGTTGAAGCTCAGCAGTTCGATCTCCACCCAGGCCGGGACATCGCCCACCTGGTAGGCCAGGGACAGGCTGGAGCCTTCGGCGAACACCTGGTTGTTGCCGGCGCCGCTCAGGGTGACGGCGCTGGTGGACGGGTTGGCCTTGGTGAACAGGCCGATCTCGCGGGCGCCGGCCGCGTCCTGCCAGGCGTAGCGGGCTTCGCCGCTGGCGGGCAGGCCGATCCAGCTGAAGCGCTGGCGCAGGCCGTTGACGGCGGGTTGCGCCTGGCCTTCACGGGCCAGGCTGGCGCCCGCGCCGTCGCTGCCGGCAGCGAACGCGGCGGCCAGGGGCAGGCGGGCGCCGGCGGCGAGGACCGCACCCTGGTCGGGCACGAGGTCGGCGGCGGCCACGGTGGCGGCGGGTACGGCCAGGTCCAGGCTCTGCTCACCGGCGTGGTCCTGCAGCACCAGGCGCAGGCTGGCCGGCGGGTTGGCCAGCAGCCAGGCGCGGCCTTGGGGGAAGGCCTCGCCGAGGTAGGTGTCCAGTTCGCCCTGGTACCAGAAGGCCTGGGCGGCCAGGGGCTTGTCGGCGCCATCGCGCAGGCTCAGGTCGGCCTGGCCGAGGGCGGCTTCGGCCGCGGCAGGCAGGCCGCCCACCAGCACGCCGAAGGGCAGGCGCACGGCCTTGGCGGCCAGTGCGGCAGCCGGTGCGGCGGCCACGTTCAGGGGCTCGACCACCAGGTGCTGCACGCCGTCGCGCAGTTGCAGGGACACCAGGCGGCCAGCGGTGAAGGCCAGGTCCTGGCGTTCGCCCGCCAGGGCACCCAGGCGCTCGCCGTCACGCCAGGCCTGCCAGCTGTCGCCGTGCAGGTCGTTGCTGACCCGCAGCCAGGCCAGCTCGCCGTCGAAGCGGGCACGTTGCACCTGGCCGTCCACGGCCAGCACGGTGGCATCGCCCAGGCGCCAGCCGTCGGCATCCAGCACCGGCGTGTAGCGGGCGGCCTCGGTGGCGGTCCAGGCCAGCAGGCGCTCGCCGTCGAGGGCGAAGCCCAGGCGGCCCGGCAGGGCCAGGCTGGCGCGACGCACCAGTTGCGGCAGGCGGCTGTCGTCCAGCTGCAGCCATTCCAGACCCTTGTCGGTCAGCACCAGCAGGCGCTGGCCATCCAGCTGCACCTGGCGGATTTCGTCGGCGAGGCTCAGGCCCACCAGTTCGGCCATGGCGCCGCCGTCGACGGCGTAGCCGCCCAGCTGCTGGCCATGGCGGACGAACAGCAGGTCGCCACTGCCACCCAGCAGGGTGCCGGCGATGGGTTGTTCCACGGCGGCCAGCCAGGCGCCGTCCTGCCAGCGCCAGAAGCGCAGGTAGTCCTGGCCGTCGCGGCGGACCTGGGCCACCAGGCCGGTGCCGGTGAAGGCCAGCTGGCGGATGCGGCCGCTGTCACGGCTTTCCACCTGGCCGTCGAGGGTGCGGATGCGGTAGCCGTCGCGCTGGGCGTTTTCGGCCCAGGCGGCGCCCTGGGCCAGGCCCGGCAGGCGGGTCAGGTGGCTGGCCTGGTAGCCGGTCTCGATGGCTTCGCGACGGCTTTCGGCCTGCAGGTAGGCCAGCTTGGCCAGGCTGCGGTCCAGTTGTTTCTCGTGGCCGGAGCGGTCACGCAGGGTGGCGGCCAGGCGCAGGCCGGCACCGTCGAAGCGGCTGTTCCAGACCTGGCGCTGGTCGCCGAAGGCCAGGCGCGCGGCGGCGCTGCCGGCATCGGCCGGGTCGAACAGGTCAAGGCTCGAATCACGGCTGAAGTCGGTCATGCCCGCCGGTGGCGGCGCGTCGATCCACAGCTGGGTGCCCGCCAGCAGGGTGCTGGCCGGTTGCAGCAGCAGGGCCACGTCCTGGTCGATGCCGTTGTCGGCATGCAGGTTGAGGATGCGCTGGCTGCGCAGGGTCTGGCCCTGCCAGGTGGCTTCGAGGCGCAGCACCAGCACGCCGTCGGCGGCGACCTGGGGCATGGGCACGGCCAGTTCCACCACCTCGCCGCCGTCGGCGGCGCGGGTCAGGGTACGGGCTGCCGGGTTGCCGGCATGTTGCGGGTTGCCGGCGATATCCAGGTTCAGGGTGGCCTGTTCCAGCTTGCGCATGCGCACCCGCACCGGGATGGTTTCGCCGGCCTGGACGTCGAGGCCGTCGGCCGGAACCAGGAAGCTCAGCTCCGGCGCGCCGGCACGGCTGTCGTAGGGCTGCAGGGTGACGCTGGCCGGGGCGCTGGCCAGGCCGTTGAGGTCGATGGCGCGGGCCACCACGTGGATCGGCTGGGTGGCGTCGGCGGCGACCGGCAGGCGCAGGCGGCCCGGGTCGGCGAGGCGCTGGCAGGCCTGGGCGTCGGCGAAGGGATCGGCGCTGCGGCTGTCGACGCAGGCTTCGACGCGGTCGATGCCGTAGCGGTCGTAGCTGCGCAGGATGACCTCGGTCACCTCGCCACGGGGCACAAATTCGCCGTCCAGCGGGGCGATGATCGACAGCTGCGGCGGGGTGCGGTCCGGCTGCAGGTCGTAGCCCACCTGGAAGTAGCGATAGCTTTCCTGGCCGGCCAGGCCGAAGCCCACGCGCAGCTCGGCGGTGATCGGGGTGGCCGTGGTCGGCGCGCCCGGCAAATCGCGCAGGCGCGGGTGCGGCAGGCTCAGGCTGGCCAGGCCGCTGGCGCGGTCGAAGCTGGCGGCCTGGTAGCGGCCGTCCAGCAGGCGCACCTCGGTGCTGCGCACCAGGTCCAGGTCGCCGCTGATGGCGAAGCGCAGCTCGGCCGGGGTGCTCTCCTCCACCGGGGTCGGCAGGGTGCTGAACGAGGCCAGGCCCAGGTCCGGGGCGCTGATCTCGGCGTCGAAGCGGCGGTCGACGCTGTTGCGGCCGTCGCTGGCGCGCAGCAGCAGGCTGAAGCCCTGGTACTCGCCGTTGAGGTCGAGGCTGAACTCGCCCTTCTGCACCGGCACCCAGTCGGTCTTCCAGGTCTGGCCGCCATCGGCGGACAGGCGATAGGCGAAGGCGAGCTTGTCGGCGGCCAGCAGGTTGTCCTGGGCGCTGACCTTGAAGCCGTAGCGGTTGCCGGTCTTCAGGCGCACCGCCGGGCTCAGCGGGCGGCCATCCTGCAACGCGATCTGCAGGGAGTCGTAGCGCGGTGCCAGGCGGTCTTCGGCCTGGAACACGCCGTTGTAGGCGCCGGCCTTGATCAGCGCGTTGTCGCGGGCCGGGTTGCCGGCGGCGTCGCGGATGCCGCTCAGGGCGATCTGGTAGAGGGCGTTGGCCTCCAGCTGGGCATCGGCGCGCAGGCGCAGCTCCAGGCGCTTGCCCTGGGCGATGAGGGGCTGGAAGCGGGCGCTGACGTCTTCGCTCGGCTGGGCGTGGGTCTCGTAGTCCTTGAACACCTTGATGACGCTGACGCCCTGGGCCTGCAGCGGCTCGTCGGCCTCCAGCACCAGCGACTGCGACGCGCCCAGGGCGCTGATCAGGCGCACGCTCGGGGCGGTGTCGTCGACGGCGGTGAGCCATTGGGCCGGGACGCTGTCGACGCGCTCGCCGCTGGATTCGCGCACCACCGAGACCTGGTACTGCCAGCCCGGCTGGCTGGGCGGGGTGACGAAGTTCAGGCCATCGTCGGCCAGGGTGAAGGCCACGCGGTTGCTGGCGGTGGGCTGGATGCCCTGGCCGGCCGGGTACCAGTGCAGGCTGAGGCCCTCGGACAGGCCCTGGGCGGCGATGTGCACCTGGGTGCCGCCGGCGTCGCTGACCACCGCACCGGCGGCATGGGCGGACTGCACCGCGTCGATGGCCAGCGGGGTGACCACGGCCAGGGCGGTGGGCAGGGTGGCGCGTTCGTCGCCGTAGCGGGCCTGCAGGCTGTAGAGGCCGGCCTGTTCCATCTGCAGGCGGAAGCTCAGCTGGTCGCCGGTCGCGTTGGCCTGCAGCTGGCTGCGGCCGAGCACGCGGTCGCCCACCTGGAGTTCGTCGATCAGTTGCAGCTGGCGGCCGCGCAGCACGTAGTCGCGCGGTACGCCGCTGATGCTGCGGTTGGGTTGCAGGCTGTCCAGGCGCACCTGGGCGGCGCCGAAGAAGTCCACGGCATCCACCAGCCACGGCAGGTCGATGTTCACCTCGGCGCCCTGCAGCCAGTCCAGCGGCGCCTGGCTCAGTTGCAGGCGATAGAGGCCGGCCGGCTGGAAGCTCGGCTGTTGCACCAGGGCGCGCAGTTCGCGGCCCAGTACCTGGGAGTCGCTGGCGATGCTGTCGCCGCTGGCCGAGGACAGCGCCAGGCGCGCCTCGCGCCAGGCGTACTCGGCACCGGACAGGCGCAGGCCCAGCGGCTCGTCGGCGGCTGCCAGGCTTTCCGGGGCCAGGCCCCAGGCGTTGTTCAGCGGCACGACGGCGTTGAAGTAGTTGCCACCGTTGCTCCACTCCAGCAGGTCGCCGTGCAGCTCCAGTTGCCCCAGCGAACCCACCTCGGCGCTGCCGACGGTGATCGCGGCCACTTCACGGGCGACCAGGCGACGCTGGGCGTCCAGGTCGAGGTCGAGCACCTGCAGGCGGCCATTGTCCAGCCAGGCCAGCAGTTCGCCCTGGCTGGTGAGCTTGCCGATGCGGGCGGGGAGTTCCAGCTCGCCGAGCACCGGCTCGCCACGGCCGCGCAGCAGGGCGGCGCGTTGCAGCACCTGCAGCCCGGAGGTGCCTTGCAGGTAGAGGCGCGAGCCGTCGAGCCACAGGGACCTGGCGCCGGCCAGGCCATGCACCTGGGTGGCCAGCAGCTGGGCCGGGTCGCGGACGTTGCGCACTTCCAGGCGGTCGCCGTAGAGCAGGTAGAGGGCGCGACCGTCCAGCGCCAGGTCGACCAGCGTGCCGGCGGCGAGGGTCAGCTCCTTCAGCTCGGGGCCCTGGACCTGGCCGTGGAACACGCGGTTGCCGGACTTGGCCAGCACCAGGTCACCGGCGATGCGCACCTTGTCGTAGGCGACCTGGCGGCTGTTGGCCAGGGCCGGCAGCGCCTGGGGCGAATAGAGGTTGGCCAGGTCATAGACCTGCAGGCGGGTCTTGTCGCCCAGCACCGCGGCGTAGCGATCGCCCAGGGCCAGGTCGACCACCTCGGCGGCGGCCTGCCACTTGGCCAGCAGTTGCGGCGTGCTGCCGTCGCGCAGGCTGTAGAGCTGCACGTCGCGGTTGTTGCCGGTGAGCAGCAGGTCGCCCTGGCGGCGGAACTGCTGGACGCTTTGCAGCTGGCGGCGGGCCGGCAGTTCGATGCGCAGGCTGGCGTCGCTGGAAAGATCGCCCGCGAAGCCCTGGTTGCTCACGTCCACCAGCAGCTGGCCGAGGCTGTTCTCCGGCACGGCGAAGCTGATGAGATCGGCGCGTTCCAGGCGGGTCTCGGCGATCTGCCGGCCGTTGACCCGGACCACGGTGGATTCGCCGAAGCCACGGCCCTGCAGGCCGATGATCTCGCCGGCGTTGTAGGTGAAGCGCTTGGCCTGGGCATTGAGGGTGCCGGCCAGGCGGTCGTAGAGGCCGGACTGGTCGATGCGCGGGTCGGCCACATAGGTCAGCGCGGCGCCACGGAAGGCTTCCTGGCCGCCCTGCTTCAGGCGCAGGCCCACCGGCAGGTTGCGGTCCGGCGAGGCCACCAGGCCCGGCACGCGGAAGCGCAGCTGGTTGTCGTCACGGTAGAGCACATCGCCCGCCGGCACGCGCTGGCCGCCCACCTCGATCGCCAGGACCTCGGCGAAGTTGCGGCCACGCAGGGTGATTTCGGCACCGCCACGCCAGCTGGCCTGGCGCGGCGAGACGCTGTCGAGCGCCGGCTGTGGCTGGTCGTCGGCGACGAAGCCGAAGCGGTAGTCGTGGCCCAGGGTGCGGCCCTGCTGGTCGCGCAGGGCGGCGCCCAGTTGCACCTGGTACTGCTTGCCGGCCTGCAGCGAGGCCGGGCGCAGCACCAGGCGGCCGACACCGACCTGGGCCACCTGGGCCGGGACCGGGGCGCCGTCGAGCAGCAGTTGCACCAGCTGGGCGCCCTGGTCGCGTAGCTGGGCGTTGTCCAGCAGGCGGTTGAACTGCACCTCGATGGCGCCGTCGCGCGGCAGGCGGCCGGACGGCAGCGGCTGCTGGGACAGGATGGCGAGGTTCTGGTAGGCCAGGGTGTTGAGGCTGCCGCCCAGGTAGTTGGCGGAATCCAGGCTCGGCAGCGGGTTCTCCGCAGGGGCGCCGTCCAGGTAGACGAAGGCGCTGCCGGCGTACAGGGCCTGGCTGCCCAGGGACAGGCTGTTGACGTTGCCGAGCACGCTGAAGTAGTCGCGCAGGCCAATGCTGGCGCGGGCGTCGCCGTTGAGCCACGGGGAGATGTCGAACAGCTGCACGTCGCCCTGGCCGCCGGCCACGTAGAGGGTCTGGCCGGCGAGCTGCAGCTGGCCGGCGAACAGGTCGCCACGGCTGACCAGGTAGGTGAGCTTGAGGTCGGCCACCGGGGTGGCGTCGTCGCTGCGGTCCAGGTTGAACAGCTGCACGGTGGCGTTCTTGCCGCTGGAGACCAGCAGGCGCTCGGGCGCCACCAGCAGGTCTTCGGGGACGAAGGGGTTGCCGGCCTGGTCGCGGGTGGCGACGCGGCGCACCACGCGGAATTCGCCGCTGGCCAGTTCCACTTCCACCAGCTGGCGCTGCTGCGGCAGGGTGGCCCAGAGGCTGGAGCCGGCCAGGCGCAGGCGACCGGGTACGCCACCCAGTTGCTGCACGCTGATCAGGCCGAGGTCGGTGAGCTTGAGGTCCTGGCCGATGCGGTACTGGCGCACGCCGTCCTTGTAGCCGACGTAGAGCAGGTCGTCGCGGCTGGCCAGGGCGTTGATCTCGCCGGCCATGTCCAGTTCGGCGAGCTTCTCCGGCGCGGCCGGCAGGGTCAGGTCGAACTGCAGCAGCTTGCGGCCGCCGGCGACGAACAGCTGGCGGTCGTTGATGGTCAGGTCGACGAAGCCACGGGGCGACAGGCCGTTGGGCGCTTCGTAGTGGTAGGCCTTGGCCTGGCCGGCGAACTCGCGGGTGACGATCACCGGGTGCACCGGGTCGCTGATGTCGGCCACCAGCAGGCGCGCGGCGTTGCTGGTCAGGGTGGCGACGCGGCCCTGGCTGTCGAGCTTGTCGAAGCTGCCACCGGTGACGGCGTACAGCAGTTGGCTCTCGGCGCCGTCGAGGCGGGCGATGGCGGAGACCGGGCTGGCCATCTCGGCCGGCAGGTTGACCGAGCCGGTGGGGATGCCGGTGTAGAAGTAGTCCACCGGCGAGTCGGTCTGTTCGCCCGGGAACAGCTGGCTGATGGCGGCGACCCTGGCCTTGCCGAAGCTGCCGGCGGGCGCGCGCACTTCGGCGCGGTTGCTGCTGAGGATCTTCAGGTCGCCGGCCAGGGCGCCGGCGAAGCGCACCTGCATGTAGTGGTTGAAGCCACGGCCGTGCAGGGTCACCAGGTTGCCGCCCTGGGGCGGGCCGGTCTGCGGCTGCAGGTCGTCGATCTCGATCTGCGGCAGCACGGTCATGGCGCCCTGGCGCAGGTAGGACAGGCGCTGGTCGATGCGCTCGACCTTCACCGCCAGGCTGGCGCTGATGCCGGCCATCTGCAGGTCCGGCACCTCGACGCGCAGCTGGGTGTCGCTGAGTTCCAGTATCTGCTGCGGCTGCAGGCGGGTTTCGCCCAGCCACACGGCCAGCTGGTCGGCGGCGACGCCGAAGCCGCTGCCCTTGATCACGGCGACTTCGCCACCGGTGGCGTGGAAGTAGTGCAGGCCCGCGACGCCGGCGGCTTCGCGCTGGACCTGGGTGACCTGCGGACGGATGCCGGTGAGGCGCTCCAGCTGCAGCACGAAGGCCTGGCGCAGGGCGTGGCCGGCCAGGTCGGTGAGCGCGGTGCCCACTTCGATGCGCAGCGCGCCCTGGTAGTCGCCCTTGAAGGCGATCTGCACCTGGCCGCCGCGCAGGGTGTTGGTGCCGGTCATTTCAAAGGCGCCGGCCGGCAGCGCCTGGCCGCCCTCGCCCAGCACGCGGATGGCCTGGGCCAGGTGCGCCGGGTCGGTGTTGATCAGGTTGTTGAAGGCGATCTGCACCGATTCGCCGCTGCCCAGCACGGCGCCGTTGCCCGGGGTGGCCGAGGCGACAGCGAGGTAGGGCGAGGTATTGATCTGCACGCCCTTGCCGTTGCCCTGCATGACCTGCCCGCCGACGCCGAGCAGCTCGCCGCCGGTCTTCTGGTTCTGCCAGTAGATGGTTTCGTACTGGCCCTGGGCATTGGCTTCCAGCAGCAGGTAGGTGTCGCCGGTGCCGACGCTGATCAGGCCCTGCTGGACCTGCAGGGTCGGGCGGCCGAGGGACGCGCTGATGGAGTCGCCGCTGACGGTGCCGCGCTCGATGGCCTGGACGCGGTAGTCGAGCTTGTCGCCGAAGTCCTTGAAGGTGGCCAGGTGCAGCTGCTTGTCGCGCAGGAACAGCACGTACAGCTGGCCGTTGAGCCATTGCAGGTCCACCGGCGCACCCAGCAGGTCGGCGCGCAGGCTGCCGTCGAAGGCGATGCTCGGCAGCGGCGCCTGGGCACCCAGTTCGTTGCGGCCCAGGGGCAGGAAGCGCACGTAGCCGGTGCCCAGGTCGTTGGCGGCGGCCACGGCCAGGGCGCCACGCTCGCTTTCCACGGCCAGGTCGAGGGCACGGTGGTTGGGCAGGGTCAGGCTGGAGACCAGCAGCGGGCGGCCCAGGTCGTTGACGTCCACCACGCGCACGCCGTCGCGGTCGTTGGCCAGGTACACCAGGCTGCCGAGGGTCTCCAGGCCCAGCACCGGCTGGTCGAGGCGCAGCTGGGACAGGCGGATCGGCCGTTCCCACAGCCCGATGTCGTAGATCTCCAGGCCGGCCGGCATCAGGAAGCGGTTGGAGCTGGTGGGCGCGGAACCGGCCTTGACGCCGACGAACAGGGTGTCGCCCACCACCTGGGCGGCGCCGATCTGCATCGGCGGGTAGTTCGGCAGCACGATGCCCAGGCCCTGCGGCAGGGTGTAGGACAGCGCGCCGACCTTGACCTCGCGGGTGCTGGCGCCGCTGGGGATGCGCAGGAAGACGTCGTAGATGTCCGGGTCGATCACGCCCGGCAGGATGAAGTCGAAGTCACGCTGGGTCTCGACGTCGTCCTGCAGGTCGATGGCGGCGCGGCCCGGCTCTTCCACGATGGGGCTGCGGCCGGTGTAGATCTCGGTGGCGCCATGGCGGGCACGCAGGACCACGCGGGTGCCCGGCAGCAGCACGTCGGCGGACGCCTTGATGCTGACGAGGGTGCCGCCCTTCTTGCTCGCGGAATCCGGGCTGATGCGGTACTTGACCTGGTCCAGCGCCTGCTCGGCGCCGATCACCAGGGCGCCCAGGTAGTCCTCGCGCAGGCCGCCGTCTTCCAGGCGCAGGTGCCACTGGCCCGGGCCGAGGGGCAGCATGTCGAGGGCGTTCGGGGCGATTTCCAGGCGCTCGGTGCTGACCCACTGCAGGGCCACCGGGTACTGGTTGACGTAGCCCTTGACGGTGCTGGAGAAGCCGCTGCCGTTGATCACCACGCGGTCCTGGGCACCACGGTGGAAGCGGGCGTTCTCCAGGTTGCGGATGCGCGGTTGGGTGGCGCCGGCGGCGGCCACCTTGAAGTCCACCTGGTAGGGCGCCCACAGGCCGCCGCCACGCAGGTTGCGCGCGGAGGCCAGCTGCAGGCGCAGGCTGGCGCCGGCGGTGGGGGTGAAGCGCAGGGTCACGCGGGTCGCGGACTGGCCGTCGCCGCCCACGGCCTCGATGCTCGGGGCCGCCAGCTCCTGCTCGCCGTTGCTGATGTCCAGCAGGCGCAGGGCGCCCGGGGCACGCAGGGATTCCAGGGTCACCGGCTCGTTGAAGCTCAGGCTCAGGGCCTGCTCGCTGGCCGGGATCAAGGCGCCCTGGGCGACGCTGGCATCGAGCACCAGGGCGCCGGGCAGCTCGAGCACGGTCAGGCCCTGTTTGCCGGAGCCGGCCACCAGGCGGTTGTTGTAGAGGTCCAGGGCTTCGATGCGCTCCTGGTTGCCGGCGGAGACCACGCGCGGCTGCAGCGGCTGGGCCAGGTCCAGCACCACCACGCCGCTTTCCGCCGAGACGAACAGCAGGTTGCCGGCCATGCGCAGGGCGATGCCGCGACCGGCGACGGCCTGCAGCTGCTTGTCGAGGGTGACCAGCACGCGCTCTTCGGGCTCGTCGCGGTTGACGATCTCGACGCCACGGCCGCCCACGGCCACCACCAGGTAGCGGCCATAGACCAGTGCGTCCTGCGGGTTGGCGGTGAAGCTGTAGAGGCGGGTCTGGCTCGGGTCGAACAGGTTCAGGCTGCGGATCTCGCCTTTCTCCAGGTCGACGGCCTTGGCCAGGGTCTCGTCCCAGCCCGGGCAGTTGACCCATTTGGCACCCTGCACCAGGCCGCCGCTGAGCAGCCAGCCGTTGTCGAGCTTGAGCAGGCCGGCACCTTTCAGGCCGTCCGGTGCCGCGACCCGTACCGGGTCTTCGCCATCCTGGTAGTTCAGCGCGGCCAGGCCCAGGCCGCTGGAGCCGCCGACCTTGAAGGCACAGGTGTCGCTGTTCGGCGGGTCGACATCCACCGAGGCGGTGGCGGCGAACAGGCCGTCGCCCTGCTTGACCAGCCGGCTGACGAGGCCTTCGAGCTTCTCTTCCTGGATCACCTGCAGGCCGTTCTGTTCGTCCAGGTTCAGGCGGGCGACGCCGCCATTGCCGCTGGCGATGTAGAGGCGTTTGCGCCAGGTGTTGCCTTCCCACTCGCGGGTCGGGGCGATCTGCAGGGAATCGAGGCCGAGGGTGAAGTCCTGGGCGGCCTGGCGGTCGAGGACGTCCTGCTCCTCTTCGGTGGGCTCCATGACGCCACTGGCGAGGAAGCCATCCGACAGGCGCTTGGAAATGGCCATGGCCTGGGTCTTCAGCGACAGGCGCTGGGCGTCGCTCGGCAGGGCCGGCGAGCCGCCCACCAGCAGCGGCTTGGAGGGGTCCTGCACGGAGAAGGTGGCGGCGCGGTAGTTCTCCGGCAGCCAGCCGCCGGCGGCGAGCTTCTGCTGGCCGTAGCCTTCCACCATGAGGCCGCCGTTGCTCACGGCGACGCCGGTGTCGCGGTCGATCCACAGGTCGCTGGGGAAGATCAGCGAGGGGTGCAGCTCGGCCAGCTTGCGCAGGCCGTAGCCGAAGCTGCGCTCGCCGTTCAGGCGGGCCTGGTTGCCGTAGCGGTCTTCACCCAGCACTTCCACCTTGCCCGGGGCGCCACGCGGGGTGGTGACGCGCATGCGGTTGGTGGAAAGCACCTGGATGCGGCCCACCGGCAGGCCGCCGAAGCGCACCTTGAGGCCGTCCATGACGCTGTTGCCCGGTTCGAAGCCGTCGCCGCTGAGGGTGACGCTGGTGTCGCCTGTGATCGGGCCCCAGAGCGGCGCCAGGGCGTCGAAGCGGATCGGTGCATCCACCAGCAGCGCGCCTTCGAGCACGGCCTGCTGCCAGAGCCCGTCGCGCAGCACGGACAGGGTCAGGTTGTACTGGCCGGGACGCGGCATGGCCGGGACGCTGACCTTGAGCACGGCCGGGGCGGTGTCGCTGTCGCGGGTGACGCCTTCGATCTGCAGGGCGCGGTCACCGGCGAAGAGGCGCACCTGGGCCAGGTTGGCCGGGATGCCGCGGGCGCTGACGGTGATCAGGCTGGTGGTGTTCTGGGCGATACGGCGCGGCACCACGGCTTCCAGGCTCAGGGTGTCGTCGCGGGCGCCGCGGTAGGTGAGGCCGACGCGCTGGTCCTGGGCCAGGCGCTGGAGCACCACGGTGTCGGTGGCGGACAACGGCTTGACCGAGGCGATGCCGGCCTTGGCCAGCAGGGTCAGGCGGTCGCCGGCCTTGAGGGTGTCGGCGACGCTGGCGGCCAGGGTCAGGCGGGCGTCGTTGTTGAGGATCTGCACGGTGGCCGGCAGGGTCTCGCCCTGGGGCCCGAGCAGGCTGAACAGGGCGGCGTTCGACGGGTAGAGGTCGATGGCCTTGTTGAAGCGGGCGATGACCTGCAGGCTGCCGTCGACCTGGCGGTCGAGGATGCCGTTGCGCGGGTCGACGGTGTGCAGCTTGAGCACCACGTCCGGCACCACCTGCAGCACGCTGCCCTTGGCGTCGACACCCCCGGCGTGGGCGGCGTATTCGCTGGCCACCACGCTTTCCACGCTGCCGCCCTCGGGGGCCTGCATGCTGCGGCTGGGCTGCGGGCGCAGCGGGTCGGTGACGTCGATGCTGAGCACGCCCTTGTCGCCACGGGCCACATAGAGGGTGTTGCCGTTGTAGTCCAGGTCGTAGACGTAGCCGATGTCGTTGACGCGGGCGACCACCTGGGGACGGTTCGGGTCCTGCAGGTCGACCACGGCGACGCCGCTGGCGCCGGCAGCCACGTAGGCATAGCGGCCCTGCAGCACCACGCGGGTGCCCGGCAGGTCGAGGTGGCCGAGGCGCTGCAGGCCCTGGCCGCTGCTCTGGCCGTAGACCTGGAAGCCGCCGCTGCCGTTCTCTTCCTTGCTCAGCAGGCGGTTGCTGGGGAAGTCGAAGGCGCCGCCCACGGTGACCAGCAGGCCGCTCTCGCCGGCGGCGGCGTCACGGGTGGCGACGTCGAGCATCGGCAGGCGCGGGTCGCTGGCCAGGCTTTCCACCAGGTAGGTCTTGTTCGGCAGGAAGGCGTCGACCACGCCCAGGCCTTCCTCGCCCATGGCCAGCAGCACGCGGGCGTTGCGCACCCGCAGGCCGCGCACGGCGCTGGAGGGCAGCTCCAGGGAGCCGATCAGGGTGGTGCGCGAGGGGTCGAGGCTGTCGAAGGCCACGGTGAACAGTTGCGCGGCGTCGGGCTTGCCGCCGGCCAGGTGCACGGCGGTGACGTAGACGCGGTCGGAGCCGCGCTCGAAGTAGGGTTCGACGCCCACGGCGATGTAGCCGGACGGCAGGCTGATGGAGGAGATGACGCGGTCGTCGCGGCCATCGCGGTTGCGGTCGATCAGGCGCAGCAGGTCGTCCGGGTTCAGCGGCTTCTGCGGGTCGGCGGTGTAGTTGCCGGCGTTGAGGTCGTAGACCAGCACGCCGTTGCTGCCCTGGGCGGAGAACAGGTAGCTGCCGCTGGGGTCCAGCGCCAGGTCGTAGACGCGGCCCTTGTCGCGGATCTGCGACTGCGGCGGCTGCTGGAAGGTGAAGGACTGCGCCAGGGTGCCCTGCTGACCGTTGGCCAGGCGCACGCGCACATCCACCGTGCCGATGGGGCCGGGCGGGGTGATGACTTCCAGGGTTTCGCCGTCGAGCACCTTGAACTGCTCGGCGAGGATGTCGCCGAAGCTGACGGTCATGGCGCCCAGTTCGCTGCGGAAGCCCTGGCCCTTGATCAGCACGCGGGTGCCGCCGTTCAGCGAACCCTGTGCCGGGGACAGCGAGCGCAGCAGCAGCGGCTCGACGAATTGCACGGCGCCGACGCGGGTGGCCTTGCTGCCGTTGCCGGCGACCACTTGCAGGCTGGCCGGGCCGGGCAGGCTGGCCGGTGCCTGGACGCGGTAGCGGGCGCTGCCGTCGGGCAGGGATTCGGCCAGGGTGCCGGTGGCGGTCTGGCCGGAGACGGTGAACTGCGGCTGGCCGGTGACGCCGGACAGGTGCACGGTGATCTCGCCACCGCCGACATCGAGCATCGACGGCCGGCTGTCGAGGATGGCCACCTGGGCACCGCCGGCCAGGCCGCTGCGGAAGTGGATGGCGTGTTCCATCAGGCCACGGCTGCGGCGGCTGGCCAAATCGCCCTTGAGGATCAGTTGGTGGCTGGCATTGGCCAGCAGCGCCTGCTCGGGGACCAGGGTGAGGGTGCGCGGGTCGGCGCTGCGCTGCAGGGCGAAGGGCAGGCTGGTGGCCGGCTGGTCGCCCTGGGCGTCGCGCTGCAGCACCAGGAACTGGCGCAGCTGCTCGTCGCTCATGGCGGCGAGGGAGCGGGTGAAGCGCAGCTCCAGGGGGCTGTCCAGGGGCACGCCGTCGGCCTGGTCGCGGGGCGTGGAGCCCACCAGTTCCAGGGTCAGCAGGTCCACCAGGCCGAGGTGGGAGACTCTGCCAGCCGTGGCGTCGGCGCGCAGGGCGAAGCCGGCGATGCCCTGGTCGGTGATGACCAGCGGCTGGGTGCGCCAGGGCTTCTTCAGCAGGCCGTCGTATTCGTACTGATAATCGGCGGGGCGTACGCAATAAGGCAGGCTGAGGGCGTCCAGCAGGCCGATGTCGGCGGGGCGGCTGAAGTCGTAGAAGCCCAGGTAGGCCTGCAGGCCCTTCTCGCAGTCGGCGAGGTCGTCGCTGCCGGTGTAGGTCAGGTTGAGGCCGGTGGTGGCCTGGGCGGCGATGCCACGGCTGTCGCCCGGCACGCTGAAGCCGCCGGAGAGGTAGCGGCCCTGCTCGCGGATGAAGGCCGGGCGGCTGGCGTCGTAGAGGTTCAGGCCGTTGCCGGTGGCGAAGCGGCTGCCGTCGGCGGTGAGGCCGATGTAGCCACCCACGCGGGATTCGCCCAGCTGCGGCAGGGACGGACGCGACAGGTCGAAGACCACGCGGGCGCCACCGTTGACCACGTGCAGGCTGTCGCCGATGACGGCGATGTCCTGGACGTTGCCCAGGGTCTGCACGCGACCGTCGATGCTGGCCTGGGTGATGCGGCGGACCACGGTGGGACGCAGCGGGTCGGCGACGCTGACCACGGCGATGCCTTCGCCGGTGGTGGCGATCAGCAGCAGGCCCTGGTGGGCGACGACCTTCTCCGGCACGGCCTGGGTGAAGGGCAGCGGCAGGCTGTAGCGGATGCCACGGTCCTTGCCCGGGGGCTGTTCGGTGAGGTCGTCGGGGTCGCGGATCTCGCGGTCGTAGACCAGCAGCACGCTGCGGCCTTCGTATTCGGTGTCGATGTAGGGGAAGTCGTAGCCGCGGCCCACCACGTAGAGCTGCTTGTCGGCCAGGGCCATGGCGCTGGGCTTCATGTCCTGCGGCAGGTTGTAGTAGCCCAGACCGTGGCGCGGCGCGGCTTCGCCGACCTTGGCCGGGTCGTATTTCACCAGGCTGATCCAGCCCGGGGCGTAGTAGTGCTCGAGCTGCTCGCGGCTGAACACCTGGTTGGGTCGGGGCGAGCCTTCGCCCAGTTCGCCCCGGCCGAGCACGTAGAACATGTGCAGGTCGCTGTCGACGGCGAGGTCGACGATCTGGCCCGGCGGCAGCTTGAGCGGGTCCGGCACGTAGTCGGTGATGCCGCCCTTCTCCAGGGTCTCCAGGCGCTTGTCGATGACCTCGGCGGACATCGGCTTCTCGGTCTCCAGGCCGCGATCGAGCTGCAGGCGACCGTAGAACAGGGCGTTGCGCTGGACGTAGTGGCGGCCCAGTTCGTCGTCCAGCTCCAGGTCGATGAAGCCGCGGTAGCCCTTGCCGTTCTCGTCGCGGAAGTCCGGTACCAGCAGGCTCATGCGCTCGGCGCTGTAGAGGCGCAGATCGCCCGAGCCGACCTTGATGACCTTCTTCTCCGGGTTCGGCTCGCCGCTCTTGTAGGCGGTGAGCGTCAGGCCTGCGTGGAAGCCCTTGCCGACCAGGTCGACGCGGTCGTTCTTGCCGCTCTGGGCGACGCGCACCACGGCCGGGGCCAGGTGCGAGATGGACAGTTCGTCGACGAACACGAAGCCGCCGAGCACGGTGTCGGAGAGGCCGGACTCGGTGTACAGGCTGACCGCCGCCGGGCCCGGGTAGTTGGGCACGGTGCGGGCGTAGAGGCTGATCACGCCGCTGGCGGCGTCGACCGCGCGGCGCTCGACCACCAGCGGCTCGCCCCCCACCAGCAGGCGCGGCTGGTCGCCGAAGTTGAGGCCACGGACGATCAGTTCGGTGCCGCCGCGCACGTCGCCGACGTTGACGCAGGCGCTGCGCTCGGCGCTTTCGCGGGTGCAGATGCTCTGGATGTCCGGGTAGGCGGCGTCGGCCGGCGCGGTGCTGAAGCTGAAGACGTAGTCGGACGCCAGCGGCTGGCCGGTGACCGGTGCCAGGCCCTGCTTGATGCGCACGAAGTAGCGCTGGCGCGGCTGCAGGCTCTGGCCGTCCTTGCGGGTGAGCTGGATGCGGCGCTTGGTGGTGTCGCTGCCACGGGCGGCGAAGGACAGGTCGAACAGGCCGGTGACGTCGCGGCCCACCTGGGCATCGCCTTCGAGCACCTGGACGAAGTCGGCCAGGCGGGTCTGTTCCGGCAGCACCGCCGACAGTTCGATGAGCATGGCCGGCAGCTGGGTGCTGACGTCGTTCTCGCCCACCTGCGGGTTGTGCTGCAACACGGTGAGGGCCGGCAGGTCGATGCGACCGATGCCGCCCTTGCCGGCGGCGACCTGGATGGCGCCACGGGCCAGGGTCACGCCGCGGACGGCGAAGTTGTCGGGGGTGGCGTTGCGCTGGACCATGACCGGGACGCTGGCGTCCAGGCCGCTCTCGCCGATGCGCGCGAGGTCGAGGATCTGCACCAGGCTCTGGGTCGGCTTGTCTTCCTGGTCGGAGAGCAGCTCGGTGACGTAGGCGAGGTTGCCGGAGACGTGCACGTCGTAGAGGCCGTCGGCGGCCTGGTCGGGGCGGTGCGGCTTGATTTCCACCACCTGCACCAGGCGCGGCTGGTCGGGCTCGCTGATGTCGATGCGGGTCAGGCGGGCGCTGTCGCCGCTGCCGGCCATGTCGGTGACGTAGAGCTGGTTGCCCACCAGGTGCAGGCGGTTGGCCACGCCCAGGGTGTCGATGCGTGCCACCTGGGGCATCGCCGGGGTGCTCAGGTCGGCCACCACCACGCCCTCTTCGGAGGCGGCGATGTAGGCGTAGTGGCCGCGTACTTTGACGTCGCGGGCGAAGCCGTTGGGCTTGATGTAGCCGACGTGGTAGGGCGCGGTCATGTTGGTGATGTCGATGACCTGCACGCCGCCGGCACCGTTGGCCACCAGGGCCAGGTTGCCGCTGCGGGTGAGGCCGTAGACATCCGGGTAGGGCATGTCGACGCGGCCCATCATCAGGTAGGGCAGGCCGAACTGGCCGTCGCCGTTGCGCTGGCCAAACAGCAGCAGCTCGCCGGCCTTGTTGTCCAGGTAGAGGGCGCCGGTGCCTTCGCTCGGGGTGTCGCCGCCGTGCCAGTCCTTGCGGATCTCTTCGCTGAACTGGTTGACGAACTGGCAGGCCGCGTCCCCCGACTGGCAGCTGCCGGCGTCGGTGACGCCGGACTTGCCGGCCAGCACGATGTTCTCGTCGGTGACCAGTTCGCCGATGGTGCCGCTGAAGATCTCGGCGGCGCCGTTGAGCAGCGGCGAGTAGGCGAAGTAGTCGCCCTTCTGGTTGCCCTGGGTCTCGTCCACCGCATCCATGATGTAGATGCCGGTGCGCGCTTCGGGCAGGCCGCGCAGAGCGTCTTCCTTGCTCAGCAGGCCGAGGCCCTGCTCGATGCGCAGCGGGTCGACGCTGGCCCAGGCGGCGATCATGGCGCCGCTGCGGTCGAGGGCGCGGTACTGGTCGATGGCGGTGTAGTGCACGCCCTTGGCGGGGGCCTGGGCACCGGCCTGGGGCGCGATGAAGCGGCGCTCGCTCAGCGGCCAGCCCATCTCGTGGTAGGTGTCGCGGGTGACGGTGTGGTTCGGCGTGACCACCTTGGTCAGCAGGTGCAGGCGCTCGTTGCGCAGGCCGGTACGGCGCAGCACGTTGCCCTGGCTGAAGTCGGCCCAGTAGATGTAGTAGTGCTTGTCCGGGTCGCTGACCGGGGTGGTGTCGCCCGGCTGGCGCTGGTCGTCGCGGAACAGGGTCAGCGGGTACTCGTCGGCCACCTTCCATTCGCCGGCGTCGTTCTGGTATTCGCGGCGCCAGAGCATGTTGACGTCCTGGATGGCGCCGCCCATGTCTTCGACGGACACCACCGCCCGCAGGCTTTCGCCCATGGTCAGCACGTCCTTGTCGATCGGGTAGAGCACGGCGAGGCGCGGCACCACGGTGTCTTCGAGCTTGCCGACGCGCACCACCTGGGACTCGCCCGCCTGGCCCAGCGCGTCGTAGGCGATGGCCTGGATGGTGAAGCCCTGGACGCCCGCCGGCGCGGCGAGGCGCGCGCGGTAGACGTGGTCCTGGGCGTAGCTGCCGACCTGCTGCCCGTAGCTCTGCTCGGTGGTGATGACCGGTACGCCGTTGACGTAGAAGGTGACGTGGTCGATGCCCTCGGGGCCGAGGTCGTCGAAGGCCTCGACGAAGACTTCGAGATCCTGGCCGTCGATCACCACGGCGTTGTCATTGTCGGGCTTGACGATGCGCGCCTGCGGCGGCTTGTCGGCCTTGATCAGGATGCTGCCGGGCAGGTCCACCATGGCGGACTCATAGCCGTCGAGGTCGCGGGCCTTGGCGCGGAAGCGCAGCACCTGGTCGACACGGCCGGTGGGCACCTTGAAGTGGAACTGGTAGGGCGCGGCGGAATCCTCGCCCAGGGCCTGGTAGGTGGGCGTGGAGCCGGCCGGGCCGATGGCGTAGTAGAGCGCGGCGCTGTCGACGCCGACCTCGGGGTCGCTGGCCTGGACCTGGACCACGACGCCACGGCCCTCGGTCAGCTCGGTGACCTCGCCCATGGCGAAGCCGCGGGCGTCCAGCAGCTTGATGGCGTTGACCTCCGGCGGCTGGTTGCGCAGCAGGTTGACCGGGATGATCTCCTTGGCCTCGTTGCCGGCCGGGTCGCGGGCGGTGATCTGCAGCTGCATCGGCAGGGATTCGGGCAACTTGTCGGTGCGGCCCAGGTAGTCGGCGATGCTGGCCACCGGCAGGCTGCCGATGTAGGGGCCGGTGAGCAGCAGGCGGTCGGAGACGCGCTCCTCGGGAGCGAAGGTGCCGTCGCCGTTGCGATCGACGTACAGGCCCAGGCTCACCGAGCCGACGCGGACGTTGTCGCTGACTTCCAGCTGGTACGGCAGGTTGCGCTTCTCGGCGATGCTGGCGCCGCTGGCCAGCGGCTGCTTGACCAGCAGTTGCGGCGCCTTGTCGTCCTTCAGTACGCGCACGCGCACGGCCTGGGGCGTGCTGACGCTGCGGCCCTTGCCGTCGGCGCGACGCTCCAGGGCGCTGGCGGTGAGGCTGAGGTCGGTGCCGGCCTGGCCGTAGGGCACTTCGACGAGGAATTCGTAGGGGAAGACCATGTCGGTGAGGCTGCGGTCGCCGCCCTTGAGGCCGCCGATGTTGAGCACCACGCGGTCGATGCCGACGTCGTCCACGGCGTTGATTTCCACCAGCAGCAGCTGGCCTTCGGTGGTCTCGCTGTTGTTCTGCGGCGCGCCGACCACCACGCTGGGCAGCTGGTCGCGGGTGACTTCCACCGTCAGGTGTTCCTCGGCGCGGTGGGCGTCGAGGTCGCCATGGGCGACGCCGTAGGTGTCCACCGCTTCCAGGCTGAGCTGCACCTGGTTGGCCTGGGGGTTGTCCGGGTCGAAGGCGGGCATCGGCACGGAGAAGTTGTAGGGCGACTGGCGCAGGCGCATCTCGTAGGGCGGCTGGCCGTTGCCGTAGGTGGCACGCAGGTGCACGTACTCCACGCCGACGTCGTCGAAGGCCTTGGCGTTGACGTACAGCGGGTTGCCTTCCACGACCTTGGCGCCGGGCACGGGCTCGACGACGTCGATCACCGGGCGGGCATCGATGTTGATCGGGTAGCTGTTAGTGAGCACCGCGTTGTTGGCCGCGTCGAAGCCTTCCAGGCGCACGCGCACGCTGACCCGCTCGATCTGGTCGCTGCTCAGGCCGAAGGCGCGGACGATCTCGGCCAGGCGGTCGACGTGGATCAGCTGGCTGTATTCGGGGGTGTCGATGTCGACGGTGGTGACCGGCTCGTAGTCCTCGGAGGGGATGCCGTCGATGGTACGCACCACGGTGAAGGGCTGCTCGCGGTCCTGGGCTTCGCCACGCACGCGCACCGAGTAGCCGCGCGAGAGCACCAGGCGGTTGACCTTGACGTTGTCGAAGGCCTGGTAGACCAGGGTGAAGTCGCTGTCCTCGATGGCGCCGAAGCCGAGGGTGGGCCGCTTGAACAGCAGTTTCGGGCTGATGGTATCGGCCATCACCTTGATCTTGCGCTCGAACAGGCCGACCGCGCCGTCGGAGTCCTCGACCTGGGCGGTGAGCTTCAGTTCTTCGTTATGGCGGATCAGGCCCTGGGGCACTTCCAGCACGAAGGTGCGCTGCATCGCGTAGGGGCTGTCCTTGCGGCCGAAGTCGTCGGCCATGGACTTGTCGTAGCGGGCATGGATGCTGTCGTGGATGCTGGCGAAGGCGGCATCGACCACCTTGTCGCCACCGGTGACGCCGTCGCTGGAGCCGATCACCGGCAGCGGCACGCCATTGGCGAAGACCTTGAGGCGGCCGGCGGTGAGCTTGCGGTCGTCCGCGGCCACCAGGCCGACGCGGATGCGGAAGGTGCCGGCGGCGATCTCCTGGTCATCGCCCGGGGCGGTGATGCGCACCTCGGGGACCATGTTGGTCAGCGGGTGGACCAGGATGGTGCGGTCGCTGACATGACCGTAGGTGTCGGTCAGTTCGATGCGGTATTCGGTGGGCTCGCTCTGGTCGAAGAGGACCTCGGCCTGGTCGGCGGCCTGCAGCGGCGGCGCGGCGGGGCAGTTGACCTGGAAGCCGCGCTCGTAGACCACGGCGGCGACGCTGCCGTCGCGCCTGAGGCGCAGGATGCGGTAGGCGGCGAGGCCGGCGTCGTCACGCAGGTCGGTGTCGAGGCGGAAGCGTTCGTTGATCCGCACCCAGAATTCGCCGTAGTTGATGCGCGCCGGGTCGGTGAGGGCCTTCTCGTACCTGCCGTCCACCCAGTAGGTGTTGAAGCCGGTGAGGCTGAGCTGCGGCTTCTCGTTGGCGGCCAGCGGGTAGCGCAGGCTGTGTTCGGTGGTGCGACCGCTCCAGTCCTCGGCCACCAGGGTGAGCTCCAGTTCGCCGCTGGAGAACTCGCGGGGCACCTGGTAGGGCAGCTGCTGGGCACCCTGGCCGAGGTAGGTGCCGAGGTCGTGGACGACACGGCTACGGTTCTCCAGCAGGCGCAGGCTCTTCAGGCCGAGGCTGTCGTCGCCGAAGGTGGTCTTGAGGTCCAGCTGCTGCATGGGCACGGCGACGGAGCCGGCCACCGGGCTGACGATGCGCGCCTGGGGCGCCTGCTCGTCGACCCGCAGGGGCTGTTGCAGCAGGGTGCCGAGCACCAGGTCGCCGCGCTCGTGGGAGAGGCGGTCGGTGGCATGGCCGATCAGGCTCAGGCTGCTGCTCTGCACTTCGGCGGGCACCGGCAGGAGCAGGTTGTAGCGGTCTTCCGCGCGGCTCTGGGTACCGCTGTCGCCCACTTGCAGGAAGGCGGTCTGGGCATTGCCGTCGAGGCCGTCCTGGAGCAGCAGGTTGATGACGTTGCGCCCCGGTACGCGGGTGCCGCCATCGGTGCTGACGTTGGCCTGGGTGGTTTCCAGCTGGGTGATCTGCAGCTCGCGGATGAAGGCCGGCGCGCCGGCACGGGGGCGCAGCACCAGGCGGGTGACGTCGGGGCCGCCGAGGGTGGCGAGGTCGAGCAGGCCGCCGACGGCCTGCACGTCGCGCAGTGCGGGGCGCACCTGGCAGAGGCTGCGGGAGAAGGTCTCGACCTGCCAGTTGCTGGTCTGCGTGCCCAGCTTGAGCAGGCGCGGGGTGCCGAGCTGCTCGTTGCCGGCGAGGACCAGGCGGCCGTCCTTGACCTGCAGGAAGGGTTTCTCGTTGAGCAGCAGGTCGCCCTGCCAGCCCTGGGCCTCGGGGTAGGCGATGCTGATCAGCGGGCTGTTCTGCTGGCTGGTGGCGTCCACCCTGGTCAGGCCGCGGATGTCACGGGCACCGCCGAGGTCGCGCAGGGAGCTGGCCAGCAGCAAGTAGCGGCCGGTGCTGGCGGGCGCGCCGTCATTGAAGTCGTCCTGCACGACCAGGCTGCCACGCAGGGGCATGCCGCGCTGCTGCTGGGCGGAGGGGGTGCTGTCCTTCCAGCTGAGCAGCGGCGCCTGGTCACGCTGGACCAGCAGGCGGCGGGTGACCTGGCTTTCGTTGCCGAGCAGGTCCTTGGCCTTGACCACCAGGGTCAGGCCGATGGGCTCGGCCTGGGGCCGGTAGCGTTCGATGTCGAGCAGGTCGTCGGCGCCGGCGGCGGGGACGCTGACCTGCGGCGTGCTGAGGCCTTCGGCCTTGGCCACCAGGTCGTCACGGCCCTGGTCGTCGAGCAGGCGCACTTCGTAGGAGGCGACGGCGGTGTCGTCCTGCAGGCTGACCTGCAGCTTGGTCTTCTGCCGCTCGAAGAGGCGCTCGGTGGGCGACTGGATGTTGATCTGCGGGCCGGTCTCGTCGCCGAGGACCTTGATGTTGATGGCCGGGGATCGGGTTTCGTTGATGCCGCGGTCACGGGCGCGCAGCACCAGTTGCAGCACCTTGCCGGCGTAGCGGCGGGCGAGCTCGGGGGTGAGGCGCAGGCGGCCGTCGAAGTCGGCGTAGAAGCGCTGGCCGACGAGGATGGCGCCGAGGGTGCCGGGGTTGGGCACCTTGACGGTCTCGACGCGGTCCTTGCGGCTGAACAGTTCCCAGGCCACGGCGTGTTCTTCGCGGGTGTCCGGGTCGATCAGCAGGGGGTCGAGGGCGTCGACGTACTGGTTGTCCCCGGCGCTGCCCTGGATCTGGAAGTTGGTGCCCGGCGGCAGGCTGAAGTCGCCTTCCGGCTTGCTCAGCTGCAGGGTCGGCGGCTCGGTGTCGTCGATGATTTCCAGTTCCAGCGAGGCTTCGCTGACCTGGTTGGCGCTGTCGTAGGCACGCACGGCGATATCGGTGTCGGCCCCGGCCTTGTTGGGCACGCGTAGGGCGGCACCGACGTAGCCTTCCTGGGATTTGGCTATGTCGGCGCCGCTGACGGTCTTGAGCACTTGCACCTGGCCGCCCTGGCGCAGGATGAATTCGACGCGGTTCACCTGGCGGTCGTCGGTGACCAGGGCCTGGGCGGTAAAGGCTTCACCTTCGTAGAGGCGCGAACCGGGAGCCGGGGCGCGGACGCTGATCTTCGGCGGCAGGTCCTTGCCGATGGGGAAGCGCCACAGGGTGGGGTCGGCGTCGTTGCCGTACTGGTCGCGGCCACGCAATTCGATCACCAGTTCCTGCTGGTCGGAGGGGACCTCCATCTGGAAGCTGTCTTCGAAGCTGGCCAGCTGCTGGTCACCGGTGAGGGCCCTGGAATACAGGGTGCGGCTGCCGCTGAGGGCGCTGAGGGCCACCAGGCGGGTGTCGTCGACGCCGCGCAGGCGGACCTGGATGCGGTTGCCGGCGTAGAGCGGCGCGCCCTGGATCGGGGCGACCACGGCCAGGCGCGGGCCGAGGGTGTCGGCCATGACCTGCACGGGCAGTTCGCGCTCGTCGCCCTGCTGGCCGCCGTCGTCGATGGCGGCGACCTTCAGGCGCAGGGCGCGGTCCTGGTTGCCCAGGTTGAGGGGTTTGAGGTCGATCACCAGGCGGTTGACGGTGTCCGGGCCGATGACGAGGCCACCCTGCTGGTCGATGCGCTTGTGCCACAGCGGGGCGCTGCCGCCATCGGCCCAGAGGCTGGCTTCGAGGGCGTGCACGGCGCGGTCGTCGTGGGCGACCACGTCCACCTGCAGGCTGTCCTGGCTGTAGATGCGGCTCTGTACCGGGTTGAGGCCGCGGACCTCGGGCTTGGCGTCGTCGGCGATGCCGATCAGCACCTTCACTTCGCTGTCGTTGCCGGCGCCATCGGTGGCCACGGCGCGGATCGGATAGCGGTCGTAGCGCACGCCATCGAGGTGCTTGAACTTGGGCGCCGCCACCACCTTGAGGGTGGAGAAGGCCTTGAGGGCGCCGGGGATGGCCTGCACCGAGAGGCTGCCATCGGCGCTGCTCAGGTGGTCGTTGGGGTTGCCGGTGAGGTAGAAGCCGACGCCTTCCTGCTTGGCCACACCGTAGAGGTCCAGGCGCTCGACGCCGACGTTGTCGTAGCCGGTGACCTTGAGCACGAAGGTGCTGTCCTCGACCACCGGGGCCAGGTCGTCGCCGGCGTCGCTGACGGTGATGGAGGGTGAGGCCAGGTTGATGACCGGGTCTTCCTCGTCCTTGCCCAGGGTGACGTTGACCGGCGCGCTGCGGGTCAGCTGGCCGGCGCTGTCGATGGCCTCGGCGTGGAGGGTCAGGGGGGTTTCCTTGTCCACGCCGGCCGGCGCCTGGTAGATCACCGCGAAGGGGGCCTTGAGGTCGGTGCCCGCCAGCTTGCCGTTGACGTAGAAGTCCACCTGGCGCAGGCCCAGGTCGTCGGTGGCGTTGGCGCGCAGCTCGACCGGCTGGCCGGAGACCAGGTGTGCGCCTTCCACCGGGTGGCTGAAGGAGACGGTCGGCGTCTGGTCGCCCTTGACCGGCAGGGTCAGCGGTTCGGAGAGGTTGGACTGCTGGTGCAGGTCGACCACGCGGGCGCGCAGTTCCAGGGTGCGGCCGAGCCAGTCCTGCTTGATCGGCAACTGGAAGCTGTGGCTGGTGCTGCGCAGGCCGAGCTTGGTGCCGTCGTAGTCGCGGTCCTGGTGGCGGTAGGACTGCACTTCCTCGCCGTTGACCAGCAGGAAGATGTCGGTGCCGCCTTCGAGGGTGTCGTCGGCGGCCTCGACCGTGACGTTCACGGTCTGGCCCACGGTGGCGATGCTGCCGGCCGCGGGCTGGGTGATGCGGGCGGTGGGCCGCTGGTTCTCCAGCACGCGCAGCAGGCGGGCCGGGGCGTCGACCACGGCGCCGTTCTGGGCGTGCACGCGGGCGGAGAGCGCCATGCTGGTTTCCCGCAGGGAGATCTCGGGTACCTGGACGGTGACCTGCCAGACCTCGAACAGTTGCTTCTTGCTCGGGTCGCTCTCCAGGGGGCGCTGTTCGAAGATGGGGAAGCGGGTTTCGCCGACCTTGCGGCCGTCCACGAAGTATTCGACCTGGCTGATGCCGCTCTGGTATTCGACGTCCGGCAGTACGCCCAGGTTGACGCTGATGGCGGCGCGCAGCGGGCTGTTCTCGACGACGCGCTGGGCGTCCACCGGGGATTCGAAGATGAACTCGGGGGCCTTGGGATTGCTCTTGGCGACGACCTGTACGGCGCGCTCGGGGCTGCTCTGGCTCTTGCCGGTTTCGTCGAAGGCCACGGCGCGCACGCGCAGGGTGCGACCTTCCAGCTCCTGTTCGATGGGCAGGCTGAGGGCGTAGGGCGGGGACAGGCGGCGCCCGACCATGCTGCCGTCGAGCCAGAACTCGACGCTTTTCACGCCGACGTCATCGCTGGCGCTGGCCTGGAGTTCGAGCACCGAGCCGACGGCGATGCTGGCTTCGGGCTGCAGGTCGACGGCGGGAGCGGCGTCCTGGGCGGCGACCGGGAGGTCGACGCCGATGTCCGGGTAACGCTGCAGGCGGGCGTGCAGCAGCATCGGGCTCTGCTCGGGCACCTGGGCACGGGCGCGCAGTTGCAACTGGTCGTTGCGCTCGAGGATGCCCTCGCTGCCGTTGGGCAGTTGCAGTTCGACGGCAAGGCTGTCGGCCAGGGGCGACTCGCTGCCGTCGTCGAACACCGCGAGGATCGCCGGCAGCGCCTGGAAGTCGTTGAGGCGCGGCAGGACCAGGGGCTGGCCGGCGGCCTGGCCTTCGAAACGCAGGGCGGTGAGGCGGCGGCTGTAGTCGACCTTCACCGGCAGGCTGACTTCGGGCAGGCCGGGGTAGCTCACATAAACAAAGACCGCCTCGGAGGCGGTCTCTTGCAATGGATAGACAACGCCTTCGGCGCTGACCCAGACCAGGTCCGGGTTGGAGGAGCGGTAGCTGATGCCGTTGCCCAGCCCGGCCAGGGGGGTCGGCCCGCGGAATTCGAAGTCGACCTCGGGAACCAGGCGGGCCGACTGCAGGGCGTCGCTGAAGACCAGCCGATCAGGGTGTACGGCAATGGAGCGGGCGGCTTCCTCGACGCTCTCGCCGATGAAGCGGATGTCGGAGAAGCTGCTCTGGTTGCCGGAAGCATCGACGGCGACCGCCTGGACCATGACCAGGGCGTTGCGCGCCACTTCCTCGGCACTCAGGGGGGCGTCCAGGCGCTGGCGCAGGCTGTAGCGCTGCTGGCCGTCGACCTTGGGGAAGACCCGGCGCGCTTCGGCCATGCGCAGGAAGGCCTTGCGCTCGGCCTGGCTGACCACGCCGCCGGCGGCGCGCAGGTCGGAGGCGCGCAGGCCGGTGAGGGACAGGCTGAGGTAGCTGAGGTCGATGTCGTCCTGGGCGTCGAAGCTGGCCACCAGGTACTGCTCGCCATCCTGGCTCTCGATCGCCAGCTGGGTGAGTTCCAGCTGCGGGGCCACGGCTTCCTGCTGGAAGGTTTCGCTGTAGTCCTGGATCCGGCCGTCGGCATAGACCAGCTTGACCGCCGGCTGCAGGACGTCGCCGCCTTCGAGGCGGAAGCTGAAGGAGCAGGCGACGCTGGAGTCGGTGTCACGCGTGGCGTCGGTCGGCAGGAATCGCTTGCCGCTGGCGGGAATGCTGACTTCGGCCAGGTCGCGGCAATCATCGAGGGAGAGGACGTAGTCGGCGGCGTTGCCGGTGGAGCCGAGGGCGGAGGCGGTGCGGATGTCTATTTCGGATGCAAAGGTTTCAGGGGCCGCTAGCGCGATCAGCGCAGCGAGCACCCGGCGAAACCCTGTATGGCGGCATCCTTGCAGCATCTTGGGGGAAAAGTTCCATTTATTTTGCGCATTCAGGCGTAGGACTTCGATAGCCTTAGCCTTTCCAATGGCAGAATGCTATACACGGAAAAATCTTATTTCAAGATAGGTACAAATGCCGAACGGGCATAAACGGTGGGGAACGTGATCGGCGTCAAATATCGCCATCATCCGCCACCACCCGTCCTGACCCGGCTTTGCACCCGATTGAGCAATGGATAGTATTGCCGCGCCATCACAGGGAAGAGTCCATGGCCACCATCCTCCACACGCTGACCCGGCTCGCAGGCACACGCGCGATAAAGCTGTCGGCGCTGTCCCTGTGCTCCCTTCTCATGCTCGCCGCCCTGACCTGGCACGGCCTGCAGCTGCGCGCTGCGCTGCAACCGCCGGTGCTCGCCCCCGGCGCGATGAACGAGCCCGGCCCGCAGGACGGGCCGACGCCGCTCGGCAAGGGGCTGCTCGGTTTGTTCGGGTCCAGCGCCGAAGCCGAATCGGTGGCGGCCGAAGCGCTCGAGAAGCTGCCCGAGAGCAACCTGGACCTGCAGGTGTCGGCGATCTTCTTCATGGCGCCCGCCGAGCAGAGCACGGTGATCCTGGAAGACGGTGATCGCACCCTCATTCTCAAACCGGGTGAAGAGGTGCGCCCCGGTATCGCCGTGCAGCGCATCGAAAGCCACCGGATCACGCTCAAGCGCAATGGCAAGCTGGAGCAGATCAGTTTCCGCGGCTTCGGCGAGATGCCGGGTAGCAGCCCGGCCCCGGAAAGCCCCATGCCCGTCGCCCAGAACATCGAACCGGTGACCGACACCCTGGCCAGTTCATTGCCTGCCGCCCCGGAGCCGGCGGTGGCGAGCCAGGGCGTACCCACCGCTTACCAGCAATACATTCAGCGCAAGCTCGCGCAGAACAAGTAGTCGAGTGAGAGAAGTGTCCACCAGAGCCCCGTCGTGCCTGCTGCTCAGTCTGTGCCTGCTCGTCCCCTTCGCCAGCGCCCACGCCGAGGACAAACCGGTGGCGGCCGAGGCGCCCGCGGCGGCCAGCGATGTGAAGATCAACATGCAGGACACCAACATCCGCTCCTTCATCGAGTGGATCGCCAAGGCGACCGGCAAGAACTTCATCATCGACCCGCGGGTGACCGGCAAGGTGACGGTGATTTCCAACGAGTCGATGAAGCCGGAAGAGGCGTACCGGGTCTTCCTGTCGGTGCTGCAGGTGCACGGGTTCTCCGCCATCGAGTCGGACAGCGCGGTGAAGGTCATCCCGGACGCCAACGCCAAGCAGAGCGGCGTGCCGCTGGTGGACGACGACACGCTGAACGATGACCAGCAGGTGGTGCGGGTGATCCGCACGCAGCACGTGCCGGCGACGCAGCTGGTGAACATCCTGCGGCCGATGGTCCCGCAGGTGGGGCACCTGGCGGCGTACCCGGACAGCAACGCGCTGATCATTTCCGACCGGGCTTCCAACATCAACCAGCTGCTGAAGCTGGTGTCGGAGATCGACCGGGCCGGGCAGTTCGAGATCGATGTGATCCCGCTGAAGTTCGCCAATGCCAAGGAGCTCTCCGCCATGCTTGGCAACCTGGTGCCCCAGGGCGGCGGTGCCGAGGGCGCGAGCAAGATGAGCGTGTCGGTGGATGAGCGCACCAACAGCATTCTGATCTCCGGGGACCCGAGCAAGCGCCAGCAGTTGCGCGATGTGCTGGCCAACCTGGACCGCCCGGGGAACATCATCCGCGACACCCAGGTGATCTACCTGCATTACCTGAAGGCGTCGGAGGTCGCGCAGATCCTGCAGAACGTGGCCACCAGCCTGCAGAAGCAGGACAAGGACGTGGGCATCAGCGGGGCGGAAATCTCCATCCAGGCCAACGACACCACCAACGCGCTGGTGATCAGTGCGCCGCCGGCGATCATGAAGACCGTCGAAGGGGTGGTGCAGCGGCTGGACATCCGCCGGGCGCAGGTGCTGGTGGAGGCGGTGATCGTCGAAGTCTCGGACAACAAGGTCAACGAGCTGGGCGTGCAGTGGAAGACCTCGGACGGGGCCATCGGCGGTGACGGCTTCTATGGCGGCTTCAAGTCGTCGCTCAAGGGCAATGCCATCGATTCCTTCCCGGGGGGCAGCCCGGCCAAGCTGGATGCCGGGCTGAGCATGGGCTTCTACAGCAACGGCTCGCTCAGGGCGCTGATCCGTACGCTGTCCACCGATGACTCGATGAATATCCTCTCGACGCCGAACCTGGTCACCCTCGACAACGAGGAGGGCAAGATCGTGGTCGGCCAGAACGTGCCCTTCGTGACCGGCAGCTCGACCAGCGCCTCGAACCCGTCCACCAACCCGTTCCAGACCATCGAGCGCCAGGACGTGGGTATCACCCTGAAGATCAAGCCGCAGATCAACGAAGGGGACTCGGTGACCCTGAACGTCTATCAGGAGATCTCCAGCGTCACCAACGACACCAGTGCCGCGGACATCGTGACGAACAAGCGTTCGGTGGAAACGCGGGTCCTCATCAAGGACAACATGACGCTGGTGCTGGGTGGCCTCATCTCGGACGAGGTGAGGGACTCGGGCGACAAGGTGCCCTTCCTCGGCAAGATCCCGATCATCGGGCAGCTGTTCCGCAGTGACCGCAAGGAAGTGAACAAGAAGAACCTGATGGTGTTCATCAAGCCGACCATCATCAATGACTTCGACCATGCCGACCAACTGACCGAAGGCAAGTACAACTTCATCCGGGAGCGCCAGCTGCGTTATGCCGACCAGGACATCGCCAAGGGCGTGCCCACGCTGCCGGAACGCATCAACAGCGCGGAGAAGGAGTTGAAGATCAAGTCCGTACCGCTGCCGCCACAATGATTGATTGCTGAAGTGAAGCCACCTGCGGGTGGCTTTTTCTTTGGCGGCTCGATGGGTACAGGTCTGGTTTTCTGGGCTGATGGGCGCGGAGCGTTGCGGTACGTCGAGGGACGCCAGTGAACTCTTCCAATTTGCGGATAGGGCGATTGGGAAAAGCGACCTGGGGGAGACTGGCTGCTCATCTGCCCGAAGACATCCCTTGGTTGGAGCCATGTGGATCTGGCGACACTTGGGGAGCTGAGCCGGGTGCGCATCCACGAGACTTGCACCAGTGGCTGCGAGTATCGCGGCGACTGATTCTTCTGCTGCC
>NZ_BAAJNO010000016.1:0-121545 GCF_054558415.1 Pseudomonas sp. No.21
GAACACGCAGCACACCCTACGTCCGGACTGAGCGGCGGCTGCATGCTCCGAGGTCTCGTTGCGCCCCTTTACCGGTGACTAAAAGCAAAGCCACGTTCCAAGCGCGTGGATGTATACGGGTGGCGGGCCAGGCTCATTCGCTGGCTTGCAGCATGTCGATGGCTTCCTTGAGCACCCTGGCCGATTCCTCGTGGTTGCCGGCCTTGTGCAGCTCTTCGCCTTCCGCGCGCAGGCGCTGGACTTCCGCCAGCAGGGCGGTGTCGGAGGGCGGGTCGGTCTTGAGCATTTCGTCGATCTTGGCCATGTCCTGGGGGCAGTGCATGGCCCAGAGCGGGGTGCTGATCAGGGCGGCGGCGATGAAGGCGGCGAGGCGGCGCATGGCGAGGCTCCTGGCGGGGGTGTCCAGGAGTATAGGCAGGGGCGAGGCGTTGCGCGGGGCATGAAAAAGCCAGCACGAGGCTGGCTTGTTCACGCGGGGCGGGTCACTGGCTGGCGCCGTCGCTACCGCCTTCCTTGTTCGGCCCTTGCAGGCGCTGCAGCGCCATGTTGGACGAGTTGATGCAGGCTTCGGTATCACCGGCGGTCTTGGCCTGTTCGGCCTTCATGCGCAGGTCTTCCACTTCTTTCTTCAGCGGGTCGCCCAGGGTGGTATTGGTGGCCATGGCGTCGCTGATCTTCTGCAGGTTGATGGTGCAGAGGTCATCGGCGAACACCGGGGAAGCCATCAGGGCGGCTGTGATCAACAGGGCGGTGCGTTTCATGAGGGGAGTCTCCTCTCTCGTTCTTTGGCACTCGGATAGGCCCTTTGTAGAGGCCGAGTGGAGCAATGACGTCCGAGACGGATAAGCCCGGGCTTGCCGACGGGCTTGTAAGGATGGACTGCCCGGTGAAACGCGCGGTTCAGTGTTTTTCTGGAGCAGGCCGCCTCAGGCCCCGGGGCTGAAGCCCGGGCTACGGCAGAGAGGATCGAAGGGGCCGCCCCGGCGCCGAAGCCCCGCCCACGAGATGGGGTCACATGGGCCGGGCTTCAGCACGGGAGCGGATTCGGGGCGTGGCGTCAGAGGACCTTGAACACCACTTGCAGGTTGACGTAGGCGTTGTCCTGGTCGGAGCGCACCTTGGTCAGGGGCACGCCGAGGGTCACCTCGCCACTCAGGCGCGAGGTGGCCTGCCAGTTGAAGCCGCCGCCCACGCTGTCCAGTTTCTCCGGTTGGCGGAACGAGGAGTCGATGCGCCCGTAGTCGTAGAAGCCGAAGCTGGTCAGGGCCTGGGTGATGCGGTAGTTGGCCTGCAGGTTGGAGTACAGGCCGCCGTCGCCGGCCAGCTCGCCCTGGCGGTAGCCGCGCACGGTGGAGGCGCCGCCGATCTGGAACAGCTGGCTGGAGGGCACGCCCTCGCGGTTGGCGTACTGCCAGGCGCCGCTGGCGTTCAGGTACCAGTCCGCGCTGAGGGCCTGGTAGAACTGCCAGTAGCCGACCCAGAGGCCGTAGTTCTCGCGGATGGCGGTGCCTTCCAGCTCGCTGCGGGCATCCTGGTAGCCCAGGCCCACGCGCAGGGAGCGGCCCGGCGCCAGGTACAGCGCGGTGAGGTCGGCCTGGGTGGTGCGCACGCGGTTCTCGTTGAGGAAGACATCGGCGATGTAGTTCTTGGTGCGCTGTTCGCCATAGGTCAGCTGGCCGGTGAGCAGCCAGTCCTGGTTGCTCCATAGCGGGTGGCTGATGAACAGCGAGCCGTTCTTCGAGTCGCTCTCCGAATCCAGGCTGCGGAAGGGCCCGTAGATCACCTTCGCCTTGCTCTTGCCCAGGCGCCCGCCGATGCGCCCGCCCAGGGTGTTGAAGGGCGCGTCGTAGGACAGCATGCCCACGCCCGAACCCCGGGAGCCGGAGAGGAAGGCGGAGAACACGTCGTCACGGCCGAGGGCGCCGTAGTGGCGGTACATCATGCCGCCGGTTTCCTCGCCGGTGGATTCGTAGCCGTGGTTGTTGGCGAACAGGTCGAGGCTGTTCTGCGGCGGCTCGTTGACGTTCACGTAGACGTCGGTGAGGCCGTAGCCCTTGCCCGGCTGCAGCGAGGCGGAGAGGGTGCCGTTGCTCACCCGGTTGAAGCGCGACAGCTCGGCTTCCAGGCGCTTGGGGTCCACCAGCTCGCCGTTGCCGATGTCCAGGCGCTCGCGGATGAAGTCCTCGTTCATGTAGCTGTTGCCTTCGAGCACCAGCTCGCCGACGCGGCCTTCCACCAGCTGGATGCGCACGCGGCCCTGCTCGATGCGCTGGGGCGGCAGGATGGCGCGGGCGGTGACGTAGCCCTTCTCGTCGTACAGGCGGTTCACCGCCGAGATCAGCTGCTGCAGGTCGGCGAAGCCCACCTTGCGGCCGAGGTAGGGCTTGGCGATCTCCTGCAGTTGCTGGGCATCGAGGATGGCGGTCTCGCTGAACACCACCGCGTCCAGCTGGAAGGCGACGCTGGGGTTGTCCGGCAGCTTCTGGTCGCCCACCACGGGCACGTCGAGCACCGGCGTGTCGTCCTGCGGGCGGGCTTCCTGGCGCTCCTGGGCGCGCTGCGGCTGGCGCAGCAGCTCCGAGCTGATGGCGCCGGGCAGTGCGCCGGAGGGCAGCGCCTCGGCGCTGGCGAGGGCGGCGAACAGCAGCCCGGCGGCACCGAGCAGGAAGGGCGCGCGGCTGGCGACGGCCCGCAGGCCGCCGTTGGTGAGGGTCTTAGATGGAGTCATCGTCACTGCTCTGGGTACCGAGGTTGACCGCCAGCGGGGCGGCGGAGATTGCATTGGCACGTTGCAGCGCCGGGCGCACGGGGTAGGCCGCGGAGTAGGCGGGCATCGCCTCCCCGCCGGTCTGGCGCAGGTCGGTGCTGAAGTGCGGGCGGGCCAGGTCGAAGGTGGCGTGGCCGCTGGTGACCATGTTGCGGGTGAATACGCCACGGGCCGAGTTGAACCACATGGGCGCGCGGGAGCCGGTGGCGCCGCGGGTCTCCAGGTCCAGCGAGAAGCCCTTCCAGGGGATGTAGTACTGGAAGTCGCTGGCGTAGCGCAGCGCCGGGGTGGTGTTGTCCATCAGCGCGTTGACGTAGCCGGTGGTGAGCTTCATCTCTTCGCCGATGTGGCCGTTGACGATGTTGAAGCGCGTGGCGTTGGAGCGGATGTCGGCGACGCGGGCGGCCAGCTGCTCGTTGAGCACGTAGGGCGCGGCGGTGATGCCCAGGTCGATGCGGTCGGCCACGCCGCCCTGCAGGTGGGTCGCCCACAGGCGCAGCGGGGTGGCTTGCACGGTCTGGGTGACCTGGCCACGGATGCTTTCGGCGCGCAGTTCCAGGTCACGGGCGACGCGCACGTCGGCCAGGTCCAGGTCGGTGGTGCCGAGCACGCCGTCGCCGTCGCCCACCAGGTGGGCGGAACCGGTGAGGGCATGCACGCGCTCGGCGCGGGCCTCGCGGTGCAGGTGCAAGTTGACGTCGCCCACCGGGGTCTGGGCGTTGAAGTGGCCGGTATCCAGGCGGATGGCGGCGCCGGTTTCACCGATGCCGGTGGCGGCGACCAGGTCGACCTGGCCGGTGCCTTCGTCGGTGGTGCGGATCACCGAGTCCTCGTCGTCCATGAGGATCGAGCCGAGGCTTGCGGTGAGCGACACCAGGCCGTCCAGCACGCCGTTGGACATCACCAGGTCGTTCTGCGTGGCGAGCACATTGGCGCCGAGGCCGAACAGGCCCAGGGCCCCCTGCTTCTGCACGACGTTGAACGGGTTCAGCGCGGTGCCGATGTAGCCCGAGGTCCGGCCGTTGCCGTCCACGGCGCGCAGGTTGACCAGGCCGCCATCGAAGGTGGCGTAATCGCCCAGGGAGTAGAAATCGCCGTTGTTGGCCACCAGGTTGGTCTCGCCCTTCACGTCGATCTTGCCGACCACCACGTTGCCGTTGAGCACCACCACGTTGGCGGTGCCCGGGGCCACCAGGCGGTACACGGTGACCGGGTCGGTGCCGTTGTTGGTGACCTGGATGGGGTTGTCCGGCGAGCCGATGTTGCGGCCGGCATCGATGTACAGGCCGCCGGTGACGGCGCCGGCGACGCCGGTGGCGGTCTGGTTGATCACGTCGCGGCCGGCATAGACGTAGAGGGTGCCGCCCACGGTGATGTCCTTGAGGATCACGTCCTGGGAGGTGCCCACGTGGTAGTCGCCCTTGGCGTCGATCACCACCGGGTCCTTGGCTTCCACCGCCAGGTCGTAGCGCGGGCGCAGGGTGATGCGCACGGTGTCGCCGTCCACCTGGTCGGCCTGCAGCGTGCCCGGCTTGGCCTCGGCGAGGAAGGCCATCAGCTGGCTGGAGCTGTAGCTGTTGCCTTCCGAGGAGGAGAGCTGGGTGACGATCGGCAGGTAGCCGTCGGTGCGCTTGAGGGTGAAGACCAGGGTCTCCGCCTCGGGCAGGGCCTGGGTCGGGTCGTTGTTCAGGCGGATCGAGCCCTGGGTCGCGGAGACGTTGGGCAGCGCGCCGGTGGAGGGACGGTCGCCCGCCACCGCGCCGGCGTTGATCACCGTGCCCAGCATGCTCTTGTCCCAGACCGCGCCGTGGGTCATCTGCGCGTACAGCTCGGAGGCGGTGTCCAGGCTGTACTGGAAGTCGGCCGCACGGGTCTGCAGCAGGCCCTGGTCGACGCCCGGCGCGCCGGCCAGGAAGCTCTTCGCCTCCAGGTAGCGGGCCTTCATGGCGCTGTTGATCTCGGCGTCGCTGGCGCTGTGGCCGAGGCTGGCGCTGACCTGCTCGCGGTAGAGGTCGAGGCCCGCGCTGGTCAGGCTGAAGCTGCCGTCCGGGTTGCTGGCGCGCTCGCGAAGGGTCCAGTAGTCGCTGTAGTAGCGTTCCACCCGGTTCTCGTAGCCGTTGATGGTGCTCTGCGCGTGGTTGGCGTCGGTGAGGCCCATGGCCTCCCACTCGGCGATCTTCTCCTGCAGCTTGGCGTCCTGGTCCTCGCCCTTGGGCGCGGCGCCGAGGATCTGCCCGCTCGGGGTGTTGAGCTCGACGTTGCCGAACAGCGACTCGATGTAGCCGACGTTCATGTTGCCGCTGCCCTGGGTGAGGGTGACGCTGCCCGGGGCGGAGGCGTTGATCTCGTTGCTCTGGGTGACCAGCGGGTTGTTGACCCCGCCGATGGAGCTGCCCGAGCCCGAGTGCAGGTTGAGCACGTCGCCCCCGATGGACACGCCCACGGCGTCGGCGTGCTGGTAGATGCCGCCGACGGCGTTGACGGTGACGTCGCCCGTGGTCTGGATTGACTTGGCGTAGAAGTCGCCGCTGCTGGCCAGGAAGATGTCGCCCTGGCTGCTGGCGCTGACCGAGGCGCCGGCCACGCGGGAGTCGATCAGCTTCAGCGCGTCGCTGGCGCTGCCGATGCCGGCACTGGCGTTGAGCACCAGGTCCTTGCCCTGGAGCGAACCGCCGGCCTGCAGCAGCGAGCCGGTGACATCGAAGGTGCTGGTGCCGACGTCGTTGCGGATGGTGCCGCCGATCAGCACGTTGGAGCCCGAATCCACCTGCAGGCGCGACTCGCTGTTGCCGACGAAGCGGATCGGGATGGCGTGGTCGGCCTTCACGCTGTTGGTGACGGTCATCTGGATGTCGGTGGCCAGGTCGAAGGTCGCGCCGGCGTAGTAGCCGCCCCATTCGTCGCCGTCGGAGGTGGTGCGCACGGTGGTGTAGCCGATGTCGGCGTCGGCCCACTGCATGAAGGCCTGGTCGTTACCGGTGACGGCGCGCACCACTACGTCGCCGGCGCTGGTCAGGTAGGCCTTGCCGTCGGCGGTGGCGATCTCGCTCACCCAGTTGCCCAGGTTGCCGGGGATCTCGTCGCTCTTGCCCGAGATGCTGGTGGGGCCGGTGTAGGTACGGGTGATGTGGTAGTCCTGGGTCCACTCGTAGCGGGCGCCGGCCTGCGGGGTGTAGGTGAAGTCGCGGCCGATCACGCTCGCCAGGCTGGCGCCGGTGAGGGCGGTGGCGCCGTTGGCGTTGTTGTAGACCGAGACGCTGTCCTGGCCGGCCTGGTTGACGTACCACCAGGTCTGCGCGCGGCCGTCGCCCCAATGCTTGAGGGTGTCGGTGATGCGCACCACGCTCTGGCCACCGTTGCCCAGGTCGATGTCGCTGAGCATCAGGTCGCGGCCGGTGGTGTTGTTGATCTCGACATCGCCGTAGCCGGAGTTGACGACGATATTGCCCACCGTGTTGGTGTTGATGATGTTGCCGGTCAGCGACACCGAGCCGCCGCCGGCGGCATTGATGCGCTGCACCTGGATGCGCTGCTTGTCCGAATCCCAGTACACCACCGGCACCTCGTCGGCACCGTTGCCGTCGGCGATGCCGCTGACGTTGTTCAGGCGCACCAGGCCGTTGCCGTTGGCGATGCTGGCGATCTCGGCGGCCGCGGCGGCGCCCAGGTTCAGCGACCAGTCGGTGCGCGCGCCCACCTCGATGCCGGCGTTGATGTTGATGTTCTTCGCGTTGATCGCCAGGGCGCCGCCCACGCGCAGGGCGCTGGCGGTGGAGCCGCTGGTGTCGGACTGGCCCAGGGCCGCGCTGTTCTGCGTCTTGTAGGCCTGCATCATGGTGTAGCGCCAATCCCACACACCGGTGTTGCCGGTCCAGAAGTCATGGTCGCTGGCCGACATGTTGCCGCTGTACTCGTACCGGGTGTCCTTGTACCAGACGCGGTTGGCGGTGTTGTCGTCGTCGGTTTCCCAGTAACCGCGGACCATGCCGTCGAGGATGATCTGCTGGTCGGTGCCGTTGCCGCTGCCGTAGTTGCGGATCAGGTAGTCGGTGAAGGCTTCCTTGCTGGTGAAGGCGTAGGAGCCGTTGTAGACCACGTTCGCGGCGAACTCGGCGATGGAGTCGGGCACGTTGCGGCCGCTGAGGCTGCTCGGGTTCAGGCCGTTGATGACGTTGGCCCACTCCGACTGCACCGAGGCCAGGTTCCAGCTGCGGCCCGGCAGGCTGACGAACAGGTCGCCGTTGGGCACGTTCATGCTCAGCTGGTAGCTCTCGATGGTGGCGAACTGCGAGACGTTGCCCGAGGTGTTGCTCAGCGAGGTGTGGCCCTTGAGGTTCTCGATGTCGCCGAGCACCAGGATGCCCGGAGCCGGGCTGGTGTTGCCCGCCAGGTTGGTGTCGTAGGTGTTCTCGATGACGATCGAGGGCACGCTCGGGCGCTGGGTGGCATCGTAGTAGTCGGACTGCGAGCGCTTCACCTCGGTCAGGGTGGCGCCGCTGTTGGCCAGCTTGGCCGCGCCGGTGGAGGTGATGCTGCCGGTGCCCGCGGCGGAAACCAGGATGCCGTTGGTCACCAGGTAGTCGTCGGAGCTGTTGTGGATGATCACCGTCGGCGCGCCGTAGGCGGTCAGGTTGGCACCGGACTGCTGGATGCGATCGGCACCGACGCGGATGTCACCGGCGCCGGCGATGATGTCGCCGATCACCAGGGTGTCCACGGTGGTGTTGCCGTTGGCGCCGGCGCCCAGGGACTGCGCGGTGCTGGCGCGCATCTGGGTGTAGAGGGCGATCTGGTCGCTCAGGCTGGTGTACGCGGCCGAGCCCGGGGTGAGGCCGGCGAGCTGCTGGTTGAGGCTGGCCAGGGTGGCGTCGATCTCGGCCAGCGGGCGGAACGCGTTGGCGCTGCCGGCGGCCTTGTACTGCACGGTCAGGTCGTTCAGCGAGGACACGGTGCGCAGCTGGTTGCCGTCCCAGTAGACCTCCTGGCGGTTGCCCGCGCCCGCCACCACACGGCTGTTGGCGAGGGTGAGGCTGGCCAACTGGTTGACCCGGTCGGAGCGGGTGGTCTGCTCGCTGGAGAACAGTGCCAGGTAGGGGTTCTTGCCCACGCCGCCGCCGCTGGCGCTGACCGCGCCGTTGGTGGCGATCAGGTCGACGTTGCGCACCGAGCGCAGCAGGGCGCCGGTGCCGAACACCAGGTCGTTGGTGGTGGTCGCAGTGGCATCGGCATCGAGAACTGCAGTCACCGGGATCAGGGTGTTGTTGACCACCACCGTGCTGGCGCTGGCGCGGATGTCGTTGGCCAGGTTGCCATCGGCGCTCTGGCCGGCGCGCAGGCCGAGGTTGCCGTAGCCGAGCAGGTCGGCGTTGGCGCCGAAGCGGATCAGCTGCGCAGCGGTCAGGTCGATCTTGGAGTCGCCGCCGCCGGCGCCCACCAGGCCGTAGACGTCCACGCGGGCATTGGTGCTGGCGCGGGTGTCGCTGTACGCGCCCACCTGCAGCAGGCCGCTGCTCTTCATGCTCAGGTTGTCGCCGAAGGTCACCTGGTTGGTGACGTCCACGTCCATCTCGGTGCCCGCGTAGGGGGCGGCGATGGCGCCACCGGCCGACAGCTTGCCGGTGTCGGCGGCGCGCAGGGTGTTGTGGGCGCTCAGGCGCAGGTGGCCCTTGTCGATGTCCAGCGGGCTGCCCACGGTGGCCATGCCGACGTTGTTGCCGACCTGGATGCGAGTGGTGTCGCGGAGGGTGTTGTCGACCAGCACGGCGCTGCCGCTGATCACGCCGCCCGAGCCGGAGAAGGCCTCGGCGCCGCCCTGGGTGATGGTGTGGGCTTCGATGTCGAGGCCGTCGAGGGCGGCCACGCGGGCGCCGTCGCGTACCAGCACCTGGGTGGTGGCACCGAGGTCGAGGTCGATGAAGGTGCCCGAGGCGCCGACCATGGCGGCCTGGATCGAGTCGCTGTCGGCGGCGTAGTCGAGGCGGTGCTCGGCCAGCACATCGGTGCGGCCGGTGAGGATGTTGGTGTTGCCCAGCACGTCCACGGTGGTGGTGCTGGTGGCGTCGAGGTTGAGGGTGGAGGCGCTGCCGGCGACCACACCGCCGCTGCCGGCCACCGCGTCGCCGCTGATGCCGTTGCTGCCGGTGGCGGAGAGGGCCAGGGTGCCGCCCACCAGGCCGGTGGCGCCGAAGCGCACACGCTGGGTGGCGTCGATGTCGGCCAGGCCGACGTTGGCGCCCACGGCCAGCAGGCCACCGACGGCGATGCCGGTGGCGTCGGTCTTGACCCGGGTGGCGTCGCTGGCCTTCACCGCGGCGTTGCCGGTGATGGCGAGCTGGGTGCCCTGGCCGATATCGGCGAGCACATTGGTGTCCAGGTTGGCGCTGGCGACGGTGGCGTTGAGGCCCATCAGGGCGCCGCCGCTGGCGCCCACGGCCTGCGCTTCGGCGCTCTGGTTGCGGGTGCGCTGGGCGGCGGCGTCCACCTCCAGCGAACCGCCGGTGAGGTTCACCGCGCCGGTGCCGGCCTGCACGCTGTTGTCGACGTTGGCGGTGGCGACGCTGGCACCGATGGCGCCGGCGCCCACGGAGGCGCCGATGGCGAAGGCGCGGGTCATCGGGTCGGTGCTGGCGCGGATGCCGATGGCGCCCTGGGTGGTGACGCGGCTGCCGTCGTCGACCCAGGCACGGGCGCTGGTGCGGTCGCTGGCGGTGGCGACCACCGCGTTGCCGGCGACGATGCCGCCGCTGACGCCGACGGCGTCGACGTTGTTGCTGGAGCGTGCGCTGGCGTCGACGGCGAGGCTGCCGGCGCTGACCTGCACGTTCTTGCCCACCAGGGCCTGGGCCTGGCCGCTGCTGCTGGAGGTGGCGATGCTCGCGCCCACGGCCACGCCGCCGGCACTGACGCCGACGGTCTGCGCCTTGAGCGCGTGGTCCAGGTCGGCGTCGACGCTGAGGGCGCCGCCGGCGGTGATGTTGGCGCCGTCGAGGATGCGCGCGGTGGTCTGGCTGGACTTCTCGCTCACCGCCACGGCGGCGCCGAGGCCCACCAGGCCGCCACCGCCCGCCTGGGCGAGGGCCTGGGTGGTGCCGTCCTGGCCGTCTTCGGCGCTGATGCGCACGGTGCCGCCGGCACGCAGGGTGCCGCCCAGTTCCGCCAGGCTGCGGTCACCGACGTTGATCACCGCGACGCCGGCACCGGCGCCCACCAGGCCGCCGGCCACACCGGCTGCCTCGCTGAGGGCATCGGTGCTGTTGTGGGCGCTGACGGTGACGTTGCGGCCGGCGTCCAGGGTGGCGTTGCCCACCCGTGCAGCAGCGGAGTAGGCGGTGCCGTCTGGGGTGCTGAGGAAGGTGTCGTTGGGGCTGATGGTCTGCTGGTTGGCGTTGATGTCGGCCTGCAGCTGGCTGGAGCCTGAGAAGGCGTTGCCCATCTGGCCGTTGAGGCCGGAATTGCGGGCGACGTTCTGGGCGTTGCGGATGCTGTTGTCGAGGCTGCCGGTGGCCTGGGAGGAGGCACCGGACGCGACGCTGACCACCGAGACGCCGGCGCCCGCGCCGACGTAGCCACCGCCGGCGGCGGCGATGGAGACGGAGTCGATGTCGCGGCTGTTCTCGGCTTCGACGGTGATGTCGCGGCCGGCCTTGACCGTGGCGCCGTCTCCGACGCTGGCGATGGCGCCGCTGCGCACCACCTGCACGTCGGCGCCGGCACCGACGCCGGCCACGCCGCCGACACCGGCGGTGCCGAGCACGTCGGTGGTTTCGAGGCTGTCCTGGGCGTGCACGCGCACGTCCTGCTGGGCGCCGCCCAGCTGGGTGTTGATCTGGCTGCCCGCGCCGATACCGGCGAGGGTCTGGCCCTTGGCGACCAGCACGTTGACGGTGCCGGCCACGCCGGCAGTGCCGCCACCGGCGCCGGTGAAGCCGACGATGGTCACGTCCTGGGCGGCGCTGGCGTCGATGGCGGTGAGGCCGCTGGCGTCCAGGCGGGTGGCGCCGGAGGTGGAGGCCTCGGTGCGCTGGTTGAGGTCGGTGACGATGATGGTGGCACCGACGCCGGCCACACCGCCGCCTGCTACGCCACCGGCGACGATGTCGAGGTCGTTGTCGGCGTCGGCGGCGATCTCGATGCCACCGGCGTCGCTGCGCAGGTTGGAGCCCTGCACGTTGCTGCGCACGGTGCCGGCCAGGGTGGTGACGGCCACCGAGCCGTTGACTCCGGCGGTACCGCCGATGGCGGCGCCGACGACCACGGCGTTGAGGTCGTGGGTGGCGCGGGCGTTCACGCCAATGCCGGCGTCGCTGCCGAGGGTGGCGTTGGCGACCAGGGCCTGGGTGTCGTGGTCGAGGATGTTGGTAGTGGTGGACACGCCGACCCCGGCGGTGCCACCGCCTGCGCCGGCACCGTTGCCGGTGGTGACGCGGGTGTGGTGGTAGGCGCCGACCTGGGTGGCGGCGTCGCTGTCGAGGGTGGCACCGCTGACCTGGGCCAGGGTGGAGCCGCCGACCCTATTGACGGTGACCGCGCCGGCCACGCCGACGCTGGAACCGCCGCCGACGCTGACGGAAACGGTGTCGATCTCGTCGGTGCTGCTGGCGACGACGCCGATGCCCTTGATGCTGTCCTGCAGGGTGCGATCGCGCAGGTCGCTGCCCAGGTTGCCGTTGAGCTGGCCGTTGTCGATGGCGCGGGCGGCGCCCTGGCCGTCGGCGCTCAGGTGGGTGGACGCACCGGTGACCCGGGCGGTGGTGGTGCCTTCGAGCTGGTTGACCGCCACCGCGCCGGACAGGCCGACGCCGGACAGGCCCACGCCCAGGGCGCCGGCCACGGTTTCGATGTCGCTGTCGGAGCGTGCGGTCAGCAGCAGGCTGCCGTCGCTGTGGACCTGGGCACCGTCACCGATCTCGGCCAGGGTGGAGCCGCCGACCATGTTGACGGCCACCGAGCCGGCGACGCCGACGTTGTTGCCCACCGCAGCACCGGCGGCCAGGGATTGCAGCTGCTGGTTGCGCAGGGCACTGACGCGCAGCAGGTCGCCGGCCTGGAGGTTGCCGCCGTTGATGCCGGCATAGACCGCGCCGGAGATCTGGTTGTAGGAACCGGCGATGCCGATGCCCGCACCCTGGCCACCGTAGGCCAGGGCACCGGTGAGGCTGCGGATGCGCGAGGCGTCCTGGGCGTTCACCAGCAGCGAGCCGTGGCTGGTCAGGCTGGAGTCATCGGTACGGGCGCTGGTGCGGTTGTCGATGGTGTTGATGGCGATGGAGCCGGCCACGGCGGAGGAGCGTGCGGCCACGGCGCCACCGGCGACCAGGGCGTTGATGTCGCTCTGCTGGTTCGCCTGCACGGCGATGCTGGCGGCTTCGGCGTCGCTGTCGAGGATCTCGGCGCTGACGCGGTCGCTGATGGTGTTGTAGCCGAAGCTGGCACCCACGGCACCGTCGTTGCCGATGGCGGCCGAACCGGAGGCGGTCCAGATGCTGCTGGTGTTGCCGGCGTTCACCGCCAGGGCGCCACCGAGGTTGAGGTCGTGGCTGCCGCGCAGGGCGGCGAGGGTGTCGTGGTCCAGCTGGTTGATGGCCACGGCGCCGTCGAAGGCGTACTGGTTGGAGTAGCCCATGGCGGCGGCCACCGAGACCAGGTCGGCGTCGCTGCTGGCGTTGAGGCTGAGGCCGGCGTTGCTGTCGAGGCGGCGCAGGCCATCGGCCACGGCTTCGGTGGCGCCGTCGATGCTGTTGATCGACAGGCCCGCACCGACGCCGGCCTTGCCGCCGAAGCTGGCGGCACCGGCCACGGCGTGGATGCTGGAGTCGTCGCGGGCGCTGACGGTGACGCCGTCGACGGCATCGATGGCGCCGTCGGCGAGGCGCGCGCGAGTGGTGCTGTCGATCGAGTTGACGCTCACCGAGCCGGCCACCTGGTAGCTGCTGGCCGAGGCGCTGGCGGAGACACCGGCGGAGATCGACAGGGCGCTGGCTTCGTTGTCGGCGGCGATGTCGAGGCGGCGCGCGGTGACGTCGCCGGTGGCGGCCAGCTCGGCCTCCACCAGGGAGTCCACGGTGTTCTGGGTGTAGGCACCGGCCAGGCCGACGCCGTTGCCGGTATTGCTGGAGACCGCGGCGCCGCCGGCGATGGCGTGCAGCGCGGTGTCGTCGCTGGCCTGCACGTTGACCGCGCCGGCATCGATGTCGAGGTTGTCGGTGATGCGCGCGCGAACCAGGTTGTCCAGGGTGTTCACCGCCGCCGAACCGGAGACGTTGATGCCGAAGGAACCGGTGCCCTCGCGGGACTGCGCGGCGGGCTGGGTGCTGGGTGCCGGCGGTGCGGTGAGGGCCACGGAGAGGGCGTAGTTGCCGATGCGGCCATCGGCGCTGGCGCCGACCTTGAGGCCGCCGGACGCGGCCACGGAGCCGGCGGCGAGCTGGGTGTCGCGGCTGCCCAGCCAGGCTTCGGTGGTGCGGTCGAAGGCGTGCACGCCGACGGCGACGCCGGCGGCCTTGCTGGTGGATTTCACCACGCCGCCGGTGATGGTCAGGCTGTCGGTTTCATCGCTGGCGTTGATGTTGATGTCGCCGCTGCCGCCGTTCTCGTCGCTCACCACCAGGTGGGCGCCGTCGTCGATGCCGGCGCGGGTGAGGTTGTCCAGCACGGAGACGGAGATCGAGCCGCTGAGGGCGTTGGTGCCGCCCTTGGAGCCGGCCACCGCGTAGTTGAGGATGTCGACGTCGGTGACGGCGTTGACGTTGAGCTCGCTGGCGTAGAGGTTCACCGCGCCGACGGTGGCCTGGGCGCTGTTGCTGTAGATGCCGGCGATGAGGCCGGCACCGAAGCCGTTCTTGCCGCCTTCGTTGTTGAACAGGCCCGGGTCGGCGGCGACGTTGACCATCTGCGATTCGGTGCGCGCTTCGATGTCGACGGTCTGTTCCTGGCCGCGGTAGGCCAGGTCCTGGTTGATGTTGACGCCATCGGCGACATCCACCTTGGCGTTGAGGCCGACGTGGTTGATGTCGACCATGCCGCTGAGGGTGGTGCCGCTGTCCTGGGCGCCTTCGCCGGAGACGGCGGTGGCGGCGTTGACCCAGGTGCTGAACATCTGGCCTTCGTTGATGGTCTGCAGGAAGTCGCTGAGGTTGTCGGCGCTGAAGGCCTTGATCAGGTTCGACAGGCGGCTCTGGTCCAGCCACGGCAGGCTGGTCTTGGCGTTGAGGCTGAGGGCCTGCATGGCGTCCAGCTCGGCGCCCGGGCGCACGGTCAGCACCGCGTCGTTGTCCTGGTTGCTGATGAGGATGGCGACGCCCACGCCGTTCTTCTTGCCGGTGCTTTCGGTGCTGAAGTCGAACGGCTTGTCGGCGTTCTTCTTGTCGGAGATCACCGAGGACACGGTGGAGTCCAGCAGGTCGGTGACCTCGGCGTTGAGGCTGGCATCCTGGCCGGCCTTGACCTTGGCCTGGCTGCCCAGGTTCAGCAGCGCCTGGTTGTCGTGGTTGATGTAGGCCAGGGCACCGGCGGCGCCCAGTTCATCGAGGAAGCCCTTGCTCTGCTCGCTGCCGCCTTTCTCGCCTTCTTCTTCCTCGCCCTTCTCGACGAGCTTCTTCAGCAGCTCCTTGATGCCGTCCTTGGTCTTGGCCTGGAGCAGCTCGGTGGGGTCTTCGCCGGCCTCGCCGATCTTCTCTTCCAGGGTGGCGACGATCTTGTTCTCGTCGCCGAGCATCACGGCGGCTTCGTTGCTGTTGGACTGGGTGTCCACCTTGGCTTCCAGGGTGGCGTTGCCGCCGGCTTCCAGGGTGCCGTTGAAATCGTTGCGGGCCTGCAGGTCGGAGAGGGCGACCAGCACCGAGACGCCGATGGCGCCCTCGGCGTCGCCGGCCTGGGCGCTGACATCGAACACCTTGACCTGCTCGGCGCTGACGCTGGCGTCGAAGGCGGCCTTGATCAGGCTGCCGCTGCCGACGGTGGTGGTGGCGCGGCCCTTGGCCGAGGTGACGTTGGCGGTGAGGGTGACCGGCAGGCCTTCGAGGGCGCCGGCTTCTACCGCGGTTTCCACGGTGGTGTCGGACTGGCTCTTGAGGTTGACGTTGCCGCCCAGGGATTCGATGCGGGCGTTCTGGCCGACGTTGAGCTGGGCGTCGGTGTTGGTCACCGAGACCACGGCGCCCACCGGCAGGTCGGCGACCTCGGCCTGGGCGTTGGTGCTGGCGTGGGACGAGATGTTCACATCGTTGCTGCCGATGATGCTCACGCCGTTGCCGATGTTGACCTTGGACTGGGCATCGAGCACCTGCACCGAGGCCAGCAGGCCGCTGCTGGCGAGGGTGTCGAGCAGGCCGCCGAAGAAGTCGCTGCCGCCGTCGTCATCGGTCTGCACGCCGGCATCGGCCAGGGCCTGTCGCTGTTCTTCCAGCTCGTCGTCGTCGAGGACCTGGGCGATGGGGTGGCCGTTTTCATCGACGCCGTTGTACAGGCCGTCGCTGGACAGGCTGTCGGTCAGCGCGGTGGAGGATTCGGCGCTGAGGGTGACCTGGCCGCCACGGATCTCGGTGCCGGCGCCCAGGGTGATTTCGGTCTTGTTGCTGCCCACGCCGACGAGGATGCCGGGGGTGAGCAGGGCGCCCTCGGCAGCGATGGCCTTGAGGGTGACGTCGCCGGCCTCGAAGGCGGCGTTGTTGGTGTGGGCGTAGAGCTTGGCGTTCTGGCCGAGGACGATGGTCGGCGCTTCCAGGGTGATGTCGCCGGAGTCGCCGACGGAGACCGCGTCGCGGTGTTCCTGCTGGCTGGCGGTCTGGTAGTTGGCGATGTTGCGGGTGGAGATCATCACGCCGTCGGCGACGTTGATCTTCTCCGACGCCTGCAGGCTGTAGTTCGTGCCGCCCAGGCGCTGGTCCTGGGTGAGGTTGATTTCGCGCGGGTCGATCAGCACGTGGCCGACGGCGCCGCCCTGGCCGGCCTTGGCCTCCAGGGTGCCGGCCCAGGTCACGCTTTCGTCGGCGGAGAGCTCGACCTGGCCACCATTGCCGCTGGTGCCGGCGTTGGCCGCCACGGTGCCGCCCTTGGCCAGGGTGCTCTGCTGCTTGGCCTTGATCACGACCTTGCCGCCGTCGGAGTGGGCGCCCTGGCCCGAGGCGGAGACCTTGCCGCCGCCGGCGATGGTGATGTCGTGGCCGGCGCGGATCTCGATCTCGCCGGCAGACTTGCCGGCGACACCGTCGGTGTTCACCTGGCCGGCGATCAGCACGTCGTTCTCGGCGATGATGCGGATCTCGCCGTTGACCTCGGTGATGGCGGCGGCGCTGTCGAGGCCGTCGATGTTCACCAGTTGCTCGATGCGCGGCATGGCCTGCTGGCCGGCGGTGACGCGACCGCTGGCGCCGATGCCGACGTCGCGGGCGCTGAGGGTGACGGCGCCCTTGGCATTGACCTGGCCACGGATGGACACCAGGCCGGATTCGGAAAGGGGCAGGTTGCCGGACTTCAGCTGGGCCACGGCGAGGTCGTCGATCTTGCCGTCGGCGCCGATCAGGCGTTCCAGGGAGGCGCTGTCCGGGGTGGTGACGGTGAGGGAGCCGACGTTGATCACGCCGGACTCGCCCACGACCATGCCGTGGGGGTTGGCGAAATAGATGTCGCCGCCGATCTGGCCGTTCTTGTAGCCGTTGAGGATGCCGTTGATCTCGCTGCGCTGGTCGCGAACGATGTTGATCAGGGCGTTGGCCGAGTCCGGTACATAAAGGTTGGCGGTTTCGCCGCTGCCCACGTTGAACTGCGAGAAGGAGTTGAAGCCGTTGCCGTTGCGGATGGTCTCGGTGCGGATGTCGGTGACCGCGCCGTTCTGCACCACGCTGGTGGCCGTGCGCCCGTCGGTGACGATGCCCTGGGCATAGAGGCCGGGGCTCAGCAGGGCGCCGATGGCCAGCAGGCCGGCGCCGCTGGCGGATTTGCTCGACTTGGTCTTGCCCTGTCGCGTGGTGTGCTCCCCAACGACTTGCCAGACACCTTTGGCGTGGTTCCAGATGGTGCGATAGACGTGGTTCATGGCGCGATCCTTGATGAGGGCCACGGCGGCCTGCCGAGCGGGTGTCGGGCAGTGCCGGCGGAGTGCGGGCCAGGGAAAGGGTTTGGGCGCGAGTATATGAGCGGGTCCCTGGCCTGAAACTGAGCAATGCTGACAATTGGCCATCATTTTTCGAGATCATGATGGCCAGCCCTGGAAGAGGCGGAGTAGATGGGCTGCGTGGGGATTTACGGGGCGCTCGCGTGACGGGTTTCGTGGGCTCCAGGGCTGGCATTTCGTCGGGAGGGGGAGGCGGGATGAAGCCCATTGCAGATTGCACCCGGGTTGCCGTTGCGCTTGGCCGGGAGGCGGGCGGAGGCGTTTTTGCCGGGCAAAAAAAGCCCCGCACTGGGCGGGGCGCAATCCGTGCGAGGCACGGCAGCTTGAGGTTCAGATGGCCCGGGGGCGGGTGACGCGGTCCACCAGGTAGACCAGGCCGTGGTAGTCGATGCCGCCGTGCTGGGTGAGGCCGATCTCGCAGGTGCGGCTGGTGGAGATGCCTTCTTCGCAGACCTGCACGGCGTCCTTCAGGCTGCGCAGGGCGTGGCCGTTGAGTTCCGGGGTGGTGAAGCCCTTGTCGCCGGCGAAGCCGCAGCAGTGGATGCCCTCGGGGACGACCACCTGGCGGGTGCAGCGGCCGACCAGGTCGATCAGCGCCTGGGATTCGCCCAGGTGCTGGGTGCTGCAGGTGACGTGTACGGCCACGGGTTGCTCCTGGGGGGTGAACTCCAGGCGGTCGAGCAGGTGGGTGCGGATGAAGCGCACCGGGTCGAACAGGTCCAGGCGCGAATCGAGGCCGTCCTGCACCAGGCGCAGGGTGCAGGGGCTGGTGTCGCAGTAGATGGGGTCGAGGCCGCCACGGCTGGCTTCCAGCAGGGCGTCGATCATTTCGCGACGCTTGCCTTCGGCCTGCTCGGCGTAGCCCTTGGAGGCGAAGGGCTGGCCGCAGCAGAGGCTTTCCAGCTGCGCGGGGAAGACCACCTGATAGCCGGCCTTTTCCAGCAGCATGCGGGTCTTGTCCACCAGCGGCACCTGTTCGCCGTCGGTGGCGGCGGGGCCCATGGCGCGGGATACGCAGGCGGCCAGGTAGACCACGCGGGGGCGGGCGTCGTTGGCCGGCGGGGTGAACTGGATGGGCTTGGCGGCCTGGGGCAGGGCGGGCGTCCATTGCGGCAGGCGCCCGGCGGAGAGGCGGCGCAGGGTGCCGGAGGTTTTTTCCAGCAGCGGCGCGCCGAGCAGGCGGCGGGCGCCGTCGGCCAGGCGCAGGGTGAGGCGTGCGCCCTTGAGTGCGGTGGCGAAGTGGCCGGCGAGCCAGTCGGCACGGCCGGCGTGGTGGGCCGCGTTGCCACGCAGCTTGCGCACCAGGTCGCCGGTGTTGATGCCGACGGGGCAGCGCTGGGCGCAGAGGCCGGTGGCGGCGCAGGTGTCGACGCCCTGGTAGGCGAAGGCTTCCTCCAGCTCACGGGTGTCGATGCCGGCGCGTTTGCGGGCCTGGATGTCGCGCCAGATGACGATGCGCTGGCGTGGGCTGAGGGTCAGGCCCTTGGAGGGGCAGACCGGTTCGCAGAAGCCGCATTCGATGCACTTGTCGACGATTTCGTCGGCGGCGGGCAGCGGCTTGAGGTTCTTCAGGTGCAGTTCGCGGTCGTCGCTGAGGATGACGCCGGGGTTGAGGATGCCGGTGGGATCGAGCAGGCGCTTGAGCTGCCACATCAGTTGATAGGCGTCGCTGCCCCATTCCAGTTCGACGAAGGGCGCCATGTTGCGGCCGGTGCCGTGCTCGGCCTTGAGGGCGCCGCCGAATTCGACGGCGACCAGTTGGGCGACGTCCTGCATGAAGGCGTCGTAGCGGGCGACCTGTTCGGGGCTGTCGAAGCCCTGGGTGAAGACGAAGTGCAGGTTTCCTTCCAGGGCGTGGCCGAAGAGGATGGCCTCGTCGTAGCGGTGCTTGTCGAACAGTTCGATGAGACGGTTGACGCCGGCGGCGAGCTGTTCGACGGGGAAGGTGACGTCTTCGATGATCACCGTGGTGCCGGTCTGGCGCACGGCACCGACGGCGGGGAAGGTGTCCTTGCGGATCTTCCACAGCTGGTTGTAGACGAGCGGGTCTTCGCTGAAGTCGACCTTCTGCTCCACCGGGAAGTCGGCGATGGAGGCGGTGATCTGCGCGAGCTGTTCGTGCAGCAGGCTGGCGCTGGCGGCACGGGATTCGATGAGCAGGGCGCAGGCGCTGGCGGAGAGGCCCTTGACCCAGGCGGGCATGCCGGGCTTCTCCTGCACCGAGCGCAGGCTGCGGCGGTCGAGCAGCTCGACGGCGGAGACGGGCTGGGTCTTGAGCACGGGCACGGCGCGGCAGCAGGTTTCCACATCGGGGAAGACGATGAGCGCGGAGGCCTTGTGCGGGTGCTCGGGCACGGTGTCGTAGGTCACCGCGCTGATGAAGCCGAGGGTGCCTTCGGAGCCCACCAGCAGGTGGGTGAGGATGTCCAGCGGCTGGTCGTAGTCCACCAGGGCGTTGAGGGACAGGCCGGTGGTGTTCTTCAGGCGGTACTTGTGGCGGATCTTCGCGGCCAGTTCGGTGTTGGCGCGGGTCTGCCGGCCGAGTTCGGCCAGGCGCTCCAGCAGCTCGCCGTGGCTGGCCTGGAAGGCGGCGACGCTGGCCGGGTCTTCACTGTCCAGCAGGGTGCCGTCGGCCAGCACCAGGCGCAGGCCGGCGAGGGTGTGGTAGCTGTTCTGCGCGGTGCCGCAGCACATGCCGCTGGCGTTGTTGGCGACGATGCCGCCGATCTTGCAGGCGTTGATGGAGGCCGGGTCGGGGCCGATCTTGCGGCCGTAGGGGGCGAGCCAGGCGTTGGCCTGGGCGCCGATGACACCGGGCTGCAGGCGGATCTGCTCGCCGCCCTTGCGGATGTCGCGGCCGTTCCAGTTGTCACCGAGGACAATCAGCACCGAGTCGCTGATGGCCTGGCCGGAGAGGCTGGTGCCGGCGGCGCGGAAGGTGACGGGGACCTGGTCGGCGTAGGCGGCCTTGAGCAGGGTGATGACTTCGGCTTCGCTCTCGACCCGCACCACCAGCTTGGGGATGAGGCGGTAGAAGCTGGCGTCGGTGCCGAAGGCGAGGGTGGAAAGCGCATCGTCGAAGCGCCGGTCGCGGGGGATCAGGCGCTCGACGGTGTGCAGGAAGGCGGCGGGCAGGCTCATCGGTCGGGTCCTGTCATCAACGGTGGGTGCGGGCCGCTCGGGCGGCCTCGTCGGTTCTCTATCAGGTGCAGCGGGTCAGCGACCGAGCTCGCGTACCAGCGAGTCTGCGCTGATTTCGGCGATGCTCTTGGCGCCGGTGAGCACCATGGCCACGCGCATTTCCTTGTCGATCAACTCCAGCAGGTTGCTGACGCCAGCGCCACCGGCGGCGGCCAGGGCGTAGACGAAGGCGCGGCCGAGCATGACGGTGTCGGCGCCGAGGGCGAGCATGCGCACCACGTCGAGGCCGGTGCGGATGCCGGAGTCGGCGAGGATCTTCAGCTCGCCCTTCACCGCGTCGGCGATGGCGGGCAGGGCGCGGGCGCTGGAGAGCACGCCGTCGAGCTGGCGACCGCCATGGTTGGAGACGACGATGCCGTCGGCACCGAAGGTGACCGCGTCGCGGGCGTCCTCGGGGTCGAGGATGCCCTTGATGACCATGGGGCCGTCCCAGAATTCGCGGATCCACTCCAGGTCCTTCCAGGAAATGGACGGGTCGAAGTTGGCGCCGAGCCAGCCGATGTAGTCGGCCAGGCCGGTGGGGTCGCCACGGTAGGCGGAGATGTTGCCGAGGTCGTGGGGCTTGCCCAGCAGGCCGACGTCCCAGGCCCAGGCGGGGTGGGTCATGGCTTGCAGCACGCGGCGCATGGCAGCGTTGGGGCCGCTCATGCCGGAGTGGGCGTCGCGGTAGCGGGCGCCGGGCACGGGCATGTCGACGGTGAACACCAGGGTGGTGACACCGGCGGCCTTGGCGCGCTCCAGGGCGTTCTTCATGAAGCCGCGATCCTTGAGCACGTAGAGCTGGAACCACATGGGGCGCTGGATGGCCGGGGCGACTTCTTCGATCGGGCACACCGAGACGGTGGAGAGGGTGAAGGGGATGCCCTTGTCCGCCGCCGCCTTGGCCGCCTGCACTTCGCCGCGACGTGCGTACATGCCGGTCAGGCCCACCGGGGCCAGGGCCACGGGCATGGTGAGGGTTTCGCCGAACAGCTGGGTTTCGAGGCTCAGCTCGGACATGTTCTTCAGCACGCGCTGGCGCAGGGCGATGCCGGAGAGGTCCTCGACGTTGCGCCGCATCGTGTACTCGGCGTAGGCGCCGCCGTCGATGTAGTGGAACAGGAAGGGCGGCAGCTTGCGCTGGGCGGCGGCGCGGTAGTCGGTGGAGGCGGAGATGATCATGGGCTCTTCCGTTTGCGAGAAAAGTTTGGATCGAGCGAGCTAGAGCGAGACAAGGCGGAAATGGCCGAGGGAGCGGAGCCTACGACTGTAGGTGAGCATCTCCGAGGCCATTTCCAACGCCGTATCGCCGACGCGCAGCCGATCAGGGCTCGGTCAGTGAACCAGCATGCCGGTGAAGACATAGGCCTGCGCCAGGGTGATCAGGCCGACCAGGGCGGCGAAGATCAGGCTGTGCTTCAGGGTGAAGCGGAACAGGTCCGACTCCTTGCCGACCATGCCGGTGGCGGCGCAGGCCACGGCGATGGATTGCGGCGAGATCATCTTGCCGGTCACGCCGCCGCTGGTGTTGGCGGCCACCAGCAAGGTGTCGTTGACGCCGATCTGGTGCGCGGTGGTGGCCTGTAGGGAGCTGAACAGGGCGTTGGACGAGGTGTCCGAGCCGGTCAGGAAGACCCCCAGCCAGCCGAGGAAGGGCGAGAAGAACGGGAAGGCTGCGCCGGTGCCGGCGAGGACCAGTGCCAGGGTGGTGGACATGCCCGAGTAGTTGGTGACGAAGGCGAAGGCCAGCACCATGCCGATGGACAGGATCGGCCATTTCAGTTCGACCAGGGTTTCGCCAAAAGTGGTAAGACCATTTTTAACGTTGACCTTGAGCACCAGCATCGACAGCACGGCGGAGAAGAAGATCGCGGTGCCGGTTGCGGAGATCGGGTCGAGCTTGAACACCGCCGGCATGGCCGTGGTGGTGGCCACGATGGGCGCGCCTTTCAGGACAAGCTGGTCCAGGTGCGGGATGGCGAACATGAAGACGAACTGCTCCAGTGCGCCGCCCGGGGCGAACATCGCCTTGAAGGGCTTGAGGGTCCAGATGGTCACCAGCACGGTGAGGATCAGGAAGGGCGACCAGGCCTTGAGGATCTCGCCGAAGCTGTAGGGCGAGGGCGTGGTGCTGCGCGGGCCGCCGAAGCCACCGACGACCGCTGCGCCGCCGGAGACGCCGACCACTTCCGCGCTCTGCGCGCGGGCCGGTTGCCAGACCTTGAGGAACAGGGTGAGGGAAATCAGGCTGACCAGGGCGGAGGTGATGTCCGGCAGCTCCGGGCCGATGAAGTTGGAGGTGAAGTACTGGGTGATGGCGAAGCTGCCGCCGGCCACCAGGGCGGCGGGCCAGGTTTCCTTGACACCGCGCCAGCCATCCATCATCGCGACCAGCCAGAAGGGCACGAGGATCGACAGGAAAGGCAGTTGGCGGCCGGTCATGGCGCCGATCTTGAAGGCATCGATGCCGGTGACCTGGCCGGCGACGATGATCGGGATGCCCAGGGCGCCGAAGGCCACCGGGGCGGTGTTGGCGATCAGGCACAGGCCGGCGGCGTAGAGCGGGTTGAAGCCCAGGCCCACCAGCAGCGCGGCGGTGATGGCCACCGGGGCGCCGAAGCCGGCGGCCCCTTCGAGGAAGGCACCGAAGGAGAAGCCGATCAGCAGCACCTGCAGGCGCTGGTCATCGGTGATCGACAGCACCGAGCTGCGGATCACTTCGAACTGGCCGCTCTTGACCGTGAGTTTGTAGAGGAACACCGCCGCGACGATGATCCAGGCGATCGGCCAGAGGCCATAGGCGAAGCCGTAGCCGGCCGCGGCGAAGGCCATGTCGGCGGGCATGTTGAAGGCGAAGATGGCGACGGCAAGTGCCAGCGCCAGGGTAATGGTGCCGGCGATGTGGCCCTTGAGGCGGAACACGGCGAGGGCGAGGAAGAAGAACACGATCGGGATCACGGCGACGGCAGCGGACAGGCCGAGGCTGCCGAGAGGGGTGTAGATCTGTTGCCATGCTTGCATGGTGGTTGGCTCCGTAATTGTTTTTGGAGTGCCTGTGGGCCGTCCGGGTAGGCGCGACGCTTTTGGCGTTGCAGCAGGCATTGGCCGGATCTGGCGTACTTCGTCGAAATTGGTAATACCAATTTACAAAATCGACGGCTCAGGGTAAAAGTCTTACCGTGCGCATGTCAATTTCCTGTCCTACAACTTTGGTCGAGAGGGTTGTGATCGGGCTTTTCTTGTGTGTCGCGCGTGGGCTGGTTAGGCTGCCGCGCCAGGCTGCCCGGATGGGCTGCGGAACTGAGTCGGGAGGGGTATGGGATTTGGTCAGGTGCGTCAGCGCCGTCTGTCGGATGACATCGTCAGCCACCTGGAGTCGATGATCCTCGAGGGCACCCTGAAGGCCGGCGAGCGGCTGCCTGCGGAACGGCTGTTGGCGGAGCAGTTCGGGGTGTCCCGGCCGTCGCTGCGCGAGGCCATCCAGAAGCTGGTGGCCAAGGGTTTGCTGGTCAGTCGCCAGGGTGGCGGCAACTACGTTTCCGCCGAGCTCGGCTCCACCTTCAGCGACCCTTTGCTGTCGCTGCTGGAGGGCAATCCGGATGCCCAGCGCGATTTGCTGGAGTTCCGCCACACGCTGGAGGGCTCATGCGCCTTCTATGCGGCGCAACGCGCGACCTCGGTCGACCATGAGCGCCTGCGTGAGGCCTTCGAGACCTTGCAGGCCTGCTACATGCCCGGGAGCAAGGCGAGCCGCGAGGACGAGGGGGCGGCGGATGCGCGCTTCCACCTGGCGATCGCCGAGGCCAGCCACAACGCCGTGCTGCTGCACACCATTCGCGGCCTGTTCGAACTGCTCAAGCACAACGTGGTCACCAATATCGGAGGCATGTACCTGCAGCGCGACGAGACCCGCGACATGCTGATGAAGCAGCACCGGGCGCTGTTCGAGGCGATCATCGAGCGGCGTGCCGAGGAGGCGAGGGAGATTTCGCACCAGCACATCGATTACGTGCAGGAGGTGCTGGCGGAAGGGCAGCTGGAAGCGCGCCGCATGGAGCGTGCGCAGCGCAGGCAGGGGATCTGAGGTCGCTGGCCTGAAGGTGCGGGGCGGGTGACTGGCGCCGGGGCGGCGCTCAGTCTTCCTTGCCCTTGGTGCGCATGACGCGAGCGATCTCGCGATCGGAGTCGCGCTCCTTCTCGGTGGCGCGCTTGTCGAATTCCTTCTTGCCCTTTACCAGTGCGATCTCGCACTTGATCAGGTGGGCTTTCCAGTACAGCGACAGCGCCACGCAGGCGTAGCCCTTCTGCTGGACGGCGCCGATCAGCTTGCTCAGTTCGCGCTTGTGCAGGAGCAGCTTGCGGGTGCGGACGGGGTCGGCGATCACGTGGGTGCTGGCGGTTTTCAGGGGCGTGAAGTGGCTGCCGAGCAACCAGGCTTCGCCGTCCTTGAGCAACACGTAGCTGTCCACCAGTTGGGCCTTGCCGGCACGCAGACTCTTGACTTCCCAGCCGGCGAGGGCGAGGCCCGCCTCGAACCGCTGTTCGACGAAGTAGTCATGCAGAGCCTTCTTGTTCTGCGCGATGGAGCCTTGGGGATGTTTCTTTTGCTTAGCCATAGGCGCGGCATTATAGGGAGTCCCAGGCGTGGCCGCTACGGCGGCGTAGGCTTGAGCGCGAGGGGTGAATCCCTGACAATGCGCGCTCTTTTTTTGACCAGCCGTGTTGCTCGCTCCGGCGCAGCCGACTGACCGACGATCAGAGGCCCAGATGACCACCCATATCCAGCGCTCCGCTCTGCTGCCGTACCCTGCGCAGGCGCTTTACGATCTGGTCAACGACGTGGCGAGGTACCCCGAGTTCCTGCCCTGGTGCTCCACCAGTGAAGTGCTGCAGGCCAGCGAGACCGAGATGGTCGCCAGCCTCGGCGTGGCCAAGGGTGGGATCAGCCAGCGCTTCGTCACCCGCAATCGGCTGGTGCCGGGGCAGGTGATCGAGATGAACCTGGAGGAGGGGCCATTCACCGAGTTGCACGGCGTGTGGAATTTCAAGGCGCTGGGCGAGAAGGCCTGCAAGATCAGCCTGGATCTGTCCTTCGACTACGCCGGCCCCATCGTCAAGGCGACACTCGGGCCGCTCTTCAATCAGGCCGCCAACACCCTGGTCGACGCCTTCTGTCAGCGGGCCAAACAGCTTCATGGCTGATTCGATCCGAGTCGAGGTCGTCTGCGCGCTGGCCGAGCGTCAGCGCCTGCTTGGCCTGGATGTGGCTTCTGGCACCACGGCGCGCGCGGCCGTGGTGGCGTCAGGACTGGCTGCGGAGTTCCCCGAGCTGGACCTGGCAAGCTGCCCGCTGGGCATCTTCGGCAAGGCGCTGGCCAACCCCGAGGAGCGGGTGCTGGAGGAGGGGGATCGCGTCGAGGTCTATCGCCCGCTGCTGGCCGATCCGAAGGAGGTGCGCAAGGCGCGCGCCGCCCGTGCGGCCCAGGCGAGGGCGGCGGAGCAATAGCTGCCTGTTGGCCTGACAGGTGCCCAAGAAAAAGCCCGGAACCAGTCCGGGCTTTTTTCTGCGCAGCGTTTACTGCGGCGAGGTTTCCAGCGGCTCGGGCGTGGGCACCGGCACGGTTTCCACCTTGTCCACTTCCTGCTGGATCTGCTCGAGCAGCGAGCCGGGTTTCGGCTTTTCTTCCTGCTGTTGCTGGGCAGGCTTCTCGCTTTTCACTTCGGTGTTGCCGTCGCTGCCGAGGATGGCTTCGTCACGGCTCACGCCCGGCATGAAGTCACCCGCCAGGCCGATCAGTTGATCGCTTCCGTCGAACACCAGGCTGACGCGTTCCTGCTGGCGTTCGCCACCACCCGGCTGGATGCTGTAGAGATAGTCCCAGCGGTTGGCGTGGAAGGTGTCGGTGATCAGCGGGTTGCCCATGATAAACCTCACTTGCCGCCGGGTCATTCCGGGCTTCAACTGGTCTATCATGTCCTGCGTCACGACATTGCCCTGCTGGATGTCGATTTTGTAAACCCCGGGGAATGAACAGCCGGCGAGTGCGACCAGGCCTGCAAATGTGAGGCTGGTCAGCAAGAGCTTGGTGTTTTGCATCGGTGGGTGACTTCCACTATCTTGGCTGGGCAACGAAAATCCGATCATACCCGCATTAAGGGAAGCTGCGAAGCAGCGTCCACGAGAAAGCTGACCATGGTTGAAAATAACGAACTTCGCAAAGCTGGCCTGAAGGTGACCCTGCCCCGGGTCAAGATCCTGCAGATGCTTGACTCCACCGAACAGCGCCACATGAGTGCCGAAGATGTCTACAAGGCCCTGATGGAAGCGGGTGAAGATGTGGGGCTGGCAACCGTTTACCGCGTGCTGACCCAATTCGAGGCAGCCGGCCTCGTGGTACGCCACAATTTCGATGGTGGCCATGCCGTATTCGAGCTTGCCGACGGTGGCCACCACGACCACATGGTCTGCGTCGACAGCGGTGAGGTGATCGAGTTCTTCGACACCGAAATCGAAAAACGCCAGAAAGAGATCGTCAAGGAGCACGGCTTCGAGCTGGTCGATCACAATCTGGTGCTGTACGTGCGCAAGAAGAAATAAGCGCACTGCACCAGTAAATGGAAGAAGGCGACCTGCGGGTCGCCTTCTTTATTTATGGGGATGTGGGAGGTGTCAGCCCTGTGCGCTGGTGACCATCTTCCTGGCGTGGGCGATGGACTCTTCGGTGAGGTCCAGGCCGCCGAGCATGCGGGCGATTTCTTCGATGCGCGCCGCCTCGCTGAGGTTGGCCACGGCGGTGCGGGTTTCCTTGCTGCCGCGCACCTTGTGCACGAACAGGTGGTTGTGGCCTTGCGCCGCGACTTGTGGCAGGTGCGTCACGGTGAGTACCTGGCCGCGCTCACCGAGCCGACGCAGCAGCTGGCCGACGACTTCTGCGGTGGGGCCGCCGATGCCCACGTCCACTTCGTCGAACACCAGGGTGGGGACGCGGGATGTCTGCGCGGTGATGACCTGGATCGCCAGGCTGATGCGCGACAGCTCGCCACCCGAGGCGACCTTGGCCAGGGCCTTGAGAGGTTGGCCGGGGTTGGCGCTGACCAGGAATTCGACCTGCTCCAGGCCATTGGCCTGCGGGTCCTGGCTCTGGATCGGGTGCAGTTCGATGGTGAAGCGTCCGCCGGGCATGCCCAGGCGCTGCATCTCGGCTTCCACGGCCTTGGCCAGCTTGCCGGCGGATTTGCCACGCAGCTTGCTGAGTTCGCCGGCCCTGGCCTGGTAATGGCGGGTGTAGGACGCGAGCTCTTCGGTCAGGCGCTCGACTGCTTCGTCATCCGCATTCAGCGCCTCGATCTCCTCCAGCAGTGACTGCTGCAGGCTGGCCAGCTCGCTCGGATGCACGCGGTGTTTGCGCGCGAGCGTGTAGATGGTGTCGAGGCGCTCCTCCAGTTGCTGCTGGCGTTGCGGGTCGGCGTCGAAATGATCGATGAAGCGATTGATCTCGCCGACCGCTTCCTCCACCTGGATCTGCGCGCTGGCCAGCAGGTTGACGGCTTCGGCGATGGCGCCTTGCTGGGTGTTGAAGGCGGTCAGGCGGTTGAGGCTGGAGGTGAGGGCGCTGAGCACGTTGCCTGCGTCACTCTCGCTGCACATGTCCAGCACCTGGCGGCAGCCTGCGAGCAGGCTTTCGGCGTTGGAGAGGTTCTTGTGCTCCTGCTCCAGCTGGTCGAGCTCGCAGTCGCCGAGGGCAAGGTTCTCCAGCTCTTCCAGTTGGTAGCTGAGCAGCTGGTGGCGGGCGCGTTGTTCTTCGCCGCTGCGGGAGAGGCGTTCCAGTTCCTGGCGGGTCTGCTTCCAGCGTTGCGCGGCGAGTTGCACCTGGCGGGCCAGCTCGCTGGCCCCGGCGAACTCGTCCAGCAGGCGACGGTGGGTGTCGAGCTTGAGCAACGACTGGTGTTCGTGCTGGCTGTGGATGTCGATCAGCAGCTCGCCCAGGCTCTTGAGGTCGCCCTGTGGGCAGGGGGTGCCATTTATATAGGCGCGCGAGCGGCCTTCGGCGGTGATGACCCGGCGCAGGATGCAGGGGCCGTCGTTATCCAGGTCGCGTTCGGCGAGCCAGGTGCGGGCTTCGGGAATGTCGTGCAGATCGAAGCTGGCGAGGATGTCCGCCTTGTCCGCTCCCGGCCTTACCACGCCGCTGTCGGCGCGATCGCCCAGGGTCAGGCCCAGGGCGTCGAGCATGATCGACTTGCCCGCGCCGGTCTCGCCGGTGATCACCGACATGCCGCCGGCGAGTTCGAGATCGAGGTGTTCGACGATGGCGTAGTTGTGGACGGAAAGGTGGACCAGCATGGCGGCACTCCCAGGGCGATGGCTGGGTATTTATACAGTGTTTGTTTTCCGCCTGACAATCACCCCGCCCCCTTGAACCGACAAATTGCGACCCCATATAGGCGGACAGATCGCCGGGTTATTGCCCGGCCCGTTTTTGAAAGGAGGAACGCATGGCTGACGAACAGACCCTGGACAACCAGAACCCTGAGGCGAACACCGCTACCGAGGCCGCCGGCGGCGAAGACCTCGTGACCCGTGTGCAGACGCTGGAAGAGCAGTTGGCCGCGGCCCAGGATCAGTCCCTGCGCGTTGCCGCCGAGTTGCAGAACATCCGCCGGCGCGCCGAGCAGGATGTGGAGAAGGCGCACAAATTCGCGCTGGAGAAATTCGCCAATGACCTGTTGCCGGTGGTGGACAGCCTCGAGCGCGGCCTGGAGCTGAGCAGCGCCGAGGACGAGGCCATCAAGCCGGTGCGCGAGGGCATGGAACTGACCCTCAAGCTGTTCCACGACACCCTCAAGCGCTACCAGTTGGAGGCGGTCGATCCCCATGGCGCGCCGTTCAATCCGGAACACCATCAGGCGATGGCGATGCAGGAAAGCACCCATGTGGAGCCGGGCACCGTGCTCAAGGTGTTCCAGAAGGGCTACCTGCTCAACGGCCGCCTGCTGCGCCCCGCCATGGTGGTGGTCAGCAAGGCACCGGCCGAAGTGCCGCCGTCCATCGACGAGCAGGCTTGAAATCCGGGCTGCGGCCCCCATCTGTTTAACCAAGCGTATTCATGCTGCCGCGACCAGTGAAACGGGGTCTCGGCAAATCCAAAGTTTCGGGAGAGAGAACATGGGCAAAATCATCGGTATCGACCTGGGGACCACCAACTCCTGCGTCGCCATCCTGGAGAACGGCAACGTCAAGGTGATCGAGAACGCCGAGGGCACTCGCACCACGCCGTCGATCATCGCGTACACCAACGATGGCGAGATCCTTGTCGGCCAGTCCGCCAAGCGCCAGGCGGTCACCAACCCGCACAACACCCTGTACGCCGTGAAGCGCCTGATCGGTCGTCGCTTCGAAGAAGAAGTCGTGCAGAAAGACATCAAGATGGTCCCCTACAAGATCGCCAAGGCCGACAACGGTGACGCCTGGGTCGAGGTGAAGGGCCAGAAGATGGCGCCGCCGCAGATTTCCGCGGAGGTGCTGAAGAAGATGAAGAAGACCGCCGAAGACTACCTCGGCGAGACCGTGACCGAAGCGGTGATCACCGTTCCGGCCTACTTCAACGACAGCCAGCGCCAGGCTACCAAGGATGCCGGCCGCATCGCCGGTCTCGACGTCAAGCGCATCATCAACGAGCCGACCGCGGCTGCGCTGGCCTATGGCATGGACAAGGCCAAGGGCGACCACACCGTGATCGTCTATGACCTGGGTGGCGGTACCTTCGACGTGTCGGTGATCGAGATCGCCGAAGTCGACGGCGAGCACCAGTTCGAGGTCCTGGCCACCAACGGCGACACCTTCCTCGGTGGCGAAGACTTCGACATCCGCCTGATCGACTACCTCGTCGACGAGTTCAAGAAAGAATCCGGCATGGACCTCAAGGGTGACCCCCTGGCCATGCAGCGCCTGAAGGAAGCCGCCGAGAAGGCCAAGATCGAGCTGTCCTCCAGCCAGCAGACCGACGTCAACCTGCCGTACATCACCGCAGACCAGACCGGTCCGAAGCACCTCAACGTGAAGATTTCCCGCGCCAAGCTGGAAGCCCTGGTCGAGGACCTGGTCGCTCGCACCATCGAGCCGTGCCGCATTGCCCTGAAGGACGCCGGCCTGGACGTGGGCGACATCCACGAGGTGATCCTCGTGGGTGGCCAGACCCGCATGCCGCTGGTGCAGAAGCAGGTCGCCGATTTCTTCGGCAAGGAAGCGCGCAAGGACGTCAACCCGGACGAGGCCGTGGCCATCGGTGCCGCCATCCAGGGCGCCGTACTGTCCGGTGACGTGAAGGACGTGCTGCTGCTCGACGTATCCCCGCTGACCCTGGGTATCGAAACCCTGGGTGGCGTGATGACTGCGCTGATCGAGAAGAACACCACCATCCCGACCAAGAAGTCGCAGGTGTTCTCCACTGCCGACGACAACCAGTCCGCCGTGACCATCCATGTGCTGCAGGGCGAGCGCAAGCAGGCCACCCAGAACAAGTCCCTGGGCAAGTTCGACCTGGCCGAGATCCCGCCGGCTCCGCGTGGCGTGCCGCAGATCGAGGTGACCTTCGACATCGACGCCAACGGCATCCTGCACGTGTCCGCCAAGGACAAGGCCACCGGCAAGCAGCAGTCCATCGTGATCAAGGCCAACTCCGGCCTGTCCGAGGACGAAATCCAGCAGATGGTGCGTGACGCCGAGGCCAATGCCGAGGAGGATCGCAAGTTCGAAGAGCTGGCCGCCGCCCGCAACCAGGGTGACGCGCTGGTCCATGCGACCCGCAAGATGCTCACCGAGGCCGGCGACAAGGCCACTGCCGAAGAGAAGGCGGCCATCGAGAAGGCGCTGGGTGAGCTGGAAGTTGCCGTGAAGGGCGACGACAAGGCCGAGATCGAAGCCAAGATGAACGCGCTGTCCCAGGCTTCCACTCCGCTGGCGCAGAAGATGTATGCCGAACAGCCCCAGGCGGGTGAAGGTGCTCCGGCCGGCGAAGACAAGGCATCCGATGATGCCGTCGACGCCGAGTTCGAAGAGGTCAAGGACAACAAGTAAGCATCAGGCTTGCTTGCTCTCCTGCCTGCGGGGCCCAGCCCCGCAGGTTGATGCACCGCGCGGGAGCTTGCTCCCGCGTCGGCGTGTCTGGAGGGCGCGAAATTTGAAGAGTGCAGAGAACCAATGGCTAAACGTGACTTTTACGAAATCCTCGGTGTCGAGCGGGGCGCCAGCGAGGCTGAGCTGAAGAAGGCTTATCGTCGTCTGGCCATGAAGTACCACCCGGACCGCAATCCGGACGACAAGGCTGCTGAAGAGAAATTCAAGGAGGCCAACGAGGCCTACGAAGTGCTCTCCGATGCCAGCAAGCGCGCGGCGTACGACCAGTACGGCCACGCCGGTGTCGATCCGCAGATGGGCGCGGGCGGTGGTGCGGGCTTCGGCGGCGCCAGCTTCTCCGACATCTTCGGCGACGTCTTCAGCGACTTCTTCGGTGGCCAGCGCGGCGGCCAGCGCGGTGGCGCCCAGCGTGGCAGCGACCTGCGCTACACCCTGGAGCTGGACCTGGAAGAAGCGGTGCGCGGTACCACTGTCACCATCCGCGTGCCGACCCTGGTCAACTGCAAGACCTGCGAAGGCTCCGGCGCCAAGAAGGGCACCAGCCCCGTCACCTGCACCACCTGCGGCGGCATCGGCCAGGTGCGCATGCAGCAGGGCTTCTTCTCGGTCCAGCAGACCTGCCCGCGCTGCCATGGCACCGGCAAGATGATTTCCGATCCCTGTGGCAGCTGCCACGGCCAGGGGCGCGTCGAGGAGCACAAGACCCTGTCGGTGAAAGTGCCGGCTGGCGTGGACACCGGCGATCGCATCCGCCTGTCCGGCGAGGGCGAGGCCGGCGCCATGGGTGGGCCGGCGGGCGACCTGTACGTCGTGGTCAACGTGCGTGAGCACCCGATCTTCCAGCGTGACGGCAAGCACCTGTACTGCGAAGTGCCGATCAGCTTCGCCGATGCCGCCCTGGGCGGCGAACTGGAAGTGCCGACCCTCGATGGCCGGGTCAAGCTGAAGATCCCGGAAGCGACCCAGACCGGCAAGCTGTTCCGTCTGCGCGGCAAGGGCGTGGCCCCGGTGCGTGGTGGGGGTGCGGGCGACCTGATGTGTCGCGTCGTGGTCGAGACCCCGGTCAACCTCGACAAGCGCCAGCGCGAGCTGCTCGAGGAGTTCCGCAAGTCCCTGCAGAACGACGGCTCCCATTCGCCCAAGGCCAGCAGCTGGTTCGAAGGCATGAAGCGCTTCTTCGGCGATCTTTGACATCCCGGCCCAGGCTGCAGGCGCAGGCTCGACGAGCGGCGCCTGCGGCGTGAGGCTTGCAGCTTGGAGCTTTGTGTATGCGACGTATTGCAGTGATGGGCGCCGCCGGGCGCATGGGCAAGATTCTGATCGAGGCGGTCCAGCAGACCGGCGGTAGCGCGGGTCTGACCGCCGCGATCGATCGCCCGGACAGCACCCTGGTGGGGGCCGATGCCGGTGAACTGGCGGGTCTCGGCCGTATCGGCGTACCGCTGTCGGGTGATCTGGGTAAGGTGGTCGATGAGTTCGACGTGCTGATCGACTTCACCCACCCGACCGTGACCCTCAAGAACCTGGAGATCTGCCGCAAGGCAGGCAAGGCCATGGTGATCGGCACCACCGGTTTCTCCCAGCAGGAGAAAGAATGGCTGAGCGCGGCGGCCAAGGAGATCCCGATCGTCTTCGCCGCCAACTACAGCGTCGGTGTGAACCTCTGCCTGAAGCTGCTCGATACGGCTGCCCGTGTGCTGGGTGATGACGTGGATATCGAGATCATCGAGGCCCATCACCGCCACAAGGTCGACGCACCGTCCGGCACCGCCCTGCGCATGGGCGAGGTCGTTGCCAGTGCGCTCGGGCGTGATCTGGAGAAGGTGGCAGTGTATGGGCGTGAAGGCCAGACCGGTGCCCGTCCGCGCGAGACCATCGGTTTCGCCACTGTTCGGGCTGGCGATGTGGTCGGTGATCACACCGTTCTCTTCGCGGCGGATGGTGAGCGCGTTGAGATCACCCACAAGGCATCCAGCCGCATGACCTTCGCCCGCGGCGCAGTTCGCGCGGCGCTTTGGCTGGAAGGTCGGGAAGCGAGCCTTTATGACATGCAGGATGTGCTCGGCTTGCGCTGAAACCGCCAAAAGGTCCTACTCCACGGTGGACCGAAAAAGGCTTCTCCTGTAAGCTGCAGCTTTAGTGTGTCCACTAAAAGTTACGCAGAATGGCTCAGATAAAAAAGCGGGGTGACGGTTCAAAACGTCATCCCGCTTTTTTACAACCTGCGTTTGCTTCAGCCTTGATCTACGGGAGGTCTTCTTGACTAAGCCAGCCATACTCGCGCTTGCCGACGGCAGCATTTTCCTCGGTGAATCCATCGGGGCCGACGGCCAGACCATCGGAGAGGTGGTGTTCAACACTGCCATGACCGGCTATCAGGAAATCCTCACCGATCCTTCCTATGCCCAGCAAATCGTCACCCTGACCTACCCCCACATCGGCAACACCGGCACCACGCCGGAAGATGCCGAGTCCGATCGCGTATGGGCCGCCGGCCTGATCATTCGTGACCTCCCGCTGCTGGCCAGCAACTGGCGCAACAAGCAGTCGCTGCCCGAGTACCTGGAGGCCAACGGCACCGTCGCCATCGCTGGCATCGATACCCGTCGCCTGACCCGCATCCTGCGCGAGAAGGGGTCGCAGAACGGCTGCATCCTCACCGGTGAAGGTGCTACTGCAGAAAAAGCCCTGGAGTTGGCGCGCAGCTTCCCCGGTCTCAAGGGCATGGACCTGGCCAAGGTGGTCAGCTGCACCGAGCGTTACGAGTGGCGCTCCAGCATCTGGAACCTGAAGACCGACAGCCACCCGGAAATCCCGGCCAGCGAGCTGCCCTACCACGTGGTGGCGTTCGACTACGGCGTCAAGCTGAACATCCTGCGCATGCTGGTTGCCCGCGGCTGCCGCCTGACCGTGGTGCCGGCACAGACCCCGGCCAGTGAAGTGCTGGCGCTCAATCCGGATGGCGTGTTCCTTTCCAACGGCCCTGGCGACCCTGAGCCCTGCGACTACGCCATCGCCGCGATCAGGGAAATCCTCGAGACCGAGATCCCCGTCTTCGGTATCTGCCTCGGTCACCAGTTGCTGGCCCTGGCTTCTGGTGCCAAGACCCTGAAAATGGGCCATGGCCACCATGGCGCCAACCACCCCGTCCAGGACCTGGACAGCGGCGTGGTCATGATCACCAGCCAGAACCACGGTTTCGCCGTCGACGAGACCAGCCTGCCGGCCAATGTCCGCCCCATCCACAAGTCGCTGTTCGATGGCACCCTGCAGGGTATCGAGCGTACCGACAAGGAGGCCTTCAGCTTCCAGGGGCACCCGGAGGCGAGCCCTGGCCCGCACGATGTGGCCCCGCTGTTCGACCGCTTCATCGAAGCCATGGCCAAGCGCCGCTGAGCCTGTCGACTGACCCAAGGATTCGAGTGAGTAAAAATGCCTAAACGTACAGATATCAAAAGCATCCTGATCCTCGGCGCTGGCCCGATCGTCATCGGCCAGGCCTGCGAGTTCGACTACTCCGGCGCTCAGGCCTGCAAGGCCCTGAAGGAAGAGGGTTTCCGCGTCATCCTGGTGAACTCCAACCCGGCCACTATCATGACCGACCCGGCCATGGCCGACGCCACCTACATCGAGCCGATCAAATGGGCCACCGTGGCCAAGATCATCGAGAAGGAGCGCCCCGACGCCCTGCTGCCGACCATGGGTGGCCAGACTGCGCTGAACTGCGCACTGGACCTGGAAAAGCACGGCGTGCTGGAGAAGTTCGGTGTCGAGATGATCGGTGCCAATGCCGACACCATCGACAAGGCTGAGGACCGTTCGCGCTTCGACAAGGCGATGAAGGACATCGGCCTGGCCTGCCCGGTTTCCGGTATCGCCCACAACATGGAAGAAGCGTACGGCGTGCTGGAGAAGGTGGGCTTCCCCTGCATCATCCGCCCGTCCTTCACCATGGGGGGTACCGGTGGCGGCATCGCCTACAACCGTGAAGAGTTCGAGGAAATCTGCGCCCGCGGCCTGGACCTGTCGCCGACCAGCGAGTTGCTGATCGACGAGTCGCTGATCGGCTGGAAGGAATACGAGATGGAGGTGGTCCGCGACAAGAAGGACAACTGCATCATCGTCTGCTCCATCGAGAACTTCGACCCGATGGGCGTGCATACCGGTGACTCGATCACCGTGGCCCCGGCCCAGACCCTGACCGACAAGGAATACCAGATCCTGCGTAACGCCTCCCTGGCGGTGCTGCGCGAGATCGGCGTGGAAACCGGCGGTTCCAACGTGCAGTTCGGTATCTGCCCGAACACTGGCCGCATGGTCGTGATCGAGATGAACCCGCGCGTATCCCGCTCCTCGGCGCTGGCCTCCAAGGCTACCGGCTTCCCGATCGCCAAGATCGCCGCCAAGCTGGCCGTCGGCTACACCCTGGACGAGCTGTCCAACGACATCACCGGCGGTCGCACCCCGGCGTCCTTCGAGCCGGCGATCGACTACGTGGTCACCAAGGTGCCGCGTTTCGCCTTCGAGAAATTCCCCAAGGCCGATGCCCGCCTGACCACGCAGATGAAGTCCGTCGGTGAAGTCATGGCCATCGGTCGTACCTTCCAGGAGTCCATGCAGAAAGCCCTGCGCGGCCTGGAAGTCGGTGTCGCCGGCTTCGATCCGAAGCTCGATCTGAACGATCCGGAAGCCGAGAGCACCCTGCGTCGCGAACTGACCGTGCCCAGCGCCGATCGCATCTGGTATGTGGCCGATGCCTTCCGCGCCGGCAAGACCGTCGCCGAAGTGTTCGAGCTGACCCGTATCGACGAGTGGTTCCTGGTCCAGATCGAAGACCTGATCAAGGACGAGGCGAACGTACAGACTCTCGGTCTGTCCGCCATCGACCGCGACCTGATGTTCAAGCTCAAGCGCAAGGGCTTCTCCGATGCGCGCCTGGCCAAGCTGCTCGGTGTTTCCGAGAAGAGCCTGCGTGCCCATCGCCACAAGCTCAAGGTGCTGCCGGTGTACAAGCGCGTGGATACCTGCGCCGCCGAGTTCGCCACCGACACCGCCTACATGTACTCGACCTACGAGGAAGAGTGCGAAGCCAATCCGTCGAGCCGCGAGAAGATCATGATCCTCGGTGGTGGCCCCAACCGGATCGGCCAGGGCATCGAGTTCGACTACTGCTGCGTACACGCCGCGCTGGCCATGCGTGAAGACGGTTACGAGACCATCATGGTCAACTGCAACCCGGAAACCGTCTCCACCGACTACGACACGTCCGACCGCCTGTACTTCGAGCCGGTGACCCTGGAAGACGTGCTGGAAATCGTCCGCGTCGAGCAGCCCAAGGGTGTCATCGTCCAGTACGGTGGCCAGACCCCGCTGAAGATCTGCCGCGCCCTCGAAGAAGCCGGCGTACCGATCATCGGTACCAGCCCCGAGGCCATCGACCGCGCGGAAGACCGCGAGCGCTTCCAGCAGATGGTGCAGCGCCTCGGCCTGCGCCAGCCGGCCAACGCCACTGCGCGCAGCGAAGACGAGGCACTGGCCCTGTCGAAGAACATCGGTTACCCGATGGTGGTGCGCCCGTCCTACGTACTGGGCGGTCGGGCGATGGAGATCGTCTACCAGGAAGAAGAGCTCAAGCGCTACATGCGCGAAGCGGTGAAGGTGTCCAACGACAGCCCGGTGCTGCTGGATCGCTTCCTCAACTGCGCCATCGAGGTGGATGTGGATGCGGTGAGCGACGGTGAGACCGTCGTGATCGGCGCGATCATGCAGCACATCGAACAGGCTGGCGTGCACTCCGGTGACTCGGCCTGCTCGCTGCCTCCGTATTCGCTGCCGAAGCATATCCAGGACGAGATCCGCGACCAGGTCAAGAAGATGGCCCTGGAGCTCGGTGTCGTCGGCCTGATGAACGTGCAAATGGCAGTACAGGGCGAGGACATCTTCGTCATCGAAGTGAACCCGCGCGCCTCGCGTACCGTACCGTTCGTCTCCAAGTGCGTGGGCGAGTCGCTGGCCAAGGTCGCCGCTCGCGTCATGGCGGGCAAGAGCCTGGCGGAAGCCGGTTACCAGGAAGAGATCATCCCGCCGTTCTTCAGCGTCAAGGAAGCGGTGTTCCCGTTCGCCAAGTTCCCGGGTGTCGACCCTATCCTCGGCCCGGAAATGAAGTCCACCGGTGAGGTGATGGGCGTGGGCGACAGCTTCGGCGAGGCATTCGCCAAGGCTCAGCTGGGCGCCAGCGAGATCCTGCCGAACTCCGGCTGCGCGTTCATCAGCGTACGTGAAGACGACAAGCCGGAAGCCGTCCAGGTCGCTCGTGACCTGATCGCCCTGGGCTTCGAAGTGGTTGCCACCGCCGGCACCGCCAAGGTGATCGAGGCCGCCGGCCTGCCGGTTCGCCGCGTGAACAAGGTGACCGAGGGTCGTCCGCATGTCGTTGACATGATCAAGAACGATGAGGTTACCCTGATCATCAACACCACCGAGGGGCGTCAGTCGATTGCAGACTCCTACTCGATCCGTCGTAACGCCCTGCAGCACAAGATCTACTGCACCACCACCATCGCGGCGGGGCAGGCGGTCTGTGAGGCGCTCAAGTTCGGTCCCGAGAAGACCGTTCGCCGGCTGCAGGATCTGCATGCAGGAATCAAGGCATGAATAAATACCCCATGACCGTCCAGGGCGCGCGCGCCCTGGAAGAGGAACTGGCTCATCTGACCAAGGTGATGCGCCCGCAACTCAGCCAGGCCATCGGCGAGGCACGTGAACTGGGTGATCTCAAGGAGAACGCCGAGTACCACGCCGCGCGCGAGCAGCAGGGCATGGTCGAGGCGCGTATCCGCGACATCGAAGGTCGCCTGCAGAACTCCGTGGTCATCGATGTCACCGCCATCGCCCACACAGGAAAGGTGATCTTCGGCACTACGGTGGATATCGCCAACGTGGAAACCGATGAGACCGTGACCTACCAGATCGTTGGCGAGGATGAGGCCGACATCAAGCAGGGCAAGCTGTCGGTGGGGTCACCGATCGCCCGCGCCCTGGTCGGCAAGGAAGAGGGCGACGTGGTAACGGTCAAGACCCCGAGCGGGCTGATCGAGTACGAGATCGTCGAGGTCCGCCATATCTGATCGTCGGCGGTTCCGCACAGCGACAGCCAGTTGGCAGCTGGCCCAGACACTCTGGGTCGGCGGCCTCTGGCTTCTGCACTTCGTTGTCGTGCCTTCCCTGGAACGCGTCGGTCTGGCGCCGTTGCTGGTGGAGGAAATCACGCGCAGCCTGACGCCGCTGCTGGTGGCATTCAGCGCTTTCTGTGCGCTGGTTCAAGGGTTCGTGCTGGTCCAGATCGAAGGTGCCCGCAGCCTGCAGCGCGATTCGCGCGGGCAGTTGCTGGTGGCCGTTCTGGTGATGGCGGTGGTGTTTCTGCTGGTGAACCAGTTGCAGCCGAATGCAATGCGCTGGCTGGCGTTCAACTACCTGGTTCTGGCGTTCTGTGGCGCCTTGCTGGTGATCCAGCCTGTGCCGGTGGGCGAGAAGGTCCGGGCGCGCTGAGCGCGCCTCGGTCATCGGCCTGGGTTCAGAGCCCGCTGAAGCGGCTGATGTTGGACAGGTTGCGATTTGGCTTGGGGTTGCGGCGATAGACCAGGGCCATCTTGCCGATCACCTGGACCAGTTCGCATTTGCCGGTGCTGCACAGCTCATTGATGAGTGCGCGGCGGTCATCGCGCTCGGTGATGCGGAATTGCACCTTGATCAGCTCGTGATCGTTGAGTGCGCGCTCCAGTTCGGCGAGCACGCCTTCGGTCAAACCATTTTCAGCCACGATCAATACCGGTTTCAGGTGGTGGCCGATAGATTTGTATTGCTTCTTGTGCTCCTGAGAGAGCGCCATAATCAGACCCCTGCGAAAAAAGGCGGTTAGTTTACCCGAGTCATTTCGGGGCGCACAGCTGAACACGCGGTGTCCCGTAGCTTGTACCAAGACTAGTCAGCATTGGCTCGAAGGGTCTTCATCATCGGTACGTGGTCCGCCAGTAGGGTGGAGAGCCTTGCGGATGTCCGACAGGACTTGTGATTTTCGAGAGTGCCCCAATATGGGGGATGTCGGGTCGGCCTGCGCAGGCCCCTCTCTTTCGTCGAGCGACTGTTCCTCCGGGCAATACCCGCTCGCGTGTGTTCTTTGCGAGGAATAGACTGCAACGGTCGACTCGTTTTTCGGTCTGAATGGCCAGGCTCGGTTGTTTTACGAGTGCCATGCTTCATAAAGGGTTACAGACGGCGCCTGCCAGGGGTGGGGGTTGTATAGTAAGTTAGGCCGGTTGATAACCAGCCGTCATGCGGGGCGTGTCCCAGGGCGGGATCTGCTCCAGAGGGTAGCTAATTGAACGATATGGCAAAGAATCTCATCCTGTGGCTGATCATCGCCGCCGTACTGGTCACGGTGATGAACAACTTCTCCAGTCCGAGCGAACCGCAGACGCTGAACTACTCCGACTTCATCGGTCAGGTGAAGGAAGGTAAGGTCGAGCGCGTCACCGTCGACGGTTTCGTCATCACCGGCAAGCGTAACGACGGCGACTCCTTCAAGACCATTCGTCCTGCCATTCAGGATGGCGGGTTGATCGGCGATCTGATCGACAACAACGTCATCATCGAGGGCAAGCAGCCCGAGCAGCAGAGCATCTGGACCCAGTTGCTCGTCGCCAGTTTCCCGATTCTGGTGATCATCGCTGTCTTCATGTTCTTCATGCGCCAGATGCAGGGCGGCTCCGGTGGTCGTGGTGGCCCCATGAGCTTCGGCAAGAGCAAGGCGCGCCTGCTGTCCGAGGATCAGGTGAAGACCACCCTGGCCGATGTCGCCGGTTGCGACGAAGCCAAGGAGGAAGTGGGTGAGCTGGTCGAATTCCTGCGCGACCCAGGCAAATTCCAGCGCCTGGGTGGCCGTATTCCCCGTGGCGTGCTGATGGTTGGTCCGCCCGGTACCGGTAAGACCCTGCTGGCAAAAGCCATCGCGGGTGAAGCCAAGGTTCCCTTCTTCACCATTTCCGGTTCCGACTTCGTCGAAATGTTCGTCGGCGTGGGTGCGTCCCGTGTTCGCGACATGTTTGACCAGGCCAAGAAACATGCGCCCTGCATCATCTTCATCGATGAGATCGACGCTGTCGGTCGCCATCGTGGTGCGGGCCTGGGCGGTGGTCATGACGAGCGTGAACAGACTCTCAACCAGTTGCTGGTGGAGATGGATGGTTTCGAAATGAACGATGGCATCATCGTCATCGCCGCGACCAACCGTCCTGACGTGCTGGACCCTGCTCTGCTGCGCCCGGGACGCTTCGATCGCCAGGTGGTGGTTGGCCTGCCGGATATCCGGGGCCGCGAGCAGATTCTCAAGGTGCATATGCGCAAGGTGCCCATGGGGGACGACGTCGACGCTGGCGTGATCGCCCGTGGTACTCCTGGTTTCTCCGGCGCCGACCTGGCCAACCTGGTCAACGAGGCTTCTCTCTTCGCCGCTCGCGTCAACAAGCGCATCGTCGAGATGAAGGAGTTCGAGCTGGCCAAGGACAAGATCATGATGGGTGCCGAGCGCAAATCCATGGTCATGTCCGAGAAAGAGAAGCTCAATACCGCTTACCACGAAGCCGGCCATGCCATCGTCGGTCGCATCGTTCCCGAGCATGATCCGGTCTACAAGGTTTCCATCATCCCGCGTGGCCGTGCCCTCGGTGTGACCATGTTCCTGCCGGAAGAGGATCGCTACAGCCTGTCCAAGCGGGCGCTGATCAGCCAGGTCTGCTCGTTGTTCGGTGGTCGTATCGCCGAAGAGATGACCCTGGGCTTCGATGGCGTGACTACAGGTGCATCCAACGACATCATGCGCGCCACTCAGATCGCCAAGAACATGGTGACCAAGTGGGGCCTGTCCGAGAAGCTCGGTCCGTTGATGTATGCAGAGGAAGAGGGTGAGGTCTTCCTGGGGCGCAGCGCTGGTGGCCAGCACTCCAGTGTCTCGGCGCAGACGGCGCAACTGATCGATCAGGAAGTACGCAGCATCATCGATCACTGCTACGCCACGGCGAAGCAGATCCTCGTGGATAACCGTGACAAGCTGGACATGATGGCCGAGGCGCTGATGAAGTTCGAAACCATCGACGCCGAACAGATCGACGACATCATGGCCGGTCGCCAGGCTCGTGAGCCGAAGGACTGGCAGGGTGGTCCTGGCGCCTCATCGGGCAAGCCCGCTCCTCGCGAGGAAGCTCCGCGTCCCGAGAACCCGATCGGCGGGCCGGCTGGCGAACACTAAGGTTCCTACATGAGTTCCACGCAGTACCTGACCCGGTTGCCTTGCGGCAACCGGGTTCTTGATTTGGGGCACCCGCACGTGATGGGCATCCTCAATGTCACTCCAGACTCCTTCTCCGACGGCGGGCGTTTCAGTCAGCGCGATGCGGCGCTGCGCCACGCTGCCGAGATGGTGGCCGCCGGTGCTACGCTCATCGACGTAGGGGGGGAGTCGACCCGGCCTGGAGCGCGGGCGGTTTCTCCCACCGAAGAGTTGGAGCGTGTCGCTCCAGTGGTCGAAATGATCGCCCGCGAGTTGGATGTGATTATTTCCCTGGATACTTCGACGCCCGCCGTCATGCGTGAAGGCGCTCGATTGGGGGCGGGGATGATCAACGATGTCCGCGCACTGCGACGTGATGGTGCGCTGGATGCCGTAGCCGATACCAGCCTGCCCGTGTGCCTGATGCACATGCTCGGCGAGCCGGGGAACATGCAGGAGAATCCGCAGTACGAGGATGTCACGCGTGAGGTTGCAGGGTTTCTTGCCGACCGCATGGCGGCGTGCGTCGCAGCAGGGATACCGGTGGAACGTATTCTGCTGGATCCGGGATTTGGCTTCGCCAAGACCCTTGAACACAACCTGGGCCTGTTCAGGCATCTGGAAGAGCTGAATAGTCTCGGGCGCCCCCTGCTGATAGGTGTTTCACGCAAGAGCATGGTGGGTCAGGTGCTGGGTCGCGATATCGATCAGCGCCTTTACGGCAGTCTGGCTTTGGCGGCCCTGGCGGTGGCCAAGGGAGCCTGCATCCTGCGGGTGCACGATGTGGCCGAGACTGTCGATGTCGTACGCATGATCGCTGCAGTACAGGCGGCGGAATAAGAAACACGGAGCATTCATGAGCAGAAAGTATTTCGGCACCGATGGCATTCGCGGCCATGTTGGGCAGTTCCCCATTACCCCTGATTTCATGCTCAAGCTGGGTTGGGCCGCCGGCATGGCGTTCCGCAAGCAGGGTAAGTGCCGCATTCTGGTCGGCAAGGACACCCGTATCTCCGGGTACATGTTCGAGTCCGCGCTGGAGGCGGGTCTTTCCGCTGCGGGTGCCGATGTGATGCTGCTCGGGCCGATGCCGACCCCGGCCATCGCTTACCTGACCCGAACCTTCCTCGCGGACGCGGGGATCGTCATCAGTGCCTCGCACAATCCGCACAACGACAATGGCATCAAGTTCTTCTCCGGCCAGGGGGTGAAGCTCTCCGACGAGGTCGAGCTGATGATCGAGGAGTTGCTCGATCAGCCTATGGTGGTGGTCGAGTCGGCCAACCTCGGCAAGGTTTCGCGTATCAACGATGCGGCCGGTCGCTACATCGAGTTCTGCAAGAGTACGGTACCCATGAGTACCGATCTCGCGGGGCTCAAGATAGTGGTCGATTGCGCGCACGGAGCGACTTACAAGGTCGCCCCCAGTGTGTTTCGTGAGTTGGGCGGCAGCGTTTCGGTGCTCGCGGCGCAGCCCAATGGACTGAACATCAATGACAAGTGCGGTTCCACCCACATGGAAGCGTTGCAGGCGGAAGTGGTGGCCCAGCACGCGGACATCGGCATCGCCTTCGATGGCGATGGGGATCGTGTGCTCATGGTCGATCACACCGGTGCCGTCGTAGACGGTGATGAGCTGCTGTTCATCATTGCTCGTGACCTCCATGAGCGTGGCAAGCTCCAGGGTACCGGTGTGGTCGGGACGTTGATGAGCAACCTCGGGCTCGAGCTCGCTCTGGGCGAGCTTGGCGTGCCTTTTACGCGCGCTAAGGTCGGGGATCGCTATGTCATAGCCGACATGCAGGAGCGGGGCTGGAGCCTCGGTGGTGAGAACTCGGGGCATATCCTCTGCAGTCATTTCACTACCACTGGGGACGCCTTGATCGCCGCGCTTCAGGTGTTGCTGGCCCTGCAGCGTCGTGACCAATCCCTGGCAGAGGCCCGTCAAGGCATGCGCAAGTGCCCTCAGGTGCTGCTGAATGTGCGCTTTGCCGGTGGCGGTGTGGATCCGGTCGAACACCCTGCCGTAAAGGATGCTTGTGCCCGCGTCACCGAGAAGATGGCAGGGCGCGGACGCGTGCTGCTGCGCAAATCCGGCACCGAGCCGTTGGTTCGCGTAATGGTCGAGGGCGACGATGAAAGCCAGGTCCGCGGTTACGCGGAAGAGCTGGTTAAAGTCGTAGCTGAGGTATGTGCTTGATTTCTCTTGCTACTTCAAAAAACCTTGGGTAACATCTGCGCCCACTTTGATCGACGAGGTAAAGCATGCGTCGCCCCCTGGTAGCTGGTAACTGGAAAATGCACGGTACCCGCGCCAGCGTCGCAGAGCTGATCAAAGGGCTTCGCCAGTTGGCATTGAATGCTGGTGTCGAGGTCGCGGTATTCCCGCCCTGCCTGTACATCAATCAGGTGATGCAAGGCCTGGACGGCAAGTCGATTGTCGTTGGTGCGCAGAATTGTGCTGTCGAACCCGTTCAGGGGGCGCTCACAGGTGAGGTTGCTGCGAGTCAGCTGGCTGATGCCGGTTGTACCTTGGTTCTCGTTGGACACTCCGAGCGTCGCCTGATTCTTGGTGAGCGTGACGAAGTGGTTAGTCGCAAGTTCGCTGCGGCTCAGTCTTGTGGTGTTGTTCCGGTGCTTTGCGTCGGTGAGACCCAGGAGCAGCGTGAGGCGGGCAAGACTCTTGAGGTTGTCGGGCGTCAGCTCGGTAGCGTGATCGAAGAGCTCGGTGTGGGGGCATTTGCGAAAGCGGTGATCGCATACGAGCCGGTCTGGGCTATCGGTACAGGGCTCACGGCAACTCCGCAGCAAGCGCAAGAAGTGCATGCTGCAATACGGGCGCAACTGGCGGCGGAAAATGCCGAGGTGGCGCGCGGTGTAAGGATTCTTTATGGCGGCAGTGTCAAGGCGGCCAGTGCGGCCGAGTTGTTTGGCATGCCGGATATCGACGGGGGGCTGGTTGGTGGGGCCTCCCTGAATGCTGATGAGTTCGGCGCGATCTGTCGTGCCGCAGGAAGCTGACGAGATGCTGGAAACTGTCGTTATCGTGGTTCACCTGCTCGGCGCGCTCGGCGTTGTCGCGCTGGTGTTGCTGCAGCAGGGTAAGGGTGCGGATGCTGGCGCCTCGTTTGGTGCGGGGGCTTCGGGTACCGTTTTCGGTAGTCAAGGTTCTGCTACCTTTCTGAGTCGAGTTACTGGTATACTCGCCGCGGTTTTTTTCATTACCAGCCTGGGCTTAGCGTTCTTCGCTAAAGAAAAGGCTGAAGCTCTGAGTCACGTTGGCCTGCCGGATCCGGCAGCTGTCGAGGTTCAGCAGCAAAAGCCGGCAGCTGACGATGTGCCGGTGCTCGAAGAGCAGAAGCCTGCAGAAAGTGCAGGTGATGTACCTCAGGCTCCAGAGCAGAAGTAAGGCAAGTTTTGCCGAGGTGGTGGAATTGGTAGACACGCTACCTTGAGGTGGTAGTGGCCATAGGCTGTAGGGGTTCGAGTCCCCTCCTCGGTACCATACAAAACAAGAAAGCCCGCTCCATGCGGGCTTTCTTGTTGGTGAGGTGTTCGGTTGACCGTGTACGCACGTAGGCCGTATACTCTCGCCCCAGCTTTGACGCGGGGTGGAGCAGTCTGGTAGCTCGTCGGGCTCATAACCCGAAGGTCGTTGGTTCAAATCCAGCCCCCGCAACCAGTAGTAGCGGAGCCCCTTTTTAGGGGCTTTTTGCTAGCTGGGACAGTTAGCCATCGGTCATTTGCCGATTGGTTCGAATGGATGGGCGTTTCGCCCATTTTTTATTTGCACAGCATGCGAGGGCAATCAGGTGTCGAGCAAGCTAGAACAGTTGCAGGCCTTGCTGGCCCCGGTAGTCGAAGCGCTTGGCTACCAATGCTGGGGCGTCGAGTTCCTGTCCCAGGGGCGGCATTCGCTGCTGCGGGTTTATATCGATCATGAGAACGGCATCCAGGTCGACGACTGTGAAAAGGTCAGTCGCCAGGTCAGTGGTGTTCTCGACGTGGAAGATCCCATCCCCAGCGAATACACCCTCGAGGTGTCCTCGCCTGGCATGGATCGACCGCTGTTCAGTCTTGAGCAGTTCGCTGCACATGCCGGTGAACTGGTGAAGATCAAGTTGCGCTCTCCCTACGATGGGCGACGTAATTTCCAGGGGCTCCTCCGCGGGGTGGAGGAACAGGATGTGGTGGTTCTTGTTGAAGATCACGAGTACCTGCTGCCGATCGATCTGATCGACAAGGCCAACATCATTCCCCGTTTTGACTGAGACGCGGATCCCGCGGATCCAATGGATTGCGAAAGGCGAGGCGTACGATGAGCAAAGAAGTACTGCTGGTTGTAGAGTCGGTATCCAACGAGAAAGGCGTACCGGCTGGCGTGATATTCGAGGCGCTGGAGCTGGCTCTGGCCACTGCTACCAAGAAGCGCTTCGAAGATGAAGTGGAACTGCGTGTGGAGATCAATCGCCACACTGGCAGCTATGACACCTACCGCCGCTGGGCGGTCGTCGAAGAAGACGACCAGGAAAACCCTGCGGCCGAACTGACCGTCGAAGAGGCCCAGGAGAAGCAACCTGGTGCCAAGGTCGGTGATTTCGTAGAAGAAAAAATCGAGTCCATCGAGTTCGGCCGCATCGCTGCACAGACCGCCAAGCAGGTGATCGTGCAGAAGGTTCGCGAAGCCGAGCGTGCGCAGGTCGTCGAGGCCTATCGCGAGAAGCTGGGCGACATCATCTCCGGCACCGTGAAGAAGGTCACCCGTGACAACGTGATCGTCGACCTGGGCAACAACGCCGAGGCGCTGCTGGCTCGTGAGGACATCATCGCCCGCGAGACCTTCCGTGTCGGCGCGCGCGTTCGCGCACTGCTGAAAGAGATCCGCACCGAGAACCGCGGCCCGCAGCTGATCCTGTCGCGCACCGCGCCGCAGATGCTGATCGAGCTGTTCCGCATCGAAGTGCCGGAGATCGCCGAAGAGCTGATCGAAGTGATGGCCGCCTCCCGTGACCCGGGTTCCCGCGCCAAGATCGCCGTTCGCTCCAAGGACAAGCGCATCGACCCGCAAGGCGCCTGCATCGGCATGCGTGGTTCGCGCGTCCAGGCCGTTTCCGGCGAGCTGGGCGGTGAGCGTGTCGACATCGTGCTGTGGGACGACAACCCCGCGCAGTTCGTGATCAACGCCATGGCTCCGGCCGAAGTGGCCGCGATCATCGTCGACGAAGATGCCCATGCCATGGACATCGCCGTCGGCGAGGACAACCTGGCCCAGGCCATCGGTCGAGGCGGTCAGAACGTTCGCCTGGCGAGCCAGCTGACCGGCTGGACGCTGAACGTGATGACCGAGGCCGACATCCAGGCCAAGCAGCAGGCCGAGACCGGCGACATCATGCAGGCCTTCGTCGACGAGCTGGAAGTCGATGAGGAACTGGCCCAGGTACTGGTCGAGGAAGGCTTCACCAGCCTGGAAGAAATCGCCTACGTACCGATGGAAGAGATGCTGAGCATCGACGGCTTCGACGAAGACATCGTCAACGAGCTGCGTGCCCGCGCCAAGGATCGCCTGCTGACCAAGGCTATCGCCACTGAAGAAAAACTGGCTGACGCTCAGCCGGCGGACGACCTGCTTGCTCTCGAAGGCATGGACAAAGAGCTGGCTGTTGAGCTGGCAGTACGTGGCGTAGTCAACCGCGAAGACCTGGCCGAGCAGTCTATTGACGACCTGCTCGACATCGACGGCATGGACGAAGAGCGTGCCGGCAAGCTGATCATGGCCGCCCGAGCCCATTGGTTCGAGTAAGCAGTCGCGGCCTGAGGAGAGAAGTGCATGACGCAAGTCACGGTGAAAGAACTGGCCCAAGTGGTCGACACACCGGTGGAGCGCCTGCTGTTGCAGATGCGTGAGGCAGGGTTGCCGCACACCAGCGCCGAGCAAGTTGTGACTGACAATGAGAAACAGGCGCTGCTGGCGCATCTCAAGGGCAGTCACGGCGAACGGCTGGAAGAGCCCCGCAAGATCACCTTGCAGCGCAAGACCACCACTACGCTGAGAGTTGCCGGTAGCAAGACCATCAGCGTCGAAGTACGTAAGAAGAAGACGTACGTGAAACGCAGCCCCGACGAGATCGAGGCCGAGAAGCAGCGCGAGCTCGAAGAGCAGCGTGCCGTTGAAGAAGCCGCGCGCCTGAAGGCCGAGGAAGAAGCCAAGCGTCGGGCCGAAGAAGATGCCCGTCGCCAGGCCGATGCCCGTGCCCTGGAAGCCGCTCGCGGCGGCGATGCAGCACCTGCTGCCGCCGTGGCTGCCGAAGCGACCGCCCCTGCTGCTGCTCCGGCTCCTGCCGCTGCCGCAGGCGCCGACGATCGCAAGAAGGAAGAGCCGCGCCGTCCCGAGAAGGCTCGTGACGAAGACGAGCGCCGTGATCGCAAGCACACGCAGCACCGTCCCTCCGTCAAGGAGAAGGAAAAGGTTCCGGCTCCGCGTGTCGCCCCGCGCAGCACCGAAGAGGAAAGCGACGGCTACCGTCGTGGCGGTCGTGGTGGCAAGTCCAAGCTCAAGAAGCGCAACCAGCACGGGTTCCAGAGCCCGACAGGACCGATTGTGCGTGATGTGAATATCGGCGAGACCATCACCGTGGCCGAACTGGCTGCGCAGATGACCGTCAAGGGCGCGGAAGTCGTCAAGTTCATGTTCAAGATGGGCACCCCGGTGACCATCAACCAGGTGCTGGACCAGGAAACTGCCCAGCTGATCGCAGAAGAGTTCGGCCACAAGGTCAAGCTGGTCAGCGAGAACGCACTGGAAGAGCAACTGGCCGAATCCCTGAAGTTCGAAGGTGAAGCCATCCACCGCGCGCCGGTCGTGACCGTCATGGGCCACGTCGACCACGGCAAGACCTCGCTGCTCGACTACATCCGTCGTGCCAAGGTCGCCGCGGGCGAAGCCGGTGGCATCACCCAGCACATCGGTGCCTACCACGTCGAAACCGACCGTGGCATGGTCACCTTCCTCGACACCCCTGGCCACGCCGCGTTCACCGCGATGCGTGCCCGTGGTGCCAAGGCGACCGACATCGTCATCCTCGTGGTGGCGGCGGACGACGGCGTGATGCCGCAGACCGAAGAAGCCGTCCAGCACGCGAAAGCGGCTGGCGTGCCGATCGTGGTCGCGGTGAACAAGATCGACAAGCCCGAAGCTGACCTCGACCGTATCAAGAACGACCTCGCCGGTCGTGACGTGATCCCGGAAGAGTGGGGCGGCGACACCCAGTTCGTACCCGTATCGGCGAAGGTCGGTACCGGTGTCGACGAACTGCTTGAAGCCGTGCTGCTGCAGGCCGAAGTCCTGGAACTCAAAGCCACCCCGTCGGCCCCCGGCCGTGGTGTCGTGGTCGAGTCCCGCCTGGACAAGGGCCGTGGCCCGGTGGCCACCGTACTGGTTCAGGACGGTACCCTGCGCCAGGGCGACATGGTTCTCTGCGGCGTCAACTTCGGTCGCGTCCGTGCCATGCTCGACGAGAACGGCAAGCCCATCAAGGAAGCCGGTCCCTCCATCCCGGTCGAGATCCTCGGCCTGGACGGCACCCCGGATGCGGGTGACGAGCTGACCGTGATCAGCGACGAGAAGAAGGCCCGCGAAGTGGCCCTGTTCCGTCAGGGCAAGTTCCGCGAGGTCAAGCTGGCCCGTGCGCATGCCGGCAAGCTGGAAAACATCTTCGAGAACATGGGCCAGGACGAGAAGAAGACACTCAACATCGTCCTCAAGTCCGATGTCCGTGGTTCTCTGGAAGCCCTGCAAGGTGCGCTGTCGGATCTCGGCAACGACGAAGTGCAGGTGCGTGTTGTCGGTGGCGGCGTCGGTGGCATCACCGAGAGCGACGCCAACCTGGCTCTGGCCTCCAACGCCGTACTGTTCGGCTTCAACGTGCGTGCCGATGCGGGCGCCCGGAAGATCGTCGAGCAGGAAGGCCTGGACCTGCGCTACTACAACATCATCTACGACATCATCGAAGACGTTAAGAAAGCACTGTCCGGCATGCTCGGCAGCGACGTCCGGGAGAACATCCTGGGTATCGCCGAGGTGCGCGACGTGTTCCGCTCGCCGAAGTTCGGCGCGATCGCGGGCTGCATGGTTGTCGAGGGCATGGTCCACCGCAACCGTCCGATCCGCGTACTGCGCGACGACGTGGTGATCTTCGAAGGCGAACTGGAATCCCTGCGCCGCTTCAAGGACGACGTGTCCGAGGTGCGTGCCGGCATGGAGTGCGGTATCGGCGTGAAGAGCTACAACGACGTCAAGGTCGGCGACAAGATCGAAGTGTTCGAGAAGGTCCAAGTGGCTCGCAGCCTCTAAGCGCGAGCTGCAATACGCAACGCCCGGTCCAGCTTCCGCTCGGCCGGGCGTTTGCCGCTTTTGAACCCCCTGGTTTCTAGGCCCGGGGGAGAGTGCAGGTAGCAGGAAATGGCAAAAGAATACAGCCGTACCCAACGTATCGGCGATCAGATGCAGCGCGAGCTGGCACTGCTGATCCAACGTGAAATCAAGGATCCGCGCCTGGGCCTGGTGACCATCACCGGCTGCGACGTGGCCCGTGACCTGTCCCACGCCAAGGTGTTCATCACCGTGATGGGCCAGGACGACAACGCCGAAGTCATCAAGCAGAACACCGACATCCTCAACGATGCCGCCGGGTTCCTGCGCATGCAGCTGGGCCGCGCGATGAAGCTGCGCACCGTGCCGCAGCTGCACTTCAACTACGACGCCAGCATCCGTCGCGGCGTCGAGCTGTCGGCGCTCATCGAGCGCGCTGTGGCCGAGGATCGCAAGCACCAGGGCGACGGCGAGGAATAACCGTGGCCCAGGTGAAGCGCATCCGCCGCAACGTCAGCGGCATCCTGATTCTCGACAAGCCCCGTGGCATGAGCTCCAACCAGGCCCTGCAGAAGGTGCGCTGGCTGCTCAATGCCGAGAAGGCCGGCCACACCGGCAGCCTCGATCCCCTGGCCACCGGCGTGCTGCCGCTGTGCTTCGGCGAGGCGACCAAGTTCTCCCAGTACCTGCTGGATGCCGACAAGGGCTACGAGACCCTGGCCCAACTGGGCATCACCACCACCACTGGGGATGCGGAAGGCGAAGTCCTCGAGCGTCGCGAAGTGACCGTCGGTCGTGCCGACATCGAAGCCCGCCTCGCTGGTTTCCGTGGCGAAATCAAGCAGATACCGCCCATGTACTCGGCCCTGAAGAAAGACGGCCAGCCGCTGTACAAGCTGGCACGCGCGGGCGAGGTAGTGGAGCGCGAAGCGCGTTCTGTTACTATTGCGCGCCTGGAATTGCTGGCCTTCGAGTCCACCCAGGCGAGACTCGCCGTGGCCTGCAGCAAAGGCACCTACATCCGTACCCTGGTCGAAGACCTCGGCCAGGTGCTTGGATGCGGGGCGCACGTGGCGGAACTGCGTCGTACCCAGGCAGGCCCCTTCTCGCTGGCCCAGGCCATCACCCTGGAAGAGCTGGAGAAAGCGCACGCCGAAGGCGGCAATGAGGCACTGGACCGGTTCCTCCTGCCCGAGGACAGCGGCCTGGAACACTGGCCCCTGATCCAGTTGAGCGAACACAGTGCCTATTACTGGCTGCATGGCCAGCCGGTAAGGGCTCCCGAGGCGCCGAAGTTCGGCATGCTGCGGGTGCAGGATCACAACGGTCGCTTCATCGGCATCGGTGAAGTGAGCGATGACGGGCGCGTAGCGCCGCGTCGACTGATTCGGTCGGAATGACCGATTCGAGGGTGGCTGTTAATAGGCACGGTCACTCCTCCTTTTAAAACACGGGATTCGTTCCCGGCCTATTACCTCAGAGGAAGCCCATCATGGCACTGAGCGTTACTGAGAAAGCCCAGATCGTTAACGAGTACAAGCAAGCTGAAGGCGACACCGGTTCTCCGGAAGTGCAAGTTGCACTGCTGACCGCCAACATCAACAAGCTGCAGGATCACTTCAAGGCCAACGGCAAAGACCACCACTCCCGTCGTGGTCTGATCCGCATGGTCAACCAGCGCCGCAAGCTGCTGGACTACCTGAAGGGTAAGGACACCACTCGTTACAGCGCCCTGATCGGTCGTCTGGGTCTGCGTCGCTAAGACGCACTCGAGCTGGAAGCTGGAAGTCGGAAGCTGGAAGCGGGGCCTCGGTCCTGCCTCCAGCTTCTGGCTTCCAGCTTCAGGCTTTTTTCGAGGAGGACGACGGGCCGATTCCCGTGCCTTCCGCAGATTTCCCCCAAAGGCAACAAAGAGAAGGTAAAGACACCGTGAACCCGGTAATCAAGAAATTCCAGTTCGGTCAATCGACCGTAACCCTCGAGACTGGCCGCATCGCCCGTCAAGCTTCCGGTGCCGTTCTGGTCACCATGGACGAAGACGTCACCGTGCTGGTGACCGTGGTCGGCGCCAAGCAGGCCGATCCGGGCAAGGGCTTCTTCCCGCTGTCCGTCCACTACCAGGAAAAAACCTACGCAGCCGGCCGCATCCCCGGTGGTTTCTTCAAGCGTGAAGGCCGTCCTTCCGAGAAGGAAACCCTGACCTCGCGCCTGATCGACCGTCCGATCCGCCCGCTGTTCCCGGAAGGTTTCCTCAACGAAGTGCAGGTCATCTGCACCGTCGTCTCCACCAACAAGAAGACCGATCCGGACATCGCCGCGATGATCGGTACGTCCGCTGCCCTGGCCATCTCCGGCATCCCCTTCGCCGGCCCGATCGGCGCCGCCCGCGTGGCCTACCACGAGAGCACCGGCTACCTGCTGAACCCGAACTACGAGCAGCTCAAGGCCTCCAGCCTGGACATGGTCGTCGCCGGTACCCAGGACGCCGTGCTGATGGTTGAGTCCGAAGCCCAGGAGCTGACCGAAGACCAGATGCTCGGTGGCGTGCTGTTCGCCCACCAGGAATTCCAGGCCGTGATCAACGCCGTCAAGGAATTCGCAGCCGAAGCCGGCAAGCCGGCCTGGAACTGGACCGCCCCGGTCGAGAACACCGCCCTGCTCAACGCCATCAAGGCCGAGTTCGGCGAGGCCATCTCCCAGGCCTACACCATCACCATCAAGCAGGACCGCTACAACCGCCTCGGCGAGCTGCGCGACCAGGTCGTCGCCCGCTTCGCTGGCGAAGAAGCCGGTCAGTTCCCCGCCGGTGAAGTGAAGGACGCCTTCGGCCTTCTGGAATACCGCACCGTCCGCGAGAACATCGTCAACGGCAAGCCGCGCATCGACGGCCGCGACACCCGCACCGTCCGTCCGCTGAAGATCGAAGTCGGCGTCCTCGACAAGACCCACGGTTCCGCCCTGTTCACCCGTGGCGAAACCCAGGCCCTGGTCGTTGCCACCCTCGGCACCGCTCGTGATGCCCAGCTGCTGGACACCCTGGAAGGCGAGCGCAAAGACGGCTTCATGCTGCACTACAACTTCCCGCCCTTCTCCGTGGGCGAGTGCGGCCGCATGGGCAGCGCCGGCCGTCGCGAGATCGGTCACGGCCGCCTGGCCCGTCGTGGTGTCGCAGCCATGCTGCCGAAGAGCGACGAGTTCCCCTACACCATCCGCGTCGTATCGGAAATCACCGAATCCAACGGCTCCAGCTCCATGGCTTCCGTCTGCGGCGCCTCCCTGGCCCTGATGGACGCGGGTGTGCCGATGAAGGCACCGGTAGCCGGTATCGCCATGGGCCTGGTGAAGGAAGGTGACAAGTTCGCCGTCCTGACCGACATCCTGGGTGACGAAGACCACCTGGGCGACATGGACTTCAAGGTAGCCGGTACCGCCAAGGGCGTGACCGCGCTGCAGATGGACATCAAGATCAACGGCATCACCGAAGAGATCATGGAGATCGCCCTGGAACAGGCTCTGGAAGCGCGCCTGAACATCCTCGGCCAGATGAACCAGGTCATCGGCCAGTCGCGTACCGAGCTGTCGGCCAACGCCCCGACCATGATCGCGATGAAGATCGACACCGACAAGATCCGTGACGTCATCGGCAAGGGCGGCGCCACCATCCGCTCCATCTGCGAAGAGACCAAGGCCTCCATCGACATCGAAGACGATGGCAGCGTGAAGATCTTCGGCGAAACCAAGGAAGCTGCCGAGGCCGCGCGCCAGCGCGTACTGGGTATCACCGCGGAAGCCGAGATCGGCAAGGTCTACGTCGGCAAGGTCGAGCGCATCGTCGACTTCGGCGCCTTCGTCAACATCCTCCCGGGCAAAGATGGCCTGGTGCACATCTCGCAGATCAGCGACAAGCGCATCGACAAGGTCACCGACGTCCTGCAGGAAGGCCAGGAAGTGAAAGTACTGGTGCTGGACGTGGACAACCGCGGCCGCATCAAGCTCTCCATGAAAGACGTGGAAGCGGCTGAAGCTTCGGGCGTCTAAGCCCCGGCGACGGTCAATGAGAGAGGGCCCCTTGCGGGCCCTCTTTTTTTTCTCGGAAAATGGCGCGCCGCCAGTATCAGCCCAAGGAAGCCGGGTCATGGACAAGACCTACTGCAAGTACCACCAGAGCCAACCCGCCACCTGGCACTGCCCGCCCTGCGAGCGCCACTTCGGTGATTGCTGCATCCCGCTTAATGCCGACGAGCCCAACGAGTCACCGGCCTGCCCGCTGTGCCGGGCGCCGCTGCATTTCCTCGGCGCAGCCAACACCGCCCAGCCTTTCTGGGAGCGTATTCCCCAGTTCTTCCTCTACGGCCTGCAGACCGGCCCCCTGGCTTTCGCCGCGCTGCTGGCCCTGGCCAGCCTGTTCATGCCGCGCTCGCTGATCCTCTGGATCGCACTGTTCAGCATCGCCACCAAGTACTTCCACAGCGTCATCGAGGCTGCCAGCGAAGGCGGGCGCGAAGCCCCGGGCCTGGCCACGGCCTTCGTCGGCGAAGGGTTCTCGCTGTTCATCAAGCAACTGGTGGTGTTCCTCGTCGCCTTCGGCGTGCTCTGGCTCGCCGCCGACTTCCAGAGCGAAGCCCTGTTCTGGGCGGTGAACATCGGCCTGATGCTGCTGATGCCTGCCAGCATCATCCGCCTGGCGCTGAACAAGGAGCTGGGGGCCGCGCTGAGTCCCGAACAGCTGGGCGAGGTGATCAAGGCCATGGGCTGGCGCTACCTGATCCTGTGCATCTTCCTCTTCGCCCTCTGGCAGTCGCCGGACTACGTCACCTACCTGCTCTCCCACGGGCTGCCCCGTGTGGTGCTGGTACCCATCGCCGCCTTCCTGTTCGGTTATTTCGGCGTGGTGATGTGCAGCATGATGGGCTATGCGGTCTTCCAGTATCAGGGGGCCCTGGGCTTCGCCATCGCCGAGGAGGGCGCCCAGGAAGGCTTCCCCGCCGCAGAGTGGCGACGTCGTCGCGCGCTGGCCGAGGCCGAGGTGCGCATCAAGGAGGGCCAGAGCGGCACCGCGCTGGAAACCCTGACCCAGGCGCTGCAGCGCGACCCCGACGACCTCAAGCTCAACGAGCGCTTCCACCAACTGCTGTTCGGCCTCAACGACCGCTCGCGCTGCCTGCGGCACCTCGAGCACTACCTGCCCCTGGCCGCGCGCCTGAACGCTCCCCTCGGCGCCACCGCCCTGCTCAATGCCCGCCAGTTGCAGGCGGACTACATGCCGGCGGATGCCCAGGTCTGCGAGCGTATCGCCGGCGCGCTGATCGATCGCCACAAGGTGCGCGAGGGGCTCAGCCTGCTGCGCAACCTGCACCAGCGCTTCCCCGACTACCCCTTCATCCCTCGGGCCTACCTCCTGGCTGCGCGCGGCTTCGCCGAGGGACTCGGGCAGGTGGAGCCGGCGCGCAAGCTGCTGGGCTATATCCGGGCGCGCTACCCTGGTTCTCCGCTTCTGGAGGAGGTGGCCGCGCTGGAGTCGACGCTCGATCGGCTGGCGTCTCAGTGAGAGGATCGATCGTGCAAAGTGCACGTGCCGCTTGGCTGGAAATTGCAATCTGCAAGTAGGTCGCGTTTGGCTTGTTTTTTTAAGTTATTGATAAATAACATTTATTTTTTGTTCTCCAGCTTGGCACAGGCCTTGCGATATCTACCGTGACTGCAGACAGGACAACGCTGCAGAGACCTGTAGAACATAGGAGAACAACCATGAAACAGTCTTTCAACAAGTGGACCCTCGCTGCCGTAGCCGCTACTGCCCTGAGCCTGCCGCTGGCCGGCACCGCCTTCGCTGCCCAGCCCACCATGCTGGCTGCCAGCGAAACCGTGAACAAGGCTGAAGAGGCCGTTTCCGATACCTGGATCACCAGCAAGGTGAAATCCAGCTTCCTGGCTGACAAGAATCTCAGCGCCCTGGACATCAAGGTCGAAACCAACAAGGGCGTCGTCTCGCTCTCCGGTGTCGTGGCCAGCGATGCCGAGCGTGACCTGGCGGTGACCACCGCCAAGTCCATCAAAGGTGTTACTGCGGTATCGGCCGACGGCCTGAAATCCGCCGAGTAACCCTCGCAGCCGGCCGCCCATGCCCGGGCGGTCCGGCGTGTAATCGAAGGAGAACGCCATGAATTCCGACATCATCAAAGGCAAGTGGAAACAACTCAGCGGCCGGCTCAAGGAGCGCTGGGGCAATCTGACCGACGACGATATCGACGTGGCCGAGGGCCACAGCGAATACCTGGTCGGCAAGTTGCAGGAGCGCTATGGCTGGACCAAGGAAAAGGCCCAGGACGAGCTGCGCGACTTCAGCAGCAAGCTCTGATCCAGACGATCAACGAAAAGCCCCGGGCCGCCACCCGGGGCTTTTCGTTGGGCGATGCAGTGGCGTCGTTCAGCGTGCCAGGTGTTGCTGGTAGAGGCCCAGCTGGTGCGTCTGCTCGGCTTCGGGAAAGGCCTTGCGCATGAAACTGGCCAGCTCGGCGACGCCGCGCAGGTCCCGGCGCTGGCCGAGTTGCTTGGCCAGCATCAGGGTGAGGCCGGGTAGCTGTGCCGGCGGCGTGGCAGTCCGGCCGAGGGCGCGCCAGGGGGCCAGGGCCCTCGGCCCTTCGCCGACCTTCAGCAAGCCCTGTAGCAGGTGCAACTGGATGGCCGGGTGTTGCAGCAGGCGATTCTGTGCATCGCTCGCATCATCGGCCAGGCGGCAAAGCAGGGAGTGGGCGAGGTTCGGATTGGGCAGGGCGAAGAGCTGCTTGAGCACCGCACTCATCAACGGCGCATCGTTGCGGGTCCTGGCCACCGGGTAGAGGCGTTCGAGCAATTCGAGGCGGCCGGGATGGCGGCTCAGCAGGTCCAGGCCACGGGCCGGCACCTGATCCAGGGCGAAGCGGCCGATCAACTGGTCAAGTGCCGCCAGCTCGCGTTTGAAAGGCGCGTCCGGGTCCTCCTTGGCCAGGTACTGCTCGTCCACCTTGAGCCCGCCCAGGCGACGGGGCAGCCAGGTGCCCAGGAAGCCGAAACCGAGCCCACCCAGGTGCGCGTAGTAGTTGACGTGGTCGTTGGCCAGCAACAGGCCATAGAGTTCCTTGCCCATCCAGATCGGCAGGATCCACAGCGCGGGAGCCTTGAAGTAGCCGATCAGCGGGCCCAGCCAGTAGAAGAAGTTGATCTTCCTCAGCCCGTACACGCCGATGTACATGCCCATCAGGCCGGCGACTGCGCCGGATGCGCCGATGCCGGGCACCCAGCCCGGGTCCAGGGCCCACCAGAGCAGGTGCGAGGCCAGGCCGCTGGTTAGGTAGAGCGCCAGGTAGGCGGTGCGGCCCAGGGCCCGTTCCAGGGCGAAGCCGCAGATGAACAGGAAAATCATGTTGCCCAGCAGGTGATCGAAGCTGCCGTGCAGGAACATCGCGCCGAACAGGCCTTCGACGGTGAAGCGCTTGGGCACGAAGCCGAAGCGGTAGCTGCTGATGCGGTCGCGGGCCGCCTCGGCGCCCGCGCGCGCCTTTTGCCAGGCGGGGTCGGCCTGGTAGGCGGCGGAGCGGTGCAGCTGGTCCTCGAACTCCAGGTCGCGCAGCACGTAGCCGGCCAGTTCCTGGCGCCGCGCGGCATCGATGCTGCGGCGCTCGTCGGCGTCCAGCTCGTGGCGCTGGGCCAGGCTGTCGATGAACAGCGCACGTTCGCGATTGAGCAGGCCGCCGTCGAGATAGAGATGCACGGCGGCGTCCGTGCGCGCTTCGTCACCGCCCTGGTAGGCGAGGTAGATCAGCGTATTGAGGATGACCAGCAGCAGGGTGATGACGGGCGGACGTTTCCAGTCCAGCGGGTGTTCGGCGGGGAGAATGACCAAGCGGGACGTCCTTGTCGCGGATCGGATTCAGGGGTGGGTCAGTCGCGTTTGCTTTCCACAGAGTTGAGGCGGCCACCGATGAAGTCCAGGTAGTAGTACATGCCGTTGACCGGCCCGTAGACCCATTCCTCCACCTGCATCTCCTGGCGCCCGCTGCGGGTTTCGGAGTAGCCGATCAGGTTGCGGCTGACGGGGTCGCCGCACTTGCGCTGCACCTCGACGGCGCGATCGCCCTCGCTGACCAGCGCGCTGCCGCAGCGGAAGGTGGCGGCGGATGCTTCGTGGGCCAGCAGCAGGGCCGGCAACGCGAGCAGGGAAAACAGCAGTCTCTTCATGGTGGGCATCCTGTCCGGGGAAAATGGGTGGCAGAGCCTAGCACTGCCGGTTCGTGGCTGTCAGTCGCCACGCTTGCTCTCGATCTTGATCAGCTTGTTCCCTTCGAAGCGCAGGTACTGGTACATGCCGTTGCGCGGCCCGTAGACCCACTCTTCCACCAGCACTTCGCTGGTGTTGCCGTAGCGATCGACCTTCTCGCGATAGCCCAGGCTCGAGCGACTGGCGGGGTCGCCGCACTTGCGCTGCACCTGCGAGGTGCTGTCGTCCTGGCTGATCAGGCCACCGCCTTCGCAGCGCAGCGTGGAGGAGGCCTGGGCGGATGCGGCGGCCAGGAGCAGGGGCAGGGCGAGCAGGGGGAGGATCTTCACGAATGCTTCCGTCATTCAGGTTGGGATTTCAGCCTACGCCGCCGTGGCGCGGCTGTCAGCAGGGCTGGATGCCGCACGAAAACTCGTGCAACACAGCCGCTTGGACAGATGGAAAGAGAGGTAATTCCAGGGGCCCGGGCAGCTATTCGCTGCCCAGTTGCAGAGGGGTGTCGACCTTGCCGTCCGCGTCCGCCTCGCCGAGGCTGACGTCGAGCATGTACACGCGCTCGTCCTGCAGGCCGCCACGGTCCACCAGGTAATCCTTGATGCTGGCGGCACGGGCCTGCGCCAGCTGGCGCAGCAGCAGTTCGCTCTGTGCCCAGGAGCCGATCACCGCCTCGCGCATCTTCGCCGTGCGCTCGTCGCTGCCCAGGTCCTTCCACTCGGCGGGCGGCTGCTGCTTGAGGCGGGTGCGGTAGATGCCTTCGAGCATCGGCGGCTTCTCGTCGTCCGGGACTACCAGCTGGGCCGGTTCGGCGGGCACCTTGTCACCGCGACGCTGGGCGATCTTGTAGTAGGTGCTCTGGTATTCGCGCTCCAGGCGCTGGGCCGCGAGCAGCGGGCCGTCGCTGGATTTGGCGCTCATGCCCTCGACTTCCAGGCGCAGCGCCGGTCGCTCCTTGAGCGCGGCGGCGAGGGTATCCAGGGTGCCTTGCGCCTCGGTGGACAGCTCGCTGCTGCCGGCGGCGAAGGGGACATTGCTCAGATCCTGATCGCCACCTCCGGACACCAGCCCGGCAACGAACTTGAACGGTGCCTGCGCCGCGCGCAACACCAGGTTGCGCAGGGTCTGCCAGACGATGGGCGCGACGCTGAACTGCGGGTCCTTGAGATTGCCGGCGACCGGCAGCTCGATGTCGATCTTGCCTTCGGTGTCCTTGAGTAGCGCCACCGCCAGCTTGATCGGCAGGTCCACCGCATCGGGGCTGTCGACCTGCTCGCCCAGTTGCAGCTGTTCCAGCACCAGGCGGTTCTGCGCTTTCAACTGGCCCTTCTCGATCTGGTAGTGCAGGTCGAGATTGAGGCGGCCCTTGCGGATGCGGTAGCCGGCGAACTTGCCGGAGTAGGGGGTCAGGGTGGTCAGCTCGACGCGCTTGAAGCTGGTGGCGATGTCCAGGGACTCCAGCGGGTCGAAGGGGGTCAGGCTGCCCTTGATGGTGACCGGGGCGTAGCGGTCGACCTTGCCCTTGATGTCGACCGTGGCCGGCGTGCGGGTGCGGGTGTCGAGTGTGCCGATCTCGCCGTTGAGCTGCTGGATGGCGGTGGCGAAGTTGGGCGTCAGGCTGAAGTCGGCGAAGTTGGCCGAGCCGTTGCTGATGCTCACCGCACCGACATGGATGTCCAGCGGCTTGCCGGCGGGCTCGGGCTTGGCGTTGGGCGCGGCGGGCTGCTTGATCACCAGGTCGCTGGCGTTGGTGGTCAGGTCCTCGTTGATGATGAAGCGTGCGTAGGGCTGGTTGATGCCGACCTTGTCGATGGACAGGCTCTCGCCGTGGCGATAGGCCAAACCCTCCACCAGCAACTGCTGCCATTTGACGAAGTCGCGCTCCTTGAGCGTGTCCAGGGTGTGCAACTGGTTGACCAGCGCGCGACCGCTGACGGTCAGCGCCAGGGGCTCGGTGCCGGTGAGGGCGACGTCGAGGTTGCTGTCGAGCATGCCGCTGCGCAGCTCCAGGCGCACGAAGGGCTCCATGTAGGCCTGGGCCACGCGCAGGTCGATGTCGCGGGTCTCCACCTTCAGGTTGGCGGTGGTGGGCTTGAGCTGCACCTGGCCTTCGGCCTTGAGCTTGCCCTGCTTGCCGAGGCCGGTGTCGATGGCGAGCTGGAAGGGCGACTCGCCCAGGCTGTCGAAGTCCTTGAGGTCGAGGTTCAGCGGGCCGAGGTCGATCTGCACGGCCTTCTTCGGCACGCGGTCGGCCAGGTGCACCTTGTAGCCGCGCAGCTGGGTGTCGCGCAGCAGCACCTGCCAGGGCTTGCCGGGAGCCTCCTGCTTGGCTTGGGCCGGCTGGGCGTCCGGGGCGGGCTCGACGGCTTTCGCGTCCACCGCTGCCGGTCCTGGCTCGGTATCTTTCGCCGGGGCCTTGGTGTCGCCGGCGAACAGCTTCTGCCAATCCAGCTGGCCATCGGCTTCGCGAGCGGCCCAGGTCTCCAGGTTCTGGCTGCGGATCTTTCCGACCACCACTTGCTGCTTGGCGAGGTCCAGTGAGCTCTCGCTGACCTCCAGGCTCTCCAGGTTGACCAGGGGGCGCCCGTCCGGAGCCGTGATGGCGAAGGGCGCGACCTTGATCGCAGTCTGTTCCAGCTTCAGTTCGGTGCCTTGGGCCAGGCTCAGGTGGTACTGGGTGGCGAGGCTGATGGTGCCCTTCTCCAGCGCCAGGGGTACGGCGTCGCGTACGTAGGGCCAGAAGGCCTTCATGTTGCCGTCGGTGACCTTGAGCTCGCCCTTGGAGGCGAAGGGCACCAGGCTCAGGCTGCCCTGCCAGTCGATGCGGCCGCCATAGGGGCCGGTGGCGACCAGCAGCATGTCGGTGTTGTCGTCGCGAAGGGTGCTGAGGTTCTTCAGCTCGAGGTTCAGCGAGTCGTAGACGAACTCAATGGCGTCGCTCGGCCGCAGATCCTGGAAGTGCAGGCCGCCCTCGACCAGGCGAACACTGTCGATGCGCAGCGGGAACGGGTCGCTGGCGGGCTCTTCGGCCTTGGGTTCGCTGGGCGGGATCTGGAACAGCTGGGTCAGGTTGAGCGTGCCGTCCTTGGCGAACAGCACCTCGGTGGTGGATTTCTCCAGCTCGACGTCGGCCAGGTGCAGGGCACCGGTCCACAGGCTGTCGAGCTGCAGGTTGGCGTGCAGGCGCTGGAAGCCGATCTGTTCCTTGCCCGCTTCACCGATGTGCAGGCCCCACAGGGTCAGCTCGAGGCTGAAGGGGTTGAGCTGGATGCGCTCGAGCCGCGCGGGGACCTTCGCGTACTGGGCCAGTTGCTGGTTGACCACGCGCAGGGCGATCCCGGGGATGATCAGGAAGCCGAGCAGGCTGTAGAGGGCGATGACGATCAGCAAGGCGCTGATGGCGCGTTTCAATCCTTTGTGCATGGTGAGGCGTCGACTATCCCGGCGGAGGTGGCTTGGAGTATGGCACGGCCGCAAGGTTCCGACAGACGGTTGCTGGTGGTTTCGTTGGGCGGTTCTCGCTTCAGAAATGCAGCACCAGGGTCTTCAGCGGCGGGCGCCCATCGAGGGAGGGGAAGTCGTCCGCCGGTGGCAGCGGCTCCCATTCCCGCACCGGTCGGCCGAGCTTGCTGGCGCAGCGCAGCACCTGCTCGCGCCAGTCCTCGATGTCCACCTTCGCCAGGTTGTTGCAGCAGATCAGCGTGCCGTCTTCGGCAGTGGCCTGGATCGCCGGCTTGAGCAGGCTCTGGTAGTCACGCAGCAGGTCGACGGTGCCGAAGGCGCTCTTGGCCCAGGCCGGCGGGTCGAGGAACACCAGGTCGAACCGGCGTTGTTCCAGGCGCGGGTAGCTGGGCAATTTCTGCCCGTGACGGCGGGCGATGGGCTGGCCGGCGAGCTGGCGGATGGCGGGGAAGTAGTCCGATTGCACGAAGCGCATGGGCGCAAGCCCGGGGTTGAGCGCGGCGTTTTCGCGGCCGACGGCCAGGTTGCCCTCGGCGAAGTCGAGGTTCCACACCTCGCTGGCTCCTCCCGCTGCGGCAGCCAGGCCGACGCCACAGGTGTAGGCGAAGAGGTTGAGTACCGACTTGCCGGCAGCGTGGCGCTTTACCCAGCCGCGGGCGTTGCGCAGGTCGAGGAACAGCAGCGGGTCCTGGCCGGGATGACGGCCGCGTACCCGGTAGTTCAGGCCCCATTCGTGGCCGACGAGGTCGACCAGTGCGCCTGGCTCGGCCTGGTACACAGGGTCGCTGCGATCGATGCGCGAATTGCCCTGGGAGCGATCGTTGTAGACCGGCAGCAGTGGCTCGCCGAGTTGTTCCCGCACCTGTGCGACGGCTTGCAGCAGTTCGTCCCGTTGCAGTGTCTGGTGGAAGCTCTGCACCAGCAGTTGCGGGCCGTAGCGGTCGATGGTCAGGCCGGATGCGCCTTCCTGGCTGCCATGGAACAGGCGGTAGCAGTCGGTGCCTTGCGCGTGCAGTTCGGCGAGCAGGGGCTGGCGGGCGTCGAGTGCGACGCGCAGCGCCTGGGGGAGATCGGAAGGCATGCGCGGCGTCTCGGAGGAAAGGGCGCGCAGTTTAACAAAGCGGGGACGGCTTGGCGCCGAGTGCGGCGAGGCCGGTGTGGGCCTCGCGCAGGGTCTCGATGGCGTGGCGGGTGGCTTAGCGCTCGATGGCCAGGGCCACGCCCTGCCCGCCGCCGATGCACAGGGTCGCCAGGCCCTTCTTCGCATCGCGCTTGATCATCTCGTGCAGCAGGGTCACCAGCACGCGGCAGCCGGAGGCGCCGATGGGATGGCCGATGGCGATGGCGCCGCCGTTGACGTTGACCTTCTCGGCATCCCAGCCCAGCTCCTTGCCCACCGACAGGGCCTGGGCGGCGAAGGCTTCGTTGGCTTCGATCAGGTCCAGCTCGCCGAGGTTCCAGCCGGCCTTCTCCAGGCAGCGACGGGTGGCGGAAACCGGGCCGATGCCCATGATCGCCGGGTCGACGCCCGCGTTGGCGTAGGCGGCGATGCGCGCCAGCACCGGCAGGCCCAGGGCCTTGGCCTTCTCGGCACTCATCAGCAGCACGGCGGCGGCGCCATCGTTGAGGCTGGAAGCGTTGCCGGCAGTGACGCTGCCGTCCTTCTTGAAGGCCGGCTTGAGCATGGCCAGGGATTCGGCGGTGGTGCCGGCGCGGGGCTGCTCGTCGGTGGCGAAGGCGACGGGGTCGCCCTTCTTCTGCGGGATCAGGATCGGGGTGATCTCATCCACGAAGCGGCCGGCTTCGATGGCGGCGGAGGCCTTCTGCTGGGAGGCGGCGGCGAAGGCGTCCTGGGCTTCACGGCTGATGCCGTACTTCTCCACCAGGTTCTCGGCGGTGATGCCCATGTGGTAGTCGTTGAAGGCGTCCCACAGGCCGTCCTGGATCATGGTGTCGACCAGCTTGGCGTGGCCCATGCGCAGGCCGGTGCGGGCGCCGGGCATGACGTAGGGAGCGAGGCTCATGTTCTCCTGGCCACCGGCGATGATCACCTCGGCGTCGCCGCAGCGGATGGCCTGGGCGGCCAGGTGCAGGGCCTTGAGGCCGGAGCCGCAGACCTTGTTCAGGGTCATGGCCGGCACGGCGTTGGGCAGGCCGGCGAGGATGGCGGCCTGGCGCGCAGGGTTCTGGCCGCTGCCTGCAGTGAGCACCTGGCCGAGGATGACCTCGTCCACCTGGGCGCCATCGAGGCCGGTCTGGGCCAGCAGCTGGCGGATCACCGCAGCGCCCAGCTCGGGGGCGGGGATGTTGGCCAGCGAGCCCTGGAAGCTGCCGACGGCGGTGCGGGTGGCGGCGACTATGACGACGTCTTGCATGGTTTCTGTCCTCAAGGCTGGGGTTCGGTTCAGGTCATGACCGGAAAGTGGGCGATGGTCGCACAGGGCCGAGTGACCGGCCAGCCACTCAGCGGGCGGGCAGGCCCATGCGCCGGCGGGCGCGACTGGAGGCGCCGTTGCGCAGGGCCCAGCGCAGCATCGGCGCGGTGCGCTGTACGCCGGCGCGGATCAGTGGACGCTGCCAGTCGGGCAGGCGCAGGCCGAGCATCGCCATGGCCCAGGTGGGCAGCAGCTCGATGCCCGCCTGCATCATCAGGTTGCCGAAGGGTTTGGCCAGGGCGCTTGGCGCTGGGGCATCGCGCAGCAGGCGCACCACTTCGAGGGTGCGCTCGTCGCAGAGCATCTGCGGGCGCATGGCGTCCAGGTAGTCGGCGACGGCCCGGCGCGACTTGGGTACGTTGCGGGCACCCAGGCGTTCGGCCACCAGGGCGATTTCCTCGTAGTAGCGGTCCTGGTCGGCGCCGGGCATCGCCGGGTCGAGGTGCCGCAGGTAGGCCCCGAGGAAGCTGCTGACCTCGGCGACATGCACCCAGGTGAGCAGGTCCGGGTCGCTGGCCGCATAGGGGCGACCGTCCGGCGCACTGCCGACCACCTGCAGGTGGATGGTGCGCACCTTGTCGATCAACCATTCGGCGTCACGGGTGTTGCCGTAGGTGGTGCCGGAGATGAACAGGCTGGTGCGGCGCAGGCGGCCGAGCATGTCCTGGCGGAAATTGGAGTGGTCCCACACGCCCGCCAGGGCGAGGGGGTGCAGCATCTGCAACAGCAGGGCGCTGATGCCGCCGATCATCATCGAAGTGAAGTCGCCGTGGACCTTCCAGGGCATGGACTCCGGGCCGAACAGGCCGGGGTCGCCCTTGGGGCTGTCCAGGTCGATCTGCCCGAGGGAGGCCCCGGTGAGGCTGAGAATCTGGCTTTCGATGCGGTTGCGGATAAGGTTCATCGTCAGGCGTTCGAGACAGGCCGGGAGCTGGCGCCCGGTGATTCTTCCGGCTTCCAGCTCCCAGCTTCAAGCTTTATCTACTGGTTCAAGCGCTTGTCGATGAGGCTGTCGACCACCGAGGGGTCGGCCAGGGTGGAGGTGTCGCCCAGGCTGTCCAGCTCGTTGCAGGCGATCTTGCGCAGGATGCGGCGCATGATCTTGCCTGAGCGGGTCTTCGGCAGGCCGGGGGCCCATTGCATCAGGTCGGGTTTGGCGAAGCTGCCGATTTCCTTGCTGACCAGGGCCAGCAGTTCCTTCTTCAGTTCGTCGCTGGCCTCCACGCCCTTCATGGTGGTGACGAAGGCATAGATGCCCTGGCCCTTCACGTCGTGCGGGTAGCCGACCACCGCGGCCTCGGCCACGTCGTCGTGCAGCACCAGGGCGCTCTCCACCTCGGCGGTGCCGATGCGGTGGCCGGAGACGTTGATCACGTCATCGACACGGCCGGTGATCCAGTAGTAGCCGTCCTCGTCGCGGCGTGCGCCGTCGCCAGTGAAGTAGTAGCCGGGGTAGGCGGAGAAGTAGGTTTCGATCATCCGCTTGTGGTCGCCGTAGACGCTGCGGATCTGGCTCGGCCAGCTGGCCTTGATCGCCAGCACGCCGGAGCCGGCGCCTTCGATCTCCTTGCCCTGTTCGTCCAGCAGCACCGGTTGCACGCCGAAGAAGGGGCGGGTGGCCGAGCCGGGCTTCAGCGCCGTGGCGCCGGGCAGCGGGGTGATGAGGATGCTGCCGGTCTCGGTCTGCCACCAGGTGTCGACGATGGGGCAGCGCTTCTCGCCCACCACGTGGAAGTACCACTCCCAGGCTTCCGGGTTGATCGGCTCGCCGACGCTGCCGAGCAGGCGCAGGCTGGCACGCGAGGTGCTGCGTACGGCCGCGTCGCCTTCACGCATCAGGGCGCGCAGGGCGGTGGGGGCGGTGTAGAAGATGTTCACCTGGTGCTTGTCGATCACCTGCCAGAAGCGCGATGCATCGGGGTAGCTGGGCACGCCTTCGAACATCAGGGTGGTGGCGGCGTTGGCCAGGGGGCCGTAGACGATGTAGCTGTGGCCGGTGACCCAGCCGACATCGGCGGTGCACCAGTAGATGTCGCCCTCGTGGTAGTCGAAGACGTACTTGTGGGTCATCGCCGCGCCCAGCAGGTAGCCGCCGGTGGTGTGCAGCACGCCCTTGGGTTTGCCGGTCGAGCCGGAGGTGTAGAGGATGAACAGCGGGTCCTCGGCGTCCATCCATTCCGGTGCGCACTCGTCCGGGGCGCCGCGCAGGGCCTCGTGGTACCAGATGTCGCGGCCCTCGACCCAGGCGACTTCGCCCTGGGTGCGCTCGACCACGACGACGGTGGAGACGTCCGGGCAGTCCTTCAGCGCCTTGTCGACGTTCTGCTTCAGGGGCACGTACTTGCCGCCGCGCACGCCTTCGTCGGCGGTGATCACCGCGCGGCAGTCGGCGTCGAGGATGCGGTCCCGCAGGGCGTCGGGGGAGAAGCCGCCGAACACCACCGAATGCACGGCACCGATGCGCGAGCAGGCGAGCATGGCGTAGGCCGCCTCGGGGATCATCGGCATGTAGATGCACACGCGATCACCCTTCTTCACGCCCCGCGCCTTGAGCACGTTGGCCAGGCGGCAGACGTGCTGGTGCAGCTTGCGGTAGGTGATCTGCGCGGACTCGGTGGGGTTGTCGCCTTCCCAGATGATGGCGACCTGTTCGGCACAATTCTCCAGGTGGCGGTCGATGCAGTTGTAGCTGACGTTGAGCTTGCCGCCCTTGAACCACTCGGCCTGGCCCTGGCGCAGGTCGCTGCTGTGCAGCTGGTCCCAGGGCTTGAACCAGTCGAGGAACGCCGTGGCCTGCTCGCTCCAGAATTCCTCGGGGTTGTCCACGGACTGCTGGTAGAGACGCAGGTAGGCGTCGTTGTCGATGAAGGCGCGCTTGCGCACCTCATCGGGCACGGCATGAAGGCTGATTTCGTACATGAGGCGGGGTCCTTGTTCTTGTGTTACCGCGGTGCCGGCTAGGGTGCACCCAAGCAGTTGCTCGGTTCAAGTGGCGGTCGGCGTCACAAGGCGTTTGAACCCCCTCTGGAATCATTCGTTCAGGCCTGGCGTGTATTCCAGCTGGCGCGCCACCAGCTCGGCGGTGCCCGGGTCGTAACGCTCGGCGATGGCTGCCAGGGTGCTGTCGAAGAGCTGGGCCAGCGGTGCGTCGTCCGCAGCCAGGCGGGGGATTCCCGGGTGCGCCTGCACGGGCTCGGGCAGCAGGACCAGGCCGTTGCGCGTGCGGATCGGCTCGGCCGTCTCGGCCAGGGCCAGTGCCTCGGAGCGGAACGTCCGTGACCAGGCGTCGGCACGCAGGGCCAGGGCCATCTCGTCCACGCCCGGCTGCACCGGCAGGCCCAGTTCCTCGTGCCTCCAGAAGGCGAGGAGGTTGCCGGCAGCCGTCAGGTAGCCACTCGCGCCGAGCTGGAAGCTGGCGCCGTCATGCCGTGACGACCAGCCCGGCAGGCCTATTTCTCCTGCCAGCGCCCGTGCCTTGTCGCGGCCGCCGATGGCTTCCACCAGGGCCAGGGTGGCGGGCAGGGCGGCGCTGACTCCCGCCGTGGTGATCACCTTGCCGTCGGCCAGGTAGCGGCGGTCGTCCACCCAGCGGGTGTCGGGGAAGTCGCTTTCGCGCTGGCTGCGCGAATACCAGTGGCCGGTGGCACGGCGCCCTTGGAGCACCCCGGCGTTGCCGACCACCAGCACGCCGTCGCAGATGGCGACGAGGGTCGCGCCCTTGTCGGCCTGCTGCCTGACCCAGCGCAGCAGCGTCGGGTCGTCGCTGTGGTGCACCGCCGGCACGATCACGTAGTCGGCGCCTTCGGGGTGGCGGCGGTCGAAGGCGTCGATATCGGCATCGGCCAGCAGGCGCAGCGCCGGCATCATCTGCATCGCCCCGGGGCGCGTGGAGAGCGCGACGACCTCGGCCACCCCGGACCGGGAAAGCAATCCGTAGGGGATGACGTAATCCACCAGCTCGGTCATGCCGTTCTCGCCGATCACCGCCACCAGCGGGCGTTCGCGGTCGAAGCGCTGCGGGTAGGCGGGGAGCCGGTCGGGATCTTCAGCGGCGAGCAAGGGCAGGGGGTGGCCAAGGGCGAGTCCGGCGAGCAGTAGCCAGGCGAGGCGGATCATGGAAAGGGTCCTGTCGATTGGGGGCTGGCCCAGTGTGAGGCACCCGTCTCTGGCGCGAATGACAGGCATGGATGAAAATCCGCCAATCCTTTTCAGCGTTGCGATGGCCCGCGAGGTGCCCATGTCCATTGCCGACGAACCGGCGCCGCATCTCGTGGTGCTGCTGGTCTTCACCGATTTCCAGCTGCTCGATGCCACCGGCCCCGCCGAGGTCTTCGCTGCCGCGGGCGAGCAGCTGCCGGCGGGCGCGATGCGGCCCTACCGCCTGCGTACCGTGGCGCTGGAGGCGGGCCTGGTGAGCTCCTCCACCGGCTTGCAGCTGCAGGCCGAGGCGCTGCCACCCGTGGCCGAGCTGGTGGGTTGCACCCTGTTGGTGGCCGGCGGGCATGGCGTGCAGCGGGCGATGGGGTCGGCCGCGCTCGCCGCCTGGCTGGTGGCGGTAGCCGGTGTGGCGCGACGCTGCTGCTCGGTGTGCACCGGTGCCTTCCTGCTTGCCCGCGCCGGGCTGCTGGAAGGGCGCCAGGTGGTCACCCACTGGCGCTATGCGTCGCTGTTGCAGCGCTTGCTACCGCGGGCGCAGGTGCTGGAGGACGCACTGTTCGTGCGCGACGGCGCCTTCTACAGCTCGGCGGGGGTCACGGCGGGCATCGACCTGTGCCTGAGCCTGGTGGAGGAGGACCTGGGGCGCGAGGTGTCCCTGCAGGTGGCCCGAGGGTTGGTGGTGTACCTGCGCCGGCCGGGCGGGCAGCGTCAGTTCAGCGCCGAGTTGCTGGCCCAGCAGGCCCCTCCGGGTGGGCTGGTGGAGCGGCTTTCGGCGTGGTTGCGCGAGCATCTTCAGGAGGACCTGGATATCGAGGCGATGGCGGCGGCCGTCGCGGTCTCGTCACGCACGCTGCACCGGCACTGCAAGGACGAGCTGGGGATCGGCCCGGCGCGCCTGTTGTTCCAGATGCGCCTGGAGGCGGCCTGCCGGTTGCTGGAGGACGGGGCGGCATCGCTCAAGCGCACGGCGCAGCGCACCGGCTTCATCAACGAATACAACCTCAGGAGGGCTTTCGTGCAGGGGTTGGGCGTGACGCCGAGCGAGTACCGCCAGCGCTTCTGCCGCTAGCGGCGAGGTGGGGAGGCGCCGCACCCGGGGCCGGGTGCGGCGCGGGCATCAGCCGCGGTGACGGCCGCGGAAGAAGTCGATCAGGCCTTGGGTGGAGCCGTCTTCGGCCGGGGTTTCCTCGCTGCCGACGATGCGCGAGTAGACGCCCTTGCCCAGTTCCTTGCCCAGTTCCACGCCCCACTGGTCGAAGGCGTTGATGCCCCAGAGCACGCTCTGCACGTAGACCTTGTGTTCGTACATGGCGATCAGCGCGCCCAGGCGACGGGGGCTGATGCGCTCCATCACCAGGGTGTTGCTGGGGCGGTTGCCGGGGATCACCTTGTGCGGTGCCAGGCGCTGCACCTCGGCTTCGTCCAGGCCCTTGGCGCGCAGCTCGTTCTCGGCTTCCTCGCGGGACTTGCCGAGCATCATCGCCTGGCTCTGCGACAGGCAGTTGGCGAACAGCCATTGGTGGTGGTCGGCGACCGGGTTGTAGCTGGAGACCGGGACGATGAAGTCCGCGGGGATCAGGTGGCTGCCCTGGTGCAGCAGCTGGTGGTAGGCGTGCTGGCCGTTGCAGCCGACGCCACCCCAGATCACCGGGCCGGTACCGGCGGTGATCGGGCTGCCGTCCTGGCGCACGGTCTTGCCGTTGGATTCCATGTCCAGCTGCTGCAGGTGGTCGGTGAAGTTACGCAGGTAGTAGTCGTAGGGCAGGATCGCGTGGCTGCGGGCGCCCCAGAAGTCGCCGTACCAGACGCCCAGCAGGGCCAGGATCACCGGGATGTTGCGCTCGAAGGACGCGGTCTGGAAGTGCTGGTCCATGCTGTAGGCGCCGGACAGCAGCTCCTTGAAGTTGGAGATGCCGATGGACATGGCGATCGGCAGGCCGATGGCCGACCACAGCGAGTAGCGGCCGCCCACCCAGTCCCACATCGGGAAGATGTTCTCCTCGCGGATGCCGAAGGCCATGGCCGCTTCCTTGTTGCTGGAAACGGCGATGAAGTGGCGGTAGAGCTCTTCCTCGCTGCCGCCCTGGGCCAGGTACCAGGCGCGGGCGGCCTGGGCGTTCTTCAGGGTTTCCAGGGTGCCGAAGGACTTGCTGGAGACGATGAACAACGTGGTCTCGGCGTTGAGCTTGCAGGCCAGCTCGCGGAATTCGCTGCCGTCGATGTTGGCCAGGTAGTGGCAGCGCACGCCTTTCTGGGCGAAGGGCAGCAGCGCCTCGGAAACCAGCTGCGGGCCGAGGAAGGAGCCGCCGATGCCGATGTTGACCACGTCGGTGATGGGTTTCTCGGTGTAGCCACGCCACAGGCCGTTGTGCACGTAGCCCACCAGCTCGGTCATCTGGTGCAGCACGCGGTGCACCTCGGGCATCACGTCCTTGCCGTCCACCCGCACCTTGTCGCCGATGGGACGACGCAGCGCGGTGTGCAGCACGGGGCGACGCTCGGAGGCGTTGATCACCTCGCCCTGGAACATCGCCTTTATGGCTTCCCCGAGCTGGGCTTCCTCGGCCAGCTTCACGAGCAGGGCCAGGGTGTCTTCGCGGATCAGGTTCTTGGAGAAGTCCAGCAGCAGGCCGCAGGCACTGAGGGTGAAGCGCTTGAAGCGCTCGCCGTCTTCCTGGAAGGCCTGGCGCATCTTGAAGCCGGCCAGCTCCTCACGGTGCGCGGACAGCGCGCCCCAGCTGGGCAGTTGGGTGACGTCGAGGGGATTGAGGTGGTGGTTCATGGCGTGCCTTCAAGCAATCAACTTGGTTATGAACACGAAAAAGCCCGGAGTGTTCCGGGCTTTCAGTCTAGCGGGTCAGGGTTCAGGCGACCTGGACCGGGATGGCGTTGCTGGTGTGGCTCAGCTCGTTGCCGGGTGCCATGTAGAGCATGCGCGGCTTGAAGTTGGCCAGCTCGGCTTCGCTGTAGTGGGCGTAGGCGCAGATGATGACCCGGTCGCCTACTTTGGCCTTGTGTGCGGCGGCGCCGTTGACGGAGATCATGCGCGAGCCGTTTTCACCACGGATGGCATAGGTGGTGAAGCGCTCGCCGTTGTCGACGTTGTAGATCTGGATCTGTTCGTACTCGCGGATGCCGGCGAGGTCCAGCCATTCACCGTCGATGGCGCAGGAGCCTTCGTAGTCGAGCACCGCGTGGGTGACTTCGGCGCGGTGCAGCTTGGCCTTGAGCATGATGGCGTGCATGGCGTTTTCCTTGTCTGGACGCTGGCGGCGGCAGAGTTTGCCCGAACCCCGGGGGGCGGGCAAGCCTTGCCGGGCGCGGGTTTCAGGCCTTCACGTGACGGTTGAAGGCGAGGTTGTCGATCAGCCGGGTGCTGCCCATGTAGGCGGCGGCCAGTATCACCAGCTCCTGGTCGCCGGGACGCGCCGGGCGCAGGCTGGCGGCTTCGCGGACTTCCAGGTAGTCGGGGCGGAAACCGGCCTTCTCGAGCGCCTCGCGGCCTTGGGCTTCCAGGGCTGCGAAGTCGCTGTCGCCGGCGCTCACGGACGCGGCCAGTTGCTTGAGGGTGCGGTACAGGGCCGGCGCTGCGGCGCGTTGCTGTTCGTCCAGGTAGCCGTTGCGCGAGGAGAGGGCCAGGCCGTCCTCGGCGCGGACCGTGGCTTCCCCCATGACCTGGATCGGCAGGTTGAGGTCGCGGACCAGCTTGCGGATCACCGCGAGTTGCTGGAAGTCCTTCTCGCCGAACAGGGCGAGGTCCGGCTGGACCATGTTGAACAGCTTGCTGACCACGGTGGCGACACCTTCGAAGTGGCCCGGGCGGCTGGCGCCGCAGAGCCCTTCGGAAACCAGGGGAACGCTGACACGGGTCTGGTCGGCCATGCCGTCGGGGTACATCTCCTCGACGTCCGGGTGGAACAGCAGGTGGCAGCCGGCGGCGACCAGTTTCTCCTGGTCGGCCTGCAGGGTGCGCGGGTACTTGGCCAGGTCTTCGCTGGGGCCGAACTGCAGCGGGTTGACGAAGATGCTGGTGACGACGAAGTCGGCGCGTTGGGCGGCTTTCTCCACCAGCGCGGCGTGGCCGGCGTGGAGGTTGCCCATGGTCGGCACCAGGCCGATGCGCTTGCCTTCGCCGCGAGCACGGGCCACGGCGGCGCGCAACTCGCGAACGGTCTTGACGGTAATCATGCGGAGAATCCGTGTTCGGCGGCAGGGAAGGTGACGTCCTTGACGGCCTTCACGTAGGCGGCCATGGCGGCCTGGATGCTGGCCTGGCCTTCCATGAAATTCTTCACGAACTTGGGCGCACGACCGGTGAGGGACAGGCCGAGCATGTCGTGCATGACCAGCACCTGGCCGTCGGTGGCGCTGCCGGCACCGATGCCGATGACCGGAATCTTCACCGATTGGGTGATTTCGGCGGCGAGTTCGCTGGGGACGCATTCGAGCAGCAGCATGGCGGCGCCAGCCTGTTCCAGGGCCATGGCGTCGGCGCGCAGCTGGCGGGCCTGGGCTTCCTGGCGGCCCTGCACCTTGTAGCCACCGAGGATGTTCACCGCTTGCGGGGTGAGGCCCAGGTGCGCGCATACCGGGATGCCGCGCTCTGCCAGCAGGCGGATGGGCTCGGCCAGCCAGGCGGCGCCTTCCAGCTTCACCATGTGGGCGCCGGCCTGCATCAGGGCTGCGCTGTTGGCGAAGGTCTGCTCCAGGGTGGCGTAGGCCATGAACGGCAGGTCGGCGATGATCAGCGCGCCCCGGTTGCCGCGCTTCACGGCGGCGGTGTGGTACGCCATGTCGGCGACGCTCACCGGCAGGGTGCTGTCATGGCCTTGCAGGACCATGCCAAGGGAGTCGCCCACCAGCAGGACATCGGCACCTGCCTGGCTCGCGGCCTGGGCGAAGGTGGCGTCATAGGCTGTGAGCATGGCGATCTTCTCGCCTTTGTGCTTCAGCTCTTGAAGGGTGGTCAGGGTCACATCAGGCATGAAAACGTCCTCATCGGTACCGATTCTGCACCGGCACGGGGCAACGGGACGCTTATAGTCCCGATGGTGGGGCATGGTGTCAATTGCAGGTGTTACCGATCTGTTACGGCGTTACCGCCATGCCCGGAAGGGCCCCCGCGACCTCCAGCCCCTCGAAGGGACAGGCATCGAGAAGGGCCCGCAGGGCACGGCCGTCCGGCAGCCTGAGGGTCTCTCCGGCTACCTCCGCGAGGGGATAGAGGACGAAGGCGCGGGCGTGCATGTGGTAGTGCGGGACCTGCAGGCGCGGCAGGTCGATCGCGTGCTCGCCGAACAGCAGGATATCCAGATCGAGGGTGCGTGGGCCCCAGCGCTCGTCCTTGCGCACACGGCCCTGGGCGAGTTCGATCGCCTGCAGGCCGTCGAGCAGTTCCAGGGGAGCGAGTTCGGAGTCCAGGGCGGCCACGGCGTTGGCGTAGCGGGGTTGCTCGGGTGGGCCGAGCGGGTCACTTGCATAGAGCGAGGAGACGGCCGCCAGGCGGGTGCGAGGCAGCGCGGCCATGGCCTGCAGGGCGCTGGCCAGTTGCGCGGCAGGCTCGGCGAGGTTGCTGCCGAGCCCTATATAGATGCGTTCCATCATCACTCGCTGGCGGGAGCCGAACCTTCACGCGGGCCGCGCTTGCGACGGCTGCCGCCACGACGACGCTTGCGCGGTGCACCGTTGCCATCGTCCTTGCCGCTGAGGTCGCGGATCATGGCGCGGCGCTCGCTGTCGCTGGCGTCCTGGTAGTCGGTCCACCAGTCGCCCAGGCCGTCGGTCTCCTCGCCCGCGCTTTCGCGCAGCAGGAGGAAGTCGTAGCCGGCGCGGAAGCGCGGGTTCTCCAGCAGCAGGTCGGCGCGCTTGCCACTGCGGCGCGGCAGGCGTTCCTGCATGTCCCAGATCTCGCGGATCGGGATGGTGAAGCGCTTGGGAATGGCGGTGCGCTGGCACTGTTCTAGGATCAGCCCGTGGGCCGCTTCCTGGATGGCCGGGATCGGCGGCATGCCCTTTTCCTGCAGCAGGGCAGCACGGATGGGCAGGGCCGGCCAGAGCAACGCGGCGAAGAGGAAGGCGGGGGTGACCGGCTTGCCCAGGCGGATGCGCTCGTCGGTGTTGGCCAGGGCCTGGCGGATCAGGGCGCCGGCGTATTCCGGGTCGCGTTCCAGGGACGCCGCAGCGGCCGGGAACAGCGGGGCGAACAAGTCGTATTCCAGCAGCAGCTCGAAGGTGCGCTCGGCCTTGCCGCCGAGGAACAGCTTGAGGATCTCGTCGAACAGGCGGGCGGACGGGATGTCGCGCAGCATCGGCGCCAGGCGGCGGATGGGGGCGGCGCTGTGTTTCTCGATCTCGAAGTCGAGCTTGGCGGCGAAGCGCACGGCGCGAAGCATGCGCACCGGGTCTTCGAGGTAGCGCTGCTCGGGGTCGCCGATCAGGCGGATCAGGCGATTGCGGATGTCGTGCACGCCGTGGGCGTAGTCGAGGATGCGCTCGGTGACCGGGTCGTAGTAGAGGGCGTTCATGGTGAAGTCGCGGCGCTGCGCGTCTTCTTCCTGGTTGCCGTAGACGTTGTCCCGCAGGATGCGGCCGCTCTCGTTGCGCGAGGACTGGTTGCTGTCCTCCTCGTCGGCACCCTGGGGATGATTGGCCCGGAAGGTCGCGGTCTCGATGATCTCACGGCCGAAATGCACGTGGACCAGCTTGAAGCGACGGCCGATGACCCGGGCGTTGCGGAATTCGGCGCGGACCTGTTCGGGCGTGGCACTGGTGGCCACGTCGAAGTCCTTGGGCTCCAGGTTCAGCAGCAGGTCACGCACGCAGCCACCGACCAGGTAGGCCTGGTAGCCGGCTTTCTGCAGGCGCTCGACTACGTTAACGGCATTGCGGCTGATATCCGCACGTTCCAGCGAGTGCTGGCGATTGCTCAATACTTCGGGTGTGCTGCGGGGATGCTGGGAGCGGCGCAGGGGAGAGCGAAAAGACTGGATCAGCTTCTTCAGCATGGGATGCACTGTTTTGCGGAATGGACGGCCAGAATTGGACAAGACCGCACGATGGACGCGGATTCTAGCACTGGGTCGGGAGATGGTGAAGGAAGCGGCGGGGGTGTGTCAAAGCTACTGGGGGAGCCGAAGCTCCCCCCCAAATTGGTGCGTGCTTTGTTTTTATTGTTGTGTCGGGCTTGGTGTTTTTGTTGTTCGACCCGTTCCAGCAGGTTCGTGGCCTCTGGAAATGCCCTCGAATCGAGGGTCAATAGCAAACGGATTGCTTTGGACGCTGACGGTGCCATGATCATTCCGTGATCCAACCAGTTCAGGCGCTGTCTCATGACAGTTTTATTGTTCTCAGCCTGGTCGTGGGGCGAGCCCCAAAGGCAACTCCTCTCCAAAAGAATCAGTTAGCTGCGCCTCCGCGGTTTTGTTTTTGTTGTGCTGGAGTCGGTACGTCTTGTTCTTATTGTGGGGTTACACGTTTGTTATTGTTGTTGTGCCAGAGATAAAGCAGATGCCGTGCCAACTTTTGCGATTCCTTGTAAATCAAGGGTTTGCGGCGTTTTGGGGTTGGCGGGCGGGTACAAAAAAGCCGGGCTTTCGTTACCTTAAGACCCGGCTTTTGTTACGAGAGATTAACGCGGTAACAAAGCGGGGAACTCCGTCCGCACCGCTCTGTCACCGGGCTCGCGCCTTCAGGAGGTGGCGGCCCCCGATTTGCGGCGCGGGATTCCGAGGCGCTGGCGGCGCTCCCACAGGCACTTGCGGCTGATGCCCAGTTTTCGGGCAAGCTCGGTTTCGGTCATGTGATCCTGGTGCTCGAGCACGAAGTGCTGGAAGTAGTCCTCCAGCGACAGATCCTCCGTCGGCTCGTGGCTGCTGCTGGTCGCCTGGACCGGAGCATCGAGGAAGTCCTCGTCGTCCAGGTCGTCCAGCTCGATGTCGATGCCCAGCAGGTCGGCCGAGATATCCGGGCTCTCGCAGAGGATCACCGCGCGCTCGATGGCGTTCTCCAGCTCGCGCACGTTGCCCGGCCAGGGGTAATGGCGGATGGCCTGCTCGGCGTCGTGGGCGAAGCGCAGGTCCTCACGTCCCATGCGGGTGCACTGGCGGGCGAGGAAGGCGCGGGCGATCTCGATCACGTCGTTGCCGCGCTCGCGCAGGGCGGGCAGCTTCAGGGAAATCACATGGAGACGGTAATAGAGGTCTTCGCGGAACTGGCCGGTCTTGGCCAGGGTCTTGAGGTCGCGGTGGGTCGCGGCGATCAGGCGCACGTCGACCTTCTGAGATTGCACTGAACCGACACGGCGGATCTCGCCTTCCTGCAGCACGCGCAGCAGGCGCGCCTGGGCTTCGAGCGGCAATTCGCCGATCTCGTCGAGGAACAGGGTGCCGCCATCGGCCGCCTCGACCAGGCCGGCACGCCCGGCGCTGGCGCCGGTGAACGCACCTTTCTCGTGGCCGAAGAGCTCGGATTCGATGAGGGTCTCAGGGATCGCGGCGCAGTTGACCGAAATCAGCGGCGCCTTGGCGCGGCGGGAAAGATTGTGCAGGGCGCGGGCGACCAGCTCCTTGCCGGTACCGGATTCGCCCTGGATCAGCACGGTGGAGTCGGTGGGCGAGACCTTGCGGATCTTGCTGTACAGCTCCTGCATCGAGGCGCAGGAGCCGATGATGCCGATTTCGCCGTCGGCTGCGGCACCACCCGATGCGGCTTTTTCGGTGCCGCGCGAACTGCCGCTGCGTTCGGCCGGGGCGCCCTTGCCTTCCTGGCGCTCCTTGAGGATGCGCGCCACGGCCTGGAGCATCTCGTCGTGGTCGAAGGGCTTGGCGATGTAGTCCACCGCGCCCATCTTCATCGAATCGACTGCCGAGCGCAGGCTGGCGTAGCTGGTCATGATCAGGACCGGGGTGCCCTGGGCGAGCTTGATCAGCTCGGTGCCCGGGGCGCCGGGCAGGCGCAGGTCGCTGACGATCAGGTCGAAGCCGGGGATGCTGTAGCGCTCCTGGGCTTCCTGGACGGAGCCGGCTTCGCTGACCTGGTACTGGTTGCGTTCAAGCAGGCGGCGCAAGGCAGAACGGATAATGGTTTCGTCTTCGACGATGAGAATATGTGGCATTAAATTCAGCTCTCTCGACGGTCTCAGATCACAGCGGACGTCGCTTCGACAAATCGTGGCAACGTCACCCGGATTCGGGTGCCGCGCTGTTGCTCGGGGTCGGCCGGGCTTTCGATGGTGATGTGGCCATAATGCTCTTCCACGATCGAATAGACCAGCGCGAGGCCCAGGCCGGTCCCCTTGCCCGGGTCCTTGGTGGTGAAGAACGGCTCGAACAGTCGGTCCATGATCGCCTTGGGAATCCCGCTCCCCTCGTCCTCCACCACGAGGTCGACCGCGTGGTCGGAGATTTCGCTCCGCACGCGTATCGCGCTGCCGGGCGGTGATGCATCCCGGGCATTGGAAAGCAGGTTGATCAGTACCTGGGCCAGGCGTTGCGGATCGCCCTCGGCGACGTGCTCCGGATCGCAGAGGTTGAAGAACTCCACGTCGACGCTGCGCTTGTTCAGCGACAGCAGGCCGATGGCGTCCTGGGTCACGTCGGCCAGGCACACAGGCTCGGTGGCCTGTTGGCGGCCGCCGGCGTGGGCGAAGCTCATCAGTGACTGGACGATGCGCGACACGCGCTTGGTCTGCTCCAGGATCTGGCTGCTGATCTCGGTCAGCTCGCCGTCGCCCTCGCGCTCCTCGCGCAGGTTCTGCGCCAGGCAGGCGATGCCGGTGATGGGGTTGCCGATCTCGTGGGCGACACCGGCGGCGAGGCGGCCGATGGAGGCCAGGCGCTCGGAATGCACCAGCTTGTCTTCCAGCAACTGGGTGTCGGTAACGTCTTCCACCAGCAGTACCAGGCCGGTGTTACCCGGGGCGAGGGGTTCGTCGATGGCGGCCTTGTGCAGGTTCAGCGAGCGTGCCTGGCCTTCCAGTTGCAGACGCTGCTTGTGCAGGTGTTCGTCGGGCAGGTTGATGAAGCTTTCCAGCAGCCCCTTCCAGGGTTCGCTGATGGCCGAGAGGCGCGAGCCCACCACGCGTTGGGCGGGGATCTCGGTGAGCTCCTCCATCGCCCGGTTCCACATGAGGATCTCCTGGTCCTTCGCCAGCGAGCACACGCCCATCGGCAGTTCCTGCAGCGTCTGGCGGTGGTAGCGGCGCAGGGCGTCCAGCTCGGCGGCAAGGCCCGTGAGGCGCGAGTGGTAGTCCTCCAGGCGGCTCTCGATGAAGTGGATGTCCTCGGTGACGTAGCTCTCGCTGCCGGACTTGTAGGGCAGGAAGGTCTCCACCATGTCCTGGGCCACGCTCGGCCCCATCAATCCCGACAGGTTGGCCTCGATGCGGTCGCGCAGGCGGCGCAGCGCATAGGGGCGGCGCTCGTCGAAGGGCAGGTGCAGGTCGCGCAGGGCCTGCTCCACTTCCTTCTGTGCGGTCTTCGCACCCAGCGGCTTGGCCAGTTGCGCAGAGAACTCCTGGGGCGAGCCGGCCACCAGTTCGCGGCGCTGCGGGCGGCGCACGTTGTCCACCGCGCAGGCTTCGGCGGCGCCGCGCTCTTCGGCGCTGGCGTCGGTGAACAGCGATACCAGGGTGAAGACCAGGACGTTGGCCGCCAGCGAGGCGATCGCCGCGATGTGCCAGCTGGTGTCGTCGAGCACGTAGATGGCGTTGAACAGCGGCAGGTAGATGCCCTGAAGGTTGCCCACCAGCGGCAGCAGCATGCTGAATAGCCAGACGCCGATGCCGGCCAGCAGGCCGGCGATGAAGCCGCGGCTGTTGGCGGTCGGCCAGTAGAGGACCGACAGCGCGCCGGGAAGGAATTGCAGGGTGGCGACGAAGGCGACGATCCCGAGGTTGGAGAGATCCTGCTCGGCGCCCAGCAATAGATAGAAGCCGTAGCCGGCCATGATGATGGCGACGATCAGCGCCCGGCGCGTCCATTTCAGCCAGCGGTAGATGTTGCCCTCGGACGGCGGCTGGTAGAGCGGCAGCACCAGGTGGTTGAGCGCCATGCCCGACAGCGCCAGGGTCAGCACGATGATCAGGCCGCTGGCCGCCGACAGCCCGCCGACATAGGCGAGCAGGGCCAGGGCGTCGCTGTTCACGGCGATGCCCAGGCCCAGGGTGAAGTACTCCGGGTTGGTGGTGGCGCCGAGCTTGAGGCCGGCCCAGAGGATCAACGGCACCGCCAGGCTCATCAGCAGCAGGAACAGCGGCAGGCCCCAGCTGGCGCTGACCATGGCGCGGGGGTTGAGGTTCTCGGTGAAGGTCATGTGGTACATGTGCGGCATCACGATGGCCGAGGCGAAGAACACCAGCAGCAGCGTGCGCCACGGTCCTTCCTGCAGCGGGGTGTGCAGGGTGGAGAGTGCCGCCTGGTTCTGCAGCAGCCACAGCTCCAGTTCATGGGGCCCGCCGAACACGCCATAGAGCGCATAGAGGCCGATGCCCCCCAGGGCGGTGAGCTTGACCAGCGACTCGAAGGCGATGGCGAACACCAGGCCCTCGTGCTTCTCCCGGGTGGCGATGTGGCGCGCGCCGAAGAGGATGGTGAACAGCGTGATCAGCGCGCAGAAGCCCAGGGCCACGCGGTCGTGCACCGGCTCGCGGGTGAGGATGCCGATGGAGTCCGCCACCGCCTGGATCTGCAGCGCCAGCAGCGGCAGCACGCCCACGAGCATGAACAGCGTGGTCAGCGAGCCGGCCCAGGTGCTGCGGAAGCGGAAGGCGAAGAGGTCCGCCAGCGAGGACAGCTGGTAGGTGCGGGTGATGCGCAGGATGGGGTAGAGCAGCACCGGCGCGAGGAGGAAGGCGCCGGAAATGCCGAGGTAGCTGGCGAGGAAGCCGTAGCCGTACTGGTAGGCCAGCCCGACCGTGCCATAGAAGGCCCAGGCGCTGGCGTAGACGCCCAGCGACAGGGTGTAGGTCAGCGGGTGGCGGACGATGCGCCGAGGCACGAAGCCGCGATCGCTGAGCCAGGCGACGCCGAACAGGGTGAACAGGTAAGCCGCGCTGATGAGGATCAGCTGGCTCAGGCTAAAGCTCGTCAGCATCGCGTTGGCTCTGGAGGATGAAAGTGACCACGATCAGGATCAGCCAGAGCAGGTAGGGGCGGTACCAGGCCCCATTGGGGTCGATCCACCAGTCCATGATGGCCGGGGAAAACAGATAGATCCCCACCACCAGGAGCAGAACCAGTCGGTAGATATACATGCCGCATCTCGCATCGGGAGTGCGGCGATGGTAGCGAATGCCCGATGCCGGTGCGAGGGGAGAGATGACCCTAGCGCAGCTGCGCTTCGGCCAGCGTGCGGCTGCCCGGGATGCGCGTGGCGTCCCAGTTGGCGATGCCCCAGCCGAGCACCGCGCGAGGGGTGGCCTCGGCGAGTTCATCCGGTGGGCGCTGGCCGAGCGCGCGCAAGGCGCGGTTGAGCAGTGGGCCGGCCTGGTCGGGCGGCAACGGCGGGGAGCGATAGGACTTGCCCAGCTTGTGCCCGTCGGGCTGGATGATCAGTGGCACGTGCAGGTAGCGCGGCTGCGGCAGGCCCAGCAGTTCCTGCAGGTAGAGCTGGCGCGGCGTGGAGTCGAGCAGGTCGGCGCCGCGTACCACGTCGGTCATGCCTTGCCAGGCGTCGTCCAGCACCACGGCCAACTGGTAGGCGTAGAGGCCGTCGCGGCGGCGGATGACGAAGTCCCCCACCTCGCGCCCCAGGTGCTGGCGGAACTCGCCCTGCACACGGTCGGTGAAACCGTAGATCAGCTCCGGCACGCGCAGGCGGATCGCAGCGTCATGCCGGGGGTGCAGCGCATTGCGGCAGAAACCGGGGTAGACCCCCTGGTGGCCTTCGAGCTGCTTGCGCGAACAGGTGCAGGCGTAGGCCAGGCCCTGGTCGAAGAGGCGGTCGAGCACCTGGGCGTAGGCATCGTGGCGATCGCTCTGGCGCACGCATTCGCCGTCCCACTCGAAGCCGTAGCTTTCCAGGGTACGCAGGATCGCGTCCTGGGCGCCGGGTACCTCGCGCGGCGGGTCGAGGTCCTCCATGCGCAGCAGCCAGCGGCCGCCGACCGAGCGGGCATCGAGGTAGGAGGCGAGGGCGGCGACGAGGGAACCGAAATGCAGAAAGCCGCTGGGCGTCGGGGCGAAGCGGCCGATGTAGGTGGGAGAACTCATTGGAAGGCGGGCCTGCGGAAACGAAACGGGGCGCCGTAGCGCCCCGTTCTGGGATCAGGAACCGAGTTGCTTTTCCTTGATCTCCGCCAGCGTCTTGCAGTCGATGCAGAGCGTGGCGGTGGGGCGTGCCTCGAGACGACGGATGCCGATCTCGACGCCGCAGGAGTCGCACCAGCCGTAGTCGTTGTCTTCGATCAGTTGCAGGGTCTCGTCGATCTTCTTGATCAGCTTGCGCTCGCGATCGCGTGCACGCAGCTCCAGGCTGAACTCTTCTTCCTGGCTGGCGCGGTCGGCCGGATCGGGGAAGTTGGCGGCTTCGTCCTGCATGTGGTGCACGGTACGATCCACCTCTTCCATCAGCTCAACTTTCCACTTGTTGAGGATGCTGGTGAAGTGAGCGCGCATGCGGTCGCTCATGTACTCCTCACCCTTGGTTTCCTGGTAAGGCTCGAAACCACGGATCAGTTGGCTGCTCTGTTGCTTTGCTTTGGTGGGCATGAATGGCCGCCTCTCACTTTCTCTAATCCATTGCGCAGGTTCTGGTCCATCGCCGGTAACCCGGCCCTGCGACTGCAAGCGGGCGAACTTACCAGATCGACTCCGGGCACGCTACTCCCAGTTATCGTGGTTGCTGCAGCCTTCCCGGACCATTCGGTAGAATCCGCTCTTTGCGTTAATAAAGGAAGGCCGATGGCCCAGTCATACAGTGCACGCAGCCGTGCCATAGAACCCTTCCACGTGATGGCCCTGCTGGCCCGCGCCAACGATTTGCAGGCGCAGGGGCATGACGTCATCCACCTGGAGATCGGCGAGCCGGACTTCAGCACCGCCGCGCCCATCGTGCAGGCCGGGCAGGCTGCCCTGGCTGCCGGCCACACGCGCTACACCGCCGCGCGGGGCCTGCCGCAACTGCGCAGCGCCATCGCCGGGTTCTATGGCGATCGCTACGACCTGGATATCGACCCCGAACGCATCCTGATTACTCCCGGTGGTTCGGGGGCTTTGTTGCTGGCCGCGAGCCTGCTGGTCGACCCGGGGCGCCACTGGCTGCTCGCCGACCCGGGCTACCCCTGCAACCGCCATTTCCTGCGCCTGGTCGAGGGCGCCGCGCAACTGGTACCGGTCGGCCCCGAGAGCCGCTACCAGCTGACGCCGAACCTGGTGGAGCGCTACTGGGATGGCGACAGCGTCGGCGCCCTGGTCGCCTCGCCCGCCAACCCCACCGGTACGCTGCTCACCCGCGACGAGCTGGCCGGCCTCTCCGCCGCGCTGAAAGCCAAGGGTGGTCACCTGGTGGTCGACGAGATCTACCACGGCCTCACCTACGGCGTGGATGCCGCCAGCGTGCTGGAGGTGGATGACGGCGCCTTCGTGCTCAACAGCTTCTCCAAGTACTTCGGCATGACCGGCTGGCGCCTCGGCTGGCTGGTGGCGCCCCGTGATGCAGTGCCCGAGCTGGAGAAGCTCGCGCAGAACCTCTACATCAGTGCCCCCTCCATGGCCCAGCACGCTGCCCTGGCCTGCTTCGAGCCGGGCACCCTGGCGATACTCGAAGAACGCCGCATCGAGTTCGCCCGCCGTCGCGACTACCTGCTGCCCGCCCTGCGCGAGCTCGGTTTGCGCATCGCCGTCGAGCCCGAAGGTGCCTTCTATTTATATGCGGATGTTTCCGCCTTCACCCAGGACGCCTACGCCTTCTGCCGGCACTTCATCGAGACCGAGCACGTGGCCTTCACCCCGGGCCTGGATTTCGGCCGCCACCTGGCCAACCAGCACGTGCGCTTCGCCTACACCCAGAGCCTGCCGCGCCTGGAGGAAGCGGTGCGGCGCATCGCCCATGGCCTGCAGACCTGGGCAGCGCTGACGGCATGAAGTTCGTACCGCCCCTGGAGCAGGGCCGCCTGCTGCGCCGCTTCAAGCGCTTCCTCGCCGACATCGAGACCCTCGACGGCGAGCTGTTGACCATCCACTGCCCGAACACCGGCTCGATGCTCAACTGCATGAGCGAAGGCTGCCGGGTCTGGTTCAGCCGCTCCAACGACCCCAGGCGCAAGCTCCCCGGCACCTGGGAAATCACCGAAACGCCCCAGGGGCGCCTGGCCTGCGTGAACACCGCACGGGCCAACGCCCTGGTCGAGGAGGCCCTGCGCGCCGACCTGATTCCCGAACTGGCCGGCTTCACCGCGCTCAAGCGCGAGGTCGCCTACGGCGTGGAGAACAGCCGCGCCGACTTCCGCCTGGACTACCCGGCGGGCGAGGTGTTCGTGGAAGTGAAGAGCGTGACCCTGGGCTTCGACGGCACCGCCGTGGCGGCCTTCCCCGACGCCGTCACTGTGCGGGGCAGCAAGCACCTGCGCGAGCTGGCGGCGCTGGCGCGCCAGGGCATGCGCGCGGTGCAGTTCTACTGCGTCAACCTCTCCGGCATCGAGGCCGTGCGCGCAGCGGTGGAAATCGACCCGGCCTACGCCGCCGCCCTGGCCGATGCCAAGGCCGCCGGGGTGGAGGTGCTCGCCTATGGCGCCGAGGTCAGCCCTGAAGGGCTGGTGCTGCAGCGCAAGTTGCAGGTGCTCGGCTAGCAGGCCTTTGAAAAACGTAGACGAGGCAGCCGACGCAAGGCGAAAACGGCCGAAAAAGCGAAGTTTACGTAGGGTAAATGAGCATTTGAGGGCGTTTTCAACGCCGCAGCGGCAACGCAGTTAGTTGTTCAGCAGCCTGCTAACGCGCCAGCCAGATGCCGTGCTCGTCCTCGCTGCAGACGAGGGCGCGCAGGGACTCCCCAGCGCAAGGCCCGGCCACGCATTCACCGGATTCGACAAGGAACAGCGCTCCGTGGGTGGCGCACTGGATCAGGCTGCCGCTGTCGTCGAGAAAGCGGTCCGGTTGCCATTCCAGGGGAATGCCCCGGTGCGGGCAGCGGTTTTCATAGGCATGGACCCGGCCCTCCCGGCGAACCAGCAGCAGCTTCAGGTCATCGATCAGAAAGCCCCGGCTCTGGCCTTCGGCCAACTCGTCGGGGCGGCATAGCAGGATCATCGGCGTCTCCACGGCAGGCGGGCATTATCCCGCGCTGCCATGGATTGCCAAGAGGGGGCGCGTCCCTGCGCTGAAAGGGCTCAGATCTCCCAGATCAGGTTGACCGCCGCATGGCGGCCGGGCTGGGTGTAGCGCTGCAGGCTGGGGCTGTTCTCGGTGAGCCCACGCACATCGCCCCACTGCCAGTAGTCCTTGTCGGTGAGGTTGAACAACCCGGCGTTGACCGAGAACGCCTCGGTGACCTGCCACCAGCCGTTCAGGTCCAGCAGGCCGTAGCCCGAGCTCTGGTACTGGCCGACGGTCTGGGTGCGGTCGATGCGTTCCTTGGCCGCCACCAGGGTCCAGCTCAGGTCACCGCCGAACTTGCCATTGGGCTGTGCATACCCCAGGCCGAAGACGCCCTTGAGCGGGTCGACGCTGTTGATCGGCTGGCCGGTGCCTTCGTCCTTGCCCCGTGCGTAGGCCACGGAGCTCATGGCGCGCCAGCCGGCCCGCATGCCGAGCTTGTCGAGGAAGAGCTCGCCCTTGGCTTCGAAGCCACGGATGGTCACCCGGTCGCGGTTGACGTACTGGAACTCGCCGAAGGGGAAGCCCGGCACGCTGGAGGCGCGGGATACCTGCTCGATGAAATCGTCGTAGCGGTTGTAGAACAGCGCGGCGCCGAAGCTGCCGATCTCGTACTTGCCGCGCAGGCCCAGTTCGAAGCTGTCGCTGGTCTCGGCCTTGAGGTTGGTGTTGGCCAGGGTGCGGTACATGCCCGGGTTGATGAACTCGCCGAAGATCTCGATCGCCTGCGGGGCGCGGAAGCCGGCGGCGTACTGGCCGTACACGCTGTGCTGGTCGTCGACCTGGTAGGTCACGCCGAACTTGGGGGATACGGCCGAGTCGGTGAAGTCGCTCGGGTTGGCGTCGGTCGCCTGGCTGTTGAGGTAACGCGTGGTGGCGTGGGGCTTCATCGCGTAGTAGTCGTAGCGCAGGCCCGGCAGCAGGGTCCAGCGGCCGATCTCGATGTTGTCCTGGATGAAGGCCGCGTATTCGTTGGTGGTCGGGTCCGGGAAGTCGCTGGTCGGCAGCACCGGTGTGTTGACCCCGGTGGCGATGACGGTCTCGCCGCCTTCGCGCAGGTCGGCGTTCTTCAGGCGCTTGAGGTCGGTGCCGTAGACCAGGGTGTGCTGGCTGCCGGCGATGCTGAAGGACTTGTCCAGCTTGCTGTTGAGCACCCAGAGCTTCTCCTCGTAGTGGGAGTCGCGGGTGCGGAAGCGCGCCGAACCCGTGACGACGCGGTTCTCGTAGGTGCGCTGGCGGGTCTGGCTGTCCTGGTAGCTGAGCTGGTTCTGCAGGTTGTCCGCTATGGGGCTGTCCAGCTGCAGGGTGTGCAGTAGCGAATAGCGCTCGCGGTCGACGCTGTCGCGCGCATCCTGGGTACGGATGGTGGCGGTGTTGCTGTAGTTGCTCAAAACCTTGGTGTCGGTGTCGTCCTGGTAGCGCTCGTAGGTCAGTTGCAGGCGCTGGCCTTCGGCGTAGTTCCAGCCGAGTTTGGTGAGCAGGTTGTCGGTGGTGTAGTCGACCGGGTTGGCTTCCTCGCGGGTCGCGCCGATGCCACCGATGTCGCCCTGGGTGTCCAGTGCCTGGCCGGTGCGGCGGCCGATGTGCACCAGGCCATCGACGTTGCCTTGGCGGGCGGCGAGGGTGGTGCTGCGCAGCCAGCTGTCGTTGGAGCCGTCGTAGCCGGTCTTCAGGCGGGCGTAGGTGTCATCGCCTTCGTCCAGGTAGTCGGCCGCATCCTTGGTGAGGAAGCTCACCGCGCCGCCGATGGCGTCGCTGCCGTACAGCGAGCTGGCCGGGCCACGGATGATCTCCACCTGCTTGAGGGTGTCCGGGTCCACGTAGTCGCGCTGTGCGCTGAGGAAGCCGCCGAAGGAAAAGGCGTCCGGCATGCTCACGCCGTCCACCTGCGTCAGCACGCGGTTGCCGCCGATGCCCCGGATGGTGAAGCCGGACAGGCCGAAGCGGCTGCCCGTCCCGCCGACCGACACACCCGGCTCGTAACGCACCAGGTCCTGAATATTTTTTACGTTCTTCTGGTCGATCTCTCGTTCAGTCATTACCGACACCGTGTTCGGCACCTGGTCGAGCGTCTGCTCGCTGCGGGTGGCGGTCACCGTGACGGTGTCGAACTGGGTCGCGGTCTTTTCCGCGGCCAGGGCGAGGGAGGGCGACAGGAGCAGCAGGGCCAGCCAGGGGCGGCGGGCGAAGGGGGGGCGAGGCGACATGGATGGACTCCCGGGTTCAAGGCGCGTCCAGGGGCCGGCCGGGCACTTCTGGTGTGGCTGGAAGCCACGGGCGTCATGCCGCGGGTGCCTTTCCCGATGGCCGTCCTGGTCATCGCTTTCGCCGGCCTCTCTGGTGATCGCAGGTTGGCATCGGTGGCGAACATAATGAGGTTGACAGTCAAATGCAAACAATTATCAAATTGATTCGTATTTGTGAGTTCGGGCTTGAACATGCCGCGTATTCCACTCTGCCTCGCGCTGTCGCTTATCGCGCACGGGGGGCTTGCATGGCTCCTGCACGATCTGCGGGCGGAGCCGGCTATCGCCCGGGGAGAGGCCCGGGCGGACGTGGTGCACCTGGTCAGCCTGGTCGAACCGGCGCCTGCCGTGGCTGAGCCCGTGGCGCGCCCGGTACCGGCTCCCCGCAAGGTGGAACCACAGAGCCACCCGGTCGCGGAAGCCAGGCCCGTTGCCGTAAAGCCGCGCCTGGTCAGTCCCGAAGTGCCCGCGCGCAAGGTCGTGCGCAGTGAGCCGCAGCCGCACCCACAGTCCCGCTCCAGCAGCGAGCCGAGCGTGGCGCAAGTGGCACCTTCGACGCCCAGCGCGGCCCCGCAGTCGGCACCCGCCCGGCAGGCCGCCAAGTCGCCGAAGGCCGAGGTGGTCATCGACCAGCCTTCCTTCCTCACACCGCCCAAGCCCCCGATCTACCCGGCCCAGGCGCGCCGTCGCAACCAGCAGGGCGTGGTCCTGGTGGAGGTGCGCCTGGACGAGCGCGGTGGGCTGCGGGAGATGAAATTGCTGCGTTCGTCAGGCATCGAGAGCCTCGACGAAGCGGCCATGAACGCGGTCGCCAGCTGGCGCTTCCGTCCTGAGGTCCAGGACGGCGAGCCGGTGCCGAGCCGCGTGAGAATACCCATTGAATTCGCCCTTACGGCGAGCCGTTGATCCTGAAGGAGTGACACCATGACTGCCCTCAACCAAACCGCCACGGCGGGCCCCGCCCTTTACCAGGCCTGGCAGACGCTGCGTGGCGAGGAGCCGCGCCTGCGTGCCCGTGACGCCGCCGAGCGCCTCTCGGTCAGCGAGGGCGAGCTCACCGCCAGCCGCCTGGGCGTGGATGCCGTGCGCCTGCGCCCCGAGTGGGCGAGCCTGCTGCCCGCGCTGGGTGAGCTGGGCCCCATCATGGCGCTGACCCGCAACGAGCATTGCGTGCATGAGCGCAAGGGCGTGTACCGCGAGGTCTCGGTCATGGCCAACGGGCAGATGGGCCTGGTGGTGTCCGCCGACATCGACCTGCGCCTGTTCCTCGGTGGCTGGTCCAGCGTGTTCGCCGTGGCCGAAGAAACCCCGCGCGGCACTCAGCGCAGCATCCAGATCTTCGACAGGCAGGGCGTGGCCGTGCACAAGGTGTTCCTCACCGAGCGCAGCGAAGTCGCCGCCTGGGCGCCGCTGGTCGAGCGCTTCCAGGCCGAGGAACAGAGCGCCGAGCTGGACCTGCAGCCGCTGCCCGCCGCCGAGCCGGTCAAGCCCGATGCCGAGATCGACGTCGCCAGCCTGCGTGAAGGCTGGTCAGCCCTCAAGGACACCCACCACTTCTTCGCCCTGCTGAAGAAGCACGGCGCGGCACGCACCCAGGCCCTGCGCCTGGCCGGCACCGAATGGGCCGAGAAGCTGGACACCGCCGAACTGCCGCGCCTGCTGGAGGCGGCGGGGGATAAGCAGATCCCCATCATGGTGTTCGTCGGCAACCGCCACTGCATCCAGATCCACAGCGGCCCGGTGCAGAACCTGAAGTGGATGGACACCTGGTTCAACGTGCTCGACCCCGAGTTCAACCTGCACCTGAAGACCCCGGGCGTGACCGAGCTGTGGCGGGTACGCAAGCCCAGCAGCGACGGCGTGATCACCAGTTGGGAAGCCTTCGATGCCGAAGGCGAGCTGGTGCTGCAACTGTTCGGCGCGCGCAAGCCGGGCATCCCGGAGCGGGAAGACTGGCGTGCCCTGGCCGAGACCGCCCCGGCGCTCTGACGCCTGGCCGAGCTCCGGCCCGATCCATCCCGACGCCCCGCCCCTGCCGGGGCGTCGTTCCGCCTGAATCTGAAGGAGTCATAGGATGCGTGTTGCTGTTTCCCTTGCCGGCCTGTGCGCCGGCCTGTTCCTGAGCCAAGCGGCGCATGCCGCCGATCCGTTGCCGCAACGCTGGGTCAGCGCCGGGGGCTCCCTCAGTGAATGGGTGGTGGCGCTGGGTGGCGAGAGCAAGCTGGTGGGCGTCGACACCACCAGCCTCCATCCCGCCTCGCTGAAGTCGCTGCCGAGCATCGGCTACCAGCGCCAGTTGGCCGCCGAGGGCATCCTCTCGCTGCGCCCGGACATGCTGCTGGGTACCGAGGAAATGGGCCCGCCGCCGGTGATCGAGCAGGTCAAGGCAGCGGGGGTGCGCATCGAACTGCTGCCGTCCAGGGCCGAGCTGCCGGTGCTGGAGAAGAACCTCACGCTGATCGGCGGCCTGCTGGGTGACGAGGCCCGCGCGCAAAAGGTCTTCGCCGACTACAGCCAGCGCTTCGAGCAACAGGCCCGGTGGGTCGCCGAGACCCGGCGCACGCAGGAGGCGCCGCGCGTCCTGCTGCTGCTCGGCCATGCCGGCAGCAACCCCATGGCTGCCGGCAAGGACACCGCCGCCGCCTGGATCATCGAGCAGGCCGGTGGCCGGAACATCACCGATCACCTCGGCTACAAGGCGATCTCCAACGAGGCGCTGGCGGCGCTGGACCCGGACGTGGTGGTGTTCGCCGATCGCCGCCTCGAAGGCGAGGAAGCCAAGGCCGCGCTGCTCAAGCAGAACCCCGCCCTGGCCATGACCCGTGCCGGCAAGCAGGGCCGCCTGCTGCCGCTGGACCCGACCCTGCTGGTGGGCGGCCTCGGCCCGCGCCTGCCGGATGGGGTGGCCGCGCTGTCCGCGGGCTTTTATCCTCAGGCACCGGCCCTGACCGCCAACAGCCAGAACCAGCCATGACCCCAGCTGTACATTCGCGCCCCCTGTTCATCGCACTGGGCGCCTTGCTCGCGCTCGCCCTGTGGCTGTCCCTGGCCCTCGGCCCGGTGAGCCTGCCCCTGGGCGACACCCTGCGCGCGGCCCTGCGCCTGGCCGGGATGCCGCTCGCGCCCGCAGGCCTGGAGCAGGCCGAACTGATCCTCGGGCAGATCCGCCTGCCGCGCACCCTGCTGGGCCTCGCCGTCGGCGCGGTGCTGGCGCTGTCTGGCGTGGCCATGCAGGGCCTGTTCCGCAACCCGCTGGCGGACCCCGGCCTGGTCGGCGTTTCCAGTGGCGCGGCCCTCGGCGCGGCGGTGGCCATCGTCGGTGGTGCGGCCCTCGGCGGGCTGCCCGAGAACATCGCGCCCTACCTGCTGTCCGCCTGCGCCTTCGCCGGTGGCCTGGGGGTGACGGCGCTGGTCTACCGCCTCGGCCGGCGCGACGGGCAGACCAGCGTGGTGACCATGCTGCTCGCCGGCATCGCCCTCAACGCCCTGGCTTTCGCCTGCATCGGTTTGTTCACCTACCTGGCGGACGACGCCACGCTGCGCACCCTGACCTTCTGGAACCTGGGCAGCCTCAATGGCGCCAGCTATGCGCGGCTGTGGCCGCTGCTGCTGATCACCGGGGCGGTGGCGCTGTGGCTGCCGCGCCGTGCCAAGGCGCTGAACGCCTTGCTGCTGGGCGAGTCCGAGGCGCGCCACCTGGGCTTCGAGGTGGAGAAGCTCAAGCGCGAGCTGGTGCTGTGCACGGCGCTGGGCGTCGGTGCTGCGGTGGCTGCTGCCGGGCTGATCGGCTTCATCGGCCTGGTGGTGCCGCACCTGGTGCGCCTGGTCGCCGGGCCGGATCACCGTGTCCTGCTACCGGCCTCGGCACTGGCCGGTGCCAGCCTGCTGCTGTTCGCCGACCTGGCCGCGCGCCTGGTGCTGGCGCCGGCGGAGATGCCCATCGGCATCGTCACCGCGCTGATCGGCGCGCCATTCTTCCTTTATCTGCTGCTGCGGGGGCGTCACTGATGCTGCGTGTCGAACAGCTTGAAGTGCACCGTGGCAGCACCGTGGTGCTGGCGGGCGTGGACCTGGAGCTGCGCCCCGGCGAAGTGCTGGGCGTGCTCGGCCCCAACGGCGCGGGCAAGAGCACCCTGCTTGGCGCGTTGAGCGGCGAGCTGGCCCTGGCCGCCGGCCAGGTCAGCCTGGAGCGCCGCCCGCTTGCCGAATGGGCCGGCCCGCAACGTGCCCAGCGCCTGGCGGTGTTGCCGCAGAGCTCGACCCTGAACTTCGGCTTCCGCGTCGAGGAAGTGGTCGGCATGGGCCGCCTGCCCCACGCGACGGGCCGCGTGCGCGATGCGGAAATCATCGGCGAAGCCCTGGAGGCGGCCGATGCCGCGCACCTGGCCGGGCGCAGCTACCTGGCGCTGTCCGGCGGCGAGCGCCAGCGCGTGCACCTGGCGCGGGTGCTGGCACAGCTGTGGCCGGGCGCGCAGGGGCAGCACCTGCTGCTGGACGAGCCCACCTCCATGCTCGACCCCCTGCACCAGCACACCACCCTGCAGGCGGTGCGTGATTTCGCCGGGCGTGGCGCCGCGGTGCTGGTGATCCTTCATGACCTGAACCTGGCGGCGCGCTACTGCGACCGCCTGCTGCTGCTCTGCGACGGGCGCCCCCATGTGCTGGGCACGCCCGACGAGGTGCTGCAACCCGAGCCGTTGAAGGCCGTGTTCGGCCTCGACGTGCTGGTGCAGCGCCACCCGGAACGCGGCCATCCCCTGATCGTCGCGCGCTGAACGAACCCGAGGAATCCATCCATGCGCCTGCTTCTCCTGCTCGTCATCGCGTCCCTGGCGGCGTGCCAGGCCACCCCGCCCTTGCCCCAGTGGCAGAGCCCGGAGGCCCGCCAGCATGCCGATCTCGGTGTCATCCGCGACCTGCGCAGTGGCCAGACCCTGAGTCCACGGCAATTGCTCGACCGCCTCGCCGAGGCGCCGCGCGTGCTGGTGGGCGAACAGCACGACAACCCCGACCACCACGCCCTGCAGTTGTGGTTGCTGCAGGCGCTGGAAGGCCGTCGCAGCCAGGGCAGCCTGCTGCTGGAAATGCTCAACCCCGACCAGCAGGCCAAGGTGGATGCCGTGCACGCACGTATCCGTTCCGGCGCCGATGAAGGTGAGCTGGAAAGCGCGCTGGCCTGGCAGAGGAACTGGGACTGGGCGCTGTACGGCCCGATCGTGCGCCATGCGCTGGCCCAGCCCTACCCGCTGCTGGCGGCGAACCTGGATCGCAGCGAGATCATGCGCATCTATGGTGAGCAGCCAGCGCTCAGCGGCACCGCCTCGACCACGGCCACCGTCCAGGACGCCCTGCGCGAGCAGATTCGCGAATCCCATTGCGGGCTGCTGCCGGAGAGCCAGTTCCCGGCCATGCTCGCCGTGCAGCAGCAGCGTGACCGGCGCATGGCCGAGCGCCTGCTGGCGGCCCCGCAACCGGCGCTGCTGTTCGCCGGTGCCTTCCATGTGCGCCGCGACCTGGGCGTGCCGCTGCACCTGGCCGATCTCGGAGCGGGGCAGGGCAGTGCGGTGCTGATCCTCGCCGAGGCCGGCAAGACCGTGGAGCCGGGCAGCGCCGACTACGTCTGGTACACCGCCGCGCTGCCGGCCAAGGATCACTGCGCCGAGTTGCGCGAGCGGATGAAGCCGGCTCAGTGATCCGAGTCGATGATCACCTCCTCGCCCAGCGCTCCGTTCTCCGGTAGCGGCTGGTTGGTCGAGGAGGCGGCGCGCATCACCCGGACGCCGCGGATGCCGGCGTCCCGCGCCGAGCGGATGTCACTGTCCGAATCGCCGTAGTAGAGCGCGATGCCCTGCTGGCGGATGAACGCGGCCTTCTCCGGGCCGGACGAGAAGATCACCTTGTTCATCGCCTTGATGGCGAAGGTCTGCTGGAGGATCTCGCTGAGCTTCTCCCCGGGTGTGTTCGGCCGGCCGGTGATGAAGAAGATGCGGTCGCCCCGGGCCTGGTGCAGGTCGATCAGCCTGCGCCCCACCTCCTTGGGCAGCGAGTAGCGGTCGCAACCGCCGTTGGTTTCCTGCCAGAAGCGCATGTCGTGCAGGTAGGCGTCGCTGCCTGGCGAGTACTTCTGCTTGCCGTGGTAGAAGCAGGGGCTGGAAAACAGCAGCGTGTCGTCGATATCGAAAGCGACGCTGATGGGCGCCTGCCCCGACAGGCTGCTGCCGATCTCCTCGACCGAAACCCAGTGCACCTCCGAAGGCAGTATTTCCTCCGCCAGCAAGGCGGCAGGCAGGGTTGTCGCTACGGCCAGGGCCAGGGCGTGGATCGTCTTGCGCATTGCGTACTCCGTCGATGGGTTGCTCGTCGGTTGGCTAGCAACCGGCATGCCGCCACAGGCGCGGAAAGGCTTGCGTCGCGCGCTGCGGCTGCCCCCATGAAACCTGACGGAGATGACAGGTTGATAAATTGTCGGACGATATCCGTTTGATCCTGTCTGTTGAGACAACTTGGTGCGGGCTTTTCGTGGAAGTCGCCAGATTGGGGCATGGACAGGTGTGACCTGATCGGCATTCATTGGCCAGGAGCCTCTGCTGCGGGCCATGCAAATCAAACGCTTATTTCAATACTGATTGTGAAGTCAGTTTCTGGCACGCTCCGTGCTGTCATCAAAGCGTTACATGAACTCGCCATCATTCGCGCCAATCCTGCGTTGATGGTCAGGATCAAATGAGGGCAGGTTGAGGCCGCCCATCGCTGATGACTGTGGGAGGTTGTGTCCTCATGCGTAGCTGGGATGTTGCGAAGAAGAAGAAGGCCCACATCGAGATCATCCCGATGATCGATGTGATGATGTTCCTGCTGGTGTTTTTCGTGCTGGTGAGTCTCAACGTGATTCCCGCCGTAGGCATCAAGACGCAGTTGCCGACGGCCGCCCATGCCCAGCAGCTGAAGCCGCAGAACAAGGCGGTGATCACCCTGGGGCTCGACGAGAAGTTGCAGCTCGATGGCCAGGATGTCAGCGAGAGCCTGCTGGTCGAACAGTTGAAAGTGCTGGAAGGCACGGCCGAGAAGTTGGTCATCATCATCAATAGCGACCAGGGCGTGGAAGTTAAGCGCCTGGTGGCGGTGATGGACTTGCTCAAGGGCAATGGCTTCTCTTCCGTTTCCATCGCCACGCGTAAATCCTGACGCCATGTTTCCTATCTATCGAACTCGCAAGTTCATTGCGTGTGTGCCGGCGGCTTGCCTGCTTCTCGTATTCGTTTATTCCGCCAGTTCGCAGAGCTTGCAGATGAAACCCAAGTACGACGACAGCGCCGTGGAAATCGCGCTGGTGGATCCGGCCGATTTCATGCCGCCACCGCCCGAGCCGGAACCCGTGGTCGAGGCGCCGCAGCCGGAACCCGAGCCGCTGCCCGAGCCCGAGGTCGAGGAGCCGGTGGTGATCGAGCCGCCGAAGCCCAAGCCCGTTCCCAAGCCGGTGCCCAAGCCCGTGGTGAAGCAGGTGGAGAAGCCCAAGCCGCAGGTGGTCAAGCAGGAGCCCAAGCCCGCACCGCCCGTGGTGGCCAAGGCCGCGCCGGCACCGGCCCCGACGCCCGCGCCGGCCCCGGTGAGCGTGCCGGTGGCGCCGCCGCAACCGCGCGTCGACAGCGCGGCACTGGAGGGTGTGTACACCGCCGCCCTGCGCAAGGAGTTGGAGAAGTACAAGCAATACCCGCGTGGTCGCGAGGCGTCGTTGCAGCGCCCCGAAGGCAACGTGGTGGTCTGGCTGTTGGTGGACCGAGTGGGAAATGTCCTGGATGCGGGCATTGAAAGCAAGGCAACGAACATGTTGCTGAACAAGGCTGCACAAACAAGTTTGCGTCGATTGGAAAAAGTTTCGCCTTTCCCGAGCGAAGCCTTCCAGGGAAAAGACAAACAGCGTTTTACCGCGACCTTTAGTTACAACGTCGAGTGATCAAGTACCCATAACTAAACCAATAAACGAAGGCGTTCCTTTTTATCGAGGAGTTTGGTCCGTGAAGTTTAATAAGTTATTTGCAATGTTCCTGGCCGCTGGCCTGGGGGGATGGACGATGGCGGCCCTGGCGGCTGACGAGTCCGGCAATTCCGTTGACGTGGGCAAGGTGAAGGTCACCGGGCAGAACCTGGGCAATGGCCAGATGGTGGTGGAGAGCGCGCCGAAGTCGCGTTCTACCGTGACCAAGGAAGCCCTGGAGAAGATGACCGCCACCGGCAACGCCATCGACAAGCTGAAGTACACCCCGGGGGTCAACGTTTCCAGCGATGACTCCAGCGGCCTCAGCGGCTTCAACTTCACCATGCGCGGGATGAACTCCGACCAGGTCGGCGTTTCCCTCGACGGCATTCCGGTGAACGATTCGGGCAACTACAACCTCTACCCGAACCTGCTGGGCGACCCGGAGAACCTGGGCGAAGTCTTCGCCACCCAGGGCTCTTCCGAGATCGATGCGCCGCACATCGGCTCCTCCGGCGGCAACATCGGCCTGGTGACCCTGCGCCCCGAGAAGGACTTCGGCGTCTTCGGCAAGCAGACCATCGGCAGCAACAACCTGCGCAAGACCTTCGTGCGCCTGAACACCGGCAAGTACAACGGCTTCAGCAACTACATCTCGGCGTCCCACACCGAGGGTGACAAGTGGCGCGGCGAAGGCGTGCTGCGTGCCGACAAGGTCACCCTCAACAGCCTGTTCGAGGATGGCGAAGGCAACTCCCTGAATGCGGTGATCAACTACCACAAGCAGGAAAACTACAACTACTCGAACCCCAGCAAGGCCCAGTTCAAGACCTACGGCCGCGACTTCGACTACCTGGACGACCCGCGCTACAACAGCAACGGCAAGATCATGACCGGCAGCGGCAGCTCGGTGAACGGCGTGACCCGCGGCACCGGCTACTCGGTGCTGATGCGCAACCCCTTCGAAAACGTCACCGCCTCGCTGACCGGCCGCTTCCAGCTGCGTGACGACGTGTTGCTCACCGTGGCGCCCTACTACTACTGGGCCAACGGCGGCAGCTTCGGCAGCTTCACCGGCCCCTATTCGCTGAACCGTGGCACCAGCAACACTGGTGGCAACTACAACCTGGGCAACCTGCCGACATCGGGCCAGCTCAACGCCGACGGCACGCCCAACAGCGGCCTCTACTACCGGCCCTCGATCACCGAGACCTGGCGCCCCGGCATCAACACCAGCATCAAGTGGGACATCAACGACGAGCACAGCTTCAGCACCGGCTACTGGTACGAGCGCGCCCGCCAGCGCCAGACCCAGCCCTTCGTGCCGCTCACCCCGGATGGCAAGCCTGTGGATATCTGGGCCGGCTACCACGACTCCGAGCAGGCGCGCGACGCCAACGGCAACGTGATCCAGGGCCGCAACTACTTCACCGTGACCCCGGCGCACAAGCTGTTCGCCCAGGACGTCTGGTCGGTGACCCCGGACCTGACCCTGACCGCCGGCATCGCCTACGACTACTCCGAGCGCAAGGGCGACAACCGCGGCAGCCTCACCGAGAAGAAAGAGAAGCGCAACAAGACCTACCACGAGCTGCTGCCGAGCTTCAGCGCCCAGTACCTGCTGGATGACGAGAACCAGGTCTTCTACAACCTCACCCGCAACATGCGCACGCCGCCGAACTACGTGCTCTACAACAAGGGCGATTCCATCAGCCTCGAGCCCGAGCTGAGCTGGAACCATGAATTCGGCTGGCGCTATGCCGTCGAGGACATGGCCCTCAGCGCCACCCTGTTCTACCTGACCTTCGAGAACCGCCAGGTCTCCAGCCGCGACGAGGCCGGCGACTACGTGATGCTCAACGTCGGCGACGTGGTCAACCAGGGCCTTGAGCTGGAGTGGAGCGGCCTGCTGCCGCACAACTTCAACTACTACGCCTCCTACACCTATACCGAGGCCGAGCAGAAGGACAGCGTGCGCTACCGCGGCGTGGACCTGCCCACCGAGGGCAAGACCGTGGCCGGTGTGCCGAAGAACATGCTCAACCTGAGCCTGGGCTACGACGACGGCCTGTACTACGGGAACATCGTCGGCAAGTACGTCAGCCGCCAGTACGGCGACCTGACCAACGACGAGAGCATCCCCGACTACGCCATCGCCGACCTCAACCTGGGCGTGCACCTGCCGGTGCAGGGCACGGCGCTGAAGAGCGCGGCGGTTCGCCTGTCGGTGAACAACCTGTTCGACAAGGAATACCTCTCCGGCGTGCGCACCACCCAGTTCAACGCCGTGACCTACTCGCAGGGCAGTGCCTCGGCGTTCGGCAGCTCGCCGTACTACACCATCGGCGAGGAACGCACCGTTTCGGTCAGCTTCGAAGGCTCCTTCTAATCCACCCCGAAGTCCGCAGGGCCTTCGGGCCCTCCGGCACACCTGAGTTCGCTGGAGGTACCACATGAATATGGATCTGCTGCACGACATCACCTTCTACGTGATGTACGGCGCCGCCGCCCTGGCGGCCTTCATCGCCGTGGAACGCGGCATCTTCTTCGCCTACAGCCTGCGCCAGGCGGTGAAGCTGGAAGCGGCGCTGGTGCCGAGCATGCACGGCATCGACGAGCTGCCGGCCGCGCTGAACGGCCGCAAGAGCCTGCCGCTGGAGATGATCGACCAGCTGTTCGAGCAGAAGGGCGCGGTCAGCTCCCACAAGGACCTGGAAGACCTCAGCGAATCCATCTACATCGCCACCCGCGGCAAGCTGATGCACGGCCTGTGGATCCTCGAGACCGTGGTCACCGCGGCGCCGCTGCTGGGCCTGCTGGGCACCATCCTCGGCATCATCGACACCTTCCGCGCCCTGGCCGAGGCCGGCGTCTCCGACCCGGGCGAAGTGTCCAAGGGCATCGGTACCGCCCTGTTCGCCACCGCGCTGGGTATCGCCATCGCCCTGGTGGCGATGATCTTCCACAACCACTTCCAGGACCGCGTCGAGCGCATCACCGACCACCTGAAGATCCTCCTGCTGCGTGCCGGCATGGGCACCGTGGTCCGCACGGCGGCGCCGGTCGCCAACGGCCAGTTGCAGCCGGCCTGATGCGCGCAGGGGAGTCACGCATGTCCCGTTCCCTTGCCCGCAGCCGCTTGCTGGGCGCACTCCTGCTCGCCGGCCTGGCCGGTTGCGGGCAGGAAGCTGTGCAGCCGGTGGCGGTGAACCTGGTGGCGATCAACGATTTCCACGGCTACATCCAGGGCAGCAGTTTCCGCTACCCGGACCCGGCCAACCCCGGCAAGACGCTCTCGGTGAACGCCGGCGGCATCGCCACCCTCGGCGGCATGCTGGCGGAGCTGCGCAAGCAGGACCCGCAGCTGCTGTTCATCGGCGCTGGTGACCTGGTGGGCGGCAGCCCGCCGATCTCCGCCATGTGGGCCGACGAGCCCAGCCTGGAGGCGCTCAAGGCCATGGGCCTGCGCTTCACCGCCGTGGGCAACCACGAGCTGGACCTGGGCAAGGCCGAGCTGCTGCGGCAGATTCACGGCGGCTGCGAGTCGCCGCGTCCGGAGAAGGCCTGCAGCTTCCGGGGTGACTACAAGGGCGCCGGGTTCGACTACCTGGCCGCCAACCTGGTGGACAGCACCACCGGCAAGCCACTGCTGCCGGCCTACCGCATCGAGGAGGTGAAGGGGGTCAAGGTGGCCTTCGTCGCCGCGATCCTGCGCGATGTCGCCAGCGTGGTCCGCCCCAGCGGCCTGGCCGGGCTGGAGGTGCGTGACGAGGCCGATTCGATCAATGCGCTGATCCCCGAGATCAAGGCCGCCGGTGCCAACGCCATCGTCGCCGTGGTGCACCAGGGCGGCAGCACGCCGGAGCCCTTCGACAAGCCCGCTTGCCAGCAACTGGGTGGGGACATAGTCGAGGTGGCCAAGCGCCTGGACCCGGCAGTGGACCTGCTGATCAGCGCCCACAGCCACCAGGGCTACCTGTGCCAGGTGGGCAAGCTCCCGGTGACCCAGGGCTCCTCCTACGGCCACCTGCTGACCCGGCTCACGCTGGACGTGACGCCAGGGACCCACAAGGTGACCCGCGTCGAGGCCCGCAACCTGCTGGCCGACCCGACGCGCTATGCACCGGACGAGAAGCTCGCCGCGCTGCAGGGCGAGATCGAGGCGCGCAGCGCCGTGGTGCTGGCGCGGCCCATCGCCCGCCTGGCGGCCCCCGAAGTGCGTCGCGAAATGAACGAGGCGGGCGAGTCGGCCATGGGCGACCTGATCGCCGATGCGCAGCTCGCCGCGACCCGCTCGCAGGGCGCGCAGCTGGCGCTGATGAACCCGGGCGGCATCCGTGGCGACCTGGCACTGGAGCAGGGGCTGGAGACGGTCAGCTACTCCCAGGTGGCCGGCTCGCAGCCCTTCAACAACACCCTGCACCTGCTGACCCTGAGCGGCGCGCAGCTGGTGGCGCTGCTGGAGCAGCAGTGGCGGGGCGGGGGTGGCTTCACACCGCTGCAGGTCTCCTCGTCCTTCACCTACCAGTGGGATGCGGGCAGGCCGCCCGGGCAGCGCGTGCTCGCCGACAGCCTGCGCCTGGATGGCCAGCCGGTGCTGGCGGATGGGCGCTACCGGGTGGTTTCCAACGCCTTCCTGGCGGAGGGCGGCGACGGCTTCAGCCTGTTCCGCGAAGGGACGGAGCACCGCGACAGCGGCATTTCCGACCTGGACGCGCTGATCGACTACCTGGTGTCCCGGGACCAGGCCGGCAGCCCGGCGGGGGCGGCCGAGGGCGCGGGACGCATCCGCCGTGTGGATGTTGCGGTCAGTCAGCGGGAATAGCGGTTTGCGACAAGGAGGCGCCCGCACGACGGGCGCCCGATAACCATAAAGAAGGCGACCCAGAGTCCCGGACGGTACCCATGAACGATGTTGCTCGATCCGCTCTGTGCGAGCGGTTGTTGCCCCAGGCCATCGAGGCGGCGGCACGTACCTACAGCCCCTATTCCCGATTCCCCGTCGGGGCGGCGCTGCTCACCCATGACGGCCAGGTGATCCTCGGTTGCAACGTGGAAAACGGCTCCTACGGCCTGACCAATTGCGCCGAGCGCAGCGCGCTGTTCGCCGCCATCAGCCAGGGCCATGCGCCGCGCAGCTTCAAGGCGTTGCTGGTGTTCGCCCCGGAGGTTCCGGTGATCAGCCCCTGCGGCGCCTGCCGCCAGGTGATCAGCGAGCTGATGGCGGCCGACTGCCCGGTGATCTGCTGCGGCAGCGACCCGGAATCGACCCGCCTGTGGCGCGTCGACGAGCTGCTGCCCGGCGCCTTCGCCCTCTAGAACGACGACAAGAACAACGACGCACCTTTCTTCCGGGGAATCCATTTCATGATCGGCATGCTCGGCATCCTGATGTTGCTGGTAATCGCGTACCTGTTGTCCTCCAAGCGCAGCGCCATCAACCTGCGCACGGTCGGCACGGCCTTCGTGCTGCAGGCGGGCTTCGCCGCCTTCGTGCTCTACGTGCCCTGGGGGCAGAACTCCCTGGCGGCCATGTCCAATGTGGTCAGCAGCCTGGAGGACAGCGCCACCAAGGGCATCGACTTCCTCTTCGGCGGCCTCAACAGCACGAAGATGTTCGACCTGTTCGGCGGGGGCGGCTTCGTCTTCGCCATCAAGGTGCTGCCGGTGATCGTGTTCTTCAGCGCCTTCATCGCGGTGCTCTACTACCTGCGCGTCATGGACGTGATCATCTCGGTGATCGGTGGCGCCTTGCAGCGCGCCATGGGCACCAGCCGCACCGAGTCGCTCTCGGCCACCGCCAACATCTTCCTCGGCCAGACCGAGGCGCCGCTGGTGGTGCGGCCCTACATCCCGCACATGACCCGCTCCGAGCTGTTCTCGGTAATGGTCTGCGGCCTGGCCTCCACCGCCGGCTCGGTGATGATCGGCTACGCCAGCCTCGGTGTTGACCTCAAGTACCTGATCGCCGCGAGCCTGATGTCGGCGCCCGGCGGCATGCTCATGGCCAAGCTGATGGAGCCCGAGAGCGAGACGCCCCAGGACCGGCCGGACCTGATCGAAGGCTACGCCGACGACCGTCCGGCCAACGTGCTCGACGCGGCCGCCGCCGGTGCGTCCAGCGGCCTGCAGCTGGCGTTGAACGTGGGCGCGATGCTGCTGGTGTTCATCGCCCTGGTGGCGGTGCTCAACAGCCTGATGGGCTGGCTCGGCGGCTTCGTCGGCTACCCCGGCGTGACCCTGCAATTGCTGCTGGGCTACGCCTTCGCTCCGGTGGCCTGGCTGCTTGGCGTGCCCTGGGCCGAAGCCATCCAGGCCGGCGGCTTCATCGGCCAGAAGATCGTGCTCAACGAGTTCGTCGCCTATGTCGACTTCGCCCGCTACATCAATCCGATCCAGGCGTCGGCCGCCGGTGTCGAGGTGCTCAGCGCCCACACCCAGGTGATCGTCACCTTCGCCCTGTGCGGCTTCGCCAACCTGTCCTCCATCGGCATCCTGCTGGGCGGCATGGGGGTAATGGCGCCCAACCGCCGCAAGGACCTCGCCCGGCTCGGGGTGCGTGCGATGATCGCCGGCACCCTGGCTAACCTGATGAGTGCGGCTCTGGCCGGACTGTTCGTTTCGCTCTGAATCACTGCAACGGGATGCCGGCTCATGGCGCATCCCTGGGGAATGTTCCGAATGACTCAATTGACGGATACCGAACTGGCCCGGTTGGCCATCGGCCTGCTGGACCTGACTTCGCTCAACGACGATGACGACGAAGCCGCCATCGCCGCGCTCTGCCAGCGCGCACTGACCGCCGAGGGGCGGGTGGCGGCGCTGTGCATCTACCCGCGCTTCATCGGCTTCGCCCGGCGCACCCTGGAGGCGCTGGGCGCCGGTGACCTGCGCATCGCCACCGTGACCAACTTCCCCCAGGGCGCCGACGACATCGCCGCCGCCGTGCGCGAGACCGCTGCGGCGGTGCTCGATGGCGTGGATGAAGTGGACCTGGTCTACCCCTATCGCGCGCTGCTGGCTGGCGATGCCGAGCGTGGCCGCGAGATGGTCGCTGCCTGCAAGGCCGCGTGCGGGGAGCGGGTGCTGCTCAAGGTGATACTCGAAACCGGCGAACTGGCCGACCCGGAGCTGATCCGCCAGGCCAGCCGCGATGCCATCGCCGCCGGTGCCGACTTCATCAAGACCAGCACCGGCAAGGTGGCGGTCAATGCCACGCCCGAGGCCGCGGCGCTGATGCTCGAGGTGATTCGCGAGATGGGCGGTCGGGTGGGCTTCAAGCCGGCCGGGGGCATCCGCACCCTGGCCGATGCGCGCCGCTATATCGAACTGGCGGCCGCTGAGCTGGGCCTGGACTGGATCGATGCCCGTCACTTGCGCCTCGGTGCCTCCAGCCTGCTCGGCGACCTGCTGCGGGTGCTCGGCCAGGCCGATGCCGCTGTATCGGAGGGCTACTGATATGTGGCTGGCGCAGGAAGTGATCCGTCGCAAGCGCGATGGGCTGGAGCTGGCGGGTGAGGACATCCGCCGCTTCGTCGAAGGCATCAGCGATTCCAGCCTTAGTGAAGGCCAGGTGGCGGCGTTCGCCATGGCGGTGCTGCTCAAGGGCATGAGCCTGGACGAGCGCATCGCCCTGACCACCGCCATGCGCGACTCCGGCCAGGTGCTGGAATGGAACCTGCCCGGCCCGGTGGTGGACAAGCACTCCACCGGTGGCGTGGGCGACCTGGTGAGCCTGGTGCTGGCGCCGCTGCTGGCGGCCTGCGGCTGCTACGTGCCGATGATCTCCGGGCGCGGCCTGGGGCACACCGGTGGCACCCTGGACAAGCTGGAAAGCATCCCCGGCTACTGCACCCGGCCCGACCCAGAACGCTTGCGTGCGGTGGTGGCCGAGGTGGGCTGCGCCATCATCGGCCAGACCGCCGACCTGGCGCCGGCGGACAAGCGCCTGTACGGCATTCGCGATGTCACCGGAACGGTGGAGTCGGTGGACCTGATCACCGCGTCCATCCTGGCGAAGAAACTGGCCGCCGGGCTCGACGTGCTGATCATGGACGTGAAGAGCGGCAACGGCGCCTTCATGAGCGATCCGCAGCAGGCCGACCTGCTGGCGCGCAGCCTGGTGGCGGTGGCCAATGGCGCCGGTGTGCGCACCCGTGCGGTGATCTCCGACATGAACCAGCCGCTGGCCCGCAGTGCCGGCAACGCCCTGGAAGTGGAAGAGGCGCTGGCCCTGCTCAAGGGCGAGGTGCGCAGCCCGCGCCTGTGGGAGGTGACCCTGGTGCTGGCCGAGGAAACCCTGGTGGCCGCCGGGTTGGCGGAGGACTGCGCCCAGGCCCGCGAGCGCCTGTTGCAGGCTTGGCGCGACGGCGCGGCGCTGCAACGCTTCAACCTGATGGTGGACGCCTTGGGTGGCCCCCGTGGCCTGCACCGCGAGCCCTGGCGCCACCTGCCCTGGGCGCCTGTGGTGCACCCGGTGCATGCCGAGCGCGGGGGTATCGTCCAGGCGGTGGATACCCGCGCCGTCGGGCTCGCGGTGGTCGCCCTGGGCGGCGGTCGCAAGCGCCCGGAGGACGAGGTCGACCCGGCGGTGGGCTTCAGTGCGCTGGCGCTGCCCGGCGAGCGGGTGGGGGGTGAGCAGCCGCTGGGGCTGGTGCATGCGCGGGATGCCGCCAGCGCCGAGCGTGCGGCGGCGGCCCTGCGCGCGGCCTACCAACTGGGCGACGGCGAGGCGCAGGTCGCCGAGCTGATCGGCCAGCGTTACTAGGAGCGGACCATGGGCAGAGCCTTGTTGCTGGTCCTCGACTCCTTCGGCATCGGTGCTACGGCCGATGCCGTGCGCTTCGGCGACCAGGGTGCCAACACGCTGCTGCACATCGCCGAGGCTTGCGCTCGGGGCGAAGCGGATGGCCCTCTGCGCAAGGGGCCGTTGTGCCTGCCGAACCTGGAGAGACTGGGGCTGGGCCATGCGGCGGCGGCCAGCGCGGGCGCTTACCCGCCTGGCTTCGATCCCGAGGCGCCCGTCATCGGTGCCCACGGCCATGCCCGCGAGCTGTCCAGCGGCAAGGACACGCCGTCCGGGCACTGGGAGATGGCCGGGGTGCCGGTGCTGTTCGACTGGGGCTACTTCGCCGAGAAAGAGAACAGCTTCCCGCCCGAGCTGCTGGATGCGCTGATCGAGCGCGCCGGCCTGCCGGGCATCCTCGGCAACTGCCACGCCTCGGGCACCACCATCCTCGAGGCGCTCGGCGAGGAGCACCTGCAGAGCGGCAAGCCCATCTGCTACACCTCGGCGGACAGCGTGTTCCAGATCGCCGCCCACGAGGAGGCGTTCGGCCTGGAACGGCTCTACCAGCTGTGCGAGATCGCCCGTGGGCTGTGCGATGACTGGAACATCGGCCGGGTGATCGCGCGGCCCTTCGTCGGCACCTCCGCTACCGATTTCCGTCGCACCGGCAACCGCCGTGACTACGCCGTGCCGCCCCCCGCGCCCACCCTGCTGGACCGGCTGGTGGAGGCGGGCGGGCAGGTGTTCGCGGTGGGCAAGATCGGCGACATCTTCGCCCACCGGGGCATCAGCCGGCTGTACAAGGGCGACGGTAACGAGGCGCTGTTCGAGGCCACGTTGCAGGCCTTGGCGCAAGCGCCGGAACGCACCCTGGTGTTCGCCAACTTCGTCGATTTCGACATGCTCTTCGGCCACCGCCGCGACATCGCCGGTTACGCGCTGGCGCTGGAGGCTTTCGACCGTCGCCTGCCTGAACTGCTGGCGGCGATGGGGGAGGGCGATGTGCTGGTGCTGGCTGCCGACCACGGCTGCGACCCGAGCTGGCCGGGCAGCGACCACACCCGCGAGCACATCCCGGTACTGGCCTTCGGTGCCGGCATCACGCCCGGCAGCCTGGGCGAGCGCGGCAGCTTCGCCGACATCGGCCAGAGCCTGGCCACCTTCTTCGACCTGCCGGCCTGCACGCATGGCGAGTCCTTTCTCAAACCTGAATCCGGAAACCTGTAGATGGCCACTCCCCATATCACCGCCCTGGCGGGCGACTTCGCCGAAACCGTGCTGATGCCGGGCGACCCGCTGCGGGCAAAGATGATCGCCGATACCTACCTGACGGACGTCCGCCAGGTGAATGCGGTGCGCAACATGCTGGGCTTCACCGGCTTCTACCAGGGCAAGCGCATCTCGGTGATGGGCTCGGGAATGGGCATTCCCTCGCTGTCGATCTACGCCCATGAGCTGTTCAGCCAGTACGGCGTGCAGCGCATCGTCCGTGTCGGCAGCTGCGGCTCGTTGCAGGACGGCGTGAAGGTCGGCGACCTGGTGATCGCCCAGGGCGCGTCCACCGATTCGGTGGTCAACCGCAAGCGTTTCGGCGGCTTCGACTTCGCCGCCCTGGCCGACTACCGGCTGCTGGAGCGCACCGTGCGCCGCGCCGACGAAAGCGGGCAGGCGGTGCACGTGGGCAACGTCTTTTCCGCCGACCTGTTCTACGAGCCGGACCCGGCCTGGGCCGCGCGCATGACGGGCATGGGCGTGCTGGCGGTGGAAATGGAGGCTGCGGGGCTCTATGGCGTGGCGGCGGAGCTGGGACGCCAGGCCCTGGCGGTGCTGACGGTGAGCGACCACCTGATCAGCGGCGAGAAGCTGACGGCCGAGCAGCGCCAGGACGACTTCCACGACATGGTGCGCCTGACGCTGGACGCCATGACCCTCGATCACTGAACCATTTCCTTGCGCGTGGGTGCGACGTCCAGGCGCGCCCGGGGGCGCTTCATGCCTGGGCACAGCCATTAGGAGGAAACATGCAGCACAACGGATTTCGTCGGGCGCTGGGCGCCGGTCTCTTCATCGGCAGCCTGCTCTGGGGCGCGCAGGCGGGTGCCTGGGGTCAGCTGGGCCACGCGGTGGTAGCGGATATCGCCGAAGCGCAACTGACGCCAGCGGCCAAGGCGGAGGCCGATCGCCTGCTGGCGCTGGTGCGCCAGCAGCACCTCTCCGCCGTCGCCAGCTGGGCCGACAACCTGCGCAACATGCCCGACTTCCAGGCGCTCTGGGAGCAGACCCGCGCGCAGCACTACATCAACTACAAGACCGACGACTGCACCTACCAGGCTCCGCGCGATTGCCCGGACGGCCAGTGCGTGGTGGCGGCCATCGAGCGCAACGCCGCGCTGCTGGCCGACCCCAAGGCGAGCGACAACCAGAAGGTCATGGCGCTGATGTTCGTGGTGCACTTCGTGGGTGATATCCACCAGCCGCTGCACAACAGCTACCGCCTGGACAAGGGCGGCAACGACTTCCCGGTGGTGGTCGGCGGCCGCGACTACAACCTGCACAGCGTCTGGGACAGCTACCTGCTGGCCAGCCGGCGCCTGGACCAGGCGGCCTATACGGCGAAGCTGTCCGAGGACCTGCCGAAACCCGAGGCGGGTACGCCCGCGAGTTGGTCGGGGGAGTCCTGCGCCATCGTCCGTGACGACGACCTGTACCCGAAGACCGGCGGCAAGAAGGCCTTCAAGCCTGATGCCTTCAAGCAGTCGAAGAGCGAGGAGTGGGCCCGTCGTGGCACCCAGGGGGGGGACGAGGATGGCGAGGCAGGGGGCAACCAGGACACCCTGGATCGCCGTTACCTGAAGAAATTCCTGCCCCTGGCCGAGCGCCGGGTGCAGGAAGCGGGTATCCGCCTGGCGCTGTTGCTAAACGCCAACCTGCCGGAAGGCGCGCCGAAGAAGTAGCGGGGCGCGCTGGGCGGCACATTCTCGCAGGCAAAAAAAGACCCGGCAAAAGTGCCGGGTCAATAACCGTGATTAGCCTGATGAGGAGATAATCTGAAGAGTCCGACTGCTTGGTCTCCCAGCTTACCGGCTGATCTCGCGACCAGTTGTGGTAATAATAACAATTCTCATTTCACTGTCAACGCTTTCTGCGAATTATTTTCATCTCGCTCGTCGAGGTGGGTTGCAAAGCACAAACCCCGGCACTTGGCCGGGGTTTTCGTTGGGACGCCTGAGGTCACTCCGCCGGCTTGGCCAGGCGTTGCTGGGTGACTTCCTTGTTCAGCAGGTCGATGCGGCGGGCCATGCTCTCGATCAGGCTGTGGGCGATGCGCGGGTTGCTTTGCATCAGGCTGAGGAACTGGTCCTTGGGGATCACCATCACCGTGCAGGGCTCGCTGGCGACCACGGTGGCGCTGCGCTTCTCGCGGGTGAATACCGCCATGGCACCGAAGATCTCGTCCTTCTGCACGTCACCGACCTTCTGCCCGTCGACGAAGGCTTCGGCATGCCCTTCGATGATGATGAACACGTGGTCGGCTTCGTCGCCCTGGTGGATCAGTTCCTCGCCGGCGGCAAAATGCTGGAAGCCGGTGGCGGGGCGGATCTCGGGTTGCTTGAGGCGGGCGAGTGCGTCGGAGAGCAGGGCGGTGTGGCCTATCAGGTACTGGATGAACAGCTCCTGGCCCTTCTCGCTGCCGTAGATGTGCTTGAACACGTCACCACGGGCGTAGGGGACCAGGCTGAGCGGCTCGTCGCTGCGATAGCGGCAGCTGGGCAGCTCGATGCCCTGGCGCAGGCCGACCAGGTCGCCCTCCTGGAGGTAGAACAGCGGGCGTTCGTCGACGAGCGCATGCAGCAGGCCGTTCTCGATGAGGAACAGCTGGTTGCCGGGCAGCACCTTGGCCAGGTCCTCCACCGCATCGAGGCGCAGCGGCGGGCCCGAGGGCTCGAGCCCATCGAGCAGCTGGCCGGGAATGCTTTGCAGTCGGTTGATCAGCTGGTCGGCGTAAGCAGGTTGCTCCCCGAGTAGGTACATGACAGTAATTCCTTGAACTGGCTGGGCGGCTTGGACGCACGAACGTCCCTGAAACAATAGGGCGCATCGCCATCGCAGTAAATCCTATCTCGCCCAGGTTGTGAGCTAGCTCTTGTTGTTGGGTGGCAATGCGTCCAGCTGCCCGTTCAGTTCCGCCTTGTGCCCGGGTGAGAGGTCGTTCCAGTGCACGTCCAGCAGGGCGCCTTCTATGGCGTAGAGCAGCACCTTGGAGGCGCGGAACCCGCGGGCGCGGACGGCGCGGTAGGCACCCACCGCACCGAGGCGGCGCAGGTCGGAGGCGCTGTGGATGCCCACCGCATGCAGCCACTGTGCCGAGGTCTTGCCGAGGTTCTTCAGGTGTTGCAGTTCGTCGTTCATCCAGCCTCCTTGCGATGGTGGGGCGCGAAGGATCAGTCCCGGTCGATTCGAGCAAGTGTAGCGGCCATCTGATACTGCGTAGCCGGGTGACTGCATCCCTGCCCGGCGCCGATCGCGGCTTGCCAAGGTCTTGCGTTTCCTGCGGCGTCTGTGCCCGGGTATCAGCGTAGACGGCATCCGTGCGGGTGCGACCCGCCGGGGGCCGATCCTCGGTCGGGTAAGGCCCGCAGCGGGTGCGTGGCGCTATTTGTGGGTGTTGTAGCGCAGGCGGGTGCCGAAGTTCACCGACATGAGGATTTCATCGGCCGCCAGTTCGGTGGGGAAGTAGGCGCCGGATATCTGTGCGTGGGCGAGGCTGGCGCCTTCGAGGCTGGCCTCGCGCAGGTCCAGGCCTCGCAAGTCGGAGCCCCGGAAGTAGGCGCCGGTGAAGTCGATGCGTGTGGCGTCAAGGCCTCGCAGGTCGAGGCCGCGGAAATCGCCCGAGGCCATGTCGACCGGGCCTTCCTTGGGTTTCTGTGCGTTGAAGCCGGCCACATCGTCGTTGTGCAGCAGGCGGTAGAGCGGATTGTCGAGCTGGTGGGGTGCGGTCATCGCTACTCATCCGGTGAGAATTCACCGGGAGTATAGAAGCCGCGGCGAGCACTGCTCGCCGCGTTGGGGATGACGCGGCCGATCAGAGGCCGGGCAGGTGCTGGCGAATGCGTTCGACCAGGCTGTCGAGGCTGCTGGCATCGTGGGTGTCGATGCGCTTGCTGTGGGTCTGCTCCTCGGCGGTCAGGGCTTCGCGACTCGCCTGCTGGGCATGCACCACCTCCAGCGTGGCGTCGGAGGGATCGCCACCCTGCAGTTTGCGCTGCTCCAGCCAGCCGGCGATGACGGTATCGGGGGCCTGGCAGTCGAGGATGACCACCGGGGTGCCGACCTGTTCGGCGACGTCCTGCGCGGCCTGGCGCTGGACCTGCTTGAGGTAGGCGGCGTCGATCACCACCGGGAAGCCTGCGTGCAGGACGGTTTCCGCCAACTGATGCAGGTGCTGGTAGGTGCGTGCCGTCGCCTCGGCGCTGTAGATGCCGCTATAGAGGTCGTTCTGTCCGTCCTGCTGCTGGCCGAACAGGCGCTTGCGCTCGACATCGGAGCGCAGGCGGATGGCGCCGAGGGCCTCCACCAGGCGCAGGGCGACGTGGCTCTTGCCGACTGCGGAAACGCCGTGGGTGATGGCGAGGAAGCGCGAGGGGATGGCGCTGTAGCTTTCCGCCAGGTTGGCGTAGTTGCGGTACTGGCGCAGGGTGGCGGCCTGCTGCACGGCGTCACTCTGGTGCGCCAGGCTGAACAGGGCGATCTTGGCGCGGACCAGGGCGCGGTAGGCCTTGTAGAAATTCAGTACTTCCAGGCCTTTGTAGTCGCCGGTCTCTTCCAGGTAGCGGCTGATCAGGCGACGGGACAGCGACTTGAGGCCGCGATCCTCGAGGTCCATGGCCAGGAAGCCGATGTCGGCGTAGACGTCGGTGAAGCGGAAGGGCTCGTTGAATTCGATGCAGTCGAACAGCACCACTTCACCGTCGATGAGGGTGGCGTTACCCAGGTGGATGTCACCGTGGCATTCGCGGATCGAACCGTTGTTCTTGCGCTCGGCCAGCAGCGGCAGCAGGCGTTCATAGCTGCTCCGGGCCCAGGCTTCCAGCGCGTCGAGCTGTTGCAGGTCGGCCTTGTTGCTGAGCATCGGGCGGATCTGGTCGAAGTTCTGCTGCACCGGTGCCATGACCATTTCCGGGGTGCCCAGCGGGTGCTCGACGGCGACCTGGGGGGACTGCAGGTGGAACTGGGCGATCTGTACCGCCAGGGCGTCGATATGCGCCGGGGTCAGTTCGCCGCGCGCCTGGACTTCGCTCAGCAGGTTGGCCTGGGGGAACTGCGCCATGCGGATGGCGAACTCGATGGCGGGGCCTTCGCCACCCAGTTGCGGGGCCGCCTCGCTGCCGGTGATGGGCAGGACGTCGAGGTAGAGGTCATGGGTCAGGCGCTGGTTGAGGCGAACCTCTTCACCGCAGAAGCGCTCGCGGGCCTCCAGGCTGGTGAAGTCGAGGAAGCCGAAGTTCACCGGCTTCTTGATCTTGTAGGCATAGGGGCCGGTGAGCAGGACCCACGAAATGTGCGTTTCGATGACCGTGAAGCCTTCCACAGGATGCGGATAAAGGGCAGGGTCTTGCAGGGCGGCAATCAGTGCTTGGCTCACGGTCTTTCCTTGCTGGAGATGCTGGCAGAGCGGGGCATTATGGCCGCTGTGCACCACTCTGCAAACCGTCAGGAGGCGCCTTCTGGCTGTGGACAAAGTGCGTATAATGCGCCGCCATGACCCGTTCCCGATCCCCCCGCTCCCGTAAAAAGCCCCGCTCCAGCGGCCTCCGTACCCTATTTGGCTGGGGCTTGAAGCTCGGCCTCGTGGGGCTGGTGGTGCTGGCGGGATTCGCCATCTACCTGGATGCCATCGTCCAGGAAAAATTCTCCGGCAAGCGCTGGACGGTTCCGGCCAAGGTCTATGCACGGCCGCTGGAATTGTTCGTGGGCCTGAAGCTGGCCAAGGATGACTTCCTCAAGGAGCTCGATGCGCTGGGCTACCGCCGTGAAAGCGCCGCCAATGGCCCGGGGTCGGCGTCCGTTGCGGGCAGCGCCGTGGAGCTCAACACCCGTGGCTTCCAGTTCTACGAAGGCCCCGAGCCTGCACAGCGGATCAAGGTGCGCTTCTCCGGTGACTACGTGGCCGGCCTGACCCAGGCCAACGGTGGCAACCTGGCCGTGGCGCGCCTCGAGCCGTTGCTGATCGGCGGTCTCTACCCCGCCCACCACGAGGACCGTGTGCTGATCAAGCTGGACCAGGTCCCTGCCTACCTGGTGGAGACCCTGGTGGCGGTGGAGGATCGCGAGTTCTTCAATCACTGGGGTGTCTCGCTCAAGTCCATCGCCCGTGCCATCTGGGTCAACGCCACCGCCGGCCAGCTGCGCCAGGGGGGCAGTACCCTGACCCAGCAGTTGGTGAAGAACTTCTACCTGACCAACGAACGCAGCATCAGCCGCAAGGCCACCGAAGCCATGATGGCGGTGCTGCTGGAGCTGCACTACGACAAGCGCGAGATCCTCGAGGCCTACCTCAACGAGGTGTTCCTCGGCCAGGACGGGCAGCGCGCCGTGCATGGCTTCGGGCTCGCCAGCCAGTACTTCTTCAGCCAGCCGCTGTCCGAGCTGAAGCTGCATCAGGTCGCGCTACTGGTGGGTATGGTCAAGGGACCGTCCCAGTACAACCCGCGTCGTAATCCCGAGCGCGCACTGGAGCGCCGCAACCTGGTGCTGGACCTGCTCGCCGAGCAGGGCATCGTCACGCCGGAAGAGGCGGCCGAGGCCAAGGCCAAGCCGCTGGGTGTGACCCAGCGCGGCAGCCTGGCGGACAGCTCGTTCCCTGCTTTCCTCGACCTGGTCAAGCGCCAGCTGCGCCAGGATTACCGCGACGAGGACCTCACCGAAGAGGGGCTGCGCATCTTCACCAGCTTCGACCCGATCCTGCAGCTGAAGGCCGAATCCGCGCTCGACGAGACGCTCAAGCGCCTGGCTGGCCGCAAGGGGGTCGATGAGGTCGAGTCCGCGATGGTGGTGAGCAACCCGGAAACGGGCGAGGTCCAGGCGCTGGTGGGCAGTCGTCAGCCGCGCTTCGCCGGCTTCAACCGCGCGATCGACGCCGTGCGCCCGATCGGTTCGCTGGTCAAGCCTGCGGTGTATCTCACCGCCCTGGAGCGCCCCAGCCAGTACACGCTGACCAGCTGGGTGCAGGACGAGCCCTTCTCGGTGAAGGGGCAGGACGGCCAGGTGTGGACGCCGCAGAACTATGACCGCCAGGCGCACGGCAGCATCTACCTGTATCAGGGGCTCGCCAACTCCTACAACCTGTCGACCGCCAAGCTGGGCCTGGAACTGGGCGTGCCGAACGTGCTCAAAACCCTCGAACGGCTGGGTGTTTCACGCGAGTGGCCGGCCTTCCCGTCGATGCTGCTCGGCGCTGGTGCGCTGAGCCCGATGGAAGTGGCGACCATGTACCAGACTCTGGCCAGCGGTGGATTCAATACGCCCTTGCGCGGGATTCGCAGTGTGCTGACTGCCGAAGGCGAGCCGCTCAAGCGCTATCCCTTCCAGATCCAGCAGCGCTTCGATCCGGGCGCCATCTACCTGGTGCAGAACGCCATGCAGCGGGTCATGCGCGAGGGGACCGGGCGCTCGGTGTATACCCAGCTTCCCAGCTCGCTGAACCTGGCCGGGAAGACCGGGACCACCAACGATTCCCGTGACAGCTGGTTCGCCGGCTTCAGTCAGGATCTGCTGGCTGTCGTATGGCTCGGCCGTGACGACAACGGCAAGACGCCGCTCACCGGCGCCACCGGTGCGTTGCAGGTGTGGACGAGCTTCATGCGCAAGGCCGATCCGCTACCCCTGGACATGCCGATGCCGGATAACGTGGTGCAGGCGTGGATCGATCCGCACAGTGGCCAGGGCTCGGATTCCAGCTGCCCGGGTGCGGTGCAGATGCCGTATATTCGCGGCAGCGAGCCGGCGCCGGGCCAGCCATGTGGAATGGGTGCGCCAGTGGACTCGGTGATGGACTGGGTCCGTGGCTGGATGCAATGAACCAAGAGGATCTGAAGTGAATAAAGGGTGGATTCCTGTCCTGACCGTTGCGGTCATGCTGACCGGCTGTGCGACTCCCCAGCGAAACGCCATTCCGGTGGTCGATTCCGGTGGCCCGATGTCCGAACAGGAAGAGGGCGCTGGCGGCGGATATCGTCCCCCGGTCGCCGCACAGCAGCCGCAGTACGACGCCCAGGATGCTGGCGTGGTGGTGATGGTGCCGGGTGCCAGTGGCAGTTCCGCCCAGGCGATGCCCGCCCCCAGCGCGCCCATCAGTGGCTCGATCAGCACCGGCCCCATCACGCCCGGCCCGATCACTCCGGGGCCTTCGAGCTCCGCACCTCTCTCCACCGGTAGCTACAGCATGCCTTCCGCGCCGAGCGGTATCCCCAGCGGCGGCAGCCTGGCGGCCGACGAGCAACTGGATGGCCCGGTCCTGGCGTTGCTGACCACCGCCCAGCAACAGCAGAGTGGTGGCGATCTCAACGGCGCCTCTTCCAGCCTGGAGCGTGCCCAGCGCATCGCGCCGCGCGAGCCGCAGGTGCTCTATCGTCTTGCCGAGGTACGCCTGGCCCAGGGCGATGCCGCCCAGGCCGAGCAGCTTGCCCGCCGTGGTCTCAGCCTCTCGAATGGCCGCCCCGCATTGCAGGCTGGCCTGTGGGAGCTGGTCGCCAAGTCCCGTGAGCGCCAGGGCGATCCTTCAGGTGCCGCCCAGGCACGCCAGCGGGCCAAGGTCAGTTCCTGATGGATCCGCGCCTTTCCGATGTGGCCGATCAATTGCTGCTGATCGAGCGTGAGTTGCGCGTGCTCGGTTGGTGGGCGGAGGTGCCCCCGAGCGAGGAGGCGCTTTCCAGCCAGGAACCGTTCTGCGTCGATACGCTGGCCTTCGAGCAGTGGCTGCAGTGGATCTTCCTGCCGCGGATGAAACTCATCCTGGAGTCGGGGCATGATCTGCCGCAAGCGTCGGGCATTCGCCCCATGGCCGAGATGGCCTATCGCGAGCGCCCCGTCGAGGTGCGTCCGTTGCTGGATGCGCTGGGTGAGTTCGATCGTCTGATCGGATGAGGTCTGCTGCGGCGTCGGGCGCGCCGCAGCAATCTTCGGTTAGTTACAGTTTTCGTCTATCGCCTTCTTGGCTTCCGCAATCTTGGCCTGCCGCTCTTCCTCGGAGAGGCGACGCATTTGGCCCCCTTCCTCCACTCGCAGGCGCGGGTTGTTCTGCAGCTGCGCGAGGTTGGTTCGCGTGGTGTCGCAGTACTTCTTGCGCTCGGCTTCCTGTTTGGCGACGTCGGCCTTGACCTTCTCGTCGATGGCCTTCTGTTTTTCGTCGCTGCCGGCGTTCGCCGGGGCGGCCGGCTTGGCAGGCTCGGCCTTTTCCTCGGCCTTCGGCTGGACGGGGTAGGGGTTCTCGAAACTGGGTTTCACTTCCTTGGGTTGCGCAGTGCCGGTGCTGATCGACGTGGCGTCCTGGCCCTGCGGCGGCTGGGCACCGAAGTGGGTGACGCCCTGTGCGTCCACCCATTTGTAGACCTGGCTGGCCATGGCGGAACTGCCCAGGGCGAGCAGCAGGCTGCCCGTGAAAATGATGCGACGCATGCTGTTTCCTTGTGATCGATCGTGACCTGGCAATTACTATAACCAAAACCCGCCTATCGTCATCCTGCTGCGTGTCACAGCACCGCGATCGAAGAAACACGCACGGATTGCTTGACTTGTCCTTCTCCAATCCGAAGAATCCACGGTTCGCTGTGTCAGTGGGCCGGCCGCAAGTCGGTAGCTGCCATAGTCGATGAGGTGCATACCCGCGCCGACCTGTTACACCCGCAACGCGTTACCTCGCGCTGGGTGGGAAAGCCCCGCAACAACTCTCAGGGGCCGCCCCGATGCTTGCTCAGTCAGTAGCTGACGTAGTCCGACTACCCGTCGTTCACGTGACTACTTGCAAGCAAACCTATTCAGGCCGTCCGGTCGCGGGCGGTTTACTGGCGTTATAGAGGTGATCAACGTGGAGCTTTTATCTGGCGCTGAAATGGTCGTCCGCTCGTTGCGTGACGAAGGCGTTAAGTACATCTACGGGTACCCGGGTGGTGCCCTCCTGCATATCTACGATGCCCTGTTCAAGGAAAGTGACGTCACCCATATCCTGGTGCGCCACGAGCAGGCTGCTACCCACATGGCCGACGGCTATGCACGCGCCACCGGCAAGCCCGGCGTGGTGTTGGTGACTTCCGGCCCCGGCGCGACCAACGCCATTACCGGCATCGCCACTGCCTACATGGACTCCATCCCCATGGTCGTCCTGTCCGGCCAGGTGCCGAGCGGCATGGTGGGCACCGACGCCTTCCAGGAAACCGACATGGTCGGTATCTCCCGCCCGATCGTGAAGCACAGCTTCATCATCAAGCATCCTTCGGAAATCCCCGAAGTGATCAAGAAGGCCTTCTATCTCGCCCAGTCCGGCCGTCCCGGCCCGGTCGTGGTCGACATCCCGAAGGACATGGGCGATCCGACCCAGAAGTTCGAGTACAGCTACCCGAAGAAGGTCAAGCTGCGTTCCTACAGCCCCGCCGTTCGCGGTCACTCCGGCCAGATCCGCAAGGCGGCCGAGATGCTCCTGGCTGCCAAGCGGCCGATCCTGTACGCCGGTGGCGGCGTGATCATGGGCGGTGCTTCCGAGCCGCTGACCGAACTGGCCAAGATGCTCAACGTGCCGGTAACCAACACGCTGATGGGGCTCGGTGCCTATCCGGGGATGGATCGCCAGTTCGTCGGCATGCTCGGCATGCACGGCAGCTACACGGCCAACCTGGCAATGCACCATGCTGACGTGATCCTGGCTGTCGGTGCGCGTTTCGACGACCGCGTGATCAACGGCGCGAGCAAGTTCTGCCCGAACGCCAAGATCATCCACATCGATATCGACCCGGCGTCGATCTCCAAGACCATCAAGGCCGACATCCCGATCGTGGGCCCGGTGGACAGCGTTCTCACCGAGATGGTCGCCACCCTCAAGGAAATCGGCGAGACCCCGAACAAGGAGACCGTCGCCAGCTGGTGGAAGCAGATCGAGGAATGGCGCGGTGATCGTGGCCTGTTCCCCTATGAAATGGGCGACGGCAGCATCATCAAGCCGCAGACCGTCATCGAGACGCTGTGCGAAGTCACCAAGGGCGATGCTTACGTCGCGTCCGACGTGGGCCAGCACCAGATGTTCGCCGCGCAGTACTACCGTTTCAACAAGCCCAACCGCTGGATCAACTCCGGTGGCCTCGGCACCATGGGCTTCGGCTTCCCTGCTGCGATGGGTGTGAAGCTGAACTTCCCGGATGCCGACGTGGCCTGCGTGACCGGTGAGGGCAGCATCCAGATGAACATCCAGGAGCTGTCGACCTGTTTGCAGTACGACCTGCCGGTGAAGATCGTCAACCTCAACAACGGTGCGCTGGGCATGGTCCGCCAGTGGCAGGACATGCAGTACAACAGCCGCTATTCCCATTCCTACATGGAATCGCTGCCTGACTTCGTCAAGCTGGTAGAAGCCTATGGTCACGTGGGCATGCGCATCACCGACCTCAAGGATCTGAAGCCGAAGATGGAAGAGGCGTTCGCCCTGAAGAACCGCCTGGTGTTCCTCGATATCCAGGTGGATCCGAGCGAGCACGTCTATCCGATGCAGATCCGGGATGGCGCCATGCGCGATATGTGGCTGAGCAAGACGGAGCGGACCTGACCATGCGACACATCATTTCCCTGTTGCTGGAGAACGAACCCGGTGCGCTGTCCCGTGTCGTGGGCCTGTTCTCCCAGCGCAACTACAACATCGAAAGCCTGACCGTCGCGCCGACCGAAGACCCGACCCTGTCGCGTCTGACTTTGACGACCGTGGGCCAGGACGACGTGATCGAGCAGATCACCAAGAACCTCAACAAGCTGATCGAGGTTGTGAAGCTGGTCGACCTGTCGGAGAGCGCGCACATCGAGCGCGAGCTGATGTTGGTGAAGGTGAAGGCCACTGGCGCCCAGCGTGCCGAGGTCAAGCGCACCACCGATATATTCCGTGGGCAGATCGTCGATGTGACCAGTAGCGTTTACACCATCCAGCTGGCCGGTACCTCCGACAAGCTGGACAGCTTCATCCAGGCGATTGGTACCGCGTCGATCCTCGAGACCGTACGCAGTGGCGTTACCGGCATCGCCCGGGGCGACAAGGTGCTGAGCATCTGATTGCTGCCTTATGAGAAACCCCGCCTGGTGCGGGGTTTTTTATTGCCTCGGTTACTGGCGGCGATTCCAGAAGGCTGCGATCAGTGGATCCTTCAGGCGCTTTTCCAGGGCGAACAGGCCGATGTCGTAGGCGGTCAGTGGCGGTTGGATATCGTAGATGCGGATGCGCGCTGTCAGGGGGCTGTTGTCGAGCACGATCTGCGGAACCACGCCGATGCCGAACCCCAGGCTTACCATGCTGACGATGGCCTCGTTGCCGGCCACCTGCGCATAGATCCGTGGCTTGATGCTGTGGCTTTTCAGCCAGCGCTCGGTGCGGGTACGGGCCAGGCCTTCTTCCGAAAGAATCATCGGCACGTCCCTCCAGCTTTGCGCCGTGGGCTGCTTAAGTTGCTCCTCCGTCAGCAATTGAGGGGATTGGGGGCCGATGAAGCGCAGTTCCGAGCGGGTGATCGACTGGAAGTCGACGCCGGCTGGCAGGTTGTCGGGCCGGGCGCCGATGGCGAGGTCCTCCAGCCCCTGTTGCACCCGCTCGACCGCCTTTGCGGGGTCGCCGGTGTGCAGCTTCATTTCGATGCGGGGGTAGTCCTGGCGGAAGCTGCTGAGGATGTCATAGAGGAAGCTGTAGCTTGCCGTTACCGAGCAATAGAGGGAGAGCTCGCCGTGCAGGTCGACCTGATCCTGCATGAAGCGCTGGCGGATGGCTTGCCAGCCGCTGAGGACCTCACTGGCGTATTCGCGGAACTGTTGCCCTTCGCGGGTCAGTTGGACCGAGCGATTGTCGCGAACGAACAGCGGCGCGCCGACCTCGTCTTCGAGTTGCTTGATGCTTCGGCTCAACGCTGAGGGGCTGACGTGCTGCTCGCGGCTGGTCTTGCCGAAGTGCAGGTTGTCTGCCAATGAGAGAAAGAGCCTGAGTGCGTGGCTGTCCATGAGTATTTCGAATATCGGCACATGACGTTGCGAATATATCATTTTACGCAATGGGTAGGATCGCTTAATGTGCCCATGTCGCGGTGCGCGCACCCCATCCCTTTCGTTTTAGAAGAGCCAGGAACATGAAAGTTTATTACGACAAAGACTGTGACCTCTCGATCATCCAGGGCAAGAAAGTAGCCATCATCGGCTACGGCTCCCAGGGTCACGCTCATGCCTGCAACCTGAAGGATTCCGGTGTCGACGTGACCGTCGGCCTGCGTCCGGGCTCCGCCACCGTCGCCAAGGCCCAGGCCCATGGCCTGACCGTGAAGAGCGTGCCGGAAGCCGTTGCCGCCGCTGATCTGGTCATGATTCTGACCCCCGACGAATTCCAGTCCAAGCTGTACAAGGAAGAAGTCGAGCCGAACCTGAAGAAAGGCGCCACCCTGGCCTTCGCCCACGGCTTCGCCATTCACTACAACCAGGTCGTTCCACGTGCCGACCTCGACGTGATCATGATTGCGCCGAAGGCCCCGGGCCACACCGTTCGCTCCGAGTTCGTCAAGGGCGGTGGTATCCCTGACCTGGTCGCCATCTACCAAGATGCTTCCGGCAATGCCAAGAACGTCGCCCTGTCCTACGCCTGCGGCGTAGGCGGCGGCCGCACCGGCATCATCGAAACCACCTTCAAGGACGAGACCGAAACCGACCTGTTCGGTGAGCAAGCCGTTCTCTGCGGCGGTTGCGTCGAGCTGGTGAAGGCCGGTTTCGAAACCCTGGTCGAAGCTGGCTACGCGCCGGAAATGGCCTACTTCGAGTGCCTGCACGAGCTGAAGCTGATCGTTGACCTCATGTACGAAGGCGGTATCGCCAACATGAACTACTCGATCTCCAACAACGCCGAGTACGGCGAATACGTGACCGGCCCGGAAGTCATCAACGCCGAATCCCGTCAGGCCATGCGCAATGCTCTGAAGCGCATCCAGGACGGCGAGTACGCGAAGATGTTCATTCAGGAAGGCGCCTCGAACTACGCGTCGATGACCGCCTACCGTCGCAACAACGCTGCTCACCCGATCGAGCAGGTTGGCGAGCGTCTGCGTGCGATGATGCCGTGGATCTCTGCGAACAAGATCGTCGACAAGACCAAGAACTAAGGTCTTCGACGCTCAAGAAGAAACGCGGCTACGGCCGCGTTTTTTCATGGCGCTCCCGCTTCTGGTATAAAGCCTGATCACCGGGGACGTGACGCGAACCTGCCAGTTGCATCCCGGTCAAATTCATTCGCATACCCCGCAAGGATGTTGTTCATGAGTGACCGTCCCGAAGAGCCTAACGAGGCTTCTGACGCCGAAAGCCTGCTGCCGATCGACGAGCATGTCGAAGAAGGGCACGATGATGAAGGGCGAAAGGTCCGTCATCGCGGCATCTACCTGCTGCCCAATCTGTTCACCACCGCGAACCTGTTCGCTGGTTTCTACGCGATCATCAACGCAATGAACGGCAATTTTTCGGTCGCTGCAGCCACCATTTTCGTCGCCATGGTGCTCGATAGCCTCGATGGCCGTGTCGCGCGTCTGACCAATACCCAGAGCGCCTTCGGTGCCGAATACGATTCGCTTTCCGACATGGTCGCCTTCGGCGTTGCCCCGGCTCTGCTGGCGTTCGAGTGGGCCTTGAGCGGGCTCAACAGCGTAGGCCTGACCGTGGCATTCATCTATGTGGCCGGGGCTGCGCTGCGCCTTGCGCGTTTCAACACCCAGATCGGCAAGGCCGACAAGCGCTATTTCATCGGTCTGGCCAGTCCGGCGGCCGCTGGTGTGGTTGCGGGGACCGTCTGGGCGTTCAGCGACTTCGGCATCAAGGGCTCGAACATGTCCTTCATCGTTGCGCTGCTGGTAGCCGCTGCGGGGATGTTGATGGTCAGCAACGTCAAGTACTACAGCTTCAAGGACCTGGACCTGAAAGGGCGCGTACCCTTCGTCGCTATCCTGGTCGTTGTGCTGGCGTTCGCCGTGGTCTTCAGTGATCCGCCGCGTATCCTGCTGCTGATCTTCCTCGCCTACGCAGCGTCCGGACCGGTGCAATACTTGCTGCAACTGCGTCGCCGCCAACGCGTCGAGTGATGTAATTTCCGCACGGCTCCGCAGTCTACTGGGCAACCTATGTCCTAACTGTGGAGCCGTCATGCTGATCCGAACTCCCGCAGCGTCCTCTTCCCGCGAAGACGAAGTCACCCCTGAAGCCATCTACCTGTCGCGTCGTACCTTCATGACAGGAGCTGGCGCTGCTGCTTTGCTGTCATCCCTGCCCATCAATGCCGCCGACCCATCAGCCTATGCCGATGTGGAACCTGCGGCTGCACCTGCCTGGTTCTCGGGCAAGTTGCAGGATGCGCGCTGGCAAGCCATGACTGCCGGGGGCGAGGCGGTGACGCCGTTCAAGGATGCGACCCACTACAACAACTTCTATGAGTTCGGCACCAACAAGGGTGACCCGGCCCGCTATGCCGACAATCTCAAGGTCGAACCCTGGCAGGTGAAGATCGATGGCGAGGTCGGCAAGCCTGGCACCTACTCGATAGAAGATCTAGTTAAGCCCCATCAGTTGGAGGAGCGTATATACCGGCTGCGTTGTGTGGAGGGGTGGTCGATGGTCATCCCCTGGCTGGGCTTTCCTCTGGCCGAACTGCTGCGGTCCGTGGAGCCGACCGGCAATGCGAAGTTCGTGCGTTTTGAAACACGCTTGGCTCCAGAAGAAATGGCTGGCGTGCGCTCCGGGTTCTCGCTGATCGATTGGCCTTATATGGAAGGGCTGCGCATGGATGAAGCGATGCATCCCCTGACCCTGATAGCCGTGGGCATGTATGGGCGGGTGTTGCCCAACCAGAACGGTGCGCCCTTGCGTCTTGTGGTGCCCTGGAAGTATGGGTTCAAGAGCATCAAGTCCATTGTGCGCATCAGTCTCGTGGCCGATCAGCCCAAAACGACCTGGGAGACCATCGCCCCTAACGAATACGGCTTCTATTCCAACGTGAATCCGGAAGTGGACCATCCCCGCTGGAGCCAGGCGCATGAGCGGCGACTGCCTAGCGGGTTGTTCAGCCCCAATGTGATCCCCACGCGCCTGTTCAATGGCTATGACGAGGTTGCACCTCTGTATAGCGGTCTCGACCTACGGAAGTTCTACTGATGCGTTATCGGTTGTGGCGTGTCGTGGTGTTCCTGTCGGCGATGGTTCCGCCTTCCTTATGGCTTTACCAAGCCTGGATCTTCGATCTGGGGCCTGATCCGGGTAAGGCTCTGGTCGATCGACTTGGGCTGGGAGCGCTTTGGCTGCTACTCATCACGTTGGGTATGACCCCGTTGCAGAAATTTACGGGGTGGGGCGGTTGGATTTCGGTGCGCCGGCAGTTGGGGCTTTGGTGTTTTACCTATGCAGTTTTCCATATCGGTGCCTATGCGGTGTTTCTGCTTGGGCTGGACCTGGGCCAGTTGGCGAAGGATCTGAGCAAGCGCCCCTACATTATTGTTGGTGCACTGACTTTCACGATGTTGCTTGCGCTGGCTGTGACGTCGAACCGCTTCAGCATTCGTCGACTTGGCAAGCGCTGGAAGCAACTGCATCGGCTCATCTATCCGATCCTTGGATTGGCCCTGCTGCATATGCTTTGGGTGGTACGTGCGGACATGGCGGAATGGGCGGGCTATGCAGTCACTGGGGGCATTCTCCTGGCGCTTCGAGTGCCGATGGTTTCGAAGAGGCTTCCGCGCCTGTTTCCAGGCCCTGCAGAAAAGATGACGAAAAGATTTCAATA
>NZ_BAAJNO010000017.1:0-108711 GCF_054558415.1 Pseudomonas sp. No.21
ACGGCTCGCGGAACGCCGCCCGCCCCGCCCCACGAGTCGCCTCATGCCTCGATCGCGAATGAATTCGCGCCCACGGCATCCTGCTGCACGGTCAACCCGCCGCGACGTCGACCTTGCGCACCCGGGTGTCGGTGGCGCTGATGGGGCGGCCATCGGCATCGCGGACTTCCAGCCGAGCCAGGGGCTGGCCAGCGGGATCGAGCAGCTCGGAGTGCACCTCGCCAGGGGCAAAGCAATGGGCCTCGCCCCATTGGCGCAGGCTGACGATCAGGGTGAACAGGTCGCGCCCCCTGGGCGTCAGGGCGTAGGCCTGGTAGGCGCTGCCGTCGGCGGCCGGCTCGATGCACAGGATGCCCTCGGCCACCAGCCGGCGCAGGCGGTCGCTGAGGATGTTCTTGGCCACGCCGAGGCTCTTCTGCAACTCGCCGAAGCGCTGCAGGCCGTCGAACAGGTCGCGCACGATCATCAGCGACCAGCGGTCGCCCACCAGCTCCAGCGCCCGGGCCACCGGGCAGTGCTCGACGGTTGCGTCGTGGTTCATCGCTCCTCTCTCCATCGCGAAAACTGGTTGCAGTTTAAAACCACCGCAAGTAGCCTTCAAATGGTTTCATTTTGAAACCAGAAGGATCGCACCATGCCCTCCAGAGGCTCCCTGTCACCTGCCCAGGCCTGGCTGCTGGCCGTCGCCTGCGGCCTCAGCGTCGCCAATGTCTACTACGCCCACCCGCTGCTGGATGCGATGGCCAGCGACCTGGGCATCAGCCGTGCCGCCATCGGCGGGGTGATCAGCGTGACCCAGGCGGGCAGCGCCCTGGCCCTTCTCGTGCTGGTGCCGCTGGGTGACCTGCTGGAGCGGCGCCGGCTGATGGCCGCGCAGTTGCTCCTGCTGGTCGGCTCGCTGCTGCTGGTCGCCCTCGCCCGCCATCCGTGGCTGACCCTGCTGGGCATGCTCGGCCTCGGCCTGCTCGGCACGGCCATGACCCAGGGCCTCCTGGCCTTCGCCGCGAGCCTGGCCGGCGATGCGCAGCGCGGGCGCGTACTGGGGCTGGTGCAGGGGGGCGTGGTGGTCGGCCTGTTGCTGGCGCGCAGCCTGTCCGGGGCGATGGCGGACCTGGGCGGCTGGCGCGCGGTGTACCTGCTCTCGGCGCTGCTGATGGCGGCGCTGCTGCCGGTGCTCTGGCGGTGCCTGCCGGCACTGCGCAGCGAAGCCGGCCTGGGCTACCCGGCGCTGCTGCGCTCGATGTTCGTGCTGCTGCGCGAGGACCGCGTGCTGCAGGTGCGCGGCGTGCTGGCCCTGTTGCTGTTCACGGTGTTCAACCTGTTCTGGGCCGCGCTGGTGATGCCGCTGAGCGCTCCGCCCCTGTCGCTGAGCCCCGGGGCCATCGGCGCCTTCGGCCTGGTCGGGGCGGTGGGCGCGCTGGCGGCGGCGCGGGCCGGGCGCTGGGCCGATCGCGGCCAGGCGCAGCGTGCCAGCGGCCTGGCCCTGGCGCTGCTGGCGCTGGCCTGGGTGCCGCTGGCCTTCACCGGGCAATCGCTCTGGGCGCTGGTTCTCGGCATCCTCCTGCTGGACGCCGCCGGCCAGGCGCTGCACGTGCTCAACCAGAGCCTGGTGCTGGGCGGCGGCAACCCCGCCCACGCCCGCCTGATCAGCCTCTACATGCTGTTCTACGCCGCCGGCAGCGCCCTCGGCGCGTTCGCCGCCACCCACCTCCATGCCCGGGCCGGCTGGCTGGGCGTGTGCCTGGCCGGCGGGGCGCTCAGCCTGCTGGCCCTGGCCTTCTGGTGGGCGACCCTGCCGGGCCGCAACGGCATCCGACACCATGTCTTGGGCAGGCAAAGCGGCATCAGGTAAACTGCCGCATCTTTTTGCACCCATAACGACTAGCCTGATGCCCACGACGTTCCACGAGATTCCCCGCGAGCGCCCGCTCACGCCCCTGCTCGACCGCGCGGTGACGCCGGACGAGCTGCGCCGGCTGGGCGAAGCCGAGCTGGAAACCCTGGCCGACGAACTGCGCCAGTACCTGCTCTATACCGTCGGCCAGACCGGCGGGCATTTCGGCGCCGGTCTGGGCGTGGTCGAGCTGACCATCGCCCTGCACTACGTCTTCGATACGCCCGACGACCGGCTGGTCTGGGACGTGGGCCACCAGGCCTACCCCCACAAGATCCTCACCGGTCGCCGCGAGCAGATGGGCACCCTGCGCCAGAAGGACGGCGTCGCCGCCTTCCCGCGTCGCAGCGAGAGCGAGTACGACACCTTCGGCGTCGGCCACTCCAGCACCTCCATCAGCGCCGCGCTGGGCATGGCCATCGCCGCCCGCATGCAGGGCTCGGGGCGCAAGTCCATCGCCGTGATCGGCGACGGCGCACTGACCGCCGGCATGGCCTTCGAGGCGCTGAACCACGCCTCCGACGTGCAGGCCGACATGCTGGTGATCCTCAACGACAACGACATGTCGATCTCGCGCAACGTCGGCGGCCTGTCCAACTACCTGGCCAAGATCCTCTCCAGCCGCACCTACGCGAGCATGCGCGAAGGCAGCAAGAAGGTGCTCTCGCGCCTGCCCGGCGCCTGGGAGATCGCCCGCCGCACCGAGGAATACGCCAAGGGCATGCTGGTTCCCGGCACCCTGTTCGAGGAACTCGGCTGGAACTACATCGGCCCCATCGACGGCCACGACCTGCCCACCCTGGTCGCCACCCTGCGCAACATGCGCGACCTCAAGGGCCCGCAGTTCCTCCACGTGGTGACCAAGAAGGGCAAGGGCTTCGCCCCGGCCGAGGCCGACCCCATCGGCTACCACGCCATCACCAAGCTGGAGCCGATCAACGCGCCGGCCGCACCGAAGAAGGCCTCCGGGCCCAAGTACTCCAACGTCTTCGGCCAGTGGCTGTGCGACATGGCGTCCCAGGACCCGCGCCTGGTGGGCATCACCCCGGCGATGAAGGAAGGCTCGGACCTGGTGGCCTTCGCCGAGCGCTTCCCCGATCGCTACTTCGACGTCGCCATCGCCGAGCAGCACGCCGTGACCCTGGCGGCCGGCATGGCCTGCGACGGCGCCAAGCCGGTGGTGGCGATCTACTCCACCTTCCTCCAGCGCGGCTATGACCAGCTGATCCACGATGTCGCGGTGCAGAACCTCGACGTGCTGTTCGCCATCGACCGCGCCGGCCTGGTGGGCGAGGACGGCCCGACCCACGCGGGCAGCTTCGACCTCTCCTACCTGCGCTGCATCCCCGGCATGCTGGTGATGACCCCGAGCGACGAGAACGAGCTGCGCCTGCTGCTGACCACCGGGCACCACTTCCCGGGCCCGGCGGCGGTGCGCTACCCGCGCGGCAGCGGCCCCAACGCCAGCATCGACAAGGAGCTGGTGCCGGTGGAGATCGGCAAGGCCGTGGTTCGCCGCCAGGGCTCCGGTGTCGCCATCCTCGCCTTCGGCGTGCAACTGGCCGAGGCCCTGCAGGTCGGCGAGACGCTGGACGCCACCGTGGTCGACATGCGCTTCGTCAAACCGCTGGACGAGGCCCTGGTGCGCGAACTGGCCGGCAGCCACCAATTGCTGGTGACGGTCGAGGAAAACAGCGTGATGGGTGGCGCCGGCGCCGCCGTCAGCGAGTTCCTCGCCCGCGAGAACCTCCTGCTGCCCGTGCTGCACCTGGGCCTGCCGGACTACTACGTCGAGCACGCCAAGCCGGCGCAGATGCTCGCCGAGTGCGGCCTGGACGCCAGCGGCATCGAAGCCTCGATCCGCGAACGCCTGGCCTTGCTGGCGCGTTCCGCCAGCTAGACTGCCTTAACTGATCGCCGCGCCACCGGGCGCGGCGCTTGTTTGCCCGAGACACCCGGGCCCGGTCCCAGGCCGCCGCAGAGCGACCAGCCGAGCCCACCACGGGGAGCCCGCAACAGGCGGTTCCGGCTCCCGGCCTCACGTGCAGGATGTCGTCGAACGACCAGAGAGTCGTCGACGCGGTGCGGGGGCACGTGGAAACGGTTCTCGTCGTACGACGTGTGTTGCGGAGGGGCTGCACCGTCAAGCACAGGCGATCACCGGTCGCGCAGTCGTTCTTGTCCCGCCCTTCTCGAAAGCCATGGACCTTTTGAGGAGACATCGATCATGCGTTCCCGTCTGGCCCTGGCCATCGCCATGGCCCCCTGCCTCGCGGCAGCCGAAGAAATACCCCTGGACAGCCTCGACGCGCTGAAGAGCCCCTATGTGGTGGCCACTTCGGGCAACGCGCTGGAGCCCCGTTCCCAGGCCACCGCCGCCACCAGCATCTTCACCCGCAAGGACATCGCCCGGCTCAAGGCCAAGAGCGTGCCGGACCTGCTCGCCCGCGTGCCGGGCATGTCGGTCGAGCAGAGCGGCGGGCGCGGCAGCTCGGCCAACCTCTACCTGCGCGGCAGCAACGCCAACCAGACGCTGGTGCTGATCGACGGCGTGCGCATCGGCTCGCTGGTGGACGGCCTGCCACGCCTGCAATACCTGGGCATGGAGCAGATCGAGCGGGTCGAAGTCACCCGGGGCGGGCGCTCCAGCCTCTACGGCTCGGGCGCCATGGGCGGGGTCATCCAGATCTTCACCCGCCGTGGAGAGGGCGCCGGCCTGGAGCCGCGCTTCGACTTCAGCCTCGGCGACAGCGACACCAACGAGAACAGCGTGGGGCTTTCCGGCGGTGACGAACGCACCCGCTTCGACCTCAACGCCAGCCTGGAAGAACTGCGCATGGATCGCAGCGACGACATCGACGGCGCCAACACCGACGACGACACCTACCGCAACCGCGGCCTGAGCATGAGCCTGGAGCACCGCATCACCGAGCAGTGGCGCACCGGCCTCAACCTGCTCGACCAGCGCGGCAAGAGCGACATGGACGGCGACTCCGTCTGGTTCCCCGGCCAGCCCACCGACGAGTTCACCCTGAGCAGCACCTCCGCCTACCTCGAAGCGGAGCTCGACCCGCGCTGGACCAGCCGCCTGCAGGCCGGCCACGCCGAGGAAAAGAGCCACCTCGACACCGTCTACAACTTCATCACCGCCCTTGAGGAATACGCCACCTACCGCGACTCGCTGGAGTGGCAGAACACCCTGCGCCTGGACGAACACCAGCAGGTGCTGCTGGGCGCCGAATGGTACGAGGAACGCCTGCGCGCCAACGTGCCCTTCGAGGAAACCGAGCGCCGCAACCAGGCCTGGTTCGCCCAGCATCGCTTCCGCGCTGCGCCCTTCGGCACCGAGCTGGGCTGGCGCCACGACAAGAACGAGCAGTACGGCAGCGAGGACAGCCTCAACGCCGCCCTGGACTTCGACCTGCCGCTGAACACCCAACTGGTGCTGAGCTACGCCGAAGGCTTCCGCGTGCCCACCTTCACCGAGCTCTATGTGCCGGACATATTCTTCCCTAACGGCAACCCCAAGCTCGAACCCGAGCACTCGAAGACCTGGGAAGCCCAACTGCGCGGCGCGCACTACGACACGGACTGGAGCTTCGGCGTCTACCGCACCGATGTGGAAGACCTGATCACCGACGTGATGGAGTTCGACCCCGTCTTCGTCCACGAGATGCGCAACGTCGGCAAGGCCCGCATCAACGGCCTGGACCTCAGCGCATCCCGGGACTTCATGGGCTGGACCACCCGCCTCAACCTGGGCCTGGTGGACCCGCGCGACCGCGACACCGGCCATACCCTGCCCGGCCGCTCGCGGCGCAACCTGGCCCTGGACGTGGACAAGCAGTTCGGCGACTACAGCTTCGGCTTCAGCTGGCTGGGCGTCTCCAGCCGCTACGTGGACGCCGCCAATACCCAGAAATCACCGGGCTACGGGCGCATCGACATCCGTGCCGGCTGGGGCTTCCTCAAGGGCCTGAAGGTGGAGACGCGGGTGGAGAACATCGCCAACAAGCAGTACTCGCAGAAGTACTACGGCAGCGGCTCCAGCTTCTCCTCCAACCCCTTCGGCGACGGCGTCCCTTACGTCGACAACGACGTGGACATCCCCGACCCGACCATCGAGGAGAACACCGGCTTCCAGGAAGAGGGCCGCAAGGTGGTGATGACCCTCAAGTGGTCGCCGCAGTTCTAGTCAGCCCGCCTCGCCCGCGCGCACCCACAGGCCGCCCTGCCGGCACGCCGCCACCAGGCGGGTCGCGCCGGGGGACGCCAGCAGGCACTCGGCCAGGGCCGGCTCCAGCAGCACCCGCACGCGCCGCCCCAGGTCACGGGCGCCGTAGCGCGGGTCATGGCCGAGGCAGAGCAGTTTGCGTGCGTCCTCTTCCAGCACCAGCGTCCGCCCCTGGCGGGCCAGGCGCTGGTTGAGGCGCGCCAGTTCGATGTCGAGCAAGGCCTCCAGGTGGTCCTCGCCGATGCGCTCGAAGCAGACGACGCGGTCCAGCCGGTTGAGGAACTCCGGGTCGAAGTGACGCTGCAAGGCCGCCTCCAGCACCCGCGCCTCGTTGCGGGGGGAAACCCCGAGCAGGCGCCGCCAGCCCTGTGAATAACGCTCGCGGAACTGCCAGGCCTCCTGGGCGCCGATATTGCTGGTGAGGAAGATCAGGCTGTTGCGGAAGTCGATGCGCCGGCTGCCGGCGCTCAGGGTCAGCTGGCCGTGCTCCAGCACCCCGAGCAGGCTGCGCACCACTTCCCTGCCGGCTTTCTCCAGCTCGTCGAAGAGCACGATGCCGGGGCGGCCGAAGCTGCCCTGGATGGCCTCGGCGTCGAACAGCGTGGCGCCCTCCTTGCTGCCCACGTAGCCCGGCGGCGCCCCGGTGAGCGCGGCGGCGTAGTGTTCCTGGGCCAGGGTCTGCATGTCGATGCGGCAGAAGGCGTCGGCACGGCCATGGATGGCCAGCGCCAGCAGGCGCACCAGCTCGGTCTTGCCGACGCCGGTGGGGCCCATGAACAGGTTCACCGCCAGGGGCCGCTCGCGGTCGCCGATGTCCGCCTTGACCACCTTGAGCAGGGCCTCCACCGCCTCTAGCGCGGCGTCCTGGCCGACGATGCGGGTGCGCAGCAGCGCCATGACGGTGTCGGGCTCGAAGAGAAAGCGCGACTGCACGCGCGCCGCCGGCACCTCGCCGCGCCCCAGGTGCTCGCGGTTGTGCTCGATCAGGTCGTTGACGAAGGGCATCCCGGCTCCTCGGTTCAGGGAATCACGGGCGGCGGGCCGCCCCGTTCACGGAGCGCCGTCGCGCTAGCCCGCGACCTGTTCGCGCCCGCCGTGGGGCAGCTCGCCCACCGGGCAGTCGGCGACACCGATGGTGCTGCGGGTGAGCTTTTCCACATCGTCGCGGGCCTTCTGTGCATCCAGCACCCAGGTGCGGTAGAACTCGAAGGGGCAATCGGCCACGCCGCGGTCGCCATCGCCGGAGTTGTAGACGCCGGTGTAGCCCCGGTGCAGCAGCTTGAACAGGTGGTTCTGCGACTGGTCGTTGGCACGGGCGTCGCGGATCTGCGAGACCGACAGCTGGGCGTACTGGATGCCCATCTCCTCCTCGCCGCATTCGCCGAGGGTGCGGCCGTCGAAGCCGATGATCGCGGAGTGGCCGAAGTAGCTGTAGACGCCATCGAAGCCGGCGGCGTTGGCCACCGCCACGTAGCAGTTGTTGGCCCAGGCCATGGTCTTGGCCATCAGCACCTGCTGTTCCTTGGCCGGGTACATGTAGCCCTGGCAGCGCACGATCAGCTCGGCGCCCTTCATCGCGCAATCGCGCCAGATCTCGGGGTAGTTGCCGTCGTCGCAGATGATCAGGCTGATCTTCAGGCCCTTGGGCCCTTCGCTGACGTAGGTGCGGTCACCCGGGTACCAGCCCTCGATGGGGCACCAGGGGATGCACTTGCGGTACTTCTGCACGATCTCGCCACGGTCGTCGATCAGCACCAGGGTGTTGTAGGGCGCCTTGTGCGGGTGCTCCTCGTGGCGCTCGCCGGTGAGGGAGAAGATGCCCCAGGTCCTGGCCTCGCGGCAGGCGGCGGAGAAGATCGCCGTCTCCTCGCCGGGGATGCTGGCGGCGGTGGCCATCATCTCGTCGTGGTCGTACATGATCCCCATGGTGCTGTACTCGGGGAACACCACCAGGTCCATGCCGGGCAGGCCGAGCTTCATGCCCTTGATCATCTCGGCGATGCGCCGGGCGTTGTCGAGCACCTCGGCCCTGCTGTGCAGGCGCGGCATCCTGTAGTTGACGACGGCGACGCCGACGGTATCCGGGCTGCTGGAAATATCACCGTGACGCATGGGCTTCTCCTTCCGTTCAGTGGCTGATCATCCAGGGCCGCGCGCCGGGCTTGGTCTTCAACGCATGGGGGTTGGCCCGGGTCGGCGCCAGGGGCTTGTTCGGCGTGCAGCAACCGCAGCCTTTCGGGTGCTTGCGGTTCTCGCGGTACTCCTCGACCGTCTGCGGCGCGTTGGCGCTGCGCTCGTTGGCGGCGATGGCGCGGCGCTGGCTGCCGGCCAGGGTGGCCAGGCCGGGTGCGGAGAGGATCACCCTCGGCGCCGGCTCGTCGCACACCGGGCAGGCACAGGGGGCCTCGCGCTCGGCCATGGGCCGCAGGGCGGTGAAGTCGCCGCAGGTAGCGCAGTCGTATTCGTAGATGGGCATGTTGGGGTCCTCGTCTTCGTTCGATGTCCGCCGTCCCGGCGGGAGGTACGCCGTCCAGAGCAACCTCCCGCCGGGGCGGTGAACTCACTTGTCCGGCGCGATGGGCAGGTCGACGCTGCCGTCGAGGAAGCGGGTCGGGCCGGAGGCGTTGGGGTTGATGTCGAAGTCGAAGATTTCCGTCGGCAGCCACAGCGTGGCGCAGGCGTTGGGGATGTCCACCACCCCGCTGATATGCCCCTGCACAGGCGCCGAACCAAGCAGCGCGTAGCCCTGGGCCGGCGAGTAGCCGAACTTGGTCAGGTAGTTGATGGCGTTGAGGCAAGCCTGCTTGTAGGCGATGTTGACGTCCAGGTAGTGCTGCTTGCCGGACTCGTCCACCGAGATGCCTTCGAAGATCAGGTAGTTCTTGTAGGTGGGCACGATGGGGCTGGGCTTGAACACCGGGTTCTTGATGCCGTACTTGGCCATGCCGCCCTTGATCAGCTCGACCTTCATGTGCACCCAGCCGGCCATTTCGATGGCGCCGCAGAAGGTGATCTCGCCGTCGCCCTGGCTGAAGTGCAGGTCGCCCACCGAGAGGCCGGCGCCGTCGACGTAGACCGGGAAGAAGATCTTCGAGCCGCGGGACAGGTCCTTGATGTCGCAGTTGCCGCCATGCTCGCGCGGCGGCACGGTGCGCGCGCCGGTCATGGCCGCCTTGTCGCGGGCCTCGCCGCGCAGCTTGCCCATGTGCGCGGTGGGCGCCATCGGCGGGTTGGCCAGGGGCGGCACGCGGGTCGGGTTGGTGTCGATCAGCGCCTGCTCGCGGCTGTTCCAGTCGGCGAGCATCTTGTGGTCCGGCAGGCAGCCGATCAGCCCGGGGTGGATCAGCCCGGCGAACTGCACGCCGGGGATGTGCCGGGAGCTGGTGAACAGGCCGTGGAAATCCCAGATGGCCTTCTGCGCCAGGGGGAAGTGGTCGGTGAGGAAGCCGCCGCCGTTCTGCCGCGAGAAGAAGCCGTTGAAGCCCCACAGCGAATCCGGCTTGGCGCCGATGTCCAGCAGGTCCACCACCAGCAGGTCGCCCGGCTCGGCGCCCTTCACCCCCACCGGGCCGGAGAGGTAGTGCACGGTGGAGAGGTCGACGTCGCGCACGTCCGAGGCGTCGTCGTTGTTCTTGATCGCGCCGGCGGTCCAGTCGTAGGTCTCGAGGATGAAGTCGTCGCCCGGGTTGACCCAGCAGGCCATGGGGATGTCGGGATGCCAGCGGTTGTGGATCTGTTCGTTCTCGGTGGCGGCCTGGTTGAGGTCGACCTTGATCAGCGTTTCGGTCATGTCAGTGCTCCTTGGGACCCTGCGTTGGACGGGCGGTCTGGGCCGCGCTGGGAGCTAGTCTTGGCCGCCTGGCCGGGATCGGGAATACGTCGAATTACGTAGGTGGGAAGCGGCCGGGCAGGCGCGCGAAAGCCGTCGCCCGTGCGCGGGCACGGGGACGGGGACGGCGTGGCGGGGATTGCGGGCCGCAGCCCGGCTGCGGACTACACCGACAGGTAGCGGCTGATGGTGGCCTCGTCGACCCGGTCGCGGGTTTCCTCGATGACGAAGCGGCCCTTCTCGATCACCAGGAAGCGGTCGGCGATCTCCAGGGTGAAGGACAGCACCTGCTCGGAGACGACGATGGTCAGGTCGCGCAGGGTGCGGATCTCCTTCAGGCTGCGGGCGATGTCCTTGATGATCGACGGCTGGATGCCCTCGGTGGGTTCGTCCAGCAGCAGCACCTTGGGGTTGGTGGCCAGGGCGCGGGCGATGGCCAGCTGTTGCTGCTGGCCACCGGAGAGGTTGCCGCCCTTGCGCGAGCGCATGTCGTGGAGCACCGGGAACAGCGCGTAGAGGTCGTCCGGCACCTGGCCGTTGGCCGAGGCCGGCAGGCCGGTCTGGATGTTCTCCAGCACCGTCATGTGGGAGAAGATCATCCGCCCCTGGGGCACGTAGGCGATGCCGCGCTCAACGCGCTGGTGGGTCTCCAGGGCGGAGATATCCCGGCCGTCGACGCGCACCTCGCCGCCCCATTGCGGGAGGATGCCCATCAGGCTCTTGAACAGGGTGGTCTTGCCCATGCCGTTGCGCCCCATGACGGCGACGATTTCCTGCCTGGCCACGTCCAGGTCGAGGTCGTGGAGGATCTGGCTCTGGCCGTAGCCCGAGGTGAGCTTGCTGATCTGGAACATGCTGGACTCCATTGATGGCTGGCCCGGGGCTCAATGCCCCAGGTACACCTCGATCACCTTCGGGTTGCTCTGCACCGCCTCCATGCTGCCCTCGGCCAGGACCTTGCCCTGGTGCAGCACGGTAACCTTGTGGGCGATGCTCTTGACGAACTCCATGTCGTGCTCGATGACCAGCACCGAACGCCCCTGGCTGATGCGCTTGAGCAGCTCGGCGGTCTGCGCGCGCTCGCTGACGCTCATGCCCGCCACCGGCTCGTCGAGCATCAGCAGCTCCGGGTCCTGCATCAGCAGCATGCCGATCTCCAGCCACTGCTTCTGGCCGTGGGAGAGCAGGTCGGCCTGGCGGTGCAGGTGCTCGCTGAGGAAGATTTCCCCGGCCACCGCCTCGACCCGGGCGATGACCTCGGCACTGCGCTTGAAGAACAGCGCGCCGAGCACCTTGCGCCCGGCCGGGTAGGACATCTCCAGGTTCTCGAACACCGTGAGGTTCTCGTAGATGGAGGGGTTCTGGAACTTGCGCCCGACGCCGGCACGGACGATGTCGTACTCGCGCATGCGGGTCAGCTCGCGGCCGTCGAACTGGATGCTGCCGGCGGTGGCGCGGGTCTTGCCGCAGATCAGGTCGAGCACCGTGGTCTTGCCGGCGCCGTTGGGGCCGATCACCACCCGCACCTCGTTGCGGTCCAGGTAGAGGTTGAGGTCGTTGACCGCCTTGAAGCCGTCGAAGGACACCGTCAGGCCCTCGATGGCCAGCACCGGTTTCGGGCTTTCGAATCCGCTCGGGCTCATGGTGTGCGCTCCAGTTCACGGGGGGTGCTCGGGGCCGGGCTCGGGCTCGCGGCGGGCGTCGCCACAGGTGCGGCGGGTGCCTTGGCGCGCGTGGCCAGCAGGCGCTCCAGGCGCGGGCGGCCGTGGCTCTGCCAGAGCCCGGCGAGGCCGTTGGGGAAGTACATGACCACGGCGATGAACAGGCCGCCCATCAGGTACAGCCACAGCTCGGGGAAGCTCTCGGAGAAGTAGGTCTTGCCGTAGTTCACCAGCAGCGCGCCGTACACCGCGCCGAGCAGCGACATGCGCCCGCCCACGGCGGCGAAGATGACCATCTCGATGGACGGCACGATGCCGACGAAGCTCGGCGACATGAAGCCCACCTGCAGGGCGAACATGGCCCCGCCTATGGCCGAGAAGCCGGCGGCCACGCAGAACACGAAGATCTTGAAGCTGGCCACGTCGTAGCCGGAGAAGCGCACCCGTTCCTCCTTGTCGCGCATGGCCATGAGCAGGCGGCCGAGCTTGGAGGCGAGGATGAACTTGCCGATGACGATGCAGCCCAGCAGCAGGAAGGCGCTGACGAAGTAGAGGATGAGCTTGGCGCCGTCGGTGCGGATGTCCCAGCCCATCAGGGTCTTCAGGTCGGTGATGCCGTTGACCCCGCCGGTGAGCCCCTGCTGGCCGATGATCAGCACCGTGAGGATCATGGCGATGGCCTGGGTGACGATGGAGAAGTACACATCGCCCACCCGCCGCTTGAACATCGCCAGGCCGATCACCGCCGCCAGCAGCATGGGCACCGCCAGCACCGCGACGAGGGTGAAGCCGAAGCTGTGGAAGGGCTGCCAGAGCAGCGGCAGCTCGGTGATCTGGTTCCAGTCCATGAAGTCCGGGATGCCGGGGGTGGACTGGATCCTGGTGCTCTCCGGGTCGGAGGCCTCCAGCTTGAGGAACATCGCCATGCAGTAGCCGCCGAGGCCGAAGAACACCCCCTGGCCGAGGCTGAGGATGCCGCCGTAGCCCCAGCACAGCACCAGGCCGACGGCGACGAAGGCGTAGGTCAGGTACTTGCCGACCATGTTCAGGCGGAAGGCATCCAGCGCCAGCGGGAACACCACGAGGATCAGCACGGCGAGGATCAGCAGGCCGATGGTGCCCTGCCGCCCGCCGAGGAGTTTGTCGATTGCGTTCATCTGCCGCCCCTCATTTACGGACTTTGATGGAGAAGAGCCCCTGGGGGCGCAGCATCAGGATCAGGATCACCGCCGACAGGGTCAGCACCTTGGCCATCGAGCCGCTCATGAAGAACTCCGAGATGGATTGCGTCTGGGCGATGGTGAAGGCCGAGGCGATGGTGCCGAACAGGCTCTGCGCGCCGCCGAAGACCACCACCAGGAAGGTGTCGACGATGTACAGCGAACCCGCCGTCGGGCCGGTGGAGCCGATGGTGGTGAAGGCCGCGCCGGCCACCCCGGCCACGCCGCAGCCGAGGGCGAAGGTCATGCGGTCGACCCGCTTGGTGTTGATGCCCACCGCGCGGCTCATCACCCGGTTGAGCATGGTGGCGCGCACCTGCAGGCCCCAGCGCGAGCGGTAGAGCATGAGGAAGAGGGTGGCGGTGAGCAGCACCGTGAGGCCCATGACGAACAGGCCGTTGCGCGGGATGTCGATGCTCTCGGTGGGGTTGAACGAGCCCATCAGCCACTCCGGCAGGGTGGCGCTGACCTCGCGCGCGCCGAAGATCGAGCGGAACGCCTGCTGCATCACCAGGGACAGGCCCCAGGTGGCCAGCAGGGTGTCCAGCGGGCGCTGGTAGAGCTTGCTGATCATCGCCCACTCCACCAGCCAGCCGATGGCCCCGGCGATGAAGAACGACAGCACGATGGCGAAGAAGAAGTAGTAGGGCTGCATCGCCGGCGCGTAGTGGGTGGTCAGCGCGGACAGCAGGTAGGTGGTGTAGGCACCGATGGTGAGGAACTCGCCGTGGGCCATGTTGATCACGCCCATCTGGCCGAAGATGATCGCCAGCCCCAGGGCCATCAGCAGCAGGACGCAGAACACCGACAGCCCGTTGAAGCCCTGCATGGCCGCAATGGCGCCGAACTCAGATAGCCATTCCATAAGGTTCTCCGGAAGCGGGCGACGACCTCGCCGCCCGCCGGGGTTTGGGTTCAGGGTGAGGCGTGCCCCCGTATCCGGGGGCGCTTCAGGCTTCAAGCTTCAAGCTGCTTCTCGCTTGCCTCTTGAAGCTTGCCGCTTGCCACTTGCCGCTTGCCGCTCACTGATACCCCTTGGGGAAGGGATTGGGTTCGATCAGGCCGGACTCGTAGACCACCTTGAACTGGCCGTCGGCCTGGACCTCGCCGATGCGGGTCTTGCTCCACAGGTGATGGTTGTCGTGGACCTTCACGTAGCCTTCCGGCGCGGTGGTCAGCTCGATGCCCGGGGAGGCGGCGACCACCTTGTCGACGTCGAAGCTGCCGGCCTTCTCCACGGCGGCCTTCCACAGCCAGGGGCCGAGGTAGGCGGCCTGGGTCACGTCGCCGATCACCGCGTCCTTGCCGTACTTGGCCTTGAAGGCTTCGACGAAGGCCTTGTTGTTGGGGTTGTCCAGGCTCTGGAAGTACTTCATGGAGGCGTAGAAGCCGGCCATGTTCTCGCCGCCGATGCCGAGCAGTTCATCCTCGGTCACCGAGAGGGTCAGCAGGGTCTGCTTGGCGGCGGTGACGCCGGCGGCCTTCATCTGCTTGTAGAAGGCGACGTTGGAGCCGCCGACCACGGCGGCGAAGACCACGTCGGGCTTCTTCAGCTTGACCTTGTTGATCAGCGAGCCGAACTGGGTGTTGCCCAGCGGGTAGTACTCCTCGCCCACCACCTTGCCGCCGAGCACGTTCTCGATGTGCTTGCGGGCGATCTTCATCGAGGTGCGCGGCCAGATGTAGTCCGAGCCGATCAGGTAGAAGGTCTTGGCGCCCTTCTCCTTGGCCACCCAGTCCAGGCCGGCGAGGATCTGCTGGGTCGCCTCCTGGCCGGTGTAGATGACGTTCTTCGACTGCTCCAGGCCCTCGTAGAAGGTCGGGTAGTAGAGCAGGCCGTTCTCCTTCTCGAACACCGGCAGCACGGCCTTGCGCGAGGCCGAGGTCCAGCAGCCGAAGACGGTGGCGACCTTGTCGTTCACCAGGAGCTTCTTGGCCTTCTCGGCGAAGGTCGGCCAGTCGGAGGCGCCGTCTTCCTGGATGATCTTGATCTGCCGGCCGAGGATGCCGCCTGAGGCGTTGATCTGCTCGATGGCCAGGCGCTCGGCCTGGATCGAGCCGGTCTCGGAGATGGCCATGGTGCCGGTGGCCGAGTGCAGCTGGCCCACGGTCACTTCGGTGTCGGTCACCGCCAGGCCGGTGGTGTTGGCGTCGGCGGCCACCGCCAGCTGGCCGAATACCGCTGCGGCCATCAGCGACAGCGCGGCGGCGCCCAGCGCCAGCCGGCGCGGAAGAAAGCGTTTCGCACCCGTCATCAAGCTTGAATCCATGGTCCTGCTCCTCTGTGGTTGGCGTGGTCGGCTCGCCTTGCGGGTACCGGCCTCGGTTCGGGGCAAGGATGCGTTCGGCCAGGGGGCGGGGGTATACGCACATTGACGTAGCGGCATACGTCATCTGACGTAGTGGCCGCTGCGCCAGCTTGGGGCATGCTGCGCTCGCAGACAGGCGCAAGGACGTGCGCGCGATGACGCAGCCAACCCGGGAGGGCCGTGCCAGAGCGGTGCGCACCCGGCTTGGGGGCGGGGCATGGAAGTTGCTGCACACGCCCACCGCCGCCCAGGAGCGCCGCCGTGCAACAGACCGGTACGCAACGCATCGCCAAGATCCGCCGCGACTACAACAGCTGGGTCGCCGACGAGACGCTGGAGGACTACGCGCTGCGCTATACGCCACGCTCGTTCCGCAAATGGTCGGAGCTGCGCATCGCCAACACCGCCCTCGGCGCCGTGTCCTTCCTCGCCCTGGAAGCCATCGGCGGCGCCCTGGCCATCAGCTATGGCTTCACCAACACCCTGTGGGCGGTGCTGGCGGTGAGCCTGGTGATCTTCCTCACCGGCCTGCCCATCAGCTACTACGCCGCGCGCTACGGCGTGGACATGGACCTGCTCACCCGTGGCGCCGGCTTCGGCTACATCGGCTCCACCATCACCTCGCTGATCTACGCCAGCTTCACCTTCCTGTTCTTCGCCCTGGAGGCGGCGATCATGGCGCTGGCCCTGGAGCTGTACTTCGGCATCCCGCTGGCGCTGGCCTACGTCATCTGCTCGGTGATCATCATTCCCCTGGTGGCCTTCGGCATCACCCTGATCAACCGTCTGCAGATGTGGACCCAGCCGGTGTGGCTGGTGCTGCTGTTGCTGCCCTACGCCTTCGTCATCGCCAGGAATCCCGGGGCGCTCGGCGACCTGGCCAGCTTCGCCGGGCGCGAGGGCGAGGCCGGCACCTTCAACCCGCTGCACTTCGGCGCCGCCTGCACCGTGGCCCTGGCGCTGGTGACGCAGATCGGCGAGCAGGTGGACTACCTGCGCTTCCTGCCGCAGAAGACCCGTGCCAACCGCAAGCGCTGGTGGGCGGCGATGCTCCTGGCCGGCCCCGGCTGGATCATCCCCGGCGCGCTGAAGATGCTCGGCGGCGCCTTCCTCGCCTTCCTCGCCCTGCAGCACGAGATCCCCCTGGAACGGGCCGCCGAGCCGACGCAGATGTACCTGGTGGCCTTCAACTACGTGTTCGCCTCGCCGCAATGGGCGCTCGGCGCCATGGTGCTGTTCGTCATCGTCAGCCAGGTGAAGATCAACGTCACCAACGCCTACGCCGGCTCCCTGGCCTGGTCGAACTTCTTCGCCCGCATCACCCACAGCCACCCCGGCCGCGTGGTCTGGCTGGTGTTCAACGTGGCCATCGCGCTGATGCTGATGGAGCTGGGCGTGTTCGAGGCCATCGAGCAGGTGCTGGGGCTCTACGCCAACATTGCCATCGCCTGGATCGGCGCCCTGGTGGCGGACCTGGTGATCAACAAGCCGCTGGGCCTGTCGCCGCGGCACATCGAGTTCAAGCGCGCGCACCTCTACGACATCAACCCGGTGGGCGTCGGCGCCATGCTGATCGCCTCGCTGCTCTCGGTGCTGGCCCATGCCGGGCTGCTCGGCAGCCTCGCCCAGGCGGCCTCGCCCATGGTGGCGCTGGTCTCGGCGATGGCGGTGGCGCCGCTGCTGGCCTGGTTCACCGGCGGGCGCTACTACATCGCCCGGGAGAGCGACCCCGAGCTGCTCCACCCGCTGCGCGGGAAGGTCGCCTGCACCCTGTGCAGCAACGATTTCGAGCGCGAGGACACCGCCTTCTGCCCGGCCTACGGCGCGCCCATCTGCTCCCTGTGCTGCTCGCTGGACGCCCGCTGCGGCGATGCCTGCAAGCCCCGGGCGCGGCTCTCGGAGCAGTTCGACGACCTGGTGCGCTGGCTGCTGCCCAACGCCTCGGTGCCGCGCCTGCACACGCGCCTGGCCCACTACCTGGGGGTGCTGGCGGTGATCGTGATCCTGCTGTTCTGTGCCCTGGCGCTGATCTACAGCCAGGTGTCCCAGGGCCTTGAACACGCCCCGGCGGACGCCGCGCAGACGCTCTACCAGGCCTTCCTCAAGGCCTTCCTGACCCTCTCGCTGTTCGCCGCGATACTCGCCTGGTGGGTGGTGCTGACCCGCGAGAGCCGCCACGTGGCGCTGGAGGAGTCGAACCGCCAGACCACCCTGCTGATGCAGGAGATCGAGGCCCACCGCAAGACCGACGAGGCGCTGCAGAAGGCCAAGGAAGCCTCGGAGGCGGCCAACGCGGCGAAGAGCCGCTACGTCACCGGGCTGTCCCACGAGCTGCGCACGCCGCTCAACAGCATCCTCGGCTACACCCAGATCCTGCAGCGCGACGGCCTCACCCCCGAGCCGCACAAGGAGGCCCTGGCGACCATCTTCCGCAGCGGCTCGCACCTGCTGTCGCTGATCGACGGGCTGCTGGACGTGGCCAAGATCGAGGCCGGCAAGCTGCAACTGGAGCCCAGCGAGATCCCCTTCCCCGAATTCCTCCAGCAGTTGCAGCACATGTTCAGCCCCCAGGCCGAGGAGAAGGGCCTGGCCTTCCGCTACGAGCCCAGCGGGCGCCTGCCGGTGGTGGTGCGCGGCGACGAGAAGCGCATCCGCCAGATCCTCATCAACCTGCTGGGCAACGCCGTGCGCTTCACCGAGAGCGGCGAGGTGCGGCTGCGGGTCAGCTACCTGCGCGAGACCGCCACCTTCGAGATCATCGACACCGGCATCGGCATCGCGCCGGACCAGATCGAGCGCATCTTCCAGCCCTTCGAGCGGGGCGACCCGCTGCGCCAGGACAACGGCGTCGGGCTCGGCCTGACCATCACCCGCATGCTCATCGCCCTGATGGGCGGCGACATCCGCGTGCACAGCCGGCCGGGCCAGGGCACTTCGTTCCAGGTGCGCCTGTTCCTGTCCGAGGTGCGCGTGCCCCAGGCGGTGGTGCACGTCGAGCACGACATCATCGGCTACCAGGGCGCGCGCCGCCGCGTGCTGCTGGTGGACGACCATATCGAGCACCGCCGCGTGCTGGCCGGCATGCTGGGGCCGCTGGGCTTCGAGATCGTCCAGGCCGCCGATGGCCAGGAGGCGGTGCGCCAGGTGGCCCTGCTGCACCCGGACCTGATCCTCATGGACCTGTCGATGCCGCACATGGACGGCTGGGAGACCAGCCGCCTGATCCGCCGCAACGTGCAGTCACGGGCCCCGATCATCGTCATTTCCGCCAACGCCTTCGCCGACGACCGCGAGCGCAGCGTGGCGGCCGGCTGCAACGACTACCTGGCCAAGCCGGTGCACACCCCGGCCCTGCTGGAGAAGATCAAGGAGCACCTGGGCCTGGAATGGCTCAAGCGCCCGCCCGTGGCCCCCTGCACCGAAGCGGACGGCGCTCGCCCCTCGCCCGCCGCCCTGGAGGCACTGCGCGAGCTGAGCGAGATGGGCTACGTCAAGGGCATCCTCGAGCGCCTGGACGCCATCGAGCGCGAGGAACCCGGGTGCGCCGCCTTCCTCGCCGGCATGCGCCAGCGCGCGCGGCGCTTCCAGCTCAACGAGTTCAATGCGCTGCTGAAAGCGGCCGGCAGCCCCACCCCCCGCGTCGACCTGGCGCACGAACAGACAGGAGGAGCCCATGCACAGCCCGAGCCGTGACGACGCCGTGGTGCTGATCGTCGACGACACCCCGGACAACCTCGCCCTGCTCAGCGATGCCCTCGACGCCGCCGGCTACAGGGTGCTGGTGGCGCTGGACGGCGCCAGCGCCCTGGAGCGCGCCCGGCGCAGCCAGCCGGACGTGATCCTGCTGGACGCGATGATGCCGGGCATGGACGGCTTCGAGACCTGCCGGCAGCTCAAGGCCAGCGGCGAGACGGCGGACATCCCGGTGCTGTTCATGACCGCGCTGACCGAGAGCGAGCATGTGGTGGAGGGCTTCGCCGCCGGCGGCATCGACTACGTGACCAAGCCGATCAAGCCCGACGAGGTGCTCGCCCGCGTCGCCGCCCACCTGCGCACCGCCCGCGCCCTGCAGGCCGTGCGCAACGCACCGGCGCCACGCCCGGCGCTGGACGACGAGCAGACCCAGGAGGCGCTGGCCTCGCGCTTCCAGCTCACCGGCCGGGAAATGGAGGTGCTGCACTGGGTGGCCTGCGGCAAGACCAACCGCGACATCGGCGACATCCTCGGCCTCAGCCCGCGCACGGTGAACAAGCACCTGGAGCACGTCTACGTGAAGCTGGGCGTCGAAACCCGCACCGCAGCGGCGGCGGTGGCCATGTCGGCGGGGCGTTGATGCTCCTTTTGAAGCCAGGCGATGCAAGGCTGGATGCTCGCTGCGGATGGCGGCTTTCGTAGGATGGCGTAGAGCGCAGCGAAACCCATCGATGCCCGGCACGGAGCCAGCATCGCGAATGAGATAGGTGATGCGTAGGGTGGATGACGCTCTTTTCATCCACCATCGAGGTACCGATCAGCCTCGGTGCCAGGTCCATAGATCCCTGCCTGCCCATGGTGGATGGGTGAAGCGTCATCCACCCTACAGCCCGCTGGGTGCTCGCTGCGGATGGCGTCTTTCGTAGGATGCGTCGGGCGGCGCTCAACGAGCGGTGGCGAGGCGCTCGCAGAGCTTGCGCGTGGCGTCGAGCATCTGGAAGCTGGGGCGCTCCAGGCCGCGGTCGGGCACCGGCCACACCTGGCCAGCGGCGACGGCGGGGAGCTGCGGCCAGGCCTGCCAGGCGGCGGCCTGGGCCGGTTCGCTGACGAGGATGACCCGTGGCTGGCGCTGCAGGATGGACTCGATGCTGACCTGGGGCGCCGGCAGGCGCTGGTCGGCGAAGACGTTCTCGGCGCCGCAGATGCGCAGGGCGTCGCTGACGATCTGCCGCCCGCCGAGGGTGTACAGCGGCTTGTCCCACACCTGGTAGAACACCGCCAGCGGCACCTCGCGGCGGTATTTCCCGCGCAGATCGGCAAGCCCGTCGGCGAAGCGCTGGCTCAGGGCGCGGCCCTGTTCGGCGCGCCCCACGCGCTGGCCGACTTCGGCGAACACCCCGGCCAGGTCATCCAGTTGCCGGGGCTCCACCCGCAACTGCTCGATGGGAGTACGCCTGAGCTGCTCACGCCCGGCGGCGCCGACGCTGTCGGGCCACAGCAGCACCAGGTCGGGTTTCAGCGCCAGCAGGCTTTCGATCTCCAGCTGGCCGTAGCGGCCGACGCTGGGCAGGTCGGCCAGAGCGGCCGGGCGCTCGCCGCCATCGAGCACGCCCACCAGCAGGTCGCCGGCGTCGAGTTCGAGCATGATTTCGGTCAGGGAGGGGGCGAGGCTGACGACGCGCAGCTGCGCCGTCGCCGGCAAGGCCAGGCACAGCAGCACAGCGCCGAGCAGGCCGCGCATCAGCCCAGCTGGCGGGGTATGCGGTAGAGGCTGAAGATCACCACGCTGCCCAGGGCCAGCAGCACCAGGGCCACGGCGTTGAGGCCGGCGAACACGGCCACCGCACCGATCCAGGCCGGCAGGCCGGCGCCGAGGAAGGCGACGCGACGGGCGCGGGCCAGGGCGATCCAGGCGGCGGGCTCTTCCTCGCTGTCGAGGGCTTCCTCGGTGGCGATCAGGGCGCGCTTGTAGCCGCGAAACAGCGGCAGGCTGATGAACATGGAGATCAGCGCCGCCAGGAACAGCGGCATCTCCAGGGCGGGGAACACCGGGTCGCCGGGGCCGAACAACAGGTTGAGCACGAACAGCGGGGCCAGGGCGATGGCGAGGTAGGCCCACCATTCCAGGCCCAGCTTGCGGCGCACCTGGTTGCGGGTCATAGCTCGACTTCACCCTGGTGCAGGCTGCCGAGCATGTGGCCGAGCTTGCCGGCCTTGGTCGCCAGGTACTTCCTGTTGTGCGGGTTGAGGCCGGTCTGCAGCGGCACGCGTTCGGCGACGCGGATGCCGAAGCCTTCGAGGGCCTTCACCTTGCGCGGGTTGTTGGTCATCAGCTTGATGCCGGAGATGCCCAGGTGGTCGAGCATCGGCAGGCAGATGGCGTAGTCGCGCTGGTCGGCGCCGAAGCCCAGGCGCTCGTTGGCCTCGACCGTGTCGGCACCGCCGTCCTGCAGCTCATAGGCGCGGATCTTGTTCAGCAGGCCGATGCCGCGGCCTTCCTGGCGCAGGTACAGCAGCACGCCACGGCCTTCCTCGGCGATGGCGCGCAGGGCGGCCTCGAGCTGGAAGCCGCAGTCGCAGCGCAGGCTGAACAGGGCGTCGCCGGTCAGGCATTCGGAATGCAGGCGACCGAGCACCGGGGCGCCATCGGCGAATTCGCCCATGGTCAGGGCGACGTGTTCCTTGCCGCTGGCCTGGTCGAGGAAGCCGTGCATGGTGAACAGGCCGAAGGGCGTGGGCAGTTGGGAGGCGGCGACGAAGACGACGGACACCACGGATCTCCTGGGATTTCGAAAGGCCGGCATTGTATCAGCAGCATTAACCGGCCGGTCAGACTGAATAGTTGGGGATAAGGATCGAAACGCTAGGACCATCGCGCCCGCGAGGCCCGCCGAACCTCACCTAGATCTTCGATTCCAGCAGCAGCACGCCCTGGTCCTCGCGCCAGCGCACGCGGTTGAGGAAGCTCATGCCCAGCAGCACGTCGACGGGCGCGTCGCCCTCGACCACGGCGCCTTCGACGCCGAGCACTTCCAGCGGCCCGACCTTGACCCGGTCGAAGACCACCCGCCAGGCACGCACGGTGCCGGAGGCGGTGCTGGCGGTCATGGGCTTGCCGGTGACGCGGTAGTCGAGGCCGAGGATGCGCGCCTGGTTCTCGCTCATGGCGACGGTGGAGGCACCGGTGTCGACCATGAACTGCACGGGATGGCCGTCGATGGCGCCGGCCACCATGAAGTGGCCGTTGTTGCCACGGGCGATGCTCATCTGGGTCTTCTGCGGGGCGCTGGCGCCGGCCTGGTTGTACTCGCGGGACAGTTCGTAGGTGCGCTCGATGCCGCCCACGCGCAACACGGCGCCCCGGCTGCTGGCACTGACCACCTCGACGCCGCCGGGGCCGGTCTGGCCGACCTTCACCAGCTTGCGCTGGCCATCGACGCTGATCACCGCGGCGTTGGGGAAGAGGCCGACCACCTGCACCTGGGGTTCGGCGTGGAGGGCGCCGCAGTACGCCAGCAGCAGGCCGGCGCCGAGCAGATCAAGGCGACGCATGGGTGTTCTCCGGTTCCGGGTCGAAGGGATAGGGCTGGCCCCAGTGGGCGAATACGGCTCGCAGCTCGCCGCTGCGCACCAGGCGTGCCATGCGCTCGTCGAACAGCGCGGCGAACTCGCGCCCCCGGGCCGTGTCGCCGAAGCCGACATAGAGCTTGAGCTGGGTCAGGAAGGTGACGCGGTACTTCTCGGGGGTCGGGCTCTGGCGCAGCACATCGTCGACCTCGGTGCGCGCGTCGATGTAGTAGTCGGCGTGATCGAGGTCGAGCATGGACAGGATACCGCCCCGGCGCTCGATTTCCTTGAAGTGGGTCAGGTTCGGCAGATAGCGCTCGTATCCGTAGCCACGCACCCACACCAGGCGGTACTGCCCGAGCCCGGCCAGGGTCGGCACCGGCGAGCCGCGCAGGGCCAGGGCGCTGATGCGGTCGGCGTCGTAGTTCCAGCGGGGGTAGACGGCCCAGGGCACCTCGCCACGGTAGGAGCCGACCCAGGCGTCCGCCTCGCCGCGCTTCACCAGGCCGATGGAGCGGGTGTAGGGCACGGAGCGGATGCGCAGGCGCACGCCGACCGGCTCGAAGACCTTGCGCAGGACGTCCCAGCCGAGGCCGGTGCCGTCGGCCTCGGTGTGCGCGGCCCAGACTTCCGAGGCGATCACCACTTCCGCCGGGCCCGCCCCGGGCGTGTCGCCCGGCACGTCCGTGGCCAGCGCCCAGGGCGCCACCATCATCGCCAGCAGACCGATCAACCAGCCGCGCATCTTCACTCCCGCTCCGCTCCCGAAACGTGCCTGCCTGGGCGGGCTAGCCCACGCCCCAGACGATCAGTTGCATCGCCAGCCAGGCGAAGACGCCGGCCAGCACGTCGTCGAGCATGATGCCGACGCCGCCATGGACATGCCGGTCGATCCAGCGGATCGGCCAGGGCTTGAGGATGTCCATGAACCTGAATACCAGGAAGCCTAGCAGCAGCCACTGCCACCCTTCGGGCACCAGCCAGAGGGTGATCCACATGCCGACCATTTCGTCCCAGACGATGCCCTCGTGGTCATGCACGCGCAGGTCGTCGGCGACCTTGCCGCACAGCCAGAAGCCGAACAGCATGGTCAGCCCGAGCATCAGCCAGTAGCCCCAGTCGGGCAGCATCTGCCAGAGCGGGATGAACGGCAGCGCCACCAGCGAGCCCCAGGTGCCGGGGGCCTTGGGCAGGGTCCCGGAGCCGAAACCGAAGGCGAGGAAATGCCAGGGGTTGCGCCAGACCGAGGGCGGGACCGGCTGGGCCGGCGCTTGCTGCGGATGATCAGTCACCTTGACTCCCGAAATGTTGAAAGCCCCGTGCCGGCGGCCGGATGTCCGTGCCGTCGGCGTCGAGCAGGTGCACGCCTGCGCCGGCCTCGACGCGGCCGATCACGGTGACCCCTGGCCAGGCGGCCTGCAGGGACGCCAGGTGCTGCGGCGGCAGGGTGAAGGCCAGGCGGTAGTCGTCGCCACCGGCCAGGGCGTGGTTCAGGGCCGGCTCGCGCGGATAGAGCGCACGCAGGCCGGCGGAGAGCGGCAGGCGCTCGCGCTCCACCACCAGTGCGACAGCGGAGGCGGCGGCGATGTGCCCGCAATCGGCGAGCAGGCCATCGGAAATGTCCAGCGCCGCGCTGGCCTTGCCCCGCAGGGCGAGGCCGAGGCCGATCTGCGGCGGCGGCGACCAGTAGTGGGTGAGCAGCGCACGGGCCTCGTGGCTGTCGTCTTCACGCTCGCCGAGCACCAGGGGCAAGGCGCCGGCACCGTCGCCCAGGCTGCCGCCGACGCAGAGCAGGTCGCCGGGGCGGGCGCCTGCGCGGGTCAGGGCCTGGCCGGCGGGCACACGGCCGAACACGGTGAGGGTCAGGCTCAAGGGGCCACGGGTGGTGTCGCCGCCGATGAGGGCGATGGCGCAGTCGCGGGCCATGGCGTCGAGGCCACGGGCGAGGCCTTGCAGCCAGTCCGCATCGGCGGCCGGCAGGGTCAGGGCGAGGGTGAAGCCGACGGGCGTGGCGCCCATGGCGGCCAGGTCGCTGACGGAAACCGCCAGGGCGCGCTGGCCGAGCAGGAAGGGGTCGCACAGGACGGGGAAGTGCACCCCGGCGACCAGGGTATCGGTGGAGACCGCCAGCTGTTCGCCGGCGGGGAGTTGCAGCAGGGCGCAGTCGTCGCCGATGCCGAGCGCGATGCCCTCGCCGGCCGCTGCACAGGCAGCGGCGACGAAGTAGCGGCGGATCAGCTCGAACTCACCCATTCATCGGTCAGCGCTTGGCGCCACGGACCTCGGCGGCACGCAGCAGCGGTGCCAGCTTGTCGAGGACGCCGTTGACGAACTTGTGCCCGTCGGTGGCGCCGAAGACCTTGGCCAGCTCGATGCCTTCGTTGATCACCACGCGGTAGGGCACGTCGATGCGGTTGCGCAGCTCGTAGGTGGAGAGGCGCAGCACGGCGAGCTCGACCGGGTCGACCTCGGCCAGGGGACGGTCCAGGCAAGGCGTGAAGGCCTCGTCGATCTCGGTCACCTGGCGCGGTACGCCGTGGAGGATCTCGTGGAAGTAGGCACCGTCGACGGCCGCGAAATCGTTGTCGACGCGGAACTGCGCCTCGATCTCGTTGAGCGGCTGGCGGGCGATGTGCCACTGGTACAGGGCCTGGACGGCCAGGCTGCGGGCCTGGCGACGGGCGGCGGTCTTGCCCTTGGCTACGGGCTTCTTGCCTTCGTCCGGGTTGTCGATGTCGCTGTTGAAACTCACTTGGCCTCCAAGGCCGCCAGCAGGCTGACCATTTCGAGGGCGGACAGGGCGGCTTCGGCGCCCTTGTTGCCGGCCTTGGTGCCGGAGCGTTCGATGGCCTGCTCGATGGAGTCGACCGTCAGCACGCCGAAGGCGACCGGTACGCCGAACTCCATGGACACCTGGGCCAGGCCCTTGGTGCACTCACCGGCGACGTATTCGAAGTGCGGGGTGCCGCCACGGATCACGGCGCCAAGGGCGATGATCGCGGCGTATTCGCCGCGCTGGGCGACTTTCTGCGCCACCAGCGGGATCTCGAAGGCACCCGGTGCACGGATGATGGTGATGTCGCTTTCATTCACGCCGTGGCGTACCAGGGCGTCTACGGCGCCGCTCACCAGGCTTTCTACGACGAAGCTGTTGAAGCGGCCGACCACCAGGGCGAAGCGGCCTTTGGGGGCGATGAAGGTACCTTCGATGGTCTTCAGGGTCATGGCGGGTTCTCGTTCATTAAAGAGCGAGGGCGCGTTCACGGCAGGTGACGCGCCCTACGGGTCATTCAGCGGGCAGGTATTCTACAACTTCCAGGTCGAAACCGGATATCGCATTGAACTTCATCGGCGAACTCATCAGGCGCATCTTGCGCACACCGAGATCGCGGAGAATCTGCGAGCCGGCCCCGACGGTGCTGTAGGTCGCGGGGTTGGTGACCTTGGCATCGCTGCCCAGCTGGCGCTCCAGGTGCGCCAGCAGCTGCGGGCCGGTCAGCGGGTTGCCCAGCAGCAGCACGACGCCGCTGCCGGCCTTGGCCACTTCCTTCATCGCCGCGCGCAGGCTCCAGCGACCTTCCTGGTTGACCATGAACAGGTCGCGCAGCGGGTCCATGTTGTGCACGCGCACCAGGGTCGGCTCTTCCGGGCTGATGGTGCCCAGGGTCAGGGCCATGTGCACGTCGCCTTCGACGGCGTCGCGGTAGGTCACCAGGTTGAACTGGCCCAGCTCGCTGTCCAGCGGCTGCTCGGCGATGCGCTCGACGGTGCGCTCGTGGATGAGGCGGTAGTGGATGAGGTCGGCGATGGTGCCGATCTTGATCCCGTGCTCGGCGGCGAAGGCTTCCAGCTCGGGACGCCGGGACATGGTGCCGTCGTCGTTCATCACCTCGCAGATCACCCCGGACGGCTCGAAGCCGGCCATGCGCGCCAGGTCGCAGGCCGCCTCGGTGTGGCCGGCGCGGGCCAGCACGCCGCCGGGCTGGGCCATCAGCGGGAAGATGTGGCCGGGGCTGACGATGTCGTCGGCCTTGGCGTTCTTGGCGGCGGCGGCCTGCACGGTGCGCGCGCGGTCGGCGGCGGAGATGCCGGTGGTGACGCCTTCGGCGGCCTCGATGGAGACGGTGAACTTGGTGCCGAAGCCGGAGCCGTTGCGCGGCGCCATCAGCGGCAGCTTGAGGGTCTCGCAGCGCTCGCGGGTCATGGGCATGCAGATCAGGCCACGGGCGAAGCGCGCCATGAAGTTGATGTGCTCGGCCTGCACGCACTCGGAGGCCATGATCAGGTCGCCTTCGTTCTCGCGGTCCTCGTCATCCATGAGGATGACCATCTTGCCCTGGCGGATGTCTTCGATCAGTTCGTCAACGCTATTGAGAGCCATGGGCCCTCCTTAATGAATTCAGTGTTTGAGGTAGCCGTGTTCGGCGAGGAAGCTTTCGGTCAGGCCCGAGGCGGCGGGCTCGGCGGCCTTGTCGCCGAGCAGCAGGCGCTCCAGGTAGCGCGCCAGCAGGTCGACCTCGAGGTTGACCTGCCTGCCCGGCCGGTAGTCGGCCATGATGGTCTCGTCCAGGGTGTGCGGGACGATGGTCAGCTCGAACTCGGCGCCATTGACCGCGTTCACCGTCAGGCTCGTGCCGTCGACGGTGATCGACCCCTTCAGGGCTATGTATTTCGCCAGTTCACGCGGTACGCGGATCCGAAATTGCACGGCACGGGCGTTGTCTTCCCGTGCCACGACCTCGCCCACGCCATCGACATGACCGCTGACCAGGTGCCCGCCGAGGCGGCTGGTGGGGGTCAGGGCCTTCTCGAGGTTGACCTTGCTGCCGGTCTTCAGGTCGATGAAGGCGGTGCGGGCCAGGGTCTCGCGGCTGACGTCGGCCCAGAAGCCGTCGCCGGGCAGCTCCACCGCGGTGAGGCAGACGCCGTTGACCGCGATGCTGTCGCCGAGCTTCACATCGCCCAGGTCGAGCTTGCCGGTGGCCACGTAGACGCGCACGTCACCGCCCTTGGGGGTGATGGCACGGATGCTGCCGATCGCTTCGATTATGCCGGTGAACATGGGACCTCCACTGCTGCGTAATGACCGGGGCGCAAGGCCCGGGAGCGCATTATAGGCACCCGGAAAACCGCCGCGGACATCCACGCAGACGATGCTGCGAGCGCCGGGAGAAGGGTATGGGACATCGTTGGACTCCTGTTTATGAAAAAACAGGGCACGTTGGATCGAAAGGGACTTCGCAGGCGTGCAGGCGCACGCCCAGGCAGGCAATCCCGTTCTCTCTTCATCCGGACTATGACCGTCGGCCCCGGGATCCAACCGGGTCTGCTGACCTCATCTGGAAACATCCGCTGCTGGCAGTCGGCTGTTCAGATGAGCGCTCGCGGGCTATGCGCAACGCGCAATTACCGCCGGTGGGGACTTTCACCCCGCCCTGAGAACGATTCGGCCACTGGCGTGGCCGAGGCGAGTTTTTAACACAAGGAGGGGAAAGCGCCAAGCTGGAAGCTGGAAGCTGGAAGCGACAAGTGTGCCGGCTTCAGGCTTCAGGCTTCAGGCTTCGAGCTTGCGACTGGGACTGCAATGATCCGCCAGTCGTCACCCACCGGACGCATGCCGACGATCTTCAACTGCGGTGCCTCGGCCATCCGTGCCAGGGGCCAGTCCAGCAAGGGCCTGGCGCTGGAGCCGAGGAAGCGGCCGGCCATGAAGATCTGGTATTCGTCCACCAGCCCGGCACGGGCGAAGGCGCCCGCCAGGCGCGGGCCGGCTTCGACCAGCACCTCGTTGGCGCCGCGCGAGGCCAGCTCGCCCAGCAGGCGCTTGAGGTCGACGTGGCCGTTGCTGCCCGGCACCGCCAGCAGTTCATGGCCGTCGTCGTGGAAGCGGTCGCGCGCAGCGGCAGCGGCACAGGTGGCCACCAGCGCCGGCCCGGCCTGGAAGAAGGGGGCGGACAGCGGCACGCGCAGGCGGCCATCGACCAGCACGCGCAGCGGCGGACGGTCCAGCGCCAGCGCGGTGAGTTCGGCATTCAGGCCCAGTTCGTCGGGGCGCACGGTGAGGCGCGCCTCATCGGCGAGCACGGTGTCGGCACCGGTCAGCACCACGCTGGCGCGGGCGCGCAGGCGCTGCACGGCGGCGCGGGCGGCAGGGCCGGTGATCCACTGGCTCTCGCCGCTGGCCATGGCGGTGCGGCCGTCCAGGCTCATCGCCAGCTTGACCCGGACGAAGGGCAGCCCGTGCTCCATGCGCTTGATGAAGCCGGCATTGAGCTCGCGCGCCTCGGCCTCCAGCACGCCGCTCTGCACGGCGATGCCGGCCTGCATCAGGCGCAGCAGGCCACGGCCGGAGACTTCGGGATTGGGGTCCTGCATCGCGGCCACCACACGGGCCAGCCCGGCGTTCACCAGGGCATCGGCGCAGGGCGGGGTGCGGCCGTGGTGGCTGCAGGGTTCGAGGGTGACGTAGGCGGTGGCGCCGCGCGCCTTGTCGCCAGCCTGGCGCAGGGCATGGACCTCGGCGTGGGGCTCGCCGGCGCGGGCGTGCCAGCCCTCGCCGACGATGCGCCCATCCTTGACGATCACGCAGCCGACGCGGGGATTCGGATGGGTGGAATACAGGCCCTTGCGGGCCAGCTCGAGTGCGCGGGCCATGAAGGCCTGATCGTTCTGGGTCATGCCTTAGTCTTTCGAGGGCTCTCGGGCCAGGCGTTCGATCTCCTCGCGGAACTCGTTGAGGTCCTGGAATCGACGGTAGACCGAGGCGAATCGGATATAGGCCACTTCGTCGAGCTTCTGCAGCTCGAGCATCACCAGCTCGCCGAGCACGCGGGACTTCACCTCGCGCTCGCCGGTGGCGCGCAGCTTGTGCTTGATATGGGCGATGGCCTCTTCGAGGCGCTCGATGCTCACCGGGCGCTTCTCCAGCGCGCGCTGCATGCCGGCGCGAAGCTTCTCCTCGTCGAAGGGCTGGCGGCTGCCGTCCTGCTTGATCAGCCGGGGCATGACCAGTTCGGCGGTCTCGAAGGTGGTGAAGCGTTCCTCGCACGCCAGGCATTCGCGGCGGCGGCGGACCTGATCGCCTTCGGCGACCAGTCGCGAATCGATCACCTTGGTGTCATGGGCGCCACAGAAGGGACAGTGCATGGTGGGGAGGTGACTGCGGAAAAAGAAGGCCACATGGTAGCGCATCTCCCCGGCAAGACAAGCTGCGGGCTTTGCGTTATAAGGCCGCCCAGAGCCCTCCGCAACAAAGGCCAGGAGTCATCCATGCGTGCCCTTTCCGTCCTTTTCCTCGCCGCCCTGCTGGCCGCCTGTTCCAGCGAACCGCCCGCCGAGTCCAGGCCCGCCCCCAGGCCGGCACAGCAGCGGGTCCAGGTCGAGGAGCCGACACCCGCGCACCTGCGCGAGCTCAGGGGCCAGTTGCTCGGGGCCCCGGCCGGCAGCGAAGTGGAGATGGCGCTGCTGGTGATCGACGGCCGCGACCGCCCACAGCGCCTGCTCGGCAGCGTGCGCCTCGCGGGCACGGGCCAGGCCCTGCCGTTCAAACTGACCTTCAACCCCGAGGTGTTCCCCCAGGGCGAGCGCGTGGAGCTGCGCGCGCGCGTCAGCCAGTCCGGCCAGCTGGTGCAGCGCCTGGCGCCGCGACGCATCCTCCAGGCCGAAAGCCAGGCCCTTGGCCAACTGCAGCTGGAACGTGCGCCGTGAAGGCGCCCGCAGCGCTGCAACGCGCCCTCGGCCAACTGCTCGGCGACGCCCGCCTGAACGCCGAGATACTGCCCGGCACCGACCTGCGCCTGTGGCTGATCGACGGCGGCAACATGGATCGCGCCTTCGATCCCGATGAAACCCGCCGCATCCTCGAAGAGCCGCCCTACTGGTGCTTCTGCTGGGCCAGCGGCCTGGCCCTGGCGCGCTGGTTCGCCGAGCGCCCGGAATGGGTGGCCGGCAAGCGCGTGCTGGATTTCGGCGCGGGCTCGGGCGTGGCCGCCATCGCTGCGGCCAGGGCGGGCGCCGCGGAAGTGGTGGCCTGCGACCTCGACCCGCTGGCCCTGGCGTCCTGCCGCGCCAACGCCGAGCTCAATGGCGTGGAGCTGGGCTACTCCACAGACTTCTTCGCCGAAGCCGACCGCTTCGACCTGATCGTGGTCGCCGATGTGCTCTACGACCGCGCCAACCTGCCCCTGCTCGACCACTTCCTCAGCCGTGGCCGCGAAGCCCTGGTGGCCGACTCCCGCGTCCGCGACTTCGCCCACCCGCAGTACCGCCGCCTGGCGATGCTCGAAGCCTGCACCTGGCCGGACCTGGCCGAGCCCGAGCAATTCCGCCACGTGAGCCTGTACCACGCCGCGAGATAAAGGCGGGCCCCGGTAGGCGGCTGCATGCGGCGGCCGTATCATTCGCCCATCCCTTGCGCACTCGAGAACCTCCGATGAGCGACACGCCCTACATCTTCGATACCACCGCCGCCGACTTCGACCAGGCGGTGATCCAGAACTCCTTCCACAAGCCGGTCCTGGTGGACTTCTGGGCCGAGTGGTGCGCACCGTGCAAGGCGCTGATGCCGCTGCTGGCGCAGATCGCCGAGTCCTACCGGGGCGAGCTGCTGCTGGCCAAGGTCAACTGCGACATCGAGCAGGACATCGTGATGCGCTTCGGCATCCGCAGCCTGCCCACCGTGGTGCTGTTCAAGGACGGCCAGCCGGTGGACGGTTTCGCCGGTGCGCAGCCCGAGTCGCAGATCCGCGCCATGCTCGAACCCCACGTGCAGCAACCCGCGCCGGCCGCCGCCGACCCGCTGGAAACCGCCCAGGCGCTGTTCGCCGATGGCCGCATCGGCGATGCCGAGGCCCTGCTCAAGGAGGTGCTGACCGAGGACAACGGCAACGCCGCCGCGCTGATTCTCTATGCGCGCTGCCTGGCCGAGCGTGGTGAGCTGGGCGAAGCCCAGGTGGTACTGGATGCGGTGAAGAGCGATGAACACAAGCAGGCCCTGGCCGGCGCCCGCGCGCAGCTGACCTTCCTGCGCCAGGCCGCCGACCTACCGGAAACCGCCGACCTGAAATCACGCCTGGCGCAGAACGCCGAGGACGACGAGGCCAGCTATCAGCTGAGCATCCAGCAACTGGCCCGGCAGCAATACGAGCCGGCGCTGGAGGGCCTGCTCAAGCTCTTCGTGCGCAACCGCAGCTACGCCGAGGGCATCGCCCACAAGACCCTGCTGCAGGTGTTCGACCTGCTGGGCAACGACCACCCGCTGGTCACCACCTACCGCCGCAAGCTGTACCAGGCGATCTATTGATCGCTCGACCGACGTAGGTTGGGCTGAGGTACGAAGCCCAACGCAGCGGAGCCCACATCCATCACGTTGGGCCTCGCTGCGCTCGGCGCCAACCTACGGCGCTCACCCCTTCCAGACATAGACGGGTGCATCGCCACCCGTCTCCAGACTGACCTGCTCGCTGTGGCGCAGCCGCACCAGCAGGCGCTTGCCGGCCGCCGCTCCGCCAGCGAGGGCTTCCAGTTCGCCCAGCAGGCGCGGCCCTTCGATGCGCCCGGCGTTGCGCAGCAGCTCCAGCGCGGTATCCCACAGGGCGTCGCTGCGCTTCGGAGCCGGGGCGGAAGCGGCGACCGGCGCGGCTGGCGCCTCGGCACTCACCTGCAGCTGTGCGCCCAGGCGCTGCCAGTCCTCCTCGTCCATCTCCACCGTCAGGTCGACCGGCCAATCGCCGATCCGTCCACGAATACGCAGCATGTCCAGCTCCCCAGGTTGAATCGGGCCATGCTCCCACGCGCCTCGACCAGGCGCCAAGCAGCACTGGCATGGCCATCGCAAAGTTGTTATAACGTAACGCCTCATTTCAACCCACACCCCGGAGTGCCCCATGCGCCGCCTGCTGCTCGCCCTGCCCTTCGCCCTTCTGCCCCTGGCCGCCGCCCAGGCCCACGAACACGAGCACGAGCACGAGGAGCACGGCAGCCTCGGAGCCCATGAGCACGGCGTGGCGCGGATGAACGTCGCCCTGGACGGCAACAGCCTGGAGCTGGAGCTGGAAAGCCCGGCCATGAACCTGGTGGGCTTCGAGCACGCCGCCAGCAGCGACGCCGACAAGGCCAAGGTCGCCGCCGCCCGCGCGCAGCTGGAAAAGCCCCTGGACCTGTTCGCCCTGCCCCTGGCCGCCGGTTGCAAGGTCACCGGCCAGGAGCTGGAAAGCCCGCTGTTCGGCAACGCGCCGGCGGGCCATGAGCACGAGCACGAAGACGCCGACCACGACGAAGAGAAGGGCCACGAGCATCACCACGAGCACAGCGAGATCCACGCCCACTACCAGTTGGAGTGCGCCAAGCCCGGGGACCTCAAGACCCTGGATCTCAAGGCGCTGTTCGAGCGCTTCCCCGCTACCCAGAAAATTCAGGTACAACTGATCGGCCCGCAGGGCCAGCAAGGCGCCGAGCTGACCCCTGCCAACCCCTCCCTGAGCTTCTGAATCCGATGAACCGGCCGGGGCAACCCGGTCGGCACCCCATGAGCCAGACACTGATCGAAATCTCCGAGCTGGGCTTCGCCTGGCCGGGGCACGCCGAACTGCTCGACATCCCTTCCTTCGCCCTGCAGTCCGGGGAAACCCTCTTCCTCAAGGGCCCCAGCGGCAGCGGCAAGACCACCCTGCTGGGCCTGCTCGGCGGCGTACAGACGCCAGGCCGGGGCAGCGTCAGCCTGCTGGGCCGCGACCTGGGCAAGATGGCCTCCGGCGCCCGCGACCGCTTCCGCGTCGACCACACCGGCTACATCTTCCAGCAGTTCAACCTGCTGCCCTTCCTGTCCGTGCGCGAGAACGTCGAGCTGCCCTGCCACTTCTCGCACCTGCGTGCCGAGCGCGCCCGGCAGCGCCATGGCAGCGTGGCCCAGGCCGCGACCACCCTGCTCGGCCACCTGGGCCTGGCCGCCGGGCTGCTGGAGCGTCGCGCCGACGCGTTGTCCATCGGCCAGCAGCAGCGCGTCGCCGCTGCCCGCGCGCTGATCGGCCAGCCGGAGCTGGTGATCGCCGACGAACCCACCTCGGCCCTGGACGCCGACGCCCGGGAAAGCTTCCTGCAACTGCTCTTCGGCGAATGCCGCGAGGCGGGCGCCAGCCTGCTGTTCGTCAGCCACGACCAGAGCCTGGCGCCGCTCTTCGATCGCAGCCTGTCGCTGCTTGAACTGAACCGCGCCGCGCGCCCGCAGGAGGCCTGAGATGTACCTGTTCCGCCTGGCCCTGGCGAGCCTCGCCAACCGTCGTTTCACCGCCCTGCTCACCGTCTTCGCCATCGCCCTCTCGGTCTGCCTGCTGCTGGCGGTCGAGCGGGTGCGCACCGAAGCACGCGCCAGCTTCGCCAGCACCATCAGCGGCACCGACCTGATCGTCGGCGCCCGCTCCGGCTCGGTGAACCTGCTGCTGTATTCGGTGTTCCGCATCGGCAACGCCACCAACAACATCCGCTGGGACAGCTTCGAAACCCTCACCCACAACCCCAAGGTGAAATGGGCCATCCCCATCTCCCTGGGTGATTCGCACAAGGGCTACCGGGTGATGGGCACCAGCGAGGCCTATTTCGAGCACTACCGCTACGGCCGCGCCCAATCGCTGAGGCTGGCCGAGGGCAAGCCCTTCGCCGACATGTTCGACGTGGTGCTCGGTGCCGAGGTGGCCGAGGCGCTGAAATACAAACTGGGTGACAAGGTGGTGCTGTCCCACGGCGTCAGCACCGTCAGCCTGGTGCAGCACGACGACAAGCCCTTCACCGTGGTCGGCATCCTCGAGCGCACCGGTACGCCGGTGGACCGCACCCTGCACATCTCCCTCGCGGGGATGGAGGCCCTGCACGTCGACTGGCAGAACGGCGTGCCCGCGCGTGGTGCCGGCAAGGTCAGCGCCGAGCAGGCCCGCGCCATGGATCTGCAACCCAAGGCCATCACCGCCTTCATGCTCGGCCTCAACAGCAAGATCGCCACCTTCGCCGTGCAGCGGGAGATCAATGAATACCGCGGCGAACCGCTGCTGGCGATCCTCCCCGGCGTCGCCCTGCAGGAGCTATGGAGCCTGATGGGCACGGCCGAGAAGGCGCTGTTCGTGGTTTCCCTGTTCGTCGTGCTCACCGGGCTGATCGGCATGCTCACCGCCATCCTCACCAGCCTCAACGAGCGCCGCCGCGAGATGGCCATCCTGCGCTCGGTGGGCGCGCGGCCCTGGCATATCGCCAGCCTGCTGGTGCTGGAGGCCTTCGCCCTGGCGCTGGCCGGCGCGGTGCTCGGGCTGGTGCTGCTGTACCTCGGCATCGCCCTCGCCCAGGGTTATGTACAGGCCAACTACGGTCTCTACCTGCCGCTGGCACTGCCGAGCACCTATGAGTGGACGCTGCTGGGCGGTATCCTGGCCGCCGCCCTGCTGATGGGCGCCGTGCCGGCCTGGCGCGCTTATCGGCAGTCCCTGGCCGACGGCCTGTCCATTCGCCTGTGAGCCCATGATGAAACGCGCCCTGCTGGCCCTTCCGGCCCTGATCCTGCTGACCGCCACCGGCCTCTGGGCCGGTGAGGTCCGTGAACTGACCTGGTCCGAGCTGATCCCCGCCGACGCTCCGCCGCCCCCACCTCCCGCCCCCATCCACGACCTCTCGCAGCTGGCCGACTCCCTCGCCGCCGAAGCGGGCCCGGCCGCCATGCAGCAGTCGCCGTCCGCTCCGGTGGTGCCGACGCTGGACGGCCTGGAAGTGAAACTGCCGGGCTACATCGTGCCGCTGGACGTGACCGAGGAAGGCCGGGTGACCGACTTCCTGCTGGTTCCCTACTTCGGTGCCTGCATCCATGTGCCGCCACCGCCGTCCAACCAGATCGTCCACGTCACCAGCGAGCTGGGCGTGCTGATGGACGCGCTCTACCAGCCGTTCTGGATCGAAGGGCAGCTGCAGGTGAAATCCAGCACCAGCGAACTGGCCGAAGCGGGCTACCAGATGGAAGCCAGCAAGATCTACCCCTACGAGACGCCCGAGAGCTGATAAGCAAGCCTGCTAACGAACTCGCCGCGGCATTGAGCTAGATCAAGGTGCCGCGTTTCGTGCTCCCCGAAACTGAGCCCAGCCAACACAAGCTCAAGACCTCGGAGCCCTTAAATGAAAACGCAGTTCCTAGCCGCCTCCCTCCTCGCTCTCGCTGTGGCCGCCCCGGTGGCCCATGCCCACCAGGCGGGTGACATCCTCGTCCGTGCCGGTGCCATCACCGTCAACCCGAAAGCCGACAGCTCTTCCGTCAAGGTAGACCGCGGCCCCCTGGCCGGCGCCGACCTGGGCGGCAAGGCGACCATGGACAGCGACACCCAGCTGGGCCTGAACTTCGCCTACATGCTGACCGACCACTTCGGTCTGGAACTGCTGGCCGCCACCCCCTTCGAGCACGAAGTGAAGATCAAGGGCACCGCCCTCGACGCCGCCAACGGCAGCCTGGGCTCGCTGAAGCACCTGCCGCCGACCCTGAGCGTCGTGTACTACCCGCTGGAATCCCAGTCGGCCTTCCAGCCCTACCTGGGCGCCGGCATCAACTACACCTGGATCTATGACGAGCACGTGGGCAGCGGCGCGACCGCAGCCGGCTTCGACAACCTCCGCGTGAAGAACTCCTGGGGCCTGGCCTGGCAGGTCGGCGCCGACTACATGCTGACCGACAACATCATGCTCAACGCCCAGGTGCGCTACATCGACATCGACACCCGCGCCTATGTCGACAACACCGCCCTGGGCGTACGCGCCAAGGTGGACGTGGACGTCGACCCGTGGGTCTACATGGTTGGCCTGGGCTACAAGTTCTAAGCCCAACCGCAATGAACAAAGGCGCCTCCGGGCGCCTTTTTCGTTGGCATCACCGGCCCATCTGGTGGGATGAAAAAAGGCTTTTTGCGTTAAGTGTTGCTAGAGGATTTGAGCCCAGCTGAGTGCTGAGTTTTGCTGGTACTTCTGGTTTCGCCCTCCCGGGCGAGTCCCTTTTCCAGTCGCTGGAACGCCAGCCCGGTGAAAAGGAACCAAAAAACTTGCCCCTCCATACGGGGCTGGCGGCTGCTCCAGCTTTCTTCGCCCAACGCATCACATCGATGTACGCCCCCAGCGCGCACGTAGTGGCGGCAGCTCTCGTAGGATGGCGTAGAGCGAAGCGAAACCCATGCGGTGGAGGGCGTCCGGAAGACACCGTGCTTGAGCCCTTGCTTTAAAACCACAACAGCCAACGCAGACAGAGCGCAAAAAAAAGGCGCCTCGCAGGCGCCTTTTCCATTCGCCTCAGCGGCCCAGCAAGCGGGCCAGGCCGACCGCCAGGGGCGTCGGCTCGGGGAAGGCGAAACGCTCCAGCAGACGGCTATTGTCCGCCAGGGAATGGCGGATATCGCCTGAGCGCGCATCGGCATGGCTGATGGCCGGCAGTTCGCCCACCACGCTGCCGATGGCGGCGAGCAGGTCCTTCAGGCTGGTGGAGCGCTGCAGGCCGACGTTCACCGGGCCGGCCTCGATGCCTGGGTTCTCCAGCGCCTGCACCAGCACCTGCACCAGGTCGCCGACATAGACGAAGTCACGGGTCTGCTCGCCATCACCGAAGATGGTGATCGGCGTGCCGGCCAGGGCGCGCTCGGTGAAGATGCTGATCACCCCGGAATAGGGCGAGGACGGGTCCTGGCGCGGGCCGAAGATGTTGAAGAAGCGGAACACCGCTGGCTCCAGGCCATGCTGGCGGCGGTAGAAATCCAGGTACTGCTCGCTGGCCAGCTTGTCCACCGCGTAGGGGGTCAGCGGTGCCACGGGGGTGTTCTCGTCGATGGCCTGGCCTTCGCCGTTCTGGCCGTAGACCGAGGCGCTGGAGGCGAACACCACGCGCTTCACGCCATGCTCGCGCATGGCTTCGCACACATTGAGCGTGCCGATGAAGTTGGCCTGGTGGGTGGCCACCGGGTCGTCCACCGAAGCCGGCACCGAGGCCACGGCGGCCAGGTGCGCCACCGCCTTGCAGCCGGCCATGGCACGGCTTACCAGTGCGGCGTCGGCGACGTTGCCTTCGATGAGTTCCACGCGCGGGTTGTCCAGCGGCAGGTTGCTGCGCTTGCCGGTGGAAAGATCGTCGAGCACGCGCACGGCGTGCCCGCGCGCCAGCAGTGCGTCGACCAGGTTGGAGCCGATGAAGCCGGCGCCGCCGGTAACGAGGATGGGGAGGTCAGCCATGGCGGTAGTAACGGTCCAGGAGTGCGGGCAACGCCGCGCGCCAGGCGCGGGGCTTGATGCCGAATGTATGGAGGATCTTCTTGCAGGCCAGCACCGCGTGCTGGGGCTCGTCCGCCGCATCGGGGCGGGCGGCGTGGGCCTGGGGGGTGATTTCCTGCACCTTCAGCGCGCGCAGGTTGCGGGCCTCGGTGAGCACCGCCTGTCCAAGCGCCAGGGTGGTGGTCGCCTCATGGCCGCCGTAGTGGTAGGTGCCCCAGAGCGGCGCAGCGCAGTCCAGTTGCTTGAGCACGGCGAGCATCACCCGCGCGGCGTCGTCCACCGGCGTCGGGTTGCCGCGGCGGTCGTCGGCCAGCATCAGCTCGTCGTCCCGCTCGGCACGGGCGAGGAAGCGCCCGAGGATGCCCTCGTTGCTGTCGTCCAGCAGCCAGCCGAAGCGCAGCAGCACATGCTTGGGGCACATGGCACGCACGCTCTGCTCGATGCGCCACAGGGACTGCCCGCGAAGGCTCAGGGGAATGGTCTCGTCCTTCTCGTTGTAGGCCGTCGCCCGGGCACCATCGAAGACGCGGTAGCTGGAAGGCTGCAGCAGGACGATGCCGTGGTGCTGGCAGAGCTCGGCGAGACGCTCGACCGCGCGTTCCTGCGCGGCGAAACGGACCGGGCTGGCCTCCTCGGCCTGGAACCAGTCGAAGTAGTAGGCGAGGTTGATCACCGCATCGGGGCGGGTGTCGTCGAGCAGCTGGGTCAGGCTGGCGGCATCCCAGCCCTGTTCGGGCGGGCGCGGGGCGAGGAACCCTACATCATCCTCGGCCCCCAGGCGGATAAGCGCCTGGCCAAGGGCATTGCCACCGCCCAGGAGCATCAAGCGCATACGCATAGACAGAAGGTCGCTTAAAGCCAGTGGGTGTTATCGATCAGGCCATGACCCCGCACCGGCGCCATCCCTGTGACCAGGAGGTTCGCCAAGACGGGGCATCAGGCACGCAAGCCGGCGGTCGTTTCCGACCGGGGAACACGCATTCTGCTTATTTCCCGGCGCTGCGTCACTAGCGGCGCGCCATGCGGCACGCCTCGTCAGTCGTCGTCACCCCCTGCGGGGCGATAGAGATGGGCGTGATCGGGGTGGTAGAGCGAGGAGTCGGTGAAGCCTTCGGCGGCCAGCACGCGCCCCACGAGGATCAGCGCGGTGCGACGGAAGTCCTTGCCCGCCACCCGCTCGACGATGTCCGCCAGCGTGCCGGTCACCCAGTCCTGGTCGGGCCAGCTGGCGCGGTGCACCACGGCCACCGGGCAATCGGCGCCGTAGTGCGGCAGCAGTTCCTCGACGATGCGCGGCAGGTGGCTGACGCCAAGGTGCACCGCCAGGGTCGCGCGGTGCTGCGCCAGCTCGGCAAGGGACTCGCCCTCGGGCATGCGCGTGCGGGTGGCGAAGCGGGTGAGGATCAGCGTCTGCGAGATGTCCGGCAGGGTCAGCTCGGTGCCGAGCAACGCGGCGCAGGCGGCGGTGGCGGTGACGCCGGGCACCACCTCGTAGGGAATGCCCAGCACGCGCAGGTGGCGGATCTGCTCGCCGATGGCGCCATACAGCGAGGGGTCGCCGGAATGCACGCGCGCCACGTCCTGGCCGCACCCATGGGCCTCGGCCAGCAGGCGGACGATCTCGTCCAGGTGCAGTTCGGCGGTGTTCACCACCTGCTCGGCACGATGCCCGTCGAGCACCGCTTCCGGCACCAGGGAACCGGCATAGAGGATCACCGGGCAGCTGCGGATCAACCGCTGGCCCTTGACCGTGATGAGCTCCGGATCGCCGGGGCCGGCGCCGATGAAATAGACCGTCATGGGTTATCCACATCCTCGGGAATGCAGGCCAGCGCACAGGTGGCGCGGGGGCTGCGGCGTTTTTCCACCAGCAATCGCGCAGGCCGGCCGGCCAGGGCTTCGGCATGCAGCAGGGCCGCGGCCTCGGCAATGCCGGGGCTGCCGGTTTCCCGCAGGGCGACGGCCGAGGTACCGGACAGCCGCCCCTCGCAAGCCGCCAGCTCGGTGGCCGGCAACAGCGCCAAGGGCAGGTGAAGGGACAGCGCCAGTGCCCGCAGCCCGGGCTCGTCGGCCTTGCTGTCGACGCTGGCCAGGGCACTCAGGTCGCCGACCGCCAGGCCACGCTCGGCCAGGGTGCTGTCCAGCAACTCGCGCAGTTCGCGCTCCGGGCAGCCGCGCCGGCAGCCGAGGCCGGCCACGCGGATCATCGGCCTGCCCTGTAAAGCAAGACCCCGCGAAGGGCCGGGCCCTGCGCGGGGTCGATCGATGGCACGGCCCGGCTCACGCCAGGTCTTGGCTCGCGGAACGCTGGTACAGCCAGGCGGCGGCCCAGCCCAGGGCGCCCCAGAACAGCGCGTTGGTGATCAGCGAGGCGGCGATGAACTCGTGTTCCAGGGCTTCCGGCGCCAGGCTCGAATGCACCTCGGGCTGCGGCGCGCCAACCACGTGGGGGATCACCAGCAACGCCAGCCCGACGATGCGCAGCACCCAGTTGCGGCCGAAGGCGATCAGCGCCAGGCCGGCGGCGGTGGAGGCGGCGGTGCCGATCCACCAGACCTGGCGCTGGGCCAGGTCGGCGGCAGCGGTGCCCGGCAGCTCCGGCGGCAGGCCGAGGGACGGCGCCAGGGCGAAGGTGGCGAAACCGGCTAGGCCCCAGAGCAGGCCCTGCCAGGCGCGGGTCGGGCCACGCAGGCTGAACAGTGCGGCCAGGAGCAGGGCGAAGCCCACCGCCACCACCAGGTTGGCGCCACCGGTGGACAGCGTGCGCTGCCAGCCGTCTTCCGGTGCCCAGGCTTCGGCGTCGTGTTCATGGGCGGGCGTGCCGGCGGCATGCTCGTGGCTGTGCTCGGCCTGTTCGGCCGGTGCCGAGTTCTCGAAGGTTTCCGCGTGGAGGATCAGCGGGGTGACCCACAGGCTCTGCAGCAGGGTCAGCACGATGGCGGCGAAGAGACCGGCGAACCCGGCGGTCTGGGCGATGCGCTTGATCACGGGTGCGCCCTCAGTGGCAGGGGAAGGCAGAGCTGTGGCGGGTGTCGTGGGCCGCGTTGTGCACCGCCTCGATGTGCGAGAAGCCGGCGAAGTACACGAGCGACAGGCCCAGGAGGCTGGCACCGATGGCGATGGCCAGGCGTTTGGACAGGGGGACGGCGGCGGCCGAATGGCTCAGTGTGCTGCTGGACATGGTGCTTCCTCTGCGTGCGGGTGAGTCGGCAAGAGGAACGCGTGCGAAGAAAGCGGCCGCTACGGCACCGCATTTCCGGCATGCGCCCGCCCACCGCGGGTTGCCAAAAACTGATCAGGCCGGTCTCCGGGCTTGCGACGCCAGCCGAGGCTGGGCGGGTTTGCCTTCCCATGTCCGCTGGACACAGTGGCCTACAGATCCCTACGTGCGCTTACCGTTGCGGGGGCAGCGTCGGACTCGCCCTGGGGCACACCGACTTCCCGTTTCACCTCGCGCGCGACGGCGCGAGACACCTGAAAAAACCGCACAAGGACATCACGAGACCGACCGGCCGTCAACCGCCGCGATTGACCGCCGCCCCCGGCCTGCGTAGCCTTCGGCCCTTCGAGGTTCTGCGGCCGCGCGCCGCAGCTAAGAGGGAACACGGCCGAGCCGTGGCTGCCCCCGCAACTGTGAACAGCTGAGGCCTTATCCACAGCCACTGCCCTTCGGGCGGGAAGGCGGAGAGGCGGCGCATCGCGCCAGGCTGTGAGCCAGGAGACCTGCCTCGGCGAATTTCCAGACAACCGGGCGGGGTGATCCGGTGGCGAATCGGGCCCTCCGTGCCCTCGTCCCGCGCGCCCGCCGATCCGATCGACTCCCAGCGAAGGGCTGCCGCGCATGAAAACCCTGGCCAAACTCCCCGTCACCATCGTCACCGGCTTCCTCGGTGCCGGTAAGACCACCCTGCTCCGCCACATGCTCGACAATGCCGAAGGCCGCCGCATCGCGGTGATCGTCAACGAGTTCGGCGAGCTGGGCATCGACGGCGAGATCCTCAAGCAATGCTCCATCGGCTGCACCGAGGAAGAGGCCGTGGGCCGCGTCTTCGAGCTGGCCAACGGCTGCCTGTGCTGCACCGTGCAGGAAGAGTTCTTCCCGGTGATGCGCGAACTGGTGGCGCGCCGTGGCGACCTCGACCAGATCCTCATCGAGACCTCCGGCCTGGCCCTGCCCAAGCCCCTGGTACAGGCCTTCCAGTGGCCCGAGATCCGCAGCGCCTGCACGGTGGACGCGGTGATCACCGTGGTCGACAGCCCGGCCGTGGCCGCCGGCACCTTCGCCGCCCACCCCGAGCAGGTGGACGAGCAGCGCAAGCAGGACCCGAACCTCGACCATGAGTCGCCCCTGCACGAACTCTTCGAAGACCAGCTGGCCAGCGCCGACCTGGTGATCCTCAACAAGGCCGACCTGCTCGACGCCGACGCCCTGGCCGCCGTGCGCGCCGAAGTGGCCGAGGAGCTGCCGCCGGCGGTGAAGATCGTCGAAGCCAGCGCCGGCAAGCTGCCGCTCTCCGTGCTGCTGGGCCTGAACGCCGAGGCCGAGGCGCACATCGACAGCCGCGCCACCCACCACGACCACGAAGGGCACGAGGACCACGACCACGACGAGTTCGACTCCTTCCACGTCGACCTGCCGGAAGTGGAGGAAGCCGCCCTGCTGGCCGCCCTCGGCCAACTGGTGGAGCGCCACGACGTGCTGCGCATCAAGGGCTTCGCCGCCATCCCCGGCAAGCCCATGCGCCTGCTGGTACAGGGCGTCGGCAAGCGCTTCGACAAGCACTTCGACCGCCAGTGGCTGGCCGACGAGACCCGCGCCACCCGCCTGGTGGTGATCGGCCAGGAGCTGGACCCGGCCACCATCGCCAACGAACTGCGCACCGCCCTGGCGTAACCGCCGAACCGGCTCCTCTCCCCCGGGAGAGGGCCGCACCACCGAGCCAAGGCCCGAGCCATGCACCTGCTGCGCACCCAACCTGGCGGCTTCGTCCCCGACGACGGCATCGCCCACCTGGCCCAGACGCCCGCCGAGCTGGTGATCCTGTGCAGCGGTGATTCGCACCTGGCGCTGCTGGCCGAGGCCGCCCGCGAGCTGCCGGCGGACTACCCCAGCCTGCGCCTGGCCAACCCCATGCAGCTGCAGAACCACGCCTCGGTGGACCTCTACGTCGACGAGGTGCTGCAGCACGCCAAGGTCATCCTCATCTCCGTGCATGGCGGCGTCGGCTACTGGCGCTACGGCATCGAGCAACTGGTGGCCCTGGCCGAACGCGGCACGCAGCTGATCCTGGTGCCCGGCGACGACCGCCCCGACCCGGAGCTGGCCCGCCTGTGCACGGTCCCGGCGGAGGACGCCGAGCGCTGCTGGCAGTACCTGCGCCAGGGCGGCCTGGACAACGCCCGGCAACTGTTCGCCTGCCTCGCCAGCCGTTGCCTGGGCCGCGACTACCCCTGGCTCGCGCCCAACACCCTGCCCCGCGTCGCCGTGCATCACCCGCGCCAGCGCCCGGCCCGCCTCGAACACTGGCGCGCCGACTGGCGGGAGGGCCAGCCGGTGGCAGCCCTGCTGTTCTATCGCACCCACCTGCAGGCGGCGAACACCGCCTTCATCGACGCCTTCTGCGAGCGCCTGGCCGCCGTCGGCATCAACCCGCTGCCCATCGCGGTGGCCAGCCTCAAGGAAGCCGAGTGCCTGGCCGTGGTGGAAGACTGGCTGGACGCCGTCGACGCCGAGCTGATCATCAACACCACCGGCTTCGCCCAATCCAACCCCGACACGCCCGGCCAGCGCCCCTTCCGCCGCGACGTGCCGGTGCTGCAGGCCATCTGCTCGCTGGACAACCAGCCGCTCTGGGAAGAGAACCCGCAAGGCCTCGGCCCGCGCGACCTGGCCATGCACATCGCCCTGCCGGAGCTGGACGGGCGCATCATCACCCGCCCCATCAGCTTCAAGGGCCTGGCCTGGCGCAGCGAGCGCAGCCAGAGCGACGTGGTGTGCTACCTGCCCCACCTCGAACGCATGGATTTCGTCGCCGAACTGGCGCGCCGCTGGCTGCTGCTGGGGCGCAAGGCCAACGCCGACAAGCGCGTGGCGCTGATCCTCGCCAACTACCCCACCCGCGACGGCCGCATCGGCAACGGCGTGGGCCTTGACACCCCGGCCGCCGCGCTGAACATCCTCCGCGCCCTGGAGGCCGAGGGTTACCCCCTGGCCGGCCTGCCGGAGAACGGCACGGCACTTATCCACAGCCTGCTGGGCGGCGTCAGCAACGACCTCGACAGCCTCGACGCGCGCCCCTGCGCCCAGAGCCTGGCGCTGGACGCCTACCTGGCCTGCTTCGCCCGCCTGCCCGAAGCCAACCAGCGGGCGGTAACGGAGCGCTGGGGCGAACCGCAGCAGGACCCGATGTTCCGCGCCGGACGGATGATGGTCGCCGGCCTGCGCTTCGGCCTGGCCTTCGTCGGCATCCAGCCGGCGCGCGGCTACCAGCTGGACCCGGCGGCCATCTACCACGACGCTGCGCTGGTGCCGCCCCACGGCTACCTGGCCTTCTACTTCTGGCTGCGCGAGGTGTTCGGCGCCGACGCGCTGGTGCACGTCGGCAAGCACGGCAACCTGGAATGGCTGCCGGGCAAGGGCGTCGGCCTCTCCGCCGAGTGCTGGCCGGATGCGGTGATGGGCCCGCTGCCGAACATCTACCCCTTCATCGTCAACGACCCCGGCGAAGGCGCCCAGGCCAAGCGCCGCGCCCAGGCGGTGATCATCGACCACCTGATGCCGCCGCTGACCCGCGCCGAGAACTACGGCCCACTGCGCGACCTCGAACGCCTGGCCGACGAGTACTACGACGCCTCGCTGCTGGACCCCCGCCGCGCCGTGCAACTGCGCGGCGAAATCCTCGAGCTGGTGAAGGCCACCGCACTGGACCGCGAACTTGCGCTCAGCATCAGCGACGACCCGGAAAGCTGGCTGCCGCAGCTGGACGCCTACCTCTGCGACCTCAAGGAGTCGCAGATCCGCGACGGCCTCCACGTGTTCGGCGAATCCCCCGTCGGCGGCCTGCGCGACGACACCCTGCTGTCCCTGGTGCGCATCCCCCGGGGGGACGGCAAGGGCGCCAACGCCAGCCTGCTGCGTGCGCTCGCCACCGACCTTGGGCTGGGCCGCGACCCGCTGGACTGCAACTGGGCCGAGCCCTGGGAAGGTCCGCGCCCGGCACTGCTGGAGCGGGTCAGCATCGATCCCTGGCGCAGCAACGGCGACACCCGCGAGCGCCTGGAGCTGCTGGCCCTGGCGATGATCCGGGCGACCGATCATCCGTCCGTGGGCCCCGCCAGCGACCTGGTTATCCACAGCCTGCGCCAGGTGATCGCCCCGGCCCTGGACGCCTGCGGCCCCGCCGAAATCGGCGGCGTGCTGGCTGCCCTGGAAGGCCGCTTCGTGCTGCCCGGCCCCAGCGGCGCCCCCAGTCGCGGGCGCCTCGACACCCTGCCCACCGGGCGTAACTTCTTCACCCTGGACGTGCGCAACCTGCCCACGCCCACCGCCTGGCGCCTGGGCTTCCAGTCCGCCAGCCTGCTGCTGGAACGCCACCTGCAGGACGAGGGCGACCACCTGCGCCAGCTCGGCCTTTCCGTCTGGGGCACCGCCACCATGCGCACCGGCGGCGACGACATCGCCCAGGCCCTGGCGCTGATGGGCGTGCGGCCGGTGTGGCAGGCCGGCAGCCAGCGCGTGGAAGACTTCGAGATCCTGCCGCTGTCGCTGCTCGACCGCCCCCGGGTGGACGTGACGCTGCGGGTATCGGGCTTCTTCCGCGATGCCTTCGCCAACCTCATCCGCCTGTTCGATGCCGCCGTGCAGGCCGTAGCCGAACTGGACGAGCCCGAGGACATGAACCCCCTGGCCGCGCGGGTGAAACTGGAAAGCGCCCGCCTCGCCGCCGAAGGGCTGGCCGTGGACGACGCGCGGTTGCAGGCCGGGTGGCGCATCTTCGGCGCCCAGCCCGGTGCCTATGGCGCCGGCGTGCAGGGCGCCATCGAGGAGCGCCAGTGGCAGGACCGCGCCGAACTGGCCGAGGTGTATTTGAATTGGGGCGGCTACGCCTACGGCGCCCAGGATGCCGGCACGCCCGCGCGGGCGTGCTTCGCCCAGCGCCTGGAGCGGCTGCAGGCGGTGCTGCAGAACCAGGACAACCGCGAGCACGACATCCTCGACTCCAACGATTACTACCAGTTCCAGGGCGGCATGCTCGCCGCCGCCGAGACCCTGCGCGGCGAGAAAGTGGCCAGCTACCACGGCGACCACAGCCAGCCGGACCTGCCACGCATCCGCTCGCTGAAGGAAGAACTCGGCCGCGTGGTGCGCTCGCGCGCCGCCAACCCCAAGTGGATCGCCGGCATGAAGCGCCACGGCTACAAGGGCGCCTTCGAACTGGCCGCGACCGTGGACTACCTGTTCGCCTTCGACGCCACCAGCGAGCTGATCGACGACCACCAGTACCAGCTGCTGGCCGACGCCTACCTGCTGGACGCCGACACCCGCGACTTCATCCAGCAGCACAACCCCGACGCCCTGCGCGACATCGCCGAGCGCCTGGTGGAGGCCCAGCAACGCGGCCTCTGGGAACACCCCGGCGACTACCGCGAGGCCATCGAGAACCTGCTGCTGGATATCGAGGAGCAGTAGCCCCCGGCGCTCCCCCTCACCACAAACCCGGCCCCCCTATCACCCGCGCAACCGCGCCGCCGCCTCCCGCAGGATGCGCTCGGTGCCGTCCCAGCCCAGGCAGCCATCGGTGATGGACACGCCGTAGCGCAGGTCGCAGGACAGCGACTGCGCGCCATCGAACAGGTGGCTCTCGATCATCACCCCGCGCAGGGCGTCCTGGCCGGCCAGGCGCTGGTCGATCACCTCCGCCAGCACCGCGGGCTGGCGCAGCGGGTCCTTGCCGCTGTTGGCATGGCTGCAGTCGACCAGGATGCGCGGCGCGATGCCGAGTTTCTCCAGCCCCGCCCGTGCGGCCGCGACGCTGGCCGCGTCATGGTTCGGGCCCTGGTGGCCGCCGCGCAGCACCAGGTGCGTATCCGCGTTGCCGGCGGTCTGCACAAGCGCCGGGCGACCCTGGTCGTCGATGCCGAAGTGCTGGTGTGCATGGGCCGCCGAGCGCATGGCGTCGGTGGCGATGCCGAGGCTGCCGTCGGTGCCGTTCTTGAAGCCCACCGGCAGGTCGAGGCCGCTGACCATCTCGCGATGCACCTGGGATTCGCTGGTGCGCGCACCGATGGCGGCCCAGCCCAGCAGGTCGTCGAAGTAACCGGCGGCCAGGGGTTGCAGCAATTCCGTGGCCACCGGCAGCCCCAGCTCGATCATCTGCAGCATCAGCCGGCGGCTGAGGGCCAGGCCGGCCGCCATATCGCCACTGCCATCCAGGTGCGGGTCGTACACCAGCCCCTTCCAGCCCACCGTGGTGCGCGGCTTCTCGACGTAGGCGCGCATCACCAGCAGCAGCTGGTCGCTCACCTGCGGCGCCAGCGCGGCGAGGCGGCGGGCGTAGTCGAGGGCGGATTCGGGATCGTGGATGGAACAGGGGCCGACCACCACCAGCAGGCGCGGGTCGTCGCCATCGAGCACCGCGCGCACGGCATCGCGCTGGGCGCGGACCTGGCGGGCCAGGGCGGCGTGCAGCGGCAGGCGCTGGCGCAGTTCGGCGGGGGTGGGCAGCGGCTGGGTGCTGCGCGTGGGGGAAGCCAGGCTTTCCAGCGGCAGGGCGTGGAGGGGCTGGGCGGCGATGGGCGATACGGAAACGGAATTCATGACGGGCATCCTTGGCCGGCGCGGATCGGTCCGCGCGCGGCGCGCTAACTGGGTGTTCGATTCAGGGGTGTGAGTGCGGCGGCGAAGCGGCTAAATCGCCAGTCGGCGTTGCGGTAATAAGGGGTGTAGGTGCGGTGGCTGATCATGGTGCGATCCTCGGATTACGTGCGTTTGGCCTTGTGGGCCCTGGAAAAACAAAAACCCCCGGGCGGGTTGCCGACCGGGGGTTTCGTGGAGCTTTGGTGGGCGACCCTGCTGGAGTGGGCCGCCTGATCAGGTATCAGGCCAGCCCGTGGCTAAACCAATACCCATAGAAATAGCTGGCCGCAGCAGCCACGCGCGCACGTGCCGGGCGTTGGGCCTGGCAAGCGGTGAGCGGAGTGGAAGCGAGGTGCGGCATGACGATCTCCAAAGCGAATGCTGGCCAAATTACTGCATCGCCGGCCGCCGTTCAATCACTGATTTCTATCGACGCGTTCGGCCTTTCGCTACCATGCCGCGATGCGTTTTCAGGAACCCGTCATGTCCGAGCTCCCCCACTTCCCCTTGAGCGCCGTGGTCGCCGCCGACGAGCTGAAGCTCGCGCTGTACCTGGCCGCCATCGATCCCGCCATCGGCGGTGTGCTGATCGAAGGCCCGCGCGGCATGGCCAAGTCCACCCTGGCCCGGGGCATCGCCGACCTGCTGCCGCAAGGCATCTTCGTCACCCTGCCGCTGGGCGCCAGCGAGGAGCGCATCGTCGGCACCCTCGACCTCGACGCCGCCCTGGGCGAAGGCCGTGCGCAGTTCTCCCCCGGCGTGCTGGCCAAGGCCCACGGCGGCGTGCTCTACGTCGACGAGGTGAACCTGCTGCCCGACCACCTGGTGGACCTGCTGCTGGACGTCGCCGCCAGCGGGGTCAACCTGGTGGAGCGCGACGGCCTGTCCCACCGCCACGCCGCGCGCTTCGTGCTGATCGGCACCATGAACCCCGAGGAAGGCGAGCTGCGCCCGCAGCTGCTGGACCGCTTCGGCCTCAAGGTCGGCCTCGACGGCCAGCCGCAACCGGCCGAACGCGCCGAGATCCTGCGTCGCCGCCTGGCCTTCGACGCTGACCCGCAGGGCTTCGTCGCCCAGTGGAGCGGCGAGCAGCAGGCCCTCGCTCGTCGTTGCCAGGACGCCCGCGAACGCCTCGCCGCCATTCCCCTGGATGACGGCGCCCTGGACGAGATCGCCCAGCGCTGCTTCGACGCCGGTGTCGACGGCCTGCGCGCCGACCTGGTGTGGCTGCGCGCGGCTCGCGCCCATGCCGCCTGGCGGGGCGCGACAAGCATCGCGCGCGCCGATATCGACGCCGTCGAACACTTCGCCCTGGCCCACCGTCGAACCCAGGCGCCCTCCTCCGCCCAGCCGCCACAGACGCCCCCCGGCGCTGCACAACCCCAGGCATCCGCAGGCGAAGGCCAGTGGGGCGAGCTGCCTGCCCAGCCGGTGCCCACCGACTCCCGACGCGAGCTGCCGGGCTGGCCAAAAAAGCCCTGAGCATCCGCCCGCGCCGGGTCATGGGCGCGGATGCCAGACCAGGCCCCGGGACACTCGCCAACGGCCGCAGCGGCCCGGCCCGTGGTGGGCGCGACGGTGCCATCCAGTGGCTGCCCACCCTGCTGCGAGGTCGCCCGCGCAAGGCCCACGACCTGGTCCGCCGCCCGCGCAGCCAACGCCCCGATGCGCTCTGGCTGGTGCTGGTGGACGCCTCCGCCTCCACCCGCCGCCACGGTGCCCTGTCCCGCGCCAAGGGCCTGCTGGCCGGGCTGTTCGAATCCGCCTACCGCCAGCGCACCCGCCTCGCCGTGCTCCACGCCACCGGCCGCGAACCCCGCTGGCTGTGGCAAGGCAGCAAGGCCTCGGCGCCGCTGCACCAGTGGCTCGATGGCCTCGGCGCCGGCGGCGGCACCCCGCTGATCGAGGCCCTGCACCTGGCCCGTGACTGGCTGCAGCGCCGCCAGCGACAGAAACCCTCGGAGCACCAGCGCGTGCTGATCCTCACCGATGGCCGCCTCAGGGACTGGCCCGCCCTGGAGCCGCTGGGCTGCGACACGCTGCTGGTGGATATCGAAGGCGGCCCCATCCGCCTCGGCCGCGCCCGCCAATTGGCAGAGGAACTGGGTGCGGACTACCGGGCGCTGTCGGACTGAGCCAAGCAGACTCGGGATCGGCCCCGCTTGGTGGACATAAAGAGCGATGTCCACCCTACGTGGCGAGAAGCCCGTAAGTGGCACGCGACTTCGTAGGGTGGACCACGCTTTACCGGTCCACCGGGCGGAGCTGAAGGTGTCCACGAATGCGAGTCACCCTCGCGGATGTCCAGTGAACGAAGTTGCACATGCCGGCCTCGCAACGTTGGGCCTCGCTGCGCTCGGCGCCAACCTACGTCAGTGCCACGACGAAGCCTGAACCACCCGTGCCCTGGATCGTCCATCAACCAGATGGTCGAACGTCGCCCGCCCCGGGTGCGTGTTAAGGTCCGCCCCTTTTCTTTGCGGAATGCCCGATGAACCAAGCCGTGCCCTGCGCCGACAGCCCAGCCACCCGCCTCGCCACGCGCCTGGCGTTCTTCGTTTCCGGTTTCGGCATGGCCTGCTGGGCGCCGCTGGTGCCTTACGCCAAGGCCCGCCTGGGTATCGAGGAGGCGGTGCTGGGCCTGTTGCTGCTGTGCCTGGGCGCGGGGTCGATGCTGTCGATGCCGCTGGCCGGCGGGCTGGCGGGCCGGATCGGCAGCCGTCCGGTGATCCTGGCCGGCGGCATCGGCCTGTGCTGTGCCATGCCGCTGCTGGCGGTGGCCGATTCGGGGGCGCTGCTGGCGTTCGCCCTGGCCTTGTTCGGCGCCTCCCTTGGCGCCATGGACGTGGCGATGAGCGTGCACGCCGTGGAGGTGACGCGTGACGCACCGGTGCCGCTGATGTCCGGCTTCCACGGCATGTTCAGCGTCGGTGGCTTCGCCGGTTCCCTGGGCATGACCGCCCTGCTGGCGGCCGGCCTCGCGCCCCTGCCGGCGATCCTGGTGGCCGTGGCGATCGTCGTGCTGGGCCTGGTGCTCGCGGCGCCCCGCCTGCTGCGCACTCGCTCCGGGGGTGGTGGCGCCTTCTTCGTGCTGCCCCGGGGCATCGTCCTGCTGCTCGGGGCGCTGGCGTTCGCGATGTTCCTCGCCGAAGGCGCGATGCTCGATTGGGGCGCCATCCTGCTGGTGGAGGAACGTGGCTTCGACCCGGCGCGCGCCGGTCTCGGCTATGCGCTGTTCTCCCTGGCGATGCTGGTGGGCCGCCTGAGCGGCGACAAGCTGATCGCCCGCCTGGGCGAGCGGCGCATCCTGGTGGGTGGCGGCCTCCTGGCCACCGCAGGCTTCGCGCTTCTGCTGCTGGCCCCCCACCCGCTGCTGGCCCTGCCGGGCTTCCCGTTGGTGGGGCTGGGCGCGGCCAATGTCGTGCCGGTGCTGTTCACCGCCGCCGGCCGGCAGACGACCATGCCGGCCAATCTCGCCGTCGCCGCCCTGACCACCGTCGGCTACGCCGGCGTCCTCGCCGGGCCTGCGCTGGTGGGCTTCGTCGCCCAGGGCCTGGGCCTGGTCACGGCCTTCATGATCCTCGGCGCGCTGATGCTCTCGGCGCCGCTGACGGCGGGGCGTTTCGCGCGGTGAGCTCGGGCTCCACAAGGCCTATGGACAAGCACACCGCCAGCCTCTAGCCTGCGCGCCCTGGTCGAATCACATCGGAAGTTCTTCATGGAAGAAGTGCAACGTCGCAACGTGCCGGCGCTCGGCGTCACGGTGGCCGTACTCGCCATCTTCATCGGCGTATCCACCCTGATGGCGCCGGCGATCTACGCCGCACTGGGCGTCTCGGTGCCGCTGGATACCACGGCCTGCTACATGATCCAGGGCGCCGCCTCGTTGCTGCTGGGCTTCCTGGGCACCCGCAAGCGCCCCACCGCGTTCTTCTTCATCGCCCTGCTCTACCTGCCCGCAGAGCTGCACATTCCAGACCCCCGAGTTCTTCTTCAACTTCACCGGCCCGGTGTCGATCGCCTACGGCCTGGGCCTGGCGCCGGGCTACGACATCAGCGTCAACCTACTCGCCCTGTTCATCATCGGCGCCTCGGCCTGGACGCTCTATCGCCTGAGCGAACCCGCCCTGCCGGCAGGAGAAGGACAGCCCGGCTGAGCCATCAGAAGCGGCGTACGCCATCGCTGAACACGCCGTGCTCGTCCACATGCCGGTTGTAGGCGGCGATGGCTTCACGGTTGGCCAGCAGCCAGGCTTGCGCCTTGCTCACTTGAGTCGTATCAGCCCTGTTCCGGGCGTCTTCCCGCGTGTCGTCGCGTTTCATCGATCTCTCCTTCAAAGCGGGCCCGGGCTGGTCAGCATATCCGGCACCGCCCGTTCTTCGACTATTCGTTCCTGCACCCAGCGCAGCACCTGCGCCTCGTCGCGGATGCGGTACCACTCGCCTTCCGGGTAGAGGCTGGCGGTGGGGCCGAGGTCGCAGGGGAACTGGCACTGGGTGCGGGTGATGTGCACGCCGCCCTCGCACTCCAGCTTGCCGGCGGCCTTGAGGGTTTCCCGCAGTTTCTTCCACAGCGGCAGCGCGCCACGGCGGGTGCAGCGCGGGCCGTTGCACAGCAGCAGGCGGCGGGCATGGGGCGGGATGCAGGACCAGGCGTGGCTGGCCGGCAGGTCCGGCACGCCGACGCAGGCGAGATGCAGGTCGGGGCGCTCGACGAGGGCGCAGGCGGCGCCGGCCGGGTCGCTGTCGTACTGGCCCAGCAGGCTGGCGACGAAGAGTTCCCCGGGCGCGTCGAGGCGGCCCAGTTCGCCACGCAGCCAGTCGAGGTGCTGCGGGCCCGACTGCGGGTCGAGGTCGATCACCAGCAGCGGGCGCGGGCTGGCCTGCACGGCACGCGTCAGCGCGTCGAAGTCGGCACCGGTGTCGACGATGTCGGCGAGCGCCGCCTCACCGCGCAGGGCGGTCAGTTGGCGGCGGAACAATTCGGCGAAGGCGCCTTCGCCGAGGTCGGGCCCGGCGAACAGCACGCGGGCATAGGCAGTGGGGGTCATGGTGTTTCCAGTTGGGGGACGAGGGCCTGCCAGAGGCCGTCGAGGGAATCGAATTCGCGGGTGACCGGAGGCAGCTCGGGGCGCTTGAGGATCAGCACCGGCAGGCCGCGCTCGCGGGCCACCTGCAGCTTGGGCTCGGTGGATTGGCTGCCACTGTTCTTGCTGATCAGCACGTCGGTGCCGAGGCGATCGAACAGCGCGCGCTCCTCGTCCAGGCCGAACGGCCCGCGCGAGGCGATGACCTCGAAACGCTCGCCCGGTGCCTGTCCCTGCAGGCAGCGCACCGTCCAGTGCTGGTGGGCAGGAATCTCGCCGAGGTGCTCCAGGGGTTCGCGGCCAAGGGTGAAGAAGGGACGCTGGAAGGCGGCCAGGGCGTCGACCAGCCCGGCCCAATCGGCAACCTCGCGCCAGTCGTCGCCCTTGCTAGCGCGCCAGCCGGGGCGACGCAGGGCCCAGCAGGGAATGCCGGCGAGCCCGGCAGCGCGGGCGGCGTTGTGGCTGATCCGCGCGGCATACGGGTGGGTCACGTCGAGCAGCAGGCCGATACCGGCTTCGTCGATGTAGCGCGCCAGCCCTTCGGCACCGCCGTAGCCGCCGACACGCACCTGGCAGTCGAGGTCCGTCGGCACCTTGCCGAGGCCGGCGAGGCTGTAGACGTGCTCGGGGCCCAGGCGCCTTGCCAGGGCCAGGGCCTCGGTGACGCCGCCCAGCAGGAGGATGCGCGTCATGGTCGCTCCAGCGCCTGGCCGACCAGGTTGCCCTGGCGATCGATGGCGAAGACTTCCAGGGCCACGCCGGCCGGGACGGTGCGGCGGGCGAAGGCCAGGGCATGGGCGCAGACCGCATCGCCCAGGGGTATCCCGGCGGCGTGGGCCAGCGCCAGCGCCTGCTGGCTGGTGTTGGCGCCGCGCATGGCGTCCTGCAGCTGGGCATCGGCGCCCAGGCCGGCGGCCCACTCGGCGAGCAGTGGCAGGTCGATGCTGGAGCTGCGGCTGTGCAGGTCCATGTGCCCGGCGGCCAGCTTGCTGATCTTGCCGAAGCCGCCGCACAGGCTGAGTTTTTCCACCGGCGCCTTGCGCAGGTGCTTGAGCACGGCGCCGGCGAAGTCGCCCATCTCGATCAGGGCGGTGTCGTCGAGGCCGTAGCGCCGGCGCATGGCGTCCTCGCTGGCATTGCCGGTGCAGGCGGCCAGGTGGGTGAAGCCGTTGGCGCGAGCGACGTCGATGCCCTGATGGATGGAGGCGATGTAGGCCGCGCAGGAGAAGGGCCGGACGATACCCGTGGTGCCGAGGATCGACAGCCCACCGAGGATGCCCAGGCGCGGGTTCATGGTCTTGAGCGCCAGCTCGGCGCCGCCCTGCACGCAGACGGTGACCTCGAAGCCGCCGGGGTGGCCGTGCTCCAGCGCGAGTTGCGTGAGGTGCTCGGTCATCATCTGCCGCGGCACCGGGTTGATCGCCGGCTCGCCCACCGCCAGGGTCAGGCCGGGCCTGGTCACGGTGCCGACGCCGGGGCCGGCGTGGAAGCGCACCCCGGGCTCGTCGGCCAGGCGCACCTGGGCGTAGATCAGCGCACCGTGGGTCACGTCCGGGTCGTCGCCGGCGTCCTTGAGCGTGCCGGCCTCGGCGCCGCCGTCGATCGACCGGCAGAACTCCAGGCGCATCAGCACCTGCTGGCCCTTGGGCAGGACGATCTCCACCGCGTCGCTCGCCACCCCGCCCAGCAGCAGGCGCGCCGCTGCCAGGCTGGTGGCGGTGGCGCAGCTGCCGGTGGTGTAGCCGCTGCGCAGGGGCGCGGGCTGCTCGGGGGTTTCGTCACGCATGGCGGGCTCGCGCAGGGCAAGACTCGGCAGCGTTGGGCCTCGCTGCGCTCGGCACCCACCTACGCATGCTTCACCACCTCGAGGAGGGTGATCGGCAAGGCCGAGCGCCAGGTATCGAAGCCACCCAGGGGCTGGGCCTGGGCGATGGCGATGCGGGTCAGCTCGCCGCCATGGGCGTCGCGGAAGGCCACCAGCACCGCCTCGCTCTGCAGGGTCACGGCGTTGGCCACCAGGCGGCCGCCGGGCCTGAGCCGGTCCCAGCACTGCTCCAGCACGCCGGGCTCGGTGACGCCGCCGCCGATGAACACCGCATCCGGCGCGGGCAGGCCAGCGAGTGCGGCGGGGGCCTGGCCGGCCACCAGTTGCAGGCCGGGCACGCCGAGGGCGTCGCGGTTATGGCGGATATGCGCCTGGCGGCCTTCGTCGACCTCGATGGCGATGGCACGGCAGGTGGGATGGGCGCGCATCCATTCGATGCCGATGGAGCCACTGCCGGCGCCCACGTCCCAGAGCAGCTGCCCCGGCTGCGGCGCCAGGCGCGCAAGGGTGATGGCGCGCACGTCGCGCTTGGTTAGCTGGCCGTCATGGCGATAGGCGTCGTCGGGCAGGCCGCAGGTCAGCGGCAGGCGCCGGGCCTGCTCGCCGGCACGGCAGTCGATGGCGACCAGGTTGAGGGCCGCGACCCGGGTGGCGGACCAGTCCCCGGCGACGCCGTCGATGCGCCGTTCGGCCGGGCCGCCCAGGTGCTCCAGCACAGTGATGGCGCTGGAGCCGAAGCCGCGCTCGTCCAGCAGCGCGGCGATGGCAGCGGGGCTTTCGCCATCGTTGCTCAGCACCAGCAGGCGGGCGCCGTCATGCACATGGAGGTTGAGCGCCGCCAACGGGCGCGCCACCAGGGAGACCAGCGTGGTGTCCTGCAACGGCCAGCCCAGGCGCGCTGCGGCCAGGGAAGCGGATGAGGGGGCCGGCAGCACGCGCAGCTCGTCGGCGGGCAGTTGCCGCGCGAGACTGGCACCGACGCCGAACAGCATCGGGTCACCACTGGCCAGCACGCAGAGCGGCGCGCCACGCCGTTGCAGCAGCGGCTCCAGGGAGAAGGGGCTGGGCCAGGTACTGCGCCGGGCGCGGATGCAGCGGGGCAGCAATTCCAGCTGGCGCGGCGCCCCCACCACCTCCTCGGCGGCCAGCAGGGCATGGCGCGCAGCCTTGCCCAGGCCGGCGTAGCCGTCCTCGCCTATCCCCACCAGTGTCAGCCAGGGCTGCATGCAGTTTTCCTCGTATCCGACCGTGCCGCGTCCGTTGGGCATCCGACAACCAGCCGCATCCCACAGCCGCGCAAAGCGGGCATAATAGCGCCCTTCACCGGTTGCCGGAGCGCCCACTGCGCCCGGCCTAAGAGGGAACACGGTCAAAGCCGTGGCTGCCCCCGCAACTGTATGCAGCGAGTCCTCGCGATCCGTGCCACTGGGAAACCGGGAAGGCCGCGACGGATACCGACCTGCCAGCCAGGAGACCTGCCGGTGACACCAGTCGCGTGTGCACGCATCGAGCGGGGTGTCTCGGTGCCAGGGTTCCCTTGCGGGGGGACACGGTCGCCGCGGCAACTGACCCGGTGACCACGGTGAACCACGCTCCCTCCAGCGCTCCATCCGTCCGCCCCTCGGCCTGCCCGGGGCTGCTGCGCATCGTCCCGGCCAAGGACGGCGGCATCTGCCGCATCAAGCTGCCCTGCGGCCGCCTGCAAGCCGGTGCCGCCGAGGCCCTGGCGCTGGCCGCCCACGGCCATTCCGGCGGCGTGCTGGAGGCCACCAACCGCGCCAACCTGCAGATCCGCGGCGTGCATCCGGGCCGCGAACAGGCGCTGATCGCCGAGCTGCTGGCCATCGGCCTGGGCGCTGCGACGCCGGGTGCGGACGATGTACGCAACCTGATGGTCAGCCCCGCCGCCGGGCTCGACCCGAGCGCGCTGCAGGACGTCCGCCCACTGGCCACGCGCCTGCTGGCCCTGCTGGAGGACAACCCGCGCTTCCACGTGCTCTCGCCCAAGTTCGCCCTGCTGCTGGACGGCGGCGAGGCCCTGGCGATGCTCGACCACCCCAACGACATCTGGCTGGCCGCCATGGAGCCCGGCAAGGACGGCCTGTTCGCCTTCGGCCTGGCCGGCTGCCCACCCCGCGAGGCCAGCGACGCGCCCGCCCTGGCGGCGGTGCCCGGCGCCCAGGTGCCGGCCCTGGTGGAAGCGCTGCTGGAGCTCTTCCTCGAACGGGCCGCGCCGCAGCAGGCCCGCATGCGCGACCTGCTCGGCAGCCTGGGTGCCGGCCAGTTGCTGGCCGAACTGCGCCAGCGCCTGCCCTTTACCCTGCAGGACGCGGCTGGCTGGCGCCGCGTCGCCACCGACCTGCGCCCCATCGGCGTGCTGCCGCAGGCGCAGGCCGGGCTGTGGCTGGTCGGCGCCCTCCCGCCCCTGGGGCGCCTGCAGGCCGGCCAGTTGCTGGCCCTCGCCGAACTGGCCCGGCGCCACGGCGACGGCAGCCTGCACATGACGCCCTGGCAATCCGTGCTGCTGCCCAACGTGCCGGAGCGGGAAACCGCCCCGCTGCTGGCCGGGCTCGCCGCCCTGGGCCTGTGCACCGAGGCCGACGCGCCACTGGCGCGCCTCCAGGCCTGCACCGGGTCGGCCGGCTGCGCCAAGGGCCTGGCCGACACCAAGGCCGACGCCCTGACACTCGCCGCCACACTGCCCGACGGCGCGCGGGTGCACCTGTGCGGCTGCCCGCGCTCCTGCGCCGCCGCCCATGTGGCGCCGCTGACGCTGCTGGCCACGGGCGACGGCCACTACGACCTCTATCGACGCGACGACGGCGCCGGTGGCTTCGGCCGCCCGCTGGCGCGCGACCTGGACATACACGCGGCGGCCGCCTGGCTGGCCGCCACGCCTGACAGCTGGAGCTCCACCGAATGATCGATTACATCCGCGATGGTCAGGAGATCTATCGCCACTCCTTCTCCATCATCCGCGCCGAGGCGGACCTCTCCGCCATCCCGCCGGACCTGGAGAAGCTCGCCGTGCGCGTGATCCACGCCTGCGGCATGGTCGACGTGGTGCAGGACCTGCGCTTCTCCCCCGGTGCCGGTGCCGCCGGCCGCGCCGCCATCGCCGCAGGCGCGCCGATTCTCTGCGATGCACGCATGGTGGCCGAGGGCGTGACCCGCGCGCGCCTGCCGGCGGACAACAAGGTCATCTGCACCCTCAACGACGCCGGCGTGCCGGAGCTCGCCCGCACGCTGGGCAACACCCGCTCGGCGGTGGCCCTGGAACACTGGCGCGAACACCTGGAAGGCAGCGTGGTGGTGATCGGCAACGCGCCCACCGCGCTCTTCTACCTGCTGGAGATGCTCGACGCCGGCGCGCCGAGGCCGGCGCTGATCCTCGGCTTCCCGGTGGGCTTCGTCGGCGCGGCGGAATCCAAGGACATGCTCGACGCCGACAGCCGTGGCGTGCCCTACGTGATCGTGCGTGGTCGCCGTGGCGGCAGCGCGATGGCCGCAGCGGCGATCAACGCCCTGGCCACGGAGGTGGAGTGATGGGTGCGCAGGCACGTTCCGGCAAGGGCCGGCTGATCGGACTGGGCGTGGGCCCCGGCGACCCCGAGCTCATCACCCTCAAGGCCCTGCGCCTGCTGCAGTCGGCCCCCGTGGTCGGCTACTTCGTGGCCAAGGCGAAGGCCAACCTGGGCCAGGGCGGCAATGCCTTCGGCATCATCGAGCAGCACCTGGTGGCGTCGCAGCTGCGCATGCCCCTGGTCTACCCGGTGACCACCGAGAAGCTGGAGCCGCCGCTCTCCTACGAGGATGTGATCAGCGACTTCTACGACACCGCCGCCCAGCAGGTCGCCCAGCACCTGGACGCCGGGCGCGACGTGGCGGTGATCTGCGAGGGCGACCCGTTCTTCTACGGCTCCTACATGTACCTGCACGACCGCCTGGCCGGGCGCTACGAGGCCGAGGTGGTGCCGGGCGTGTGCTCCATGCTGGGCAGCGCCGCAGTGCTCGGCGTGCCGCTGGTGTACCGCAACCAGAGCCTTTCGGTGCTCTCCGGCGTGCTGCCGGAGGATGAACTGAAAGCGCGCCTGGCGGACGCCGAAGCGGCGGTGGTGATGAAGCTCGGGCGCAACTTCGACAAGGTGCGCCGGGTGCTCGGCGAGCTGGGCCTGGACGGCCGCGCCCATTACGTGGAGCGCGCCACCATGAGCAACCAGCGCATCGTGCCGCTGCACGAGGTGGACCCGATGGCCTCGCCCTACTTCTCGATGATCCTGGTCCCCGGCCAGAAGTGGAGAGGCTGATGGACCCGCGCAAGGCCCCGGCCATCCTGCTGCTCGGCCAGGGCGGCCTGCCCGTCGCCCGGCGCATCCAGGCGCTTTATCCACAGGCCCGCGTGCTCGGCCTGGCCGGGCGCGTCGAGGGTGCCGACGCGACCTATGCCGAGTTCGGCGAGACCATGCGCGGGCTCTACCGCGACGACAGGCCGATCATCGCCCTGTGCGCGGCCGGCATCCTCATCCGCAGCCTCGCCGCGCAACTGGCCAGCAAGGGCGCCGAGCCGCCGGTGCTGGCGGTGGCCGAGGACGGCAGCGCCGTGGTGCCGCTGCTGGGCGGGCTCGGTGGGGTCAACCGCATGGCCCGCGAGATCGCCGCGCAACTGGAGGTGGCCCCGGCCATCACCACCAGCGGCGAACTGCGTTTCGGCACCTGCCTGCTGGAACCGCCAGCCGGCTATGCCCTGGCCGATATCGAGCAGGGCAAGCGCTTCGTCTCCGACCTGCTGGGTGGCGAGCCCGTCCGCGTCGAGGGCGAGGCACCCTGGCTGGAGGCGGCGAACCTGCCCCTGGCGGAACAGGCCCGGCGGGTCATCCATGTCACCGCCGAGCAGCGCGTGGAAGCCCGCGACGAGCTGCTGATCCACCCCCGCGTGGTGGCCGCGCGCATCGACGGTGATGCGGATGCAGCCGGCGTGCGCCAGGCCCTGGCAACCGCCGGGCTGGCCGGTGGCGCCCTCGCCTGCCTGCTGGCCGCCCCCGAACGCATGGCCGACGCCACGCTGGCCGCCAGCGCCGAGGAACTCGGCGTGCCGCTGCGCTTCGTGATCGACGAGAAGGCGCTGCCGCCCCTGCACCAGCACCTTTCCGGCATCCGCCTGTACCGCGCCGCGCAGCCGCTGGAGGTGGAGCGCGTCGGCCAGCGCCGTGGCCGCCTCACGGTGGTGGGCCTGGGTCCGGGCGCCGCCGAGTTCATGGTCCCGGCCACGCGCCGCGCCCTGGACGAGGCCGAGGACCTGCTGGGCTACGAGACCTACATCCGCATGGCCGGGCCCTTCCGCCCGGAGCAGGTGCTGCACTGCACCGACAACCGCGAGGAGCTGCAACGCGCCCGCCACGCCTTCGAGCTGGCCGCCAGCGGGCGCCGGGTGGTGGTGGTGTCCTCGGGTGACCCTGGGGTGTTCGCCATGGCCGCCGCCGTGCTCGAAGCCCTGGACGACAACCGCGACCCGCGCTGGCTGCAGGTGGAGCTGCAGGTGTTCCCCGGCGTCTCCGCCGCCCTGGCCACCGCCGCCAAGGCCGGTGCGCCCCTGGGCCATGACTTCTGCCTGATCTCGCTTTCGGACAACCTCAAGCCCTGGGAGGTGATCGAGCAGCGCCTCGACCACGCCGGCGCCGCCGACCTGGCCATGGCCTTCTACAACCCCATCTCCAGGGCCCGCCCCTGGCAGCTGGCCCGCGCGCTGGAAATCGTCGCCCGCCACCGCCGCCCGGAAACGGTGGTGGTGCTGGGCCGCGACATCGGTCGCCCGGCCGAGGCGCTGACGCTCACCAGCCTCGGCGAGCTGCGCCCGGAACAGGTGGACATGCGCACCCTGGTGATCATCGGCTCGTCACTGACCCGGCGCATTCCCCGCCCCGACGGCCCGGACTGGGTGTACACCCCGCGCTGGTATCGCTGAGGCGGCACCAGCACCTGGCAGGACGCGAAGCAAGGGCGGACGGTTCGACATGACCGGCCGCCCTTTTCCTGCACGCCAACGTTGCAAATCCCTTCGCGCATCAAGAAAATGCGATTAATTTTCATTTGCTACCGATTCTTCGGTGACCCCATGTCGTCTCCCCATCTCAGTGTGCAACGCCTCTACAGCGACCATCACGGCTGGCTGAAGAACTGGCTGCGCGGCCGCCTCGGCAACGCCGCCGATGCCGCCGACCTGGCCCAGGACACCTTCCTGCGCCTGCTCGCCCGCCGCGAGCAGCTGGAGATCGCCACGCCACGCGCCTTCCTGCGCACCGTCGCGCGGGGGCTGGTGATCGACCACTGGCGCCGCGAGGAGCTGGAACGGGCCTACCTGGAATCCCTCGCCCACCTGCCGGAGGCGCAGACGCCGAGCCTGGAGGAGCGCGAGCAGATCCTCGAGCTGCTGGAGCGCATCGCGCGCCTGCTCGATGGCCTGAAGCCGAAGGTGCGCACCGCCTTCCTGCTGGCCCAGTGCGAGGGGCTGACCCATGTGCAGGTGGCCGAGCGCATGGGCATCTCCCTGCGTTCGGTGGAGCGCCATGTCGCCGACGCCCTGTTCCATTGCTACCAGCTGCGCTTCGCCGAATGAGCGCCTCGCCCCAGACCGATGCGCAGGTGGTGCGCCAGGCCATCCACTGGCTGGTGCGCCTGCGCTCCGCCAGCGGTGATGCCGAGCTGCAGCGCGCCTGCGACCACTGGCGCGCCGCTCACCAGGACCATGAACAGGCCTGGCAGCGCGTGCAGGTGCTGGACGACGAACTGTCCAGCTCGCTGAAAGCCGTGCCCGGCGCCGGCACGCTGATGCAGACCCTGGAAACCTCGGCCCAGCGCCTGCGCCGCCGCCAGGCCCTGAAGCTGCTGTCGGCGGCCATGGTCAGCGGTTCCGCCCTGTGGCTGGCCCGCGACCTGACGCCCTGGCCGCGCCTGGGCGCCGACTACGGCACCGCCGTCGGCGAGCGCCGCCACGTGGCGCTGGCCGATGGCACGCAACTGCACCTGAACACCGACAGCGCGGTGGATGTGCGCTTCGACGAGCATCAGCGCCTGGTGCTCCTGGAGCGTGGCGAGATCCTCGTCGACAGCGGCCCTGACGCCACGACGGGCATCTCGCGCCCCCTGCGCGTGCGCACCCGCCATGGCCTGTTCGAGAGCCTGGGTGGCCGCTTCGTGGTCCGCCAGGAGCAGGCCGCCACCCGCCTGAGCGTCGCCGAGGGCACGGTGAGCATCGCCCCGCTGGCCGGTGCCGGCGCTGCAGTGGCCGGTGCCGGCCAGCGCTTCGAAGTCGGCGAGTACGCCGCACGCGCGCTGGAGGCGCCGGACATGGACGCAGCCGCCTGGGCCGACGGGTTGATCGTCACCCGTGGCATGCGCCTGGCCGACTTCCTCGCCGAAATCTCGCGCTACCGCAACGGCCGCCTGGCCTGCAGCGAGGCCATCGCCGACCTGCGCCTCTCCGGCGTGTACCGCCTGGACGACACCGACAAGCTGCTGGAGCTCCTGACCCGCACGCTGCCGGTGGAGGTGCACTACCGCACCCGCTGGTGGGTGACGGTACAGGCCAGGGCCTGAAATCTTTTTTGGCGGGTTTTTCCGCAACGTCCGGCAAAGGGAATGAATCCCATTAACTTTTGCCTTTCACGGAAGCCTTCATGACCGCACCTCGCGCCTCCCGCCTCGCCCTTGCCGTACGCGGCGCCCTGCTTTCCGCTGCGCTGGCGGCCACGCTGCCGGGCGCACCGGCCTTCGCCGAGGACGCCACGAGCGCCGCCAGCCGCAGCTACGCCATCCCCGCCGGGCCGCTGGACGAGGTGCTCAACCGCTTCGCCCGCGAAGCCGGGATCAACCTCTCCGCCACCCCGGAGCAGACCCGTGGCCTGCGATCCCCGGGCTTGAACGGCGCCTGGTCGGTGGACGGCGCGCTGGGCCGCCTGCTCGGCGACACGCCGTTGCAGGCCGAGAGCCTGGGCGATGGCAGCTACGTGCTGCGCGAGGTGAAGACCCAGGGCGCGCTGGAGGTGCCGTCGACCCAGGTGTTCGCCCTGGGCAATGCGCTGGGCAGCGAGGAAGGCTACCTGGCCACCCACAGCCAGATCGCCACCAAGACCAGCAAGGCGCTGCTGGAAACCTCGCAGACCGTCTCGGTGGTGACCCACGAGCAGATCGACGACCAGGGCTCGAAGACGGTGCAGCAGGCGGTGCGCTACACCCCCGGGATCTTCACCGGCCAGGTGGGCGCCTCGAACCGCTACGACTACATCGTCATGCGCGGCTTCGCCGACAACAGCGTGGACAACGTCTACCTCGACGGCCTGAAGACCATGGGCGACAGCGGTACCTACAGCTCGCTGCAGGTGGACCCGTACTTCCTCGAGCGCATCGACGTGCTCAAGGGCCCCTCCTCGGTGCTCTATGGCCGCAGCCTGCCGGGCGGCCTGGTGGCGCTGACCAGCAAGAAGCCGCTCTACGAGGACTACCACCAGGTGCAGGCCAGCGTGGGCAACATGGGCCAAAAGGGCGCGGGCTTCGATTTCAGCGGCCCGCTGGACGAGGACAAACGCATCGCCTACCGCGTGGTAGGCCTGGGCGAGGGGTCGGACACCCAGTTCGACTCCATCAAGGAGGAGCGCTATGCCATCGCGCCTACCCTTTCCATCGACTTCAGCGAAGACACCAGCCTGACCCTGCAGAGCTACCTGCAGCACGACCCGAACGGCGGCTACCACGGCGGCGTGCCGGCCGAGGGCACCCTGTACCAGCGTGGCGGCCAGCGCATCGGCCGCGACTTCTTCGACGGCGAACCGAGCCTGGAAGCCTTCGACCGCACCCAGCGCATGTTCGGCTACCAGCTGGAGCATCGCTTCGACGACGTATGGACCGCGCGCCAGAGCTTCCGCTACCTCAGCTCCGACGTGAGCATGCAGCAGGCGTACGCCTATGGCTGGGCCTCGCCCACCGAGCTGAACCGCTACTACACCGATGCCACCGAGGACCTGAAGGCCTACATCGTCGACAACATGGTCCAGGCCGAATTCGACACCGGCACCCTGCGCCATACCCTGCTGATGGGCCTGGACTACCAGAAGCGCAAGACCAACGTGGAATGGGGCTCCGCCGCCTTGGCGCCGATCGACGCCTTCAACCCGGTGTACGGCAACGATGCCCTGGTGGGCTACGGCCAGGTGGAGCACGACCGCCGCCTGGAGCAGACCGGCCTCTACCTGCAGGACCTGATCGACCTGAACCAGTGGCGCTTCTCCATCGGCCTGCGCGAGGACTGGGTGGAGGTCTCGGACAAGAACCTGACCGCCGGCAGCAAGTCGGACGAGCGCCGCAGCAAGTTCACCGGCCGCCTCGGCGCGCTGTACCTGTTCGACAACGGCGTGGCGCCGTACATCAGCTATTCCGAATCCTTTAACCCCAACGCCTATTCGGACCAGGCCGGCAAGCCGCTGGAACCCACCGAGGGCACGCAGTGGGAGGCCGGGGTGAAGTTCCAGCCGGTGGGCAGCGACAGCCTGTACACCGCCTCGCTGTTCCACATCGTCCAGCAGAACGTCGCCTCCAAGCTGCCGCAGCAGGATTGGTACACCCCGGTGGGCGAGGTGCGCTCCCAGGGCCTGGAACTGGAAGCCAACACCCAGGTGACCAGGAACCTCAAGGTGCTGGCCAGCTACACCTTCACCGACATCACCTACTCCAAGTCGCTGGACGGCACCCAGGGCAACACACCGAACCAGGCGCCGCGCCACATGGCCTCCATCTGGGGCGAGTACAGCTTCGACGCCGGCGCCCTGGACGGCCTGCGCACCGGCCTCGGCGCGCGCTACGTCGGCCAGAGCTGGGCGGACCGGGCCAACACCCTGCACGTGCCCTCCTACACCCTGATCGACGCGCTGGTGGGCTATGACCTGGGCAAGGTGGGGCTCAAGGGCATGGACATCAGCCTGAACGCCAACAACCTGCTGGACGAGGATTACATCGCCTCCTGCTACAGCCTGGACTTCTGCTACTTCGGCGAGCAGCGCAACGTCACCGCCACCCTCAGCTACCAGTTCTGACCGGTGCTTGAACGAGCCCGCCCCGGCACCGGGGTGGGCTCGTGCGTTTGCGTGATCGACTTATCCACAGGAGAGCATCCATGCGCCCTCTTCTCGTCCTGCTGCACCGCTACCTCGGCCTGGCCACCGCGCTGTTCCTCGTCCTCGCCGGGCTCACCGGCAGCCTGCTGGCCTTCCAGCACGAGATCGACGAATGGCTGAACCCGGCCTTCTACCACGCACCTGCGCAGGGCCCGCTGCTGTCCCCCGGCGAACTGGTGCAGCGCATCGAGGACGCCGAGCCGCGCCTGCAGGTCTGGTACATGGAGGTGCCGGACGAAGCCGGCCACGCCGCGCTGATGGCGGCGGTGCCACGCATCGACCCGGCCACCGGCGCGCCCTACGACCTGCACCACCGGGTGATCTACCTGGACCCGGTGAGCGGCGCCGAGCTGGGCATGCGCCAGTGGGGCGCCTGCTGCCTGCAGGCGCAGAACTTCATCCCCTTCATGCTGGAGTTCCACTACACCCTGGCGCTGCCGGGCAACTGGGGGCTGATCCTGATGGGGCTGGTGGCGATCCTCTGGGTCATCGACTGCTTCGCCGGCGCCTGGCTGACCCTGCCCCGTGGCCGCCCCTTCCTGAAGAAGTGGTGGACGGCCTGGACGCTCAAGCGCGGCGCCGCACGCTACCGGCGCACCCTCGACCAGCACCGGGCCGGTGGGCTCTGGCTGTGGCTGCTGCTCCTGCCGGTGGCGGTGAGCAGCGTGGCGATGAACCTGCCGGAGCCGGTGTTCAAGCCGGTGGTGTCGCTGTTCTCCGAGGCGCCGCCGAGCACCTACCACCGGCGCAGCCAGATGCCCCGCGAACAGCTGGGCGAGACACAGATGGATTACCAGCGCATCTACCGGCTGGCGCAGGCGGAAGGTGAGCGGCAGGGCATCGAGGGGGCGATCGGCGAGCTGTACTACAGCGTCGAGTACAACTTCTTCGGCGCCGGTTTCGGGGGCCACGAGGCCAACCCGCTGGACAAGTCCTGGCTGTTCTTCCATGGCACCGACGGTCGACTGATCGGGGAGGAAATCGCCGGGCGCGGCACTCCGGGTGAACGCTTCTACCGGCTGCAGGCACCGATCCACGGCGGGCGCATCGCGGGGTTGCCGGGGCGCATCGTGATCGCGCTGCTGGGGGTGGCCATCGCCGGGCTGAGCGTCACCGGCGTGGTCATCTGGTGGCGCAAGCGGCAGGCCCGGCGCGCCAGTGCGGCCCGCGCCCGCGAGGGGCGGCGAGCCGCTTTCGGTCAGAACTTATAGCTCAGGCCGAGGGCCGTGCTTTCGTTGTTCTTGTCACGACCGGGCAGGTTGGAGTCCTTGTCCTTGTGCTCGTAGCTGAGGGTCATCACCAGGCCCTTGGTGAGCGTGTGACCGAGGGTGACGACGTGCTTGGTCTCGTCCTCTTCCTTGCCGGAGGGGTCGTGCTTGAAGTCGGTGTGACGGCGACTGTAGGCGACGCTGGCGAAGCTGTCCCAGGGCAGTTTGCGGGCGTAGCTGATCTTCCAGCCTTCCTGCTCCTTGTCCTTGTTGCGCGTGTCGTTGTCTTCCACCTTGGGCGAGTAGCTGAGGTCGAAGCTGTCCTTGCCGGTGGGCTTGAAGCGGGTGCCGACCTTGAAGGTGTCGACGTCGATGTCCAGCGGGCTGTCGTTCTCCAGGCCACGGTTCTCGTAGTTGTAACGGGTGTACAGCTCCAGCACGCGGTTCAGCTTGTGGCTGGCGCCCAGTGACCAGATGGTGCTGGAGAGGTCGTACTGGTGGTCCTTGTACAGCTGCAGGTAGGTGACGGCGGCGTTGATCTTCAGGCGCCAGGCCGGGATGACGAAGGTGGGGCCGGTGGAGACCGCCCAGGTCTGCCGGTTGAGTTCGTCGCGGTCGTCCTGGCGGGCCTGGGCGATGTTGGCGCCGAGGTTCCAGCGGCTGCCACGGTCGTCGAAGCCGTAGCCGTAGCGCAGGCTGCCGGCGGCCTGCCAGCGGTTGTCGTGGACGGTGGACTTGGGCTTGGCGACCGGGGTGGGCGCGGTGTCGTCGTCCTCCTCCTCGCCGTCGTCGTCCAGGTCGTCCTCGTCCAGGTCGATGTCGTCGAGCAGGTCGTCGAGGCTGTCGTCGTCCTCGAAGGCCATGTCGTCCATGTCTTCGTCTTCGTCGTCCTCGTCATCGAACGAGGGGTCCTGGGTCATGCCGGCGCTGGCGTTGGCGGTGTCGGTGTCATGCACCCGGGCCACGGCGACGCGGCCGCCGAAGGTGTGGGTCTTGAGCTTCCTGGCGATGCGCTTGGCCAGCTTGGCGCCTTCCCTGGCCTCCGCGGAGTCGGGGGCGTCCTGCTTGAGCCGCGCCAGTTCGGCCTTGGCGGCCGGGTAGTCGAGGGCGTCGGCATGGACCTTGGCCAGGGCCAGGCGCGCGCGGGGGTGGCTGGCGCTCAGGCCCGGGTCGGCGAGGATGGCGCGGTACTGCTCGGCGGCACTGCCGAGCAAGCCCCAGCGGGCACTGCTTTCCGCGTCACGGGCGAGGGTCTGGTAGGGGCTGGCGATGCTGCACAGGGGCAGGCCGGCCAGCAGCAGAACGGCGGTCAGTCCATTGAGTTGCATGGTGGGTTCCGGGAGGGCGGTCGATGGAATGGTGGGCAAGCCTATAGAGGCGGTTTTCCAGCGTCCAGAGCCCGGGCTGAATGTGATGTTGCGTTCACAAAGTCCCGCCCCACGCGGGCTGCAGGCTGATCCGACAGGTGAAGGCCGGCTGTGGATAACCGGGTCGCCGGGTGCCGCTTTCCTCCTCCCGAAACGAAAAAGGCGCAGCCGGGGGGCTGCGCCTTTGTCTGTGCCGGACGGCTCGAATCAGAACGGGATGTCGTCGTCGAAGCTGTCGTAGTCCGGGGCCGGCTGGGCGGCAGGCTGGGGAGCCGGGCGCTGCTGTTGTTCGCGCGGGGCGGACTGTTGCGGCTCACGCTGCGGGCGCGGGGCACGCGGGGCGGAGTCGCCATCGTTGCCGGGACGACCGCCGAGCAGCTGCATCTGGCCGTTGATGTCGACGACGATCTCGGTGGTGTAGCGCTTGACGCCGTCCTTTTCCCATTCGCGGGTGCGCAGGGTGCCTTCGACATAGACTTGCGAGCCCTTGCGCAGGTATTCGCCGGCGATCTCGGCGAGGCGGCCGAAGAACACCACGCGGTGCCATTCGGTGCGTTCCTGCTGCTGGCCGGTCTGCTTGTCCTTCCAGCTTTCGCTGGTGGCCAGGGTGACGTTGGTCACGGCGTTGCCGTTGGGCATGTAGCGGACTTCGGGATCGCCGCCGACGTTGCCAACCAGAATGACTTTGTTAACCCCACGGGCCATAACGTTCTCCTAGGCTTCAGCACGTTCGGGCGCCGCGTTGATCAGGCGCTCCAGGGACGTGCGGTCCAATTGTTCGGTATCCAACTTGATATAGATGGCGCCTTCTTCGGCCACCACTACGGCATCGGCCACTCCGGGCGTTGCCAGCAATCGCGCCACCAGCCCGGCATCGCCGAGGGCCGCTGCTGAGAGGGGCAGGCGCAGGCTGGTGACATACGGAGGCTCACGCATAGTAACAGCAATGGCGAGCCAAATCGCACAGACAACGGCGCAGCCGATGAATACCACCGACAGCCCGCCATGCTGGAACAACCAGCCCCCCAGGATGCCGCCGAGGGCCGCGCCGAGGAACTGGCTGGTGGAGTAGACGCCCATCGCGGTGCCCTTGCCGCCAGCCGGGGCGACCTTGCTGATCAGCGACGGCAGCGAGGCTTCCAGCAGGTTGAAGGCGGTGAAGAAGACGATGGTGCCGATGACCAGCGCCTGGAGGGTGTCGCCGAAGGCCCAGAAGTACAGTTCGCAGGCCAGGAGCACGCTGACGGCCCCGAGCAGCACGCGCTTCATCCGGCGCTTTTTCTCGGCGTAGATGATGAAGGGCACCATGCCGAAGAAGCCCACCAGCAACGCGGTGAGGTAGACCCACCAGTGCTGTTCCTTGGGCAGGCCGGCCTTCTCCACCAGCGCCAGCGGCAGGGCGACGAAGCTGGCCATGAGCACGGCGTGCAGGGCGAGGATGCCGAAGTCCAGGCGCAGCAGGTCGGGGTGCTTGAGGGTGGGCAGCAGCGCCTGGCGGGCGACGCCGGATTCGCGGTGCTGCAGCGGGTGGTCGGCGCGCGGCACCACCAGGGCGATGATGACGATGCCCACCAGGGCCATCACGGCGGTCACCCAGAACAGGCCGGAGAGGCCGAAGGCACGCGTGACCAGCGGGCCGACGACCATGGCGACGGCGAAGGAGACGCCGATGCTCATGCCGATCATGGCCATGGCCTTGGTGCGGTGCTGCTCGCGGGTGAGGTCGGAGAGCAGCGCCATGACGGCGGCGGAGATCGCCCCGGCCCCCTGCAGCACGCGGCCGGCGATCACGCCCCAGATGGAGTCGGCGTTGGCGGCGAGTACCGCGCCGGCAGCGAAGATCAGCAGGCCGATGTAGATGACGGGCAGGCGGCCGATGCGATCGGAAACGATGCCGAAGGGGATCTGCAGCACCGCCTGGGTCAGGCCGTAGGCGCCGATGGCCAGGCCGATCAGCGCGGGGGTCGCGCCGGCCAGGTCCTGCCCGTAGGTGGCCAGGACCGGCAGCACCATGAACATGCCGAGCATGCGGAAGGCGAACACCAGGGCGAGGCCGCTGGCCGCTCGGGTCTCGCGGCCGCTCATGCGTTCGGAATGGGAGTCGTGCATAGATTCCTCATGGGAAACGGATACGGGGAAATGCGTCGTGCCCCTCGGCGGCGCACGCACCCGACCCTGGGTGCACGGCCTGTGCCGGCGCCAAAAAATGTCGCGCATTCTAACAGTCCCGATGGTCTACAGCACAGTCGCGCGCCTTTGCCGCAGGCTAGGCGCGCCCCGTATAATCGCGGGTTTCCCGCACGCCAAACGAGGCAGCAGTGGACAAGATCCTGATCCGTGGGGCCCGTACCCATAACCTGAAGAACGTCGATCTCACCCTGCCGCGCGACAAGCTGATCGTGATCACCGGCCTGTCCGGTTCCGGCAAATCCTCCCTGGCCTTCGACACGCTCTACGCCGAAGGCCAGCGTCGCTATGTGGAGTCGCTGTCGGCCTATGCCCGGCAGTTCCTGTCGATGATGGAAAAGCCCGATGTCGACACCATCGAGGGGCTGTCGCCGGCCATTTCCATCGAGCAGAAGTCCACGTCGCACAACCCGCGCTCCACCGTGGGCACCATCACCGAGATCTACGACTACCTGCGCCTGCTCTATGCCCGCGCCGGTACGCCGCGCTGCCCGGACCACGACGTGCCGCTGGAGGCGCAGACCGTCAGCCAGATGGTCGACCAGGTCCTGGCGCTGCCCGAGGGCCGCAAGCTGATGCTGCTGGCGCCGGTGATCCGCGAGCGCAAGGGTGAACACCTCGCGGTGTTCGACGAGCTGCGTGCCCAGGGCTTCGTGCGGGCGCGGGTCAACGGCCGCCTCTACGAGATGGACGAACTGCCCAAGCTGGACAAGCAGAAGAAGCACTCCATCGACGTGGTGGTGGACCGCTTCAAGGTCCGCGCCGACCTGCAGCAGCGCCTGGCGGAATCCTTCGAGACGGCGATCAATCTCGCCGACGGCATTGCGCTGGTGGCGCCGATGGACGACGAGCCGGGCGAAGAGATCATCTTCTCCGCGCGCTTCGCCTGCCCCCATTGCGGCCACTCCATCAGCGAGCTGGAACCCAAGCTGTTCTCCTTCAACAACCCGGCCGGTGCCTGCCCCACCTGCGACGGCCTGGGCGTGAAGCAGTTCTTCGACGCCAAGCGCCTGGTCAATGGCGAGCTGACCCTGGCCGAGGGCGCGATCCGCGGCTGGGACCGACGCAACGTCTATTACTTCCAGATGCTCGGCTCCCTGGCCGCACACTACGGCTTCAGCCTGGAAAAGCCCTTCGACGAGCTGCCGGCCGAGGACCAGAAGGCGATCCTCTTCGGCAGCGGCCGCGAGGACGTGGACTTCCGCTACCTCAATGACCGTGGCGACATCGTCAAGCGTTCGCACCCGTTCGAGGGGATCATCCCCAACCTGGAGCGCCGCTACCGCGAGACCGAGTCGAACACCGTGCGCGAGGAGCTGGCCAAGTTCCTCAGCACCCAGCCCTGCCCGGACTGCCGGGGCACCCGCCTGCGCCGCGAGGCGCGCCACGTGTGGGTGGGCGAGAAGACCCTGCCGGCAGTGACCGGCCTGCCGGTGGGCGATGCCGCCGAGTATTTCGGCGACCTGAGCCTGCCCGGGCGCAAGGGCGAGATCGCCGACAAGATCCTCAAGGAAATCCGCGAGCGCCTGCAGTTCCTGGTCAACGTCGGCCTGGACTACCTGACCCTGGATCGCAGCGCCGACACCCTCTCCGGCGGCGAGGCGCAGCGTATCCGCCTGGCCAGCCAGATCGGCGCCGGCCTGGTGGGGGTGATGTACATCCTCGACGAGCCGTCCATCGGCCTGCACCAGCGGGACAACGAGCGCCTGCTGGCCACCCTCACCCACCTGCGCAACATCGGTAATACGGTGATCGTGGTCGAGCACGACGAGGACGCCATCCGCCTCGCCGACTACGTGGTCGACATCGGCCCGGGCGCCGGCGTACATGGCGGTCGGATCGTCGCCGAGGGCACGCCGGACGAGGTGATGTCGCACCCCGACTCGCTGACCGGCAAGTACCTGTCGGGCCGGGTGAAGATCGCCGTGCCGGCCAAGCGCACCCCACGCGACAAGAAGAAGTCGCTGCTGCTCAAGGGTGCGCGTGGCAACAACCTGCAGAACGTCAATCTGGAGATCCCGGTCGGGTTGCTGACCTGCATCACCGGCGTGTCGGGCTCGGGCAAGTCGACGCTGATCAACAACACCCTGTTCCCCATCACCGCCACTGCGCTGAACGGTGCCACGACGCTGGAGGCCGCACCGCACGACAGCTTCGACGGGCTGCAGCACCTGGACAAGGTGGTGGACATCGACCAGAGCCCCATCGGTCGCACGCCGCGCTCCAACCCGGCGACCTACACCGGGCTGTTCACGCCGATCCGCGAGCTGTTCGCCGGCGTGGCGGAATCGCGTTCCCGTGGCTACGGGCCGGGGCGCTTCTCCTTCAACGTCAAGGGCGGCCGCTGCGAGGCCTGCCAGGGCGACGGCGTGATCAAGGTGGAGATGCACTTCCTGCCGGACATCTACGTGCCCTGCGATGTGTGCAAGGGCAAGCGCTACAACCGCGAAACGCTGGAAGTCCGCTACAAGGGCAAGAGCATCACCGAGGTGCTGGACATGACCATCGAGGAGGCGCGCGAGTTCTTCGACGCCGTCCCGGCCATCGCCCGCAAGCTGCAGACGCTGATGGACGTAGGGCTCTCCTACATCCGCCTGGGGCAGTCGGCGACCACGCTGTCCGGCGGCGAGGCGCAGCGGGTGAAGCTGTCCCGCGAGCTGTCCAAGCGTGACACGGGCAAGACGCTGTACATCCTCGACGAGCCGACCACGGGCCTGCACTTCGCGGATATCCAGCAACTGCTGGATGTGCTGCACCGCCTCCGCGACCACGGCAACACGGTGGTGGTGATCGAGCACAACCTGGATGTGATCAAGACCGCGGACTGGCTGGTGGACTTGGGTCCCGAGGGCGGCTCCAAGGGTGGCCAGATCATCGCCACCGGCACGCCGGAAGACGTGGCGGAGATGAAGCAGTCCCACACCGGGCACTTCCTCAAGCCGCTGCTGGAGCGTGATCGCGCCTGAGTCCAGTGCACAATGAAAAGCCCCTGCCACCGCGAGGTGACAGGGGCTTTTTTCATGCAGGGTGAAGGGTCAGCCGAGCTGGACGCCCAGCGCCTTGGCGATGCCTTCGCCGTAGGCCGGGTCGGCCTTGAAGAAGTACTGCAGCTGGCGCTGTACCACGTCCTCGCTGACACCGGCCATGGCGCCGGCGATGTTGCTGATCAGCAACGCCTTCTGCTCGGCATTCATCAGGCGGAACAGCGCACCGGCGTGGCTGTAGTAGTCGCTGTCCTCGCGGTGGTCGTGACGGGCAGCGGCACCGCTCAGCGCCAGCGGCGGCTCGGCGTACTCGGGCGCCTGCCTGGGCGCATTCGCGTAGCTGTTGGGCTCGTAGTTGGGCGCCGCGCCACCGTTGCTGCCGAACGCCATGGCGCCATCGCGCTGGTAGCTGTTCACCGGAGAGCGCGGCGCGTTCACCGGCAGTTGCTGGTGGTTGGTGCCCACGCGGTAGCGGTGCGCATCGGCGTAGGCGAATACGCGGCCTTGCAGCATGCGGTCCGGCGACAGGCCGACGCCCGGAATCATGTTGCTCGGCCCGAAGGTGGCCTGCTCGACCTCGGCGAAGTAGTTCGCCGGGTTGCGGTTGAGCTCGAGTTCGCCCACTTCGATCAGCGGGAACTCCTTCTGCGACCAGGTCTTGGTGACGTCGAAGGGGTTCTCATGGTGAGCTTCGGCCTGGGCCTCGCTCATGATCTGAATGCACACGCTCCACTTGGGGAACTCGCCACGCTCGATCGCATTGAAGAGGTCGCGCTGGGCGTAATCGGGGTCGGTACCGGCCAGGCGGGCCGCTTCGGCCGGCGCCAGGTTCTTGATGCCCTGCTTGGTCTTGTAGTGCCACTTGACCCAGTGACGCTCGCCCTGGGCGTTGATCAGGCTGTAGGTGTGGCTGCCGAAGCCGTGCATGTGGCGGTAGCCGTCCGGGATCCCGCGATCGGAGAACAGGATGGTGATCTGATGCAGTGCCTCGGGCGAGTGCGACCAGAAGTCCCACATCATTTGCGCGCTCTTGAGGTTGCTTTGCGGGAGGCGCTTCTGGGTGTGGATGAAGTCGGGGAATTTCAGCGGATCGCGGATGAAGAACACCGGCGTGTTGTTGCCGACGATGTCCCAGTTGCCTTCCTCGGTGTAGAACTTCAGGGCGAAGCCGCGGGGGTCGCGTTCGGTATCCGCCGAGCCACGCTCGCCACCCACGGTCGAGAAGCGCAGGAAGGTCGGGGTCTGCTTGCCGACGGCCTCGAACAACTTGGCGCGGCTATAGCGGGTGATGTCGCGGGTGACGGTGAAGGTGCCATAGGCGCCGGAGCCCTTGGCATGGACGCGCCGTTCGGGGATGTTCTCGCGATTGAAGTGGGCAAGCTTCTCGATCAGGTGGAAGTCGTCGAGCAGCAACGGTCCACGCGGGCCGGCGGAACGGGAGTTCTGGTTATCAGCGACGGGGGCACCGGATGCGGTGGTCAGGTAGGTCTTCTTGTCCATCTATAACGTCCTCAACAGATAGTTTCGCGGCGAGCCAACGAGAGAGAGGATGAGGGACGAGGAAGAACAGAGCCAATGCATTAAAGGGAAACGGCCGATAGATAATATCTTTCGATCACGTAGGCCGGAAACGATGGGCTCCAGAAGGCTAGCGCTACCAGCGCAACGCCAGCAGGACGAAAAACCTCGGAATCCAGAACGGAAAAACCGGGCACTAGGCCCGGTTTCTTCTTGTAGCGTACGACTTACTCGGCAGCTTCTACTGCTGCGCCGCCGACCGGACGGTCGATCAGCTCAACGTAGGCCATCGGAGCGTTGTCGCCAGCGCGGAAGCCGCACTTCAGGATGCGGAGGTAGCCGCCCTGGCGGTTGGCGTAGCGCTTGCCCAGATCGTTGAACAGTTTGCCAACGATGGCTTTCGAACGAGTACGGTCGAAGGCCAGACGACGGTTGGCAACGCTGTCTTCCTTGGCCAGGGTGATCAGCGGCTCGGCAACGCGGCGCAGTTCCTTGGCTTTCGGCAGGGTGGTTTTGATCAGTTCGTGCTCGAACAGCGATACCGCCATGTTCTGGAACATGGCCTTGCGGTGTGCGCTGGTGCGGCTGAGGTGACGGCCACTTTTACGATGACGCATGGTTCAATTCCTTACCAAACTCACGTTCGGTGATTACGACGATCAGGCAGTCGCCTTGTCGTCCTTCTTAAGACTTGCCGGCGGCCAGTTGTCGAGGCGCATGCCGAGGGACAGACCACGGGAGGCCAGGACGTCCTTGATCTCGGTCAGGGACTTCTTGCCCAGGTTCGGAGTCTTCAACAGTTCCACTTCGGTGCGCTGGATCAGATCACCGATGTAGTAAATGTTCTCCGCCTTCAGGCAGTTGGCCGAACGTACGGTCAGCTCAAGATCATCAACCGGGCGCAGCAGGATCGGATCGATCTCGTCTTCCTGCTCGACTACTACGGGCTCGCTGTCACCTTTGAGGTCGACGAACGCTGCCAGCTGCTGTTGCAGGATGGTAGCGGCACGACGGATGGCCTCTTCGGGGTCCAGGGTACCGTTGGTTTCCAGGTCAATAACCAGCTTGTCCAGGTTGGTACGCTGCTCGACACGGGCGTTTTCCACGACGTAGGCAACGCGACGGACCGGGCTGAACGAGGAGTCGAGCTGCAAGCGACCGATGCTGCGGCTCTCGTCTTCATCGCTCTGGCGCGCGTCAGCCGGCTCATAGCCGCGACCACGAGCCACTTTGAGCTTCATGTTCAGTGCACCGTTTTCCGCCAGGTTAGCGATCACGTGGTCGCCATTGACGATCTCGACATCATGATCCAGCTGAATATCGGCAGCAGTGACCACGCCCGAACCTTTCTTGACCAGGTTCAGCGTTACTTCGTCACGACCGTGCAGCTTGACAGCCAGACCTTTCAGGTTGAGCAGGATTTCGATGACATCTTCCTGAACACCTTCGATGGCGCTGTACTCATGGAGTACGCCATCGATTTCGGCCTCGACTACTGCACAGCCAGGCATGGAGGACAACAGGATGCGACGCAGCGCGTTGCCCAGGGTATGGCCGAAACCGCGCTCGAGAGGCTCGAGCGTGATCTTGGCGCGGGTCGGACTGACCACCTGCACATCAATGTGACGGGGGGTCAGGAACTCATTTACCGAACTCTGCATGGATGCACCTATTTTCTAGCCCTTACTTGGAGTAGAGCTCGACAATCAGGTTTTCGTTGATGTCGGCGGACAGATCAGTACGTGCCGGAACGCTTTTGAAAACGCCGGACTTCTTCTCGACGTCGACTTCAACCCACTCAACGCGACCGCGTTGGGCGCACAGTTCAAGGGCTTGAACGATACGCAGCTGATTCTTCGACTTCTCGCGGATGGCAACAACGTCACCGGCCTTGACTTGGAAAGACGGTACGTTGACGGTCTGACCATTCACGCTGATGGCTTTGTGCGATACCAGCTGGCGGGACTCGGAGCGGGTAGCACCGAAGCCCATGCGGTACACGACGTTGTCTAGGCGGCACTCGAGGAGTTGCAGCAGGTTCTCGCCGGTAGCGCCCTTACGGCTGGCAGCTTCTTTGTAGTAACCGCTGAACTGACGCTCCAGGACACCGTAGATACGGCGCACTTTCTGCTTCTCGCGCAGCTGGGTGCCGTAGTCGGACAGGCGACCACGACGAGCGCCGTGCTGGCCAGGAGCCGATTCGATGTTGCACTTGGATTCGAGCGCGCGAGCACCACTCTTCAGGAAGAGGTCGGTGCCTTCACGACGGGACAGTTTGCATTTGGGACCAATGTAACGAGCCATTTCTCACTGTCTCCTATTACACGCGACGCTTCTTCGGCGGACGGCACCCGTTATGCGGGATGGGCGTCACGTCGGTGATGCTGGCAATCTTGTAGCCGCAGGCGTTCAGAGCACGCACAGCGGATTCGCGACCCGGACCCGGGCCCTTGACGTTGACGTCGAGGTTCTTCAGGCCGTATTCCAGGGCAGCTTGACCAGCACGCTCAGCAGCTACCTGGGCAGCGAACGGAGTGCTTTTACGGGAGCCGCGGAAACCGGAACCACCGGAGGTGGCCCAGGACAGGGCATTACCTTGGCGGTCAGTGATGGTCACGATGGTGTTGTTGAAAGACGCGTGGATGTGGGCGATCCCATCAACCACTGTCTTTTTGACTTTCTTACGGGGACGAGCAGCAGGCTTAGCCATGACTTAGTTCCTGTCGATTCGCGGGCGCAATTACTTGCGGATCGGCTTACGCGGGCCCTTACGGGTACGCGCGTTGGTCTTGGTACGTTGGCCATGAACAGGCAGGCCACGACGATGACGCAGGCCGCGGTAGCAACCCAGGTCCATCAGACGCTTGATGTTCATGTTGATTTCGCGACGCAGGTCACCTTCAGTGGTGAGCTTCGCGACTTCGCCACGCAGCTGTTCGATCTGCTCGTCAGAGAGATCCTTGATCTTTGCCGCCGGGTTGACCCCGGTGGTTGCACAGATGTTCTGTGCAGTGGTGCGACCAACACCGTAGATGTAGGTCAGCGAGATAACAGTGTGCTTGTTATCTGGAATGTTGACGCCTGCAATACGGGCCATTCAGTGAAACTCCAGTTGACAGCTACCTACGCCCCGGAAGCCAAGAAATAGGGCGCGCGATATTAACGCTGTAGAAACGAATAATCAACCCGGCAGCGCACTAGCTGCCGGGCTCATAACGCGTGAATCACACTCAGCCTTGGCGCTGTTTGTGACGCGGTTCCGCGCTGCAGATCACGCGAACAACACCTTCGCGGCGAACGATCTTGCAGTTGCGGCACAGCTTTTTCACCGATGCACGAACTTTCATCAGTAACTCCTAGAACCTTACGGAACTGGGTCAGCGGAGCATTCCGCCGCCGTAGCCCTTCAGGTTGGCTTTCTTCATCAGGGATTCGTACTGGTGCGAAACGAGGTGAGATTGCACTTGGGCCATAAAGTCCATGACAACCACAACAACGATCAGCAACGAGGTCCCGCCAAGGTAGAACGGAACGTTGGCTGCCACCACAAGGAACTGCGGAAGCAGGCAAACAGCCGTCATGTACAGAGCACCGAACATGGTCAAGCGGGTCAGTACGCCATCGATATAGCGCGCGGACTGCTCACCAGGACGGATACCCGGAATAAAGGCACCGGACTTCTTCAGGTTTTCCGCCACGTCTTTCGGATTGAACATCAACGCTGTGTAGAAGAAGCAGAAGAAAACGATCCCTGCACTAAACAGCAGAATGTTCAAAGGCTGACCGGGGGCGATCGCCTGCGAAAGGTCCTGTAGCCAGCCCATTTTGTCGGACTGACCGAACCATGCCCCCAGCGACGCTGGGAACAGCAGGATGCTGCTGGCGAAGATGGCCGGGATCACGCCCGCCATGTTCACCTTGAGCGGCAGGTGGCTGGTCTGCGCAGCGAAGACCTTGCGGCCCTGCTGACGCTTGGCGTAGTGCACCGCGATGCGACGCTGGCCACGCTCAATGAACACCACGAAACCGATGATCGCTACCGCCAGCAAACCGATGGCGACGAGGGCGAAGATGTTGATATCGCCCTGGCGTGCAGACTCGAAAGACTGCCCGATCGCCCTCGGAAGACCGGCAACGATGCCTGCAAAGATCAGCATCGAGATACCGTTGCCAACACCGCGCTCCGTGATCTGCTCGCCCAGCCACATCATGAACATCGCACCAGCCACGAAGGTGGTGACGGCCACGAAGTAGAAGCCGAAATCAGTCGAGAATGCGACGCCCTGACTGGCGAGGCCGACGGACATGCCGACTGCCTGCACCAGCGCCAGGACTACAGTGCCGTAGCGGGTGTACTGGCTGATCTTGCGACGGCCAGCTTCACCTTCCTTCTTCAACTGCTCCAGCTGCGGGCTAATAGCGGTCATGAGCTGCATGATGATCGACGCCGAGATGTACGGCATGATCCCCAGTGCAAAAATGCTCATGCGCTCCAGCGCGCCGCCGGAAAACATGTTGAACAGGCTAAGAATGGTCCCCTCGTTCTGCCGGAACAGCTCGGCCAGCCGGTCTGGGTTTATCCCGGGCACTGGAATGTGCGCGCCAATCCGGTAGACGATGATCGCCAGGAACAGGAAACGCAGTCGAGCCCAGAGCTCGGATAACCCGCCATTGCTGAGCGCGGAGAGAGCACCTTGCTTAGCCATTTAGTCCTCGAACTTACCGCCAGCTGCTTCGATAGCCGCACGCGCACCCTTGGTGGCGGCGATACCTTTCAGGGTGACCGCGCGAGTAACGTCGCCCGACAGCATGATTTTCACACGCTGTACGTTCTGGTTAATCACGTTGGCATCCTTCAGCGACTGCAGAGTGACGACATCGCCTTCAACCTTGGCCAGCTCGGAGGTGCGCACTTCTGCGCGATCCATGGCCTTCAGGGAAACGAAGCCGAACTTCGGCAGACGACGATGCAGCGGCTGCTGGCCGCCCTCGAAGCCCGGAGCGATGGTGCCACCGGAGCGGGAGGTTTGACCTTTGTGACCACGGCCACCAGTCTTGCCCAAGCCGCTGCCGATACCACGGCCCGGACGGTGCTTCTCGCGACGGGCACCCGGCGCGGAACGCAGATCGTTCAGTTTCATGGATTAACCCTCGACGCGCAGAAGGTAGTAAGCCTTGTTGATCATGCCGCGATTTTCAGGGGTGTCCTGAACTTCGACGGTGTGACCAATGCGACGCAGGCCGAGGCCCTTGACGCAAGCTTTGTGGTTAGCCAGACGGCCGTTAACGCTCTTGATCAGCGTTACTTTGACAGTTGCCATGATTAGAGAATCTCCTCGACGCTCTTACCACGCTTGGCTGCAACGGACTCCGGGGACTGCATGTTCTTCAGACCCTTGAAGGTGGCATAAACCACGTTCACCGGATTGGTCGAGCCATAGCATTTGGCCAGAACGTTCTGCACACCAGCCACTTCCAGAACGGCACGCATGGCGCCGCCGGCGATGATACCGGTACCTTCGGAAGCCGGCTGCATGTACACCTTGGAGGCGCCATGGGCGGACTTGACGGGGTACTGCAGGGTCGAACCGTTCAGGTCTACCTGGATCATGTTGCGGCGAGCGGCTTCCATCGCTTTCTGGATAGCAGCCGGCACTTCGCGGGACTTGCCACGACCGAAACCAACACGACCTTTACCGTCACCCACCACGGTCAGCGCGGTGAAGGTGAAGATACGGCCGCCCTTTACGGTCTTGGCAACACGGTTAACCTGGACCAGCTTCTCGATGTAGCCTTCGTCGCGCTTTTGCTCGTTATTTGCCATAACTTAGAACTCCAGCCCGCCTTCACGAGCAGCATCAGCCAGCGCCTTGACGCGGCCGTGGTACTTGAAGCCAGAACGATCGAACGCCACCTGAGTGACACCAGCTGCTTTCGCACGCTCGGCAACCAGCTGACCAACCTTCTTGGCGGCGTCGACGTTGCCGGTGGCGCCGTCACGCAGTTCTTTGTCCAGGGTCGAGGCAGTGGCCAGAACCTTGGCGCCGTCGGCCGAAATGACCTGGGCGTAGATGTGCTGGGAAGAGCGATACACGCAGAGGCGTACGGTTTCCAGCTCGCGCATTTTCAGGCGTGCCTTGCGAGCGCGACGCAGACGAGTTTCTTTCTTTACGCTCATTTGCTATGCCCTACTTCTTCTTAGCTTCTTTACGACGGACGACTTCGTCGGCGTAACGCACACCTTTGCCCTTGTAGGGCTCCGGCGGACGGAAGTCGCGAATTTCGGCCGCCACCTGACCAACCAGCTGCTTGTCGATACCCTTGATCAGGATGTCGGTCTGGCTGGGGGTTTCGGCGGTAACGCCTTGCGGCAGTTCGTAATCCACCGGATGCGAGAAGCCGAGAGCCAGGGACAGCACTTGACCTTTGGCTTGCGCCTTGTAGCCAACGCCTACCAGCTGGAGCTTGCGCTCGAAGCCTTGGCTGACGCCGACTACCATGTTGTTGACCAGCGCACGGGTGGTACCAGCCATGGCACGGTTCTGCTGGTCGCCGTTGCGAGCAGCGAAACGCAGCTCACCAGCTTCCTGCAGCACTTCCACGGACGGGTGCACGTTCAGTTCGAGAGCGCCCTTGGCACCCTTCACCGAGAGCTGCTGACCGGCGATCTTGATTTCGACGCCAGCGGGCAGCTTGACGGGGTTCTTAGCAACGCGAGACATGCTTATCCCCCCTTAGAACACAGTGCAAAGCACTTCGCCACCAACGCCAGCAGCGCGAGCAGCACGATCAGTCATCACACCCTTGTTGGTGGAAACGATCGATACGCCCAGGCCGCCACGAACTTTCGGCAGCTGATCGACGGATTTGTACTGGCGCAGGCCAGGACGACTTACGCGCTTGAGTTCCTCGATGACCGGACGGCCTTCGAAGTACTTCAGCTCGATGGACAGCAGAGGTTTGATATCGCTGCTGATCTGGTATCCCGAGATGTAACCTTCGTTCTTGAGAACGCTGGCTACCGCCACCTTCAGTTTGGAGGACGGCATGCTTACGACAGACTTTTCAGCCATCTGGGCATTACGGATACGAGTTAGCATGTCCGCTAACGGGTCCTGCATACTCATGGGCTAGTTGCTCCTAAATACAAAAGAAATAGCCTTGCGACTAGAATCGCGACAGAGCGCAGGCGAATCGAGGCCTGACTCCGGCGAGCCGAATATTCTAGAGACGGATCAAAAACGAATCAAGCCCCAAAAGGGGCTTGATTTGATACCACTCGGCGGATGCCGGAGCTTGCGCTCCGACACCCACGGCGACATTACCAGCTGGCCTTGACCAGACCGGGAACGTCACCACGCATGGCGGCTTCGCGCAGCTTGTTACGGCCGAGGCCGAACTTGCGGTACACACCGTGCGGACGACCGGTGATACGGCAGCGGTTACGCAGGCGCGAGGCGCTGGCGTCACGGGGCTGCTTCTGCAGAGCTACCTGAGCTTCCCAACGCGCTTCCGGAGTGGAGTTGGGGTTGGCAATGATAGCTTTCAGCTCAGCGCGCTTCTTAGCGAACTTAGCAACCGTTTGCTGACGCTTCAGCTCACGGTTTTTCATGCTCTGTTTGGCCATGTTCCTACTCCAATCAGTTGCGGAACGGGAAGTTGAAGGCGCGCAGCAGGGCGCGACCTTCATCATCGTTACGGGCGGTGGTGGTCAGGGTGATATCCAGGCCACGCAGCGCATCGATCTTGTCGTAATCGATTTCCGGGAAGATGATCTGCTCTTTCACGCCCATGCTGTAGTTGCCACGACCATCGAAGGACTTGGCATTCAGGCCGCGGAAGTCACGCACGCGGGGCAGGGAGATAGCCAGCAGGCGATCCAGGAACTCGTACATACGATCGCGACGCAGGGTCACCTTGACACCGATCGGCCAACCTTCACGGACCTTGAAGCCCGCTACGGATTTCTTGGCGTAGGTCACAACGACCTTCTGACCAGTGATCTTCTCAAGATCAGCTACAGCGTGCTCGATGACTTTCTTGTCACCAATCGCTTCGCCCAGGCCCATGTTCAGGGTGATCTTGGTAATGCGCGGAACTTCCATCACGTTGGAAAGCTGAAGCTCTTCTTTCAGCTTGGGCGCGATTTCTTTCCGGTAAATCTCTTTTAGTCGTGCCATGGTCTTCTACCTAGCAGTGCTCAAGCATCAACCGCTTTTTGGGTCGACTTGAAGACACGAATTTTCTTACCGTCTTCGACTTTGAAACCAACGCGGTCAGCCTTGTTGGTTTCAGCATTGAAGATGGCGACGTTGGAGACGTGCAGAGGCGCCTCCTTCTCGACGATACCGCCCTGTACACCGGACATGGGGTTCGGCTTGGTGTGGCGCTTCACCAGGTTGATCCCACCAACGACCAGACGGTCGTCAGTGAGAACCTTGAGCACCTTGCCACGCTTGCCCTTGTCTTTGCCGGCGATGACGATGATCTCGTCGTCACGACGAATCTTTTGCATGACGGCTTCTCCTTACAGCACTTCGGGGGCGAGCGAGACGATCTTCATGAACTTCTCGGAACGAAGTTCACGGGTCACGGGCCCGAAGATGCGGGTACCGATCGGCTCTTGCTTGTTGTTCAGCAGAACAGCAGCGTTGCCATCGAAGCGGATGATCGAGCCATCAGGACGGCGAACGCCGTGCTTGGTACGGACCACGACAGCAGTCATTACCTGGCCTTTCTTCACTTTACCGCGCGGAATCGCTTCCTTGACGGTGACCTTGATGATGTCGCCGATACCGGCATAACGACGGTGCGAACCACCCAGGACCTTGATGCACATAACGCGACGAGCACCGCTGTTGTCAGCGACGTCGAGCATGGATTGAGTCTGAATCATATCTTTCTCCGACCCTTAGTCCTTAGACTTCCACGGCACGTTCTACGACTTCCACCAGCGCCCAGGACTTGGTCTTGGCCAGCGGACGGGTCTCGCGGATGGTGACCTTGTCGCCGATGCGGCACTGGTTGGTTTCGTCGTGAGCATGCAGCTTGGTCGAGCGCTTCACATATTTACCGTAGATCGGGTGCTTTACGCGGCGCTCGATCAGGACGGTGATGGTTTTGTCCATCTTGTCGCTGACGACACGACCGGTCAGCGTACGGACAGTTTTCTGAGCTTCAGCCATGATTACTTACCTGCCTGCTGGTTCAGCACAGTCTTGACGCGAGCGATGTCGCGCTTCACTTGCGAGAGCAGGTGAGACTGCCCCAGCTGGCCAGTTGCTTTCTGCATACGCAGGTTGAACTGGTCGCGCAGCAGGCCGAGCAGTTGCTCGTTCAGCTGCTGTACGGATTTTTCACGAAGTTCATTCGCTTTCATCACATCACCGTCCGCTTAACAAAGGAGGTGGCGAGCGGCAGCTTTGCAGCAGCCAGGGCGAATGCCTCACGCGCCAGCTCTTCGGAAACACCCTCGATCTCGTACAGGACCTTGCCCGGTTGAATCTGGGCTACCCAGTACTCGACGCCGCCCTTCCCTTTACCCATACGAACTTCGAGGGGCTTCTTGGTGACAGGCTTGTCGGGGAACACACGGATCCAGATCTTGCCGCCACGCTTCACGTGACGAGTGAGGGCACGACGTGCAGCCTCGATCTGGCGAGCGGTGAGACGACCGCGAGCGACAGCTTTCAAGGCGAATTCGCCGAAGCTGACCTTGCTACCGCGCTGAGCCAGGCCACGGTTGTGACCAGTCATCTGCTTGCGGAATTTTGTACGCTTGGGTTGCAGCATTTTGCGTACTCCTTACTTAGCAGCTTTTTTACGAGGAGCGGGCGCTTGGGGCTTCAGCTCTTCCTGGCGGCCACCAATGACCTCGCCTTTGAAGATCCAAACCTTCACACCGATCACACCGTAGGTGGTGTGCGCTTCGTAGGTTGCATAGTCGATATCGGCACGCAGGGTGTGCAGGGGCACACGACCTTCGCGGTACCATTCGGTACGGGCGATTTCAGCACCGCCAAGACGACCGCTTACCTGGATCTTGATGCCTTTGGCACCAATGCGCATGGCGTTCTGTACAGCGCGCTTCATGGCGCGACGGAACATAACGCGACGCTCCAGCTGCTGAGCTACGCTCTGCGCAACCAGCATACCGTCGAGTTCCGGCTTGCGGATCTCTTCGATGTTGATGTGCACCGGCACACCCATTTGCTTGGTCAGGTCCTGACGCAGCTTCTCAACATCTTCACCTTTCTTGCCGATCACGATGCCGGGACGAGCGGTGTGGATGGTGATGCGTGCGGTTTGAGCCGGACGATGAATATCGATACGGCTTACGGACGCGCTTTTTAGTTTGTCTTGGAGGTACTCACGAACCTTCAGGTCGGCAAACAGATAATCGGCATAAGTGCGCTTATCTGCGTACCAGACGGAGGTGTGCTCCTTGACGATTCCCAGGCGAATGCCAGTGGGATGTACTTTCTGACCCATCTGATCGACTCCGTTACTTGTCCGCAACCTTGACAGTGATATGGCAAGACCGCTTGACGATGCGATCAGCACGGCCTTTGGCACGCGGCATGATGCGCTTCAGCGAACGCCCTTCGTTGACGAAAACGGTGGAGACCTTGAGGTCATCCACGTCAGCGCCTTCGTTGTGCTCGGCGTTGGCCACGGCCGATTCGAGCACCTTCTTCATGATCTCAGCGGCTTTCTTGCTGCTGAAGGTCAACAGGTTGAGCGCTTCGCCCACCTTCTTCCCGCGGATCTGGTCGGCGACCAAGCGGGCTTTCTGGGCGGAGATTCGAGCGCCCGACAGCTTAGCGGCTACTTCCATCGTTCCTTACCCCTTAACGCTTGGCTTTCTTGTCAGCAGCATGCCCGCGATAGGTGCGGGTAGCGGCGAACTCGCCCAGTTTGTGACCGACCATGTCTTCGTTCACGAGAACGGGGACGTGTTGACGACCATTGTGTACAGCGATGGTCAGACCGACCATCTGCGGCAGAACGATGGAACGGCGCGACCAGGTTTTCACCGGCTTGCGATCGTTCTTTTCCACCGCCACTTCGATCTTCTTCAGTAGGTGAAGATCGATAAAAGGACCTTTTTTCAGAGAACGCGGCACTGTCGTATCCTCGATTATTTACGGCGACGGACAATCATATTGTCGGTGCGTTTGTTCGCACGGGTCTTCGCGCCCTTGGTCGGGAAGCCCCACGGAGACACCGGATGACGACCACCAGAGGTACGACCTTCACCACCACCATGCGGGTGGTCGACCGGGTTCATGGCAACACCACGAACGGTCGGGCGAACGCCACGCCAGCGCTTGGCACCAGCTTTACCCAGCGAACGCAGGCTGTGCTCGGAGTTCGAGACTTCGCCCAGGGTCGCACGGCATTCAGCCAGTACTTTGCGCATTTCGCCGGAGCGAAGACGCAGGGTCACGTAGGCACCTTCACGAGCGACCAGCTGGGCGGAAGCGCCAGCGGAACGAGCGATCTGAGCACCTTTGCCCGGTTTCAGCTCAACACCGTGAACGGTGCTACCAACCGGGATGTTGCGCAGCTGCAGAGCGTTACCGGCCTTGATCGGAGCGTGAGCACCGGAAATCAGCTGGTCGCCAGCGCTCACGCCTTTCGGCGCGATGATGTAGCGACGTTCGCCGTCGGCATACTTCAGCAGAGCGATGTGAGCAGTGCGGTTCGGGTCGTATTCGATACGCTCGACGGTGGCAGGAATGCCATCCTTGTTGCGACGAAAATCGACCAGACGATAGTGCTGCTTATGACCACCGCCGATGTGGCGAGTGGTGATGCGGCCGTTGTTGTTACGACCACCGGTCTTCGACTTCTTCTCAACCAGCGGCGCGTAGGGAGCACCCTTGTGCAGCTCCTGGTTGACAACCTTGACCACAAAACGGCGGCCAGCGGAAGTCGGTTTGCATTTAACGATTGCCATGATGCACCCCTTTACTCAGCGCTGCTGGCGAAATCGAGATCTTGACCCGGCTGGAGGGCGATGTACGCCTTTTTCCAGTCGTTGCGCTTGCCCAGGCCGCGAGCGGTACGCTTGGTCTTGCCCTGTACGTTGACAGTGCGGACGGCTTCTACCTTCACGCTGAACAGGCTTTCTACGGCCTTCTTGATTTCCAGCTTGGTTGCATCGGTGGCAACCTTGAAAACGAATTGGCTTTTGCCATCTGCCAGCACGGTAGCCTTCTCGGAGATGTGCGGGCCAACCAGCACCTTGAATACGCGTTCCTGGTTCATCCCAGCAGCTCCTCGAATTTCTTCACGGCGGACACGGTGATCAACACCTTGTCGTAGGCGATCAGGCTTACCGGGTCGGAACCCTGCACGTCACGGACATCGACATGCGGCAGGTTGCGAGCAGCCAGGTACAGGTTCTGATCGACATCATCGGAAACGATGAGGACGTCGGTCAGGCCCAGGCCGTTCAGCTTGCCCAGCAGATCCTTGGTTTTCGGCGCCTCGACTGCGAAGTCGGCAACCACGACCAGGCGATCCTGACGGACCAGCTCGGAGAGGATGGAGCGCAGAGCAGCGCGATACATCTTCTTGTTGAGCTTCTGGGAGTGATCCTGCGGCTTGGCGGCGAAAGTGGTACCACCGGAACGCCAGATGGGGCTGCGGATGGTGCCAGCACGAGCACGACCGGTGCCCTTCTGACGCCAGGGCTTCTTGCCACCACCGGATACTTCGGAGCGGGTCTTCTGCGCACGAGTGCCCTGACGACCGCCAGCCATGTAGGCGACGACAGCCTGGTGAACCAGGGTCTCGTTGAACTCGCCACCAAAGGTACGCTCGTCGACTTCGATAGCCTGAGCGCCATTTACATTCAATTGCATCTCAGCTTCCCCTCTTAACCACGAGCCTTGGCAGCCGGACGCACAACGACATCACCGCCGGTAGCGCCGGGAACGGCACCTTTGACCAGCAGCAGATTACGTTCTGCATCGACACGCACAACTTCCAGGGACTGCACAGTCACTCGCTCAGCGCCGAGGTGACCGGACATTTTCTTGCCCTTGAAGACACGACCAGGAGTCTGGCACTGGCCAATGGAGCCCGGGGCGCGGTGGGAAACGGAGTTACCGTGGGTATTATCTTGACCACGGAAATTCCAGCGCTTGATGGTGCCGGCGTAGCCTTTACCTTTCGACTGACCGGTAACGTCAACCAGCTGACCAGCCTGGAAAACCTCGGCAGTGATCTGATCGCCAGCCTGGTATTCGCCGTCTTCGAGACGGAATTCCCAGACGCTGCGACCAGCGGCAACGTTAGCCTTGGCGAAGTGACCAGCCTGAGCGGCAGTCACGCGCGAAGCACGACGCTCACCGACAGTGACTTGCACTGCACGATAGCCATCGCTTTCTTCAGTCTTGAACTGGGTGACGCGATTCGGCTCGATCTCAATGACCGTGACCGGAATGGAGACACCTTCTTCGGTGAAAATGCGGGTCATGCCGCACTTACGACCGACTACACCAATAGTCATGTTGTAAACCTCATGAGTGTACGGGGCTTTCACCCGCTATGGCCGCCCATTTCAGAGCGTTACACGACTAAAAACCCGAAGGTTATTAGCCGAGGCTGATCTGCACTTCCACGCCTGCCGCAAGGTCGAGCTTCATCAGCGCATCGACGGTTTTATCCGTCGGCTGGACGATGTCCAGGACACGCTTATGGGTACGGATTTCGTACTGATCGCGCGCGTCTTTGTTGACGTGCGGGGAGATCAGAACGGTGTACCGCTCTTTGCGAGTAGGCAGAGGAATAGGACCACGCACCTGAGCACCAGTACGTTTCGCGGTTTCCACGATTTCCTGGGTGGATTGATCGATCAGGCGATGGTCAAAAGCCTTCAACCGAATACGGATTTGTTGGTTTTGCATTTTGACCTCAGACTCTATCTCTGCTTTCCCCAACGGACGGACTACGCCCGTTAAAAGGAGGCGTGATTGTACGGATGCACCGGAAGGGTGTCAACTTTTGACCAACCAAAAGAAAAGGGGCCCCTAAGGGCCCCTTCTCTCGTCAGGATCTTCGATTACTCGATGATCTTGGCAACCACGCCGGCACCAACGGTACGGCCGCCTTCGCGAATCGCGAAACGCAGACCGTCTTCCATGGCGATCGGAGCGATCAGGGTGACAACCATCTTGATATTGTCGCCCGGCATTACCATCTCAACGCCTTCCGGCAGTTCGCAGTTACCGGTCACGTCAGTGGTACGGAAGTAGAACTGCGGACGGTAGCCCTTGAAGAACGGGGTGTGACGACCACCTTCTTCCTTGGACAGAACGTACACTTCGCACTCGAACTTGGTGTGAGGCTTGATGGTGCCCGGCTTGGCCAGAACCTGGCCACGCTCTACGTCGTCACGCTTGGTGCCGCGCAGCAGGATACCAACGTTCTCACCAGCACGACCTTCGTCGAGCAGCTTGCGGAACATTTCAACGCCGGTGCAGATGGTCTTGCTGGTATCACGGATACCAACGATTTCCACTTCTTCCTGGACCTTGACGATGCCGCGCTCAACACGACCGGTAACCACGGTGCCGCGGCCGGAGATGGAGAACACGTCTTCGATCGGCATCAGGAACGGCTGGTCGATGGCACGAACCGGCTCCGGAATGTAGGAGTCCAGGGTTTCTACCAGCTTGCGAACAGCGGAGACGCCGATTTCGTTGTCGTCTTTGCCTTCCAGCGCCATCAGCGCGGAACCGATAACGATCGGAGTGTCGTCGCCCGGGAAGTCGTAGGTGTTCAGCAGATCGCGAACTTCCATTTCGACCAGTTCCAGCAGCTCGGCGTCGTCAACCATGTCGGCCTTGTTCAGGAACACGACGATGTAGGGAACGCCTACCTGACGGGACAGCAGGATGTGCTCGCGAGTCTGCGGCATGGGGCCGTCAGCGGCGGAGCAAACCAGGATAGCGCCGTCCATCTGAGCAGCACCGGTGATCATGTTCTTCACATAGTCAGCGTGACCGGGGCAGTCAACGTGAGCGTAGTGACGAACAGCGGAGTCGTACTCAACGTGGGAGGTGTTGATGGTGATACCGCGAGCTTTCTCTTCCGGCGCGTTGTCGATCTGATCGAAAGCGCGAGCAGAACCACCCCAGGTCTCGGAGCAGACTTTGGTCAGAGCAGCAGTCAGGGTGGTCTTGCCATGGTCTACGTGACCAATGGTGCCGACGTTGACGTGCGGTTTGTTACGTTCGAATTTTTCCTTAGCCACGACAGTAAACCTCTTACTTAAAGGGCTGAATCAACCTTGTTTTTTAACCAGCGCTTCGACGACGTTCGACGGAGCTTCGGCGTATTTTGCGAATTCCATGGAGTAGCTAGCGCGACCCTGAGACATGGAACGTACGTCGGTTGCATAACCGAACATCTCGCCCAGCGGAACTTCTGCACGGATAACCTTACCGGAAACCGAGTCTTCCATCCCCTGAATCAGGCCACGACGACGGTTCAGGTCACCCATCACGTCGCCCATGTAATCCTCAGGAGTTACCACCTCTACCTTCATGATCGGCTCAAGCACTTTACCGCCGCCCTTCTGGGCCAGCTGCTTGGTCGCCATGGAGGCAGCGATCTTGAACGCCATCTCGTTGGAGTCGACGTCGTGGTACGAACCATCGAACACGGAAGCCTTCAGGCCGATGAGCGGGTAGCCGGCGACAACGCCGTTCTTCATCTGCTCCTCGATGCCCTTCTGGATCGCCGGGATGTATTCCTTCGGAACAACACCACCCACGACTTCGTTGGTAAACACCAGACCCTCGGTGATGTTGCCCTTCTCGTCCACATCGGCAGCCGAGAAACGGATCCAGCAGTGACCGAACTGACCGCGACCACCGGACTGACGAACGAACTTGCCTTCGATCTCGACGTTGTCCTTGGTGATGGTTTCACGGTAGGAAACCTGCGGCTTGCCGATGTTGGCCTCGACGCCGAACTCGCGCTTCATGCGGTCGACGAGGATGTCCAGGTGCAGCTCACCCATACCGGAGATGATGGTCTGGCCGGTTTCTTCGTCGGTCTTGACGCGGAACGACGGGTCTTCCTGGGCCAGCTTGCCGAGGGCGATACCCATCTTCTCCTGGTCAGCCTTGGTCTTCGGCTCAACAGCAACCGAGATTACCGGCTCCGGGAAGTCCATACGCTCGAGGATGATCGGCTTGTCGATGTCGCACAGGGTGTCACCGGTGGTGACGTCCTTCATGCCGATCAGGGCCGCGATGTCGCCAGCGCGCACTTCCTTGATCTCGTCACGCTGGTTGGCGTGCATCTGCACCATACGACCAACGCGCTCTTTCTTGCCTTTCACGGAGTTGATGACCGACTGGCCCGACTCCAGGACGCCCGAGTAGACGCGAACGAAGGTCAGGGTACCTACGAACGGGTCGGTAGCGATCTTGAACGCAAGAGCGGAGAACGGAGCACTGTCGTCCGCAGGACGCTCGTCATGGATCTCGTTGTCATCGGTGCTGTCCGGATGCACGCCCTTGATCGCGGGGATCTCGGTCGGAGCCGGCAGGAAGTCGATAACGGCGTCGAGAACCAGGGGCACACCCTTGTTCTTGAAGGAGGAACCGCAGACAGCCGGAACGATTTCGCAGGCGATAGTACGCTGACGCAGGCCGGCCTTGATCTCTTCGATCGTCAGCTCACCCTCTTCCAGGTACTTGTTCATCAGCTCTTCGTTGGCTTCGGCAGCAGCCTCGACCATGTTGTTGCGCCACTCGTTGGCCAGGTCGACCAGCTCCGCAGGAATCTCTTCCTCGCGGTAGGAGGTGCCCTTGTCGTCTTCGTTCCAGTAGATAGCCTTCATTTTCAGGAGGTCGATCTGACCCTGGAAGTCATCTTCCGCACCGATGGCCAGCTGAACCGGAACCGGGGTGTGACCCAGGCGGTTCTTGATCTGACCGACGACGCGCAGGAAGTTGGCGCCAGCGCGGTCCATCTTGTTCACGTAAACGATACGCGGAACGCCGTACTTGTTGGCTTGACGCCATACGGTTTCGGACTGCGGCTCAACGCCGGAAGTGCCGCAGAACACCACGACAGCACCGTCCAGCACGCGCAGGGAGCGCTCAACTTCAATGGTGAAGTCAACGTGACCGGGGGTGTCGATGACGTTTACGCGGTACTTGTCGTACTGACCACGGGAGCCCTCCCAGAAGGTGGTGATGGCAGCGGAGGTAATGGTGATACCCCGCTCCTGCTCCTGCACCATCCAGTCGGTAGTGGCTGCACCGTCGTGCACCTCACCCATCTTGTGGCTGAGACCTGTGTAGAACAGGATCCGCTCGGTAGTGGTGGTCTTGCCCGCGTCTACGTGGGCACAGATACCAATGTTCCGGTAGCGGTTAATTGCTGTATTACGAGCCATAAAGCCCTCGCGAAAGAATGGATGCCGTAATTAGAAGCGGTAGTGCGAGAACGCCTTGTTGGCTTCAGCCATACGGTGCACGTCTTCACGCTTCTTGACAGCAGCGCCTTTGCCATCGAAGGCATCCAGCAGCTCGCCAGCGAGGCGCAGGGCCATGGACTTCTCGCCGCGCTTGCGCGCGGAGTCCACCAGCCAGCGCATGGCCAGCGCATTGCGACGGGACGGACGAACTTCGACCGGAACCTGGTAGGTAGCACCGCCTACACGGCGGGACTTGACTTCGACCAGCGGAGCGATGGCGTCGAGAGCTTTCTCGAAGATCTCCAGGGGATCGGCGTTCTTGCGGGATTTGACGGTATCCAGAGCACCGTAAACGATGCGCTCGGCTACGGCCTTCTTGCCGCTTTCCATCACGTGGTTCATGAACTTGGCGAGGATCTGGCTTCCGTATTTCGGATCGTCCAGGATCTCACGCTTGGCTGCTACACGACGTCTTGGCATTGATAAGCCCTCAAACGGTCTTCAGGTTAGCCCGGAACCATAACCATTCGGTTACGCCCGACCTTACTCTTATCGACTCAATAAATTTGAAAATCAGTGAGCGGACCGAATTACTTCGGACGCTTGGTACCGTACTTGGAACGGCCCTGCTTACGGTCTTTGACACCAGTGGTGTCCAGAGAGCCGCGAACGGTGTGGTAGCGAACACCCGGAAGGTCTTTTACACGACCGCCACGGATCAGCACTACGCTGTGCTCCTGCAGGTTGTGACCTTCACCACCGATGTAGGAGGTGACTTCAAAACCGTTGGTCAGGCGAACACGGCAGACCTTACGGAGTGCGGAGTTCGGTTTTTTCGGCGTGGTGGTGTACACGCGAGTGCACACGCCACGACGCTGCGGGCAGTTCTGCAGCGCAGGAACGTCGGATTTTTCGACGATACGCTTGCGCGGCTGACGTACCAGCTGGTTGATAGTTGCCATCTATAAGCTCCACTGTTGTCTTTCGACGCTATTGCCCTAAAGCAAAATGGCAGAGCGCATGCCCTGCCAAATTTAGGGGTGCATGAGTCTAAAGAGACTAATTCCCCCAGTCAAGACAAAGCCCCGGGCGACAGAAGTCGGCCGGGGCTTTGCACTCAATTGCCGCTGGAGTTCAGCGCTTCAGTCAGCGCCGCTTCCACTTCGCTCGCGCTCACGCGGACCGGCTTGCCGGCTTCGCGCTGACGCTTGCGCTCGCTGTGGTAGGCCAGGCCGGTACCGGCCGGGATCAGACGACCCACCACGACGTTTTCCTTCAGGCCACGCAGGTAGTCGCGCTTGCCAGTGACCGCCGCCTCGGTAAGAACGCGGGTGGTTTCCTGGAAGGACGCTGCGGAGATGAACGACTCGGTCGACAGCGAAGCCTTGGTGATACCCAGCAGGACGCGTTCGAACTTGGCGATGAAGCGATCTTCGGTCGCCAGACGCTCGTTCTCTTCCAGTACCTGGGTCAGCTCCATCTGGTCGCCCTTGATGAAGCTGGAGTCACCCGACTCGGCGATCTCGACCTTGCGCAGCATCTGACGCAGGATCGTCTCGATGTGCTTGTCGTTGATCTTCACGCCCTGAAGGCGGTACACGTCCTGGATCTCGTTGACGATGTACTTGGCCAGTGCGCTGACGCCCAGCAGACGCAGGATGTCGTGCGGGTTGCTCGGACCGTCGGAGATGACTTCGCCGCGGTTTACCTGTTCGCCTTCGAAGACGTTCAGGTGGCGCCACTTCGGAATCAGCTCTTCGTAAGGATCGCTGCCGTCGGTCGGGGTGATGACCAGGCGACGCTTGCCCTTGGTCTCCTTGCCGAAGGAGATCGTGCCGCTGATTTCCGCCAGGATCGACGGCTCTTTCGGACGACGCGCTTCGAACAGGTCGGCAACACGCGGCAGACCACCGGTGATGTCGCGGGTTTTCGAAGTCTCCTGCGGGATACGGGCGATAACGTCACCCACGCCCACTTGAGCACCGTCGGCAACGCCAACCAGGGCGTTCGCCGGCAGGAAGTACTGGGCAGGTACGTCGGTACCCGGCAGCAGCAGCTCCTTGCCATTGGCGTCGACCAGCTTCACGGCCGGACGAATGTCCTTGCCGGCGGCCGGGCGATCCTTCGGATCCAGGACTTCGATGTTGGTCAGGCCGGTCAGTTCGTCGGTCTGACGCTTGATGGTGATGCCTTCCTCCATGCCGACGAAGGTCACGGTACCCTTCATTTCGGTCACGATCGGGTGGGTGTGCGGATCCCACTTGGCGACGATGGCGCCCGGATCGACCTTGTCACCTTCCTTGACGCTGATGACAGCACCATAGGGCAGCTTGTAACGCTCGCGCTCGCGACCGAAGTCGTCGGCAACGGCCAGCTCGCCGGAACGGGAAACGGCAACCAGATGACCGTTGAGGTTCTCGACGTGCTTCAGGTTGTGCAGGCGGATGGTGCCGCCGTTCTTGACCTGGACGTTGTCGGCTGCGGAAGTACGGCTGGCCGCACCACCGATGTGGAAGGTACGCATGGTCAGCTGGGTACCCGGCTCACCGATTGACTGGGCAGCGATGACACCGACCGCCTCACCGATGTTCACCTGGTGACCACGGGCCAGATCGCGGCCGTAGCACTTGGCGCAGATGCCGTAGCGGGTTTCGCAGCTGATCGGCGAACGCACGATCACTTCGTCGATGCTGGCGCGCTCGATGAACTCGACCCACTGCTCGTCGACCAGGGTACCGGCCGGAACGATGACCTCGTCGGAGCCCGGCTTGAACACGTCACGGGCGATCACTCGACCCAGCACGCGCTCACCCAGGGGCTCGACCACGTCGCCGCCTTCGATGTGCGGAGTCATCAGCAGGCCCTGTTCGGTGCCGCAGTCGATCTCGGTCACTACCAGGTCCTGGGCCACGTCGACGAGACGACGGGTCAGGTAACCGGAGTTCGCGGTCTTCAGTGCGGTGTCCGCCAGACCTTTACGAGCACCGTGAGTGGAGATGAAGTACTGGAGTACGTTCAGGCCTTCACGGAAGTTCGCGGTGATGGGGGTCTCGATGATGGAGCCGTCCGGCTTGGCCATCAGGCCACGCATGCCGGCGAGCTGACGGATCTGTGCAGCGGAGCCCCGCGCACCGGAGTCAGCCATCATGTACATGGAGTTGAAGGATTCCTGATCGACTTCCTTGCCCTCGCGATCGACCACCTTCTCTTTCGAGAGGTTGGCCATCATCGCCTTGGACACTTCATCGTTCGCCTTGGACCAGAGGTCGATCACCTTGTTGTACTTCTCGCCCTGGGTTACCAGGCCGGAGGCGTACTGGGACTCGATCTCCTTCACTTCCTCGGTGGCCGCGTCGATGATGCGGGCCTTCTCGTCCGGGATCACGAAGTCGTTCACGCCGATCGAGACACCGGAGATGGTGGAGTAGGCGAAGCCGGTGTACATCAGCTGGTCAGCGAAGATGACGGTGTCCTTCAGGCCGACCACGCGATAGCACTGGTTGATCAGCTTGGAGATCGCCTTCTTCTTCATCGGCTGGTTGACCACGTCGAACGCGAGGCCGGCCGGAACCACCTGGAACAGCAGCGCACGGCCGACAGTGGTGTCGACGATACGGGTGTTCTTGGTGATGGAGCCATCCTTGTCCTTCACGGTCTCGTTGATGCGGACTTTCACGCGGGCGTGCAGGGACGCTTCGCCGGCGCGGAATACGCGGTCGACTTCCTGCAGGTCGGCGAATACGCGACCTTCACCCTTGGCGTTCACCGCCTCACGGGTCATGTAGTACAGACCCAGTACCACGTCCTGCGACGGCACGATGATCGGCTCGCCGTTGGCGGGGGACAGGATGTTGTTGGTGGACATCATCAGCGCGCGCGCTTCCAGCTGGGCCTCGAGGGTCAGCGGGACGTGAACGGCCATCTGGTCACCGTCGAAGTCGGCGTTGTACGCCGCGCAGACCAGCGGGTGCAGCTGGATGGCCTTGCCTTCGATGAGCACCGGCTCGAACGCCTGGATACCCAGACGGTGGAGGGTCGGTGCGCGGTTGAGCAGTACGGGGTGTTCACGGATGACTTCGGCGAGAACGTCCCAGACCTCGGGCAGCTCGCGCTCGACCATCTTCTTGGCCGCCTTGATGGTGGTGGCCATGCCGCGAGCTTCGAGCTTGCCGAAGATGAACGGCTTGAACAGCTCGAGGGCCATCTTCTTCGGCAGACCGCACTGGTGCAGGCGCAGGGTCGGACCCACGGTGATCACGGAACGGCCGGAGTAGTCGACGCGCTTACCGAGCAGGTTCTGACGGAAGCGACCTTGCTTACCCTTGATCATGTCCGCCAGGGACTTCAGCGGGCGCTTGTTCGAACCGGTGATGGCGCGACCACGACGGCCGTTGTCCAGCAGGGCGTCGACAGCTTCCTGCAGCATGCGCTTTTCGTTGCGCACGATGATGTCCGGAGCGGCCAGGTCGAGCAGGCGCTTCAGGCGGTTGTTACGGTTGATGACCCGGCGATACAGATCGTTGAGATCGGAGGTCGCGAAACGGCCACCATCCAGCGGAACCAGCGGGCGCAGGTCCGGCGGCAGCACCGGCAGGACGGTCAGCACCATCCACTCGGGATGGTTGCCGGAGCCCTGGAAGGCTTCCATCAGCTTCAGGCGCTTGGACAGCTTCTTGATCTTGGTTTCCGAGTTGGTCTGCGGAATCTCTTCGCGCAGGCGGCCGATCTCGTGTTCCAGGTCGATGGCGTTCAGCAGCTCGCGAACGGCCTCGGCACCCATGCGGGCGTCGAAGTCGTCACCGAACTCTTCGAGGGCCTCGAAGTACTGCTCGTCGTTAAGCAGCTGGCCCTTTTCCAGGGTGGTCATGCCCGGGTCGATCACCACGTAGCTCTCGAAATAGAGCACGCGTTCGATGTCACGCAGGGTCATGTCCAGCAGCAGGCCGATACGGGACGGCAGGGACTTCAGGAACCAGATGTGGGCGACCGGCGAAGCCAGTTCGATGTGGCCCATGCGCTCACGGCGCACTTTGGCCAGGGCAACTTCGACACCGCACTTCTCGCAGATCACGCCGCGATGCTTGAGGCGCTTGTACTTACCGCACAGGCACTCGTAGTCCTTCACCGGGCCGAAGATCTTGGCGCAGAACAGGCCATCGCGCTCCGGCTTGAAGGTACGGTAGTTGATGGTCTCCGGCTTCTTCACTTCACCGAAGGACCAGGAACGGATCATCTCGGGCGAGGCCAGGCCAATACGGATGGCATCGAACTCTTCGATTTGACCCTGGTTTTTCAACAGATTCAGCAAGTCTTTCAAGGCCTTTCCTCCTCACGGACCCGCTGCGACCGGCCTTGACCAGCCGCAGCGTATGGGCGTCTCGTGTTATTCGGTTTCCAGTTCGATGTCGATGCCGAGCGAGCGGATCTCTTTGATCAACACGTTGAAGGACTCGGGCATGCCGGCCTCCATGCGGTGATCCCCGTCCACGATGTTCTTGTACATCTTGGTACGGCCGTTCACGTCGTCCGACTTCACGGTCAGCATTTCCTGCAGGGTATAGGCAGCGCCGTAGGCTTCCAGCGCCCAAACCTCCATCTCCCCGAAACGCTGGCCACCGAACTGCGCCTTACCACCCAGCGGCTGCTGGGTGACCAGGCTGTAAGAGCCGGTGGAACGTGCGTGCATCTTGTCGTCGACCAGGTGGTTCAGCTTCAGCATGTACATGTAGCCGACGGTGGTCGGACGCTCGAACATGTTGCCGGTACGACCATCGAACAGGCGCATCTGGCCGCTTTCCGGCAGATCGGCCAGCTTCAGCATGGCCTTGATCTCGCGCTCCTTGGCACCGTCGAACACCGGGGTGGCCATCGGTACGCCAGCACGCAGGTTCTTGGCCAGGTCGAGGATTTCCTGGTCGCCCAGTTCATCCAGGTTTTCCTGACGACCACCGATCTCGTTGTAGATCTCGTGGAGGAACTTGCGCAGCTCGGCGACCTTGCGCTGCTCTTCGAGCATGCGGTTAATCTTCTCGCCCAGGCCCTTGGCCGCGAGGCCCAGGTGGGTTTCGAGGATCTGGCCGACGTTCATACGCGACGGTACGCCCAGCGGGTTGAGGACGATGTCCACCGGGGTGCCATTGGCATCGTGGGGCATGTCTTCGACCGGCATGATCACGGAGACCACACCCTTGTTACCGTGACGGCCCGCCATCTTGTCGCCCGGCTGGATGCGGCGCTTGATAGCCAGGTAGACCTTGACGATCTTCAGTACGCCCGGAGCCAGGTCATCGCCTTGCTGCAGCTTGCGCTTCTTGTCTTCGAACTTGTCGTCGAGCAATTGACGGCGGTCGGAGAGATAGGCCTGGGCCTTTTCCAACTGCTCGTTCAGTGCGTCGTCGGCCATGCGCAGCTTGAACCACTGACCATGGTCGAGGCCGTCGAGGAAGGCGTCATCGATCTCGGCGCCTTTCTTCAGGCCAGCGCCGCCTTCGGCCTTGGCACCGACCAGGGCGGAGCGCAGACGTTCGAAGGTAGCGCCTTCGACGATGCGGAACTCTTCGTTCAGGTCCTTGCGGATTTCGTCGAGCTGCATCTTCTCGATGGCCAGAGCGCGGCTGTCGCGCTCCACGCCGTCACGGGTGAAGACCTGGACGTCGATGACGGTGCCCTTGGTGCCGGTCGGCACGCGCAGGGAGGTGTCCTTAACGTCGGAAGCCTTCTCACCGAAGATCGCGCGCAGCAGCTTCTCTTCCGGAGTCAGCTGGGTCTCGCCTTTCGGAGTGACCTTGCCGACCAGGATGTCGCCAGCACCGACTTCGGCACCCACGTAAACGATGCCCGCTTCGTCCAGCTTGTTCAGCGCTGCTTCACCCACGTTCGGGATGTCAGCGGTGATTTCCTCTGGGCCGAGCTTCGTGTCACGCGCCACACAGGTCAGTTCCTGGATGTGGATGGTGGTGAAGCGATCTTCCTGGACCACACGCTCGGAGAGGCAGATGGAGTCTTCGAAGTTGAAGCCGTTCCAGGGCATGAACGCAACGCGCATGTTCTGACCGAGAGCCAGTTCACCCATGTCGGTGGACGGGCCGTCGGCGAGGATGTCGCTGCGGGAGACCTGGTCACCCTTCTGCACCAGCGGGCGCTGGTTGATGCAGGTGTTCTGGTTGGAACGGGTGTATTTGGTCAGGTTGTAGATGTCGACACCGGCTTCACCGGTTTCGACTTCATCGTCATTGACGCGGACCACGATGCGGCTGGCATCGACGGAGTCAATCACGCCGCCACGACGGGCCACGACGCAGACGCCGGAGTCACGGGCGACGTTGCGCTCCATGCCGGTACCGACCAGGGGCTTGTCGGCACGCAGGGTCGGCACGGCCTGACGCTGCATGTTCGAACCCATGAGTGCACGGTTGGCGTCGTCGTGCTCGAGGAACGGGATCAGCGAGGCAGCGACGGAAACGACCTGCTTCGGCGAAACGTCCATCAGGGTGACGTCTTCGGGCGCCTTGACGGTGAACTCGTTCAGGTGACGTACGGCCACCAGTTCGTCGATCAGTTGGCCCTTCTCGTTCAGGGTCGCGGACGCCTGGGCGATGACGTGATCGGCCTCTTCGATTGCGGAGAGGAAGACGATCTCGTCAGTCACCTGGGTGCCTTTTACAACGCGGTACGGGCTTTCCAGGAAGCCGTACTGGTTGGTGCGGGCATAGGTGGCAAGGGAGTTGATCAGACCGATGTTCGGACCTTCAGGGGTCTCGATCGGGCACACGCGGCCGTAGTGGGTCGGGTGTACGTCGCGGACTTCGAAGCCGGCGCGCTCGCGGGTCAGACCACCTGGGCCGAGTGCGGAGACGCGGCGCTTGTGGGTGATTTCGGAGAGCGGGTTGTTCTGGTCCATGAACTGCGAGAGCTGGCTGGAACCGAAGAATTCCTTGATCGCGGCAGCCACCGGCTTGGCGTTGATCAGGTCTTGCGGCATCAGGCCTTCGCTTTCGGCCATCGACAGACGTTCCTTGACCGCGCGCTCGACGCGCACGAGGCCGACACGGAACTGGTTCTCGGCCATTTCGCCGACGCAACGTACGCGACGGTTACCCAGGTGGTCGATGTCGTCGACGATGCCCTTGCCGTTACGGATGTCGACCAGGGTCTTGAGGACCTCGACGATGTCTTCCTTGCTCAGCACGCCCGAACCTTCGATCTCGGTGCGACCGATACGACGGTTGAACTTCATGCGGCCGACGGCGGACAGGTCGTAACGCTCGGCGCTGAAGAACAGGTTGTTGAACAGGGTCTCGGCGGCTTCCTTGGTCGGCGGCTCACCGGGACGCATCATGCGGTAGATCTCGACCAGGGCTTCCAGCTGGTTGCCGGTGGAGTCGATCTTCAGGGTGTCGGAGATGAACGGACCGCAGTCGATGTCGTTGGTATACAGGGTCTCGATGCGAACGACCTGAGCCTTGGCGATCTTCACCAGGACGTCGGTGGTCAGCTCGGTGTTGCACTCGGCGATGATCTCGCCGGTGGCCGGATGCACGATAGCCTTGGCGGTGGTGCGGCCGAGAACGTAGTCCAGGGGGACTTCCAGTTCCTTGATGCCGGCCTTTTCCAACTGGTTGATGTGGCGCGCGGTGATGCGGCGGCCTTGCTCAACGATGACTTTGCCGTTCTCGTCCTTGATGTCGAACACGGCAATTTCGCCGCGCAGACGGTGAGGCACGAGCTCCAGATGCAGGATCTCGCCTTTCACGTGGAAAACGTTGGTCGCATAGAAGGCATCGAGCACTTCTTCAGTGCTGTAGCCGAGCGCACGCAGCAGTACCGAAGCCGGCAGCTTGCGGCGACGGTCGATACGCACGAATACGCAGTCCTTCGGGTCGAACTCGAAGTCCAGCCAGGAGCCGCGGTAGGGGATGATGCGAGCGGAGTACAGCAGCTTGCCCGAGCTGTGGGTCTTGCCGCGGTCGTGGTCGAAGAACACGCCCGGAGACCGGTGCAGCTGGGAAACGATGACGCGCTCGGTACCGTTGATGATGAAGGTACCGTTCTCGGTCATCAGGGGGATTTCCCCCATGTAGACTTCCTGCTCCTTGATGTCCTTGATCGCTTTGTTCGACGACTCTTTGTCGAAAATGATCAGACGGACTTTGACTCGCAGCGGTACGGCGAAGGTTACGCCGCGCAGCACGCATTCCTTGACATCGAAAGCCGGCTCGCCCAGGCGATAGCCGACGTATTCCAGAGCGGCGTTACCGGAATAGCTGATAATCGGGAATACAGACTTGAAGGCCGCGTGCAGGCCGATATCACGAAACTGGTCCTTGCTCGCGCCCGCCTGCAGGAATTCGCGATACGAATCCAGCTGGATGGCCAGGAGGTAGGGTACATCCATGACGTCCGGCAACTTGCTAAAGTCTTTGCGGATACGTTTTTTCTCAGTGTATGAGTAAGCCATCAGCGTTCCCCAGCTTGGTCACCTGCTTGTTTGGCTCCCCCGACGGGAGTAGCCAGAAAATCGTGCAAACCCCTTGGTTTGCGCCACCTCTCGGGTGGTTTTTCACGTTCCGGGCGAGGCATGCGCCGACCACCTAGAACGGAAAAAGGCCGGTGGCATAAGCCACCAGCCATCAGCCTCGCGCGAGTCGCTCGGGCTGTAGACGCAAAGTCGTCGCTTACTTGAGCTCGACTTTGGCGCCAGCTTCTTCCAGAGCCTTCTTGGCAGCTTCGGCCTCTTCTTTCGAAGCGCCTTCTTTGACAACGCCCGGGGCGCCGTCAACAACAGCCTTGGCTTCTTTCAGACCCAGACCGGTCAGTTCGCGAACGACTTTGATGACGTTCACTTTCTTGTCGCCGGCTTCGGTCAGAACGATGTTGAACTCGGTTTGCTCTTCAGCAGCGGCAGCGGCAACAGCCGGGCCAGCAGCAACGGCAGCGGCGGCGGTAACGCCGAACTTCTCTTCCATTGCCTTGATCAGTTCAACAACTTGCATCACGGACATTTCGGATACGGCGTTGATGATGTCTTCGTTGGTCAGAGCCATGACTCTAATTCCTGTATAGATGGACGGCCTTTAACGGCCATCGAATTAAACGAGTTTACGTAGAAGAAGCAGCGCGCCTGGATCAGGCAGCAGCGCTTTCCTTCTGGTCGCGAATTGCCGCCAGGGTACGAGCCAGCTTGCTGGTAGCGCCTTGGATCACGCTCATCAGCTGCGATACGGCCTCGTCGTAGGTCGGCAGAGTTGCCAGTACGTCGATCTGGTTAGCTGCGATCAGCTTGCCTTCGAACGCGGCAGCCTTGATCTCGAACTTGTCCTGACCCTTCGAGAACTCCTTGAAGATACGAGCGGCAGCGCCCGGATGTTCGTTGGAGAACGCGATCAGGGTCGGGCCTTTGAACACGTCGCCGAGGACTTCGAAAGAAGTACCTTCAACGGCGCGACGAGCCAGGGTGTTACGCACGACTTTCACGTACACACCAGCCTCGCGGGCCTCTTTACGGAGTCCGGTCATGGCTCCCACGGTCACGCCTCGGGCATCAGCCACGACAGCGGACAGGGCAGCTTTGGCAGCCTCGTTGACTTCAGCGACGATGGCCTTCTTGTCTTCGAGTTTAATTGCCACGGGTTCACTCCTGGATGTTACCGGTTCGTCCAGCCGGGGCCGGACGGCGTTTTGGTGTCTGATTCGGTAAACGAATCGGGAGCACCATCTGCGTAGGCTCGGGAAAGACTTCCCGGTTTGAGGCTTTCACCGCCTACGGTCTTGGATAGCCCCCGCCAGGCAGGGACCCCAATACCTGCGCAGCGGGAGCACCCGCTGCGACTTGATTTCTTAGGCTTCCAGGGAAGCCTGATCGATCTGCAGACCCGGGCCCATGGTGGTGCTCAGGGTCACGCGCTGAACGTACACACCCTTGGAGGTGGACGGCTTCAGGCGCTTCAGGTCAACCAGCAGAGCTTCGACGTTCTGCTTCAGCTTGACCGGCTCGAAATCGATCTTGCCCACGGAGGCGTGGATGATGCCGTTCTTGTCGGTACGGAAACGCACCTGACCAGCCTTGGCGTTCTTCACGGCAGTGGCCACGTCCGGAGTCACGGTACCAACCTTCGGGTTCGGCATCAGGCCGCGCGGACCGAGGATCTGGCCCAGCTGACCGACAACGCGCATCGCGTCCGGGGAGGCGATAACGACGTCATAGTTCAGGTCGCCGCCTTTCATTTCGGCAGCCAGCTCGTCCATGCCTACGCGGTCAGCACCTGCAGCCAGAGCAGCTTCAGCGCCCGGACCCTGGGTGAACACGGCAACGCGAACGCTTTTGCCGGTGCCGTTCGGCAGTACGGTAGCGCCACGTACGACCTGGTCGGATTTACGCGGGTCAACGCCCAGGTTGATGGAGATATCAACGGACTCTTTGAACTTGATGGTCGACAGCTCAGCCAGCAGTTTGGCGGCGTCTTCGAAACCATATTGTTTGCCGGCTTCGATTTTCTCGGCGATAGCCTTCTGGCGCTTGGTCAGCTTAGCCATTTACACACCCTCCACGTTCAGGCCCATGCTACGAGCGGAGCCGGCGATGGTACGCACGGCCGCATCCAGGTCAGCTGCAGTCAGATCAGCCTGTTTTGTCTTGGCGATATCTTCCAGCTGAGCACGGGTGACGGTGCCGACTTTCTGGCTGTTCGGGCGAGCAGAGCCGCTGGTGATGCCAGCCGCTTTCTTCAGCAGCACGGAAGCCGGGGTGCTTTTGGTTTCGAAAGTGAAGCTGCGGTCGCTGTATACGGTGATGATCACGGGAGTCGGCAGACCGGGCTCCATACCCTGGGTCTTGGCGTTGAACGCCTTGCAGAATTCCATGATGTTCACGCCATGCTGACCCAGAGCCGGACCGACCGGCGGGGACGGGTTGGCTTGAGCAGCCTTCACTTGCAGCTTGATATAAGCCTGAATCTTCTTAGCCATCTATAACTCCAATTGCGGGTTCGAACGCCTTGAGGCTCCCCGTTTGCTTGCGCGTTTATCCCAGTGACGACAAAACCCCGCAACCATTGGCTGCGGGGTATGGGATGCCTATTTCAGCTATGCCTTCTCGACCTGGCTGAACTCCAGCTCCACCGGCGTGGAGCGGCCGAAGATGAGCACGGCGACCTGAATCCGGCTCTTCTCGTAGTTAACCTCTTCAACGACACCATTGAAGTCCGCGAACGGACCATCAATGACACGAACCGTCTCGCCCGGCTCGAACAATGTCTTGGGCTTGGGCTTGTCGCCGCTATCAGCAACGCGACGCAGGATCGCCTCGGCCTCTTTATCGGTGATAGGCGCCGGCTTGTCGGCCGTACCACCAATGAAACCCATGACCCGAGGGGTATCCTTGACCAAATGCCAAGTGCCCTCGTTCATTTCCATCTGAACAAGCACATAACCAGGGAAGAACTTGCGCTCACTTTTGCGCTTCTGGCCGTTCCGCATCTCCACTACCTCTTCGGTAGGGACCAGAATCTCACCAAAACCATCTTCCATGCCGGCAAGCTTGACGCGCTCCACCAGCGAACGCATTACGTGCTTTTCATAACCGGAGTAGGCATGCACAACGTACCAACGCTTAGCCACGGCGCACCCTTAACCTACAATCATCGAAACAAGCCAACCGAGCAGGGAATCGAGCCCCCACAGCAGCAGCGCCATTACCAGAACAACAGCCACGACAATAAGCGTGGTCTGCGTGGTTTCCTGACGAGTCGGCCAAACGACCTTGCGGATTTCCGCACGCGCCTCTTTAGCCAGAACAAAGAATGCTTGCCCCTTGGCAGTCTGCAGCGCTACAAAGGCAGCACCCGCACCAAGAACGAGCAGAACAAGAACACGGTAGATAATCGGCTCAGCAGAGAAATACTGATTACCAACCACACCAACCGCGACGATAGCAGCCACAACGATCCACTTCAGAACGTCGAAGCGTGTTTCTTTGGCTTCAGCCTTGGCATTCATCAGCTAGGACCTTGTGAATATTTGCCAAACTTCCTTCTTGGAAATTTGGCAGGCCAGGAGGGAATCGAACCCCCAACCTGCGGTTTTGGAGACCGCCGCTCTGCCAATTGAGCTACTGGCCTGTAACGAAGTCAGGCCGACCATTATGCCGGCCTGACGGAGTTAGATCAACCGATTACTCGATGATCTTGGCAACCACGCCGGCGCCAACGGTACGGCCGCCTTCGCGAATCGCGAAACGCAGACCGTCTTCCATGGCGATCGGAGCGATCAGGGTGACAACCATCTTGATGTTGTCGCCCGGCATTACCATCTCAACGCCTTCCGGCAGTTCGCAGTTACCGGTCACGTCAGTGGTACGGAAGTAGAACTGCGGACGGTAGCCCTTGAAGAACGGAGTGTGACGACCACCTTCTTCCTTGGACAGAACGTACACTTCGCACTCGAACTTGGTGTGCGGCTTGATGGTGCCCGGCTTGGCCAGAACCTGGCCACGCTCTACGTCGTCACGCTTGGTGCCGCGCAGCAGGATACCAACGTTCTCACCAGCACGACCTTCGTCGAGCAGCTTGCGGAACATTTCAACGCCGGTGCAGATGGTCTTGCTGGTATCACGGATACCAACGATTTCCACTTCTTCCTGAACCTTGACGATGCCGCGCTCAACACGACCGGTAACCACGGTGCCGCGGCCGGAGATGGAGAACACGTCTTCGATCGGCATCAGGAACGGCTGGTCGATGGCACGAACCGGCTCCGGAATGTAGGAGTCCAGGGTTTCTACCAGCTTGCGAACAGCGGAGACGCCGATTTCGTTGTCGTCTTTGCCTTCCAGCGCCATCAGCGCGGAACCGATAACGATCGGAGTGTCGTCGCCCGGGAAATCGTAGGTGTTCAGCAGATCGCGAACTTCCATTTCGACCAGTTCCAGCAGCTCGGCGTCGTCAACCATGTCGGCCTTGTTCAGGAACACGACAATGTAGGGAACGCCTACCTGACGGGACAGCAGGATATGCTCGCGAGTCTGCGGCATGGGGCCGTCAGCGGCGGAGCAAACCAGGATGGCGCCGTCCATCTGAGCAGCACCGGTGATCATGTTCTTCACATAGTCAGCGTGACCGGGGCAGTCAACGTGAGCGTAGTGACGAACAGCGGAGTCGTACTCAACGTGGGAGGTGTTGATGGTGATACCGCGAGCTTTCTCTTCCGGCGCGTTGTCGATCTGATCGAAAGCGCGAGCAGAACCACCCCAGGTCTCGGAGCAGACTTTGGTCAGAGCAGCAGTCAGAGTGGTCTTGCCATGGTCTACGTGACCAATGGTGCCAACGTTGACGTGCGGTTTGTTACGTTCGAATTTTTCTTTAGCCATCGAGAACGTCTCCCATCAAAGAATTGAGCGAGTCACGCCACCATTAAAACAAAGGCAGATATTTACATATCTGCCTTTGTTGAGATGGAGCTCATGAGCGGAATCGAACCGCTGACCTCACCCTTACCAAGGGTGTGCTCTACCAGCTGAGCTACATGAGCAAAACACATTGCATGAACATCAAACCTGGAGCGGGTAGCGGGAATCGAACCCGCATCATCAGCTTGGAAGGCTGAGGTTCTACCACTGAACTATACCCGCGGAGCCCGGTGCTCACGCTTGAATCTGGTGGAGGGAGAAGGATTCGAACCTTCGAAGTCTATGACGTCAGATTTACAGTCTGATCCCTTTGGCCGCTCGGGAATCCCTCCAATCGGGAGGCGGCATTTTCATTCTCTGCCACCCTACTGTCAAGCATTTTCTCATTTAAATCTTGAGGTTAGCTTACTTTGACAGCAGCTCCGCAGTTCCACTTTTTCAGCCTAGCTGCGAAGCGGGCGCCATTCTATTCAAACTATCTGGAGGATGCAACGTTTTCGCACGGCATTATTTTATGTTGGAGCCCAGCGAAGTCCCGGGCCAGTTCCCCAAGCAACGCATCATCAGCTAGACGTCGGCTTTCCGGGGCAATGCGAACCCAGAAATCTCGATGAGAGCGCGCGAGCTCGCGCATGGAAGGTTCATAACCCGCATCCTTCAAACGCGCCATCACGCTTTCAGCGGAGTCCATCCTCGGGAAAATTCCCAGCGAAATGCCGTTCTGCAAGTCGCCCTGACTGATGATGTAGCTGTCTATTTTCCGCGCCTGAAGCTCCTTCAGCTGACGCAACGACGCCTGCCGCGATGCCAGCGGAGCGAGATAGACCCAATAATCGACTCCGGCAGCCGCATCGACCTCTTGAACCTGCCCCTGAATATCAAGCGCGACCAGACGCTGCTCAACCTCCCTCGCCTGGGCTTCCTGCTCAAAACTTCCGAGGTATAGGCATGCATTCTGCTCAGCCATAGCCTGCTGAACAGGTGGCTCTTCATGCCTGGGCTTGGCGTCTTTCGACTCACTCAGTAGCCGGATGTCCTGCTGCCCTCCTCTATATAAAGAAAGCGTCTCCACCTCTTTAGCGCGAAGAGGCGCCTGCTGCTGATGCCACACGTAATAGAAAAGATTGAGAACCAGCAAAAGCAGAAACATCCAACGCATGACGAACCTCAAGATAACGGGCAGGCAATCGCCAATCCAACGAACACAAGGTCCGGAAGGACTTTGGCCTGGGGAAACTCATCCTTCACCAGAAAGGCATCTCCACCTGTCAGATAGAGCTCGAAGGAACTTCCCAGCCATTCTCTCGCTTGCACAACCTGGGTGTGCACAAAACCTTGCAACATCAACAGACAGCCTCGCTCTACAGCCTCGACTGTTGAGCGCCCCGGCACCATTTCCTGCAGAGCTCGCTCCGCGGCGTCATCGCCATAGCGGATACGTCGAGTATGCGTTCGCAACTGATTACGCATGAGCGGCATTCCTGGACAGATGAAGCCACCAAGATGCTCTCCCGCTTCGGAAACGAAGTCAGAGGTAACCGCCGTACCAAGATCCAGGACCAGACATGCACTATTCGATAGATGATAGGCCCCAAGAACAGCGAGCCATCGATCAAGCCCCAGGCGCTGATAATCGTCATAGCCGTTGCGCACCCCCGCCATTTCCCTGGACGGCTGGGCACAAGCAGATTCGATAGCAAAGGCCGCCCGCAATTTATCCGTAAGCCGATGGGTTTCATCGTCGGTACGCACACTTACAAGGCGACACCAGCTCAGCTCAATCTCGGATATCGAGAGCACTGCGATCAGCTCATCATCGGAACCTACGACACCTCCAGCAAGAACTCGCATCTCGGTAGTAGAGATCACACGCCACTTGATGAAGCTGTTACCGCAATCAAGCTCAAGAATCATTACGCAACCTCAAACTGAGCTCTCCGCCACTGAAGACCTTCTCGGAACCATCAACATCCATTCGCAGGGCACCACTATCGTCCACCCCCAGAATGACACCATCGACACGCTGCTTGCCTGCAATCAGTGAGACCTCTCGCCCGCCCCAGAGATGGTCAGCCTCCCACTCAGCCCGCAAGGCCTTGAAGCCCTCGCGATGACATTGCGCCAGACAGTAATTCAGCTGCTCAAGAACATTTATGGCAAGCGCGGTTCGATCATACAAACCACCACTTTCGAGGAGAATGGAGGTCCAGGGCTGACTTATCTCCGCGTCAGACCAACGCATATTGACGTTGATGCCGATACCAATAATGACACTGCAGATGTCTGCGGGGTCCCCAATCAGCTCGAGAAGAATTCCCGCTATCTTGCGGCCATTGACCAGAATATCGTTGGGCCACTTGAGCCCAACACCGGAGAGCCCGCTCAAGCGTATTGCTCGCAGGACAGCCAACCCTACTACGAGACTAAGGCCCTCTAGATGGCCCGCCCCCCCCTCGACCCGCAAGCCCACGCTGCAGTAAAGATTCTGCCCATAGGGGCTGACCCATTCCCGACCGCGCCTGCCGCGACCGCCGCTCTGGTGCTCCGCCAGGACAGCAAAAGGAGTCTCGGCTCCAGCGGCGATACGTCGCATGACTTCAGCATTAGTGGAATCGACAGTTTCAACAACAACACAGGAAAAGTCCGGTACGACGTCATTCAGCCTTGCGGGATCAAGAAGACTCATCGGAGCTTCCAATCGGTAGCCCTTGCCACGCAGCTTATGAAACCGGACGTCGTAGTTCGCCTCGAGAGATTGCAATTGCTTCCAGACGGCACTTCGACTTACACCGAGCGCCCGCCCCAACTCCTCACCGGAGTGAAACTGGCCGTCCTGTAGGAGCTTCAACAAGGTAAGCATGCGCGCACCGCCTCAGAATGAGGCACGCATCATAGCCATGCATGCTGGGCTTGCATAGAAAAGCGCAGATTGGAATAGGTCATAGAGTCGAAAAGACATTCGAAGGATCTCGACTTCGCGCGCGTGACT
>NZ_BAAJNO010000018.1:0-97001 GCF_054558415.1 Pseudomonas sp. No.21
GCAAAGCCCCTCGCCGTGCGCGGCGCCGAGCGCATCTACAAGCGCTTCAGCGCATCGAGGATCTTGGCGGCGGGGACTTTCTGCAGGCGGCAGAACAGCTCGTGGCTCACCTGGCGCACGCCGTGGCGTTCGCGCAGGCGCTCGGCGATGTGCAGGGTGAGGTTGGCCGCCATCTCGGCATCGGCCATGGCGCGGTGGGCCTGGCCGGTGTCGGGCAGGCGCGCCCAGCGGTTGAGGGTGCCGAGCTTGTGGTTGGGCGCCTCCGGCAGCAGGCGGCGCGACAGCAGCAGGGAGCAGGCGAAGGCCTGCCGGCGACGGCGGCCGAGGCGCGCCAGCTCGGCGTCCCAGAATTTCTGGTCGAAGGAGGCGTTGTGCGCCAGCAAGGGGATGTCGCCGACGAAGTCCGCCACCTCCCCCATCACCTGGGCCGCCGGCGGTGCGGCGCGGACCATGGCGTTGCTGATGCCGGTGAGGCTCTCGATGAAGGGCGGCACCCAGACGCCGGCGTTCATCAGGCTCTGGTAGCGCCCGACGATGCGGCCCTGGTCGAGGATGACGACGCCTATCTCGGTGGCGCGGCAGTTGTCCCCCGGCGTGACGCCGGTGGTTTCGAAGTCGATGACGGCGATGGGGTCCACGGGGTTTCCACTGTTTGGCAGGGGCGCCGGGCTGTCACTTGAGCAGCAGGCCGCCCTCGATGGGCACATAGCGGCTGGCGGCACGCACCAGCGATTGAGCGGTGAGGCCCGGCACGCCATAGGCGACGGCTTCGACGCCACGGTCGCGGACGCGGTCGAGCAGCAGGTCGAAGTCGCCATCGCCGGAGGCCAGGACGATCTCGTCCACCCGCGCGGCGGCGTCGAGGATGTCGATGGTGATGCCCACGTCCCAGTCGCCCTTGGCCGAGCCATCGGCGCGCTGGATGAAGGGCTTGAGCTTCACGGTGAAGCCGAGGTTGCGCAGGATCTGCTGGAACTGCTGCTGGCGGGCGTCGCCCCGGTCGATGGCGTAGGCATAGGCTTCGACGATCTCGCCACGGCTGGCGATGTCCTTCCACAGCGCGGTGTAGTTGAAGTGACAGCCATAGGCCTGGCGCACCGTGTAGTAGAGGTTCTGGACATCGGCGAACACTGCGATCTTCTTCACCGGTTTTCCTCGGGTGGCGGGCGTGGGTTTCAGGCTGCGAAAAAACGTAGGCGAGGCCGCCAGCGCAAGGCAGGAACAGGCGAAAAAAGCGGAGTCTACACGCTGTAGATGAGCATTTTTGAGCCGGCTCCCAACGCAGCGATGGCAACGCAGGTAGTTTTTCGAAGGTCTGCTAGAGTCGGCGCACAGTATGCCAGCCTCGAGGAAAGGACACCCGACATGCCGCTGAACGACCCTCTCCATTCGCCTCCCGCCCTGATCATCATCGATATGCAGCAGGGCATCGCCCGCGTCACCACGCCGCGTAACAACCCCCAGGCCGAAGGGCGCATCGCCGCCCTGCTCGCCCACTGGCGCCAGCGCGGCTGGCCGCTGGTGCATGTGCGCCACATGTCCCGCGAGCCGGGCTCGGTGTTCGCCCCGGGGCAGGACGGCGCGCTGTTCCAGCCGGAGCTGGCACCCGGGCCGGGCGAGCAGGTGCTGGAGAAGAACGTCACCGACGCCTTCACCCACAGTGCCCTGGAGCGCTGGCTGCACGTGCGCGGCATCCGCCGCGTGGTGATCACCGGGGTCGCCAGCGAGAACTCGGTGGAAGCCACCGCGCGCAGCGCCAGCAACCTGGGCTTCGTCACCACCGTGGTGGCCGACGCCTGCTACACCTTCGCCAAGGCCGACTGGTCGGGCCGCCCGCGCAGCGCCGAGGAGGTGCACGACATGGCCATGGCCAACCTCGCCGGCGAATACGCCGAGGTGCTGGAGAGCGAGGCCCTGCTGGCCGGGCTGGCGTCGTGATCGTCGCCCGGCGGCGCCTTGGAGAGGGCACGCGGCATCGACTAGAGTTGCTTCACAGCCCTGCATTCCTATGGCGCCGTCAATGAATCCCCTGCTCCTGCTGCGCGACTCCTGGTATTTCTTCAGCCGCCACTTCGGCCCGATCGCCTCGCTCTGCCTGCCGGTGATCCTGCTCGAGGCACTGGCCCTGCAGGTGGCCTCGGCCTGGCTGGGCGAGGCCTCGTCGTCGGCTTCCGACCTGCTCATCCGCCTGGTGTTCTACCCCCTCTATACCGGCGCGCTGATCGTCTTCCTCGACAGCCGCAGCAGCCGCGTCAACCTGAAGAAGAAGCAGATCTGGAGCCTGGCATTGCTGCGCTGGCCGTCCTTCGCGGTGCTCGCGGCCTTCAGCACGCTGCTGATCATGCTCGGGGCTTCGCTGCTGATCCTGCCGGGACTGTGGATCATGAGCCGGCTGGTGTTCGCCGAGTACCTGCTGGTACTGGACGGCCTGTCGCCGATGGACGCGATGAAGGAGAGCTTCCGCATGAGCGATGGCCATTTCCTCACCATCCTCTGCTGCATCCTGCTGGCGATGGGGCCGGTGTGGGCCTTCGAGTGGTGGGCCTATGGCGAACTGGGCGAGCGCCCGGACAGCGTCGCCAGCGTCTTCGTCGACTGCCTGGACGGCTTCCTGCAACTGTTCACCTGCGTGCTGATCTTCCGCCTGTTCAGCCTGCTCGGGGAGCCTGCAGCGGAGCGCTGAAAGCCGGCTAGTCTTGTCGGGGCCATCGCACAGGGAGATCCATTCCATGGCCGAAAACCCCAGCATCCTGTCCCACATCTCGCTCGGCACCAACCACTTCGAACGGGCCGTGGCCTTCTATGACAAGGTCCTGGCAACCCTGGGTTGCCGGCGCATCATGGAGCACCCCGGCGCTGTGGCCTATGGCCGCCTGTACCCGGAGTTCTGGGTGCAGGAACCCATCGACGGCAGGCCCGCGAGCACCGGCAACGGCACCCACGTCGGTTTCTTCGCGGCGGACAAGGACGCGGTGCAGGCGTTCTACCAGGCGGCCCTGGCCAGTGGCGGCAGTTCCGATGGCGAACCGGGGCCCCGCGCGGATTATGGCGCGCCCTACTTCGGCTGCTTCGTGCGGGACCCGGACGGGCACAAGATCGAGGCGGCGTTCTGGGACTCCAGCCTGGAATACGAACTGGTGGTCGAACCCCACGCTCACTGAGTGGCAGGCTGGTAGCGCTTGGCGGCCTCGGCCACCCAGCCCTCGTCGAGCATCTGCTGCAGGGCGGTGGCGATCCTGTCCTTCTCCTCGGCCAGCGCGTGCCGGTGGGTGAAGCCGATGTACAGCTCGGTGCGGGTATCGGGCTGGTAGCCGGTCCTGACGATGCGTCCGGCCAGGCGCGGATCGCGCAGCTCGTAATCCACCTGGCAATCGGTGCCGATCACCAGTTGCAGGCGCCCGCGCAGGAGCATCTCCAGCAGTTGCTGCTCGTTGCTGACCCCGGACTTGTGCAGGCCGGCATCGGAATCGAAGGGCTGGAAGTAGGCCGACTCCAGCACGTAGCCGATGGTGGGCCCGCGCAACTGCTCGTAGCGGGTGATGCGCCTGGCCAGTTCCGGGGTGCCGTACAGCCGTGGCGCGCAGGCGTAGTAGGGAGTGGCCAGGTAGTCGATGTAGCGCTCGCGTTCGGGGGTGCGCGCGAGGCCGGTCATCAGGTCCGCCGAGCCGCTCTGCAGTGCGGCCAGCCCGCGCGCCCAGGGCGCCCGCTGCACGTCGAAACGCAGGCCCGTGCGCCGTGCGATCTCGTTCAGCAGGTCGATGTCCAGCCCGTGCAGCGCCCCCCCCTCGCCTTCCATGCGGAACGGCGGCCAGTAGTCGGTCATCACCCGCAGCGGCGGCCGCTCCTCGGCGCTGGCGCAGGTGATGCCGAGCAGCAGCCACAGAAGCCCGCACAGCAACGCGCCGGCACGGCCACGGCCGGGCGATGCGGCGGGACTCGCTAACGACTGGCGATGCATGCCTGCTCCTGGAAGTCGGGACTGAGGGGTTGATCCTGCAAGACCCTTGCCGATCTGGGTGCCGGGCATGTTAGGGCAACCCGAAGGATGCGCAAACCAGGGTGCCCGCCCCGCATTGCGATCCGTCGCGACAGAACAAGAATAGCGTCGCCGGCGGCATCCAGCCGCCTCGCTTGCGCACGCGTTTGGGCCGGGCCGCGCGCTCAGGTATGCTCGCCCATTCCCTGACCCAGCCACGCACCGTTCCAGCCGATGCCCCTTCTACTGCGCCGCCTCCTGCTCTGCCTGCTGATCGTCGCCGTCGCCCTGGTCGCGCTGGTCTACAGCCTGACCTGGCACCCCGCCCCGCGCGAGGAGGCGCCTGTGGCCTGCGTCGCCGAGGCGCCCCTGCTGCAACCCGGCCAGGCGCTGAAGGTGATGACCTGGAACGTGCAGTACCTGGCCGGCAAGCGCTACGTCTTCTACTACGACCTGCCCGACCGCGAAGGCCCGGACGAACGCCCGACGCCGGCGGACATCGCCTACAGCCTCGACGAGGTGGTGCGTGTGCTGCGCGACGAGCAGCCGGACCTGGTGTTCCTCCAGGAGCTGGACGAAGGCGCCCGCGCCACCGACTACCAGGACCAGCTGGCGCTGCTGCGCGAGCGTCTCGCCGATGTGTACCCGTGCAGCACCCAGGCCTTCTACTGGAAGGCCGCCTTCGTGCCGCAAACGCACATCCTCGGCAGCGTCGGCATGAAGCTGGGCACCCTCAGCCGCGTGCGCATCGACAGTGCCGAGCGCCTGCAACTGCCCCTGGCGGCGGGTGACCTGCTGCACCGCCCCTTCGAACGCAAGCCGGCGCTGCTGGTGAGCTACCTGCCGGTGCGCGACGGCGGCCGCCTGGCGGCGATCAACACCCACCTCGATCCCTGGACGCCCGGCCAGGACACCGCGCAGCGCCAGCTGGCGATGACCCGCAGCCTGCTCGACGAGCTGGAACGCGACCGCACGCCCTGGGTGCTGGGTGGCGACTTCAACCAGTTGCCGCCCGGCCAGTACCTGCGCCTGGACGCCGTGCAGCGCAGCCGCTTCGCCCGCGACAGCGCGCTGGAGGCGCTGGCGACCTACCCGAGGGTGCCCGCCGCCGAGGAAACCGACGGCGCCGAGCGCGCGCGCTGGTTCACCCAGTTTCCCAACGACCCACGGGTGTCGGGGCCGGATCGCACCGTCGACTATGTTTTCCACAGCCCCCGCCTGACCCGCATCGACGCACGCGTGCGCCAGCTCGATACCCTGCGCATCTCCGACCACCTGCCCCTGATCGCACGCTTCCTGCTGCCGCCGGTGCATTGAAACCGGGCGGCACGCTGCAAGCCCTGTAAGGGCGACTTCAGTCGCCAAGCGGCGCGCAGCGCCGCCCCTCTGCCGTGGAATTCATTGGCTCTGTCTGCGTTAGCTGTTGTGGTTTTAATGCAGGCGCTCAAGCACGGCTCTTTCCGGGCGCCAAAGGGTTCGTGCCACCTCCGCCGCATGGGTTTCGCTTCGCTCTACACCATCCTACGAAAGCCGCCCGCCGCGGCGTTCACCCGGTGGTGATGCGTACATCTCTGAAGATTCTGGCGCAGAAGTTGAAGCAGCCGCTAAATGCCCCTTTCAGGAGCGAGGGAAGTCTGGCGAAGCCAGACCCGTATGCAGGGGCGAGCGCTTTTGGTTCCTTTTAATTGGTTCGGCATTCCGACGATTGTTAAAAGGGGACTCGCCCGGGGGGGCGAAACCAGAAATATCAGCAAAACCCGGCAACCAGCTGGGCTCGGTTCTTCTAGCAACACTTAACGCAGACAGAGCCAATTCATTGGCCACCCCACCTCACCCACGGCTGACCCAGGTCAGGGCGCGCTTGGCGGCAAGCGGCATGATCGGCAACGGGCTCAGTGCCCGCCGCCATCCGCCGTTCGGGAGCCCGCCATGCATTTCCTGCTGCTCAAGTTCATCCACCTGACCGCCGCCGCCTTCTTCATCGGCGGGGTGTTCTTCGAGGTGATGATCCTCAGCCGCGCCACCCCGGTGCTGGAGGCCGAGCCCCGCGAGCGCTTCTCCAAGGCCCTGGGGCAACGCGCACGCAAGGTGATGCACTGGGTGGTACTGGCGCTGTTCGGCGCCGGGCTGGGGCTGGCCTGGCACTACCGCGCGGCGCTGCACGCGCCGCTGGCCAGCAGCTTCGGCACCTTGCTGATGCTGAAGATCATCCTGGCGCTGAGCATCCTCGGGCACTTCCTGCTGGTGGTGGTGCTGATGCGCAGCGACCGGATGACGCCGCAGCGCTCGCGGCGCATCCACATCAGCGTGCTGCTGCACATGCTCGGCGTGATCTTCCTCGCCAAGGCGATGTTCCTGATCAGTTGGTGAGCCCGGCGCTCAGCGACGCGGCTTGGCCCGGGCGGTGGGCTCGGCGATCAGCGGGTCGTCCGGCCAGTAGTGCTTCGGGTAACGGCCCTTGAGGTCCTTCTTCACCTCGACATAGGTATTGGCCCAGAAGCTGGCCAGGTCCTGGGTCACCTGCACCGGGCGGCGCGCGGGGGACAGCAGGTGCAGCTTGACCACCTGGCGGCCCTCGGCGATGCGCGGCGTGTCGGCCAGGCCGAAGAGTTCCTGCAGGCGTACCGCGAGCACGGGCGTGTCTTCGCCGTAGTCGAGGCGGATGGCCGACCCCGACGGCACGGTGATCGCGCGCGGCGCCAGTTCGTCGAGGCGCTGGGGCAGCGGCCAGGGCAGCAGGCCGGTGAGGATGCCCGGCAGGTCCAGGGCGGAGAAATGGCTGAGGCGGCTGACCTTGCCCAGCCAGGGCGCGAGCCAGTCTTCCAGGGAGTCGAGCAGCGCGGCGTCGGACAGGTCCGGCCAGTTGCTGCTGCCCTGTCGCGCCAGGTCGAGGCGCCGCAGCAGCGCCACGCGGGCCTGCCACTGGCGCAGCTCAGGCGTCCAGTTCAGCAATTGCAGGCCCTTGCGCCGCACCAGGGCGACCAGTGCGCGGGTGCGGGCGTCTTCGTCCAGGCTGGCCAGGGGCTCGCGGTCCAGCACCAGCTCGCCGATGCGCCGCTGGCGCTCGGCCCGCAGCAAGCCTTCGCGTTCGTCCCAGTCCAGCAGCTCCAGCACGCTGAGCTGTTCGGCGAGGGGGCCGTCGAACAGCGTCGGGTCGAGGTCGGCGGCCAGGTAGATGCGCTCCTCGCGCTGGCCCTGGCGGCTGCCCAGGTCGGCGATCACCAGCCAGGGCTCCTTCATCAATGCATCGGGCTCGGCGAACAGCGCCGCGCGGCCGTTGGCCAGGCGGTATTCGGCGCCACCGGGGCGGCGCTGCTGGGCGATGCGGTCGGGGTAGGCAAAGGCCAGCAGGCAGCCGAGCCAGCGCGGGTGATCCGGGTCGGCCACCGCTTCGGTGGCGCCGCCGCGCAGGTAGGAACGGAACTGCCGGGCCAGCTGGCGGGCCCGTTGCACTCCGCCCCTGGCGCCACGGGCGGCGCCGGCCTCGCCGGCGAGCAGGGCGATGCGGCCGTGCAGGTCGGCGCCGCCGCCACGGAGGATGTCGCGCTCGCCGAGCAACGCGGCAAGGTCGCAAGCCAGGACACCGAGCCCGAGCGCCTGCCCGCGCAGCAGCAGGTGGGCGATGCGCGGGTGCGCCGGCAGCTCGGCCATGGCCTGGCCATGGGCGGTAAGCGCCAGGCCGCCGTCGCCACGGGGGGCCAGGGCCCCCAGGCGACGCAGCAGGTCGCGCGCCTGGGCATGGGCGGCGGCGGGCGGCGGGTCGAGCCAGGCCAGCTCGCCAGGCTCCACGCCCCAGCGCGCCAGCTGCAGGGCCAGGCCGGCGAGGTCGGCCTGGAGGATCTCGGCGCTGCCGTGGGCGGCGAGCTGCTGGTGCTGCGCCTCGGACCACAGGCGGTAGCAGACGCCGGCCTCCAGGCGCCCGGCGCGGCCGGCGCGCTGGGTGGCGGAGGCCCGGGAGATGCGCTGGGTGTCGAGGCGGGTCATGCCGCTGGCGGGGTCGAAACGGGGTACGCGCTCGAGGCCCGCATCCACCACAACGCGCACGCCGTCGATGGTCAGGCTGGTCTCGGCGATGTTGGTGGCCAGCACCACCTTGCGCTTGCCGGCCGGCGCGGGCTCGATGGCGGCGCGCTGGGCGGCGAGGTCGAGCTCACCATGCAGCGGGCAGAGCAGGACGTCGTCGCGCCCCTGCAACTGCTCGCCAAGCTGTTCGGCGACGCGACGGATCTCGGCCTGCCCGGGGAGGAACACGAGCAGGCTGCCGGGCTGTTCGGCAAGGGCCTGGAGCACCGTCTGCAGCACCCGTGGCTCGATGTACTCGCCGCTCTGGTGAGGCCGCCCCCAGTGGATATCCACAGGGAACATGCGCCCTTCGCTGCGCACCACCGGTGCCGCGTCGAGCAGGCTGGAAAGGCGCTCGCCCTCCAGCGTGGCGGACATCAGCAACACCTTCAGCGGCGGCTCGTCACGCAAAAGCGCGCGACCGTTGAGGGTCAGTGCCAGGGCCAGGTCGGCATCCAGGCTGCGCTCGTGGAATTCGTCGAAGATCACCAGGCCGACGCCGTCCAGCGCCGGGTCGTCCTGCAGGCGGCGGGCGAGGATGCCCTCGGTCACCACCTCGATGCGCGTGCGCGGGCCGACCTTCGACTCCAGGCGGATGCGATAGCCCACGGTGTCGCCGACCTTCTCGCCCAGCTCGGCGGCCAGCCGTTCGGCTGCGGCGCGGGCGGCCAGGCGGCGGGGTTCGAGCATGAGGATGGTCTGCCCGGCGAGCCAGGGCTCGTCCAGCAGCGCCAGGGGTACGCGGGTGGTCTTGCCGGCGCCGGGGGGCGCTTCGAGCACCGCTTCATGGCGCCGCGCGAGGGCTTCGCGCAGCGCGGGCAGGACGGCATCGATGGGTAGCGGATTCATGGTGGCTCCAACGCGGGGTGGCGATTATAGCGGCGAACTGCCAGCCCTTTCGTGTGGTCTCAACACTGCCGTGCGTTTTGCAATGAACGCCTTGGTATAGTGACGCCATTTTCCCGCCTGGAGCCGCATATGCGCATGTCTTCCCGTTTGATCGGTGGCGCCGTCGCCGCCGCCCTGCTCACCCAGCTGACCGCTTGCGGCACGCTGTTCTTCCCCGACCGTCGCGGCCAGATCGAAGGCAAGATCGACCCCGTGGTGGCCGCGCTCAACGCCGTCGGCATCCTCTTCTACGTGATCCCCGGCCTGATCGCCTTCGGCATCGACTTCGCCACCGGGGCCATCTACCTGCCGGACAACGAGACCGCCCAGGTCGACCCGGCACTGCTCAAGGACGCGATCGACGCCGACGGCAAGGTCGACAACGCCCGCCTGAAGGCGATCATCGAGCGTGAAACCGGCCGCAACCTGCCGCTGGACGACCCGCGCCTGATCCAGCACAGCGGCAGCGCCGAACAACTGGCCGCCTACGGCCTGAAGCCCGCCGCCTGATGAGCGCGCTCGCCAGCCATTTCGACAGGCTTCTGGCCTACCACGGCTGGGCCTACCGGCAATTGCTGGCGAGCCTCGCCTCGCTCGACGAGACCCGCTACCGGGCCGATCGCGGCCTCTACTTCGGTTCCATCCACGGCACCCTGAACCACCTGGCGGTGGTGGATCGCATCTGGTTCTCGCGGTTCCTGCACCTGCCCCGCCCCTTCGAGAAGCTGGACGCCGAGGCGGCCCCCGACCGTGCCGCCCTGGCCGCCGTGCTGGCCGAGGGCATCGGCCTGTGGCGCGCCTGGCTGGCCGGGCAGGACGACAACGCCCTGGCCGCCCCGCTGGAGTACCAGAACATGCGCGGCGACGCCTTCCGCCGCCCCCATGGCGAGATCCTCACCCACCTGGTGAACCATGGCACCCACCACCGGGGCCAGGTGACCGCGGCGATGACCGCGATGGGCCTGGAAAGCCCGGCACTGGACTTCATCTACTACCAGCCGAGTCGCCCGTGAGCACTTCGGAACGCCATGCGCGCCTGCTGCGGCTGGCCACCAACGCATCACTGTCCGTCGCCCTCACGCTGGTGCTGGCCAAGGCCGTGGCCTGGTGGCTGAGCGGCTCGGTCAGCCTGCTGGCGGGGCTCACCGACTCGCTGCTGGACAGCGCCGCGTCTCTGCTCAACCTGCTGGCGGTGCGCTTCGCGCTGAAGCCGGCGGACGATGACCATCGCTTCGGCCACGGCAAGGCGGAGTCCCTCGCCGGGCTGGCGCAAGCCATGTTCATCGGCGCCAGCGCCGTGCTGGTGGGGGTGCAGGCCGTCGAGCACCTGCGCCAGCCACACCCACTGGGTGCCCAGGGGCTGGGGATCGCGGTGATGGTCCTGTCGCTGGCGCTGACCCTGGCCCTGCTGGCGCTGCAGAACCATGTGGTGAAGGTCACCCACTCCACGGCGGTGCGCGCCGATTCGCTGCACTACCGCTCCGACCTGCTGCTCAACGGCAGCATCCTCGTGGCCCTGGCGCTGGCCAGCCAGGGTTGGGAACGCGTGGACGGCTTCTTCGGCCTGGGCATCGCCCTCTACATCCTGTGGAGCGCCGTCAGCATCGCCCGCGAGTCGGTGGCGGTGCTGATGGACCAGGAAGTGTCGCCGCAGGTGGGCGAGCACATGCACCAGCTCGCCTGTGCCGTGCCCGGGGTGCTGGGTGCCCACGACCTGCGCACCCGCATCTCCGGCAGCCACTGGTACGTGCAGTTGCACCTGGAGTTGCCCGGCGCGTTGCCGCTGTCCCAGGCCCACGCCCTCTGCGTGCGTGTGGAACAGGCGATCATCGAGGCCTACCCACGGGCCGAGGTGCTGGTCCACGCCGACCCCGTCGAGGTCGTCCAGGCAGCGCGCCACTGAGGTTCCTCCCCTCCTTGTCGGTTGGCTTCGCGAAATAGAGCAATTGCTCTAGAATCGCCGCGCGCCATCCCACAACAACAATTCGAGGAGCCTGTCCATGTCGCAATCCCCCACTGCCATCGCCCTGCTCGGGCTCGTCGCCTGGAGCCTGCTGCTGGTCTTCCTGCTGGTGAACCAGCGCGGCCTGCTGGTGATGGCCGGGCGCATGAAGGTCAACGCCTTCGCGCCCGACGGCAGCAACATGCCCGGGGCTCTCGGCCAGCGCCTGGTCCGTGCCCATGCCAACTGCCTGGAGAACCTGCCGATGCAGGCGGCGGTGCTGCTGTTCGCCCTGGCCACCGCGCAGACCGCGATCACCGACCCGCTGGCCCTGGTGCTGCTGGGCGCGCGCATCGTCCAGAGCCTGGTGCACCTGATCAGTACCAGCGCACTGTTCGTCTGGCTGCGCTTCGCCGGCTTCTTCGTGCAGCTGGCCGTGCTGGCCTGGTGGCTGCTGCGCCTGGCCGGCCTCGTCTGAGGCCTCTCACAAGCATCCATGGTGTTCCGCGCGCGGTCTTGATGGGTTTCGCCGAGCTCTACCCATCCTACGGGCATCACAATTTCTTACGAGCAATAAAAAAGGGGGGCCCCTATTTCGGGCCCCCCTTCGGGGAATCTGTCCGGTGCTGGCAATCGTGTCGCCGCTTTCATCGCCTGCCTGATTGGGCAGCGCGGACCCGGGTGCCTGCTCGAACCGGTGGGTTCGGCGGCGCCGACGCGCCTGATTGGGCGGGTCGGTTGGACTTGCTGTCCGGGCCGTGAAACTGGAAACAATCTTAAGTCGACAGGCACGACAGATGATTGCAAAGATTGCTCTTCAGATTGCCACTTGCGCAATTTTTAACTAATCAAACATCATTCCTGGCAATCCAAACGGAATCCAGGTGAAAAGATGGAAAGACTCGACCGCTACGACCTGAAGATCCTCGCCGAGCTGCAGCGCGATGCGCGCATCTCCAACCAGGAACTGGCCGAGCGCATCGGCCTGTCGCCTTCGCCCTGTTCGCGGCGGGTGAAGCAGTTGGAGGACGACGGCTACATCGTGCGCCAGGTGGCGCTGCTCGATCGCAAGAAGCTGGGCCTGAGCCTGACCGCCTACGTGCTGATCGGCATGGATCGCCATACCCCCGAGCGCTTCGAACATTTCCAGTCGGTGATCGGCCAGTGCCCGGAGGTGCTGGAGTGCTGCCTGGTCACCGGCATGGAGGCGGACTACCAGCTCAAGGTGGTGGTGCCGGACATGGACCACTACCAGCAGTTCCTGCTGGGTCAGCTGACCCGCATCGAAGGCGTCACCAGCGTGCGTTCGAGCTTCGTGCTCAACCAGGTGCTGAGCACCACGGAACTGCCGCTGACCCATCTGCGCGGCTAATACGGAGGTGGTAGTGGCGAGGCCCGGGGCGCGGCGTATAATCGCCGCGCCTTTGCTGTGCCCCGCGTGGTTTCGCCAATAAAGAGCCTCAGGCTCGCAGAACAACAACCGCAGCCCCCGCCCTCACGGCATCACTGCCCGGCGCCCTCTCGCGCCAGGCCTGATTCGTTTCGCTGCTAGAGGTTGAGAATGAGCCCCGAGAAATTCGAAGAGTGGATGATGACCGCAATGATCGCCGGCCTCGTGCTGTTCATGGCGTTCATCGTCTGGGACCTCGCCAAGAAGTCCAAGGCCGGCCGCTTCGGCACCTTCATCCTGTTTCTCGCCCTGGGTCTCGGTGTACTCGGCTTCGTCATCAAGTCCCTGGTGATCGGCGGCCTCGAAGGCATGTAAAAACCTCACCCGCGCCTCCCGTGCCGGCAAGGTCGCCTGCGCGGGCGGCTTCGTTTTTCCTGCCTGGAGACAACATGAACGCCACCGATCGCGTCATGCAGAGCTATGGACGCTGCTGTGCCAACCCCGACTTCTTCGATGCCTTCTACCGGCGCTTCCTCGACAGCTCGCCGCAGATCCGCGCCAAGTTCACCGAGACCGACATGCCGGCACAGAAGGCGCTGCTGCGCCAGGGCATCCTCAACCTGGTGATGTTCGCGCGCGGCATGCCCGACACCAAGCTGCGCGCCCTCGGCGCCACGCACTCCCGCGAGGGCTTCGACATCCGCCCCGAGATGTACGACCTGTGGGTGGAGTCGTTGCTGCTGACCATCGCCGAGCACGACAAGGAACACAGCAACGAGGTACGCAGCGCCTGGCGCGAGGTGCTGAACAAGGGCATCGAAGTGATCAAGTCCTTCTACTGATCAGCCCCTGATCCAGCCGCCGGCGCTCAGTCCAGACGCGCCGGCACTTCCTTCCATTGCCCGAGCCCCAGCCCATCCAGGGCGAAGGGGCCGATGCGCACGCGCACCAGGCGCAGGGTCGGCAAGCCGACGGCCGCCGTCATGCGCCGCACCTGGCGGTTGCGCCCCTCGCGGATCACCAGCTCCAGCCAGGCCGTGGGTACGCTCTTTCGGAAGCGCACGGGCGGGTCGCGTTCCCACAGTTGCGGCGCCTCCAGCAGGCGCGCCTCGGCCGGCAGGGTCGGGCCGTCGTTGAGTTCGACGCCGTCACGCAGGCGCTGCAGCTGTTCTACGTTGGGCTCCCCTTCCACCTGCACCCAGTAGGTCTTGGCCAGCTTGTGCCTGGGGTCGGCGATGCGCGCCTGCAGGCGGCCGTCGTTGGTCAGCAGCAGCAGGCCCTCGCTGTCGCGGTCCAGGCGCCCGGCGGGGTAGATGCCAGGGATGTCGATGAAGTCCTTGAGGGTGGCGCGCCCTTCCCCATCGCTGAACTGGGTGAGCACATCGAACGGCTTGTTGAACAGCACCAGGCGCGGCTCGGCCGGCGGCGCCTTGGCCACGCGGCGGGGAGCAGCGGGCTGGGGGCGACGGGAGGAAGGGCGAGGAGAGCGCGGCGGGCGGGACGACATGGCTGGTTACGAGCGGCAGTGGACAGGGTATCGGAAGCGCATGCTAGGTTGAGCGCCCCCCCACCGCAAGAGCGAGGACCGCCATGCCCCGTGCGTTACGCCCCACCTGGCTGATCAGCCTGATGACCCTGGCCGGCTGCGCGGGCGCACCCTACCAGGGGCCGGCCACGGACCACTTCGATGGCCAGCGCTTCCACAACATCGAGCCCAAGCCGCACAAGGACCTGTGGGCGGTGCTGAAGTGGCAGTTCAACCGCGAGAAACAGGCGCCCTGGGTGGAAGAACCCATCGCCGAGACGCCCGAGGTGGTCGAGCGGGTGCAGGGCGACGAACTGCGGGTCACCTACATCAACCACGCCACCGTGCTGATCCAGCACCGCGGGCTCAACATCGTCACCGACCCGGTGTGGTCGCAACGCGTCAGCCCCTTCAGCTTCATCGGCCCGCGCCGCCACCAGCAGCCGGGGCTGAGCCTCGACCAGCTGCCGCCCATCGACCTGATCCTGGTCAGCCACAACCACTACGATCACCTGGACCTGGAAAGCCTGCGCGGCCTGGCCGAGCGCTTCCCCCTGGCCACCGTCGCCACCGGGCTGGGCAACGGCCCGCTGATCCGCGAGACCGGCTTCGCCCGCGTGGTGGAACTGGACTGGTGGCAGGAACTGCCGCTGAACGACGCGCTCACCCTGCATTCGGTACCGGTGCAGCACTGGTCGGCACGCACCCGCAGCGACACCAACCGGACCCTGTGGATGGGCTTCGTGGTGACTTCTCCGGACGGCCCGCTGCTGTTCCCCGGCGATACCGGGCTGGGGCCGGAGTTCCGCCTGATCCGCGAGCGCTTCGGGCCCATGCGCTTCGCCGCCCTGCCCATCGGCGCCTACGCGCCGCGCTGGTTCATGCGCGACAACCACATGAACCCGGACGATGCGGTGCAGGCCCACAAGCAGCTGGATTCGCGCAACAGCCTGGCCATCCACTTCGGCACCTTCAACCTCACCGACGAAGGCCAGTACGCCCCGCCCCGGGACCTGGCCAAGGCGCTGGCGGACTGGAACGTCGACGCCGACAACTTCCGCGTGCCGAAGCCGGGCTACCAATGGCTGGTGCCGGTGATGGCGCCGGCAGGGGCGGAGTGAAGCCCATCGCGAATCAATTCGCTCCTACGGGGGCGGCGGTGCTGCGCGCCGCTTGGCGACTGAAGTCCGCCCCTGCAAAAGCGGGCCCACTCACGGAGGTGACCGCTGCGTAGGGTGGAGGTCGCTTCTTATCTCCACCAAGCGGAATCGAGTCCGGCCACCAAGGCATCCCGCGACCTGTACCGAACGGCTGGGACCAGTCGACCTGCGCCCATGAAAGAAAAGGGCCGCATCATGCGGCCCTTGTCGTTATCCACACCCCATCAACGGAACGGCGGCTCGTCGAAGCTGCGCAGCTTGCGCGAGTGCAGCGAGTTGAGCTGGTTGCGCAGCAGGTCCAGCGCGGCGATGCCGATGCGCAGGTGCTGGCTGACGGCACGCTGGTAGAAGGCGCTGGCCGAGCCCGGCAGCTTGATCTCGCTGTGCAGGGGCTTGTCGGAGACGCACAGCAGCGTCCCGTAGGGCACCCGCAGGCGATAGCCCTGGGCGGCGATGGTGCCGCTTTCCATGTCCACCGCCACCGCGCGCGAGAGGTTGATCAGCGGGCGCTCCTGGGCCCAGCGCAGTTCCCAGTTGCGGTCGTCGTAGGTGAGCACGGTGCCGGTGCGCAGGCGCCGCTTGAGGTCTTCGCCGCGCTCGCCGGTGACCAGCGCCGCGGCGTCCTGCAGCGCCTGCTGCACCTCGGCCAGGGCCGGCAGCGGGATGTGCGGCGGCAGCACCCGGTCGAGGATGCCGTCGCGGCGCATGTAGGCATGGGCCAGCACGTAGTCGCCGATGGTCTGCGACTGCCGCAACCCGCCGCAGTGGCCGATCATCAGCCAGCAGTGCGGACGCAGCACCGCCAGGTGGTCGGTGATGTTCTTGGCGTTGGAGGGGCCGACGCCGATGTTCACCAGGGTCACGCCGTGGCCGTCGGCGGCGATCAGGTGGTAGGCCGGCATCTGGTAGCGGTGCCAGACCACGCTGTCGATCACCGCCTGCATGGTCTCCTCGTTCATGTCCCGCTCCACCAGCACGTTGCCGGGCAGCACCATGCGCACGAAGCGCGGGTCCTCGCGCAGCTGGGTCACCCCGTGCTGGATGAACTGGTCGACGTAGCGGTGGTAGTTGGTCAGGAGGATCCAGGGCTGGACATGACGCCAGTCGCTGCCGGTGTAGTGCACCAGGCGGCGCAGGGAGAAATCCACCCGCGCGGCGTCGAACAGCGCCAGGGGCAGCGGGTCGGCCTGCTCCCAATCGTAGAGCCCGTCGGCGACGCCGTCGGTCGCGGCGGACAGGTCGGTGCTGGGGAACACCCGCGCCAGGGCGGCGGCGGTCACGTCGGTGCCGGCCAGCTCATCGCCCTGCTCCACCACATAGGGGTAGGGGATGTTCTGCTGGCTCACGCCCACTTCCACCTGCACGGTGAAGTCGCTCATCAGCGGGCGCAACTGCTCCAGCAGGTATTTGCGGAAGGCCGCGGGGTGGGTGACGGTGACGCTGTAGGTGCCCGGCACCTGCATCTTGGCGTAGGCACGGACGGTGGAGGGCACCTCGCCCTGGCAGCGGTAGGTGATGCGCAGCTCCGGGTAGCGGAACTGCGCGCGCTGGCTGGCGTCCGGCTCGACCCGCTCCTTGAGGTAGAGCTTGAGGGCCTGGCTCAGCGCGGAGGTGGCGCGGCCATGCAGTTCGGCCAGACGGTCGACGGCCTCTTCGGCGGTACTGGCGATGAGAAACTCGGCGGAATCCTGGGTCACGATCGGCATCCTGTCTGTGCGAACAGGTTCTATCTTGCCGGTGTCCGGGCCCGCGGCATAGAGCCTTCTACGCATTGCACGACGATTGCCCTCCCGTGGCACCGACGCGGCCCTGCAACTAGGCTTGAGCCACCCACCCGACGAGTCACCGCCATGCGCCCTTCTATCGCCCTGCTGCTGCCCGCCCTGTATTGCACCGCCCTGGCGGCCGGCGAACTGGATGGCCGCTACCAGGCCAACCTCGACGGCCAGCCCACCGAGTTGGTGCTGCGCCAGGACGGCCAGGCGGTGCAAGGGCTGTACGTGGAGAACGGCAGCCTGCAACTGGACCTTGCAGGCAGCTTCGACGGCCAGGTGCTGCGGGCGGAAATCAGCGTGCCGCAATCCGGCCAGGTGGTCGCCACCCTCGCCGCCCGCTACGCCGACGCCCAGCTCGCCACCCGCATCGCCGCCCGCGACCCACGCAGCGGCCAGGTGCTGGAGCGGGAGGCGCTGTTCCGCCGCGCCAGCCAGGCGAATAGCCAGGCACAAGCGAGCGCCGGCGACCTCGACCCGGCCCTGGTGGGCAACTGGGTGCACGAGAAGATCATCAACAGCGGCGGCGGTAGCGGCTTCGCGTCCTTCAACACCGTGATGACCCTGCGCCTGGGCGCCGACGGCAGCGTGGCGCAATGGGCCCGCTCCACCGGCGGTGGCGGCGACTGGAGCTACGACAGCCCCGGCGAACTCCAGTACAGCGGCCAATGGCGCAGCGACAACGGCGTGCTGCTGGTGCGCCAGCAAGGCGCCGCCGACTTCCAGCCCGCCGCCCGCTACCGCTTCAGCGACCCCTACCTGGTCACCGAGGGCACGGGCGGGAAGATGATCTGGCAGCGGCGTTGAACCGCTGATCAGAAAGATCGCCGGGCTTCACCCGACCTGCGACGCCACAGGCCGAGCGTTACACCAGATGCGGCGTGCTGCGCGCCAGCAGCGCCTCGACATCCACGCCGCGCGGCAGGGTGCCGTAGACGCGGCCGCCGTGGCCGAGGCGGCTGGCGATGAAGGCGTCGGAGACGGTGGCGTTGCCGGCTTCCAGCAACAGCTTGGCCTGCAGGCCCACGGCGACGTCTTCGGTGAGCTGGCGGGCGCGGTACTGGATGTCGGCAGTGTCATGGAAGGCAGCCTTGAGGTTGCCGATGTGGGCGGCCAGGCGGGCGTCGCCGTGGCCGTCGCCCAGTTCGGTGAACAGGGCGTCGAGCACGCCGGGCTCCTTGGACAGGGCGCGCAGCACGTCCAGGCACTGGACGTTGCCGGAGCCTTCCCAGATGGAGTTCACCGGCGCCTCGCGGTAGAGGCGCGGGAGGATGGTTTCCTCGACATAGCCCGCGCCGCCCATGCATTCCTGGGCTTCGTTGATCATTGCGGGGGCACGCTTGCAGATCCAGTACTTGCCCACGGCGGTGACCAGGCGGGCGAACTTGTCTTCCTGCTCGTCGTGGGCGTGGTCCAGGGCGCGGCCCATGCGCATGGTCAGGGCCAGCGCGGCTTCGCTTTCCAGGGCCAGGTCGGCGAGTACGTTCTGCATCAGTGGCTGCTCGGCCAGCACGCGGCCGCCGACCTTGCGGTGGGCGCAGTGGTGCGCGGCCTGGGTGAGGGCCTGACGCATCAGCGAGCTGGAGCCGATCATGCAGTCGAAGCGGGTCAGGGAGACCATCTCGATGATGGTGGGCACGCCGCGCCCTTCCTCGCCGATCATCCAGGCCAGCGCTCCGCGGTATTCCACCTCGCTGGAGGCATTGGCCCAGTTGCCCAGCTTGTTCTTCAGGCGCTGGATGTAGAACTGGTTGCGGGTGCCGTCCGGGCGGTGGCGCGGCAGCAGGAAGCAGGACAGGCCCTTGTCGGTGTAGGCCAGGGTGAGGAAGGCGTCGCACATGGGCGCCGAGCAGAACCACTTGTGCCCGACCAGCTCGTAGGCCTGGCCCGGCCCGGGAATGCCGACGGGGTGGGCGCGGGTGGTGTTGGCGCGCACGTCGGTGCCGCCCTGCTTCTCGGTCATGGCCATGCCGATGGTGACGCCGCTCTTCTGCTCCATGGGCAGGTTGCGCGGGTCGTACTGGGTGGAAAGGATCTTCGGCAGCCATTTCTCGGCGATGTCGGGCTGCAGCTTCAGGGCCGGGACGCTGGCGTAGGTCATGGTCAGCGGGCAGGCGTTGCCGGCCTCGGGCTGGTTGTGCAGGTAATTGAGGGCGGCGCGCGCCACCTGGGCGCCAGGGCGCGGGTCGGTCCAGGGCAACGAGGGGATGCCGGCGGCGATGGCCGAGGCCATCAGCTCGTGGTAGGCGGGGTGGAACTCAACCAGGTCGACGCGGTTGCCGTAGCGGTCGTGGCTCTTGAACACCGGCTTGTTTTCGTTGGCCAGGAAGCCCGCCGCCATCAGAGCGCCGCCGGCGGCAGCGCCATAGCGATCGAGTTGCGCCTCGGCCCAGCCGCCATCGTAGCGGCGGGTCCACTCCTGCAGGGGCAGGTCGAGGCGGTAGAGGTTGGCGCCGTCGAGGGACGGCACCTGGTTGAACACCTCATGGGTTTCGGCGAACGGGTGCAGGTTCATGGCGATTCTCCTAGGCAGGGGTGGCGGCGCCCACGGCGCGCAGGCAGAAGAAGACGAGGTTGCGGCTGACCAGGTCGAGGTCGGCCTGGGACTGTCCGGGCTCGCGGGCGGCCCGGGCGGGCGGTGACAGCGGGCCGACCAGGGCCTCGGCGATGGCGCCCACCAGGCAGGCGGCGGTTAGGGGAGTGGACAGGAGGTCGAACTCGCCGCTGGCACGGCCCTCCTCCAGCAGCTCGATGAAGAGTTCGGCGTAGGACTCGCGGTAGAGCAGGCGCTGCTCGTCCACTTCCTGGTCGACCGGCTCGGCGATCAGGGCGAAGGCCAGGCGCCGGCTGTTCCAGGCACGCGCGGCGAACTGGCGAAGGCCCTCGGCAAGGCGCCAGGTGGCGGTGCCGGGGCCCCGCAGCAGCTGGGCCAGGGTGTCCACTTCGATCTGGCTGGCAAGGGAGAAGACTTCGGCGGCCAGCTCGCCCTTGTTGCGGAAATGCCGGTACAGGCTGCCGGTGGCGACCCCCGCGTCCTCGGCAAGGGCCTGCATGGTCAGGGCGGCGAAGCCGCCTTCGACGACGCGCGCCAGGGCGCAATCGAGAATGCGCCGGCGCAGTTCCTGATCACGGTCGATACGGGAGGCGGTGACTCGGTACATGGTCTGAATCCTGATTCATCTCTTTCCAGTGAATCAGGATTCAGTTTTTGCCGGAAGCGGGATTAACGCCGAGAAAAAGGGGAAAAACGCCGCAGTCGAGTGGGCATCAGGCGTTGGTTTCCACCGGACGGCAGAGCAGCCAGTCGTGCAGCAGGGTGCGCAGCTCTTCGAACTTCACCGGCTTGGCCAGGTAGTCGCTCATCCCTGCCGCGAGGCAGCGCTCGCGGTCGCCGGTGTGGCTGTGGGCGGTGATCGCCAGCACCGGCAGGTCGGCGCAGGTGGGCATGCCGCGCAGGGCCCGGCAGGTGGCGAAGCCGTCCATCACGGGCATCTGGCAGTCCATCAGCACACCGTCCACGGATTCGCGCCGCAGCAGCTCCAGCGCCTCGGCGCCGTTGTCGGCCGTGCGCACGCGGTAGCCGAGCTTGAGCAGCATGCCGCGGGTCACCAACTGGTTGATGGCGTTGTCCTCCACCACCAGCACGGTGCATTGCTCGGGCCGGCGCTGGGCCTGGCCGGCAGCGCGACGTGGCGGGGCCACCTGCAATGGCGGCTGGGCCGGGCGGGTCAGTTGCACGTCCAGGCGGAAGCGGCTGCCCTGGCCAGGCTCGGATTCATGGGAAAGCTCGCCCCCCAGCAGCTCGACCAGTTGCCGGGCAAGGGCCAGGCCGATGCCCAGGCCGCCATATTCGCGGGTCATCGAGCCATCGATCTGGCGGAAGCGACGGTAGAGAGAGCCGTCGGCCGGGGTCTGGAAGCCGATGCCGGTGTCTTCCACCTCGATGCGCAACGCCAGGTCGTCGCCGCTGGCGTTCTCGCGGGCCACACGCAATGTCACGCCGCCGTGATGGGTGAACTTGATGGCGTTGTCCAGCAGGTAGCCGAGTGCCTGGGCGAGCTTGCCGGCATCGCCTTCGAGCATGTCGGGGAGGCTCTCGTCCAGCTCCAGGGTGAAGCTCAGGCCCTTCTCCTCGGCGCGCGGGGCGAACTGGGCGCGCAGGCTGTCGAACAGGCCGCGCAGGCTGAAGGTCTCGCGGCGGGGGTAGAGCTTGCCGGCCTGGAGCTCGGTCATGGCGAGGATGTCGTTGACCAGGCGCATCATGTCCCGCGCCGAGCTGGCCGCAGTCTTCTGGTACTGCTCCAGTTCGACATCGAGCCTGACCGTCTGCATCAGCTCCAGGGAACCGATCACGCCGTTCATGGGGGTGCGCAGCTCGTGGGTCACGGTGGCGAGGAATTCGTCCTTGAGGCGGTTGCTGTTGGCCAGTTCCTGGTTGAGCGCCTCCAGCTTGCGCCCGGCTTCCTGGAGGATGCGTGTGCGCTCCTCCTTCATGGCGTTGATGCGGTCGGCCAGGGCCAGGGACAGCAGCCCGACCTCCAGCGCGGAGCCGATCTGGCTGGCGTACATGGTGAGGAAGATGTTGGGCAGGTAGCCCAGCACCATCAGGGTGTTGATGGCGCCACCGATGAGGAAGGTGGTCCAGGCGAAGATGAAGTAGCGCGCCACGCGCATGCCGCGCAGCCAGGCGAGGACACCGGCGGTGAAGATGACCACGGTGAAGATCAGCGCCAGCGAGGTGGCCAGGCGCAGGGCGACGCCGTAGCTGGCCGCCAGCGACAGGACCATCACCAGGCCGCCCATGGCCATCAGGCCGAGCAGGGTCCGGTCCATCCACGGGCTGTGCTCGGCGGTGTGCAGGAAGCTGCGGGCGAACTGGCAGCCGAACAGCGCCGCCGAGCCGATCAGGAAGGGGGTCGCGGCGTTGGCCCACCAGGGGCTGTCGGGCCAGAAGAACTCGATGCCGGCACCGTTCACCGAGATCTGGTAGAGCCCGAACGAGGCGATGTAGAGGATGTAGTAGAGGTAGCTGGTGTCGCGGACGCTGAGGAAGATGAACAGGTTGTAGATCAGCATCACCAGCAACACGCCATAGATGATGCCGAGGACGTAGATGCGCCCGGGCTGCTCCTCCAGGTAGGCCTGCGGCGACCACAGGGCCAGCGGCGCCTGGATCGAGCCCTGGCTCTGCAGCCTCAGGTACAGGCGCTGGGGCTGGTTGGGCTGCAGGTTGAGGCTGAACAGGTAGTTGTTCTGCTTGATCTCGCGGCTGGCGAAGGGCAGCGCATCACCGGTGCGCTGGGCCAGGCGATAGCCGCCCTGGCCGTCGGGCAGGTAGAGCTCGAGGTGGTCCAGCGGCGGATAGGCCAGCTCCAGCAGCCAGGGCTGCTGGCCGCCCAGCGAGCGCGGCCGGTAGTCCAGGTCGACCCGCAGCCAGAACACCGAACGCGAATAGCCGGCATTGAGCACGGGCTTGTCATGGCGACGGAAGCTGTCTTCCAGGGCGGGCGAGGTGATATCGGCCAGGCTGGCGTCGCCGCGTACGTCCTCGAACACGTCCATGTGCCGGCCGAGAGGCAGCTGGCGGGTGTGCTCGTCGAATTCGACCGCCAGCACGGACGTGGAAAACAGGAGGAGAAAGAGAAGGAAGACGCGCCGCATGAGGCCCCGCAAAGGCCTGTCGCGCGCGTCGGGAAGTCCCTTCTTCCCGGGATGACGCGCCACGCGGGGCCTGGTTGTTCGAATTCGCTCACTCTAGCACAGCCAAAGGCCTGACGAAGAGGCACTCTGCCATATCGAACGAGCCGCTCTAGAACGGCTATTACAGGCAAACTACGAGACCGACGGAACGGCACTTGGGCAGGCGCTGCCGGGGCACGTCGCCGCTGAGGCGATTTGTCCGACAATGCGCGGCGCCCGGGCGGGCTCCGGCAGCGGGAAAAGTGATAAGCTCGCGCACCATGAAAAAGCCCATCTCCCGCCCCATCGTCCTCTGTCTTTCCGGCCACGACCCCAGTGGCGGCGCCGGTCTCCAGGCGGACATCGAAGCCCTGATCGCCCAAGGTTGCCACGCGGCTCCCGCCGTGACCGCCCTCACCGTTCAGGACACCGTCAACGTCTCCGACTTCCGCGTGCTCGATCGCGAATGGGTGCTGGCCCAGGCCCGTGCCGTGATCGCCGACCTGCCCGTCTCGGCCGTCAAGCTGGGCATGCTCGGCTCGGTGGAGATGGTCGAGACCGTGCTGGAGATCATGCAGGCCCTGCCGGGCGTACCGCTGGTCTGCGACCCGGTGCTGCGTGCCGGCGGCGGCGGTGCCCTGGGCAAGGACGAGGTCGGCTTCGCCATGCGCGAGCGCCTGCTGCCCGTCGCCACCCTGGCCACCCCGAACCTGCCGGAGGCGCGCATCCTCGCCGAGCTGCCCGAAGGCAGCGCCGACCAGTGCGCCGAGAAGCTGCTGCCGTTCGTCCAGCACCTGCTGATCACCGGCGGCCACGGCGACGAGACCGACGTGCACAACCGCCTCTACTCCCGCGACGGCGCCCAGCACACCTTCACCTGCCAGCGCCTGCCGGGCAGCTACCACGGCTCCGGCTGCACCCTGGCCAGCACCCTGGCCGGTCGCCTGGCACTGGGCCAGGACCTGGTCAGTGCGGTGGAAACGGCCCTGGACTACACCTGGCGCACCCTGCGTGACGCCGAGCAACCCGGTCACGGCCAGTTCGTGCCGCGTCGCCTGCCCCTGGATTTCTGCTCATGAAACTGCGCGGCCTCTACGCCATCACCGACAGCGCCCTGCTCGCCGATGGTCGCCTGCTGCCCTACGTCGAGGCGGCGCTCAAGGGCGGCGCGAGACTGCTGCAATACCGCGACAAGTCCGCCGACGAAGCCCGTCGCCTGCGTGAGGCCGAAGCCCTGCGCGAACTCTGCGCACGCCACGGCGCGCAGTTGATCATCAACGACGACGCCGAGCTGGCCGCACGCCTGAGCGTCGGCGTGCACCTGGGCCAGACCGACGGCTCCCTCGCCGCCGCCCGCGCCCTGCTCGGCCGCAACGCCATCATCGGCGGCACCTGCCACGCCAGCCTCGACCTCGCCGCAGCCGCCAGCGGCGAAGGCGCCAGCTACATCGCCTTCGGCCGCTTCTTCAACTCCCAGACCAAGCCCGGCGCCCCTGCCGCCACGCCCGACCTGCTGGAGGAAGCACGGCGCCGCTTCAACCTGCCGCTGGTGGCCATCGGCGGCGTGACCCAGGACAACGCCCCGGAGCTGATCGCCCGTGGTGCCGACCTGGTCGCCGTGATCCACGCCCTGTTCGCGGCCGACAGCCCCGCCGAAGTCGAGCGCCGCGCGCGCGCCTTCAGCGCGCTGTTCAACCCGGCCTGAGCCCCGTACGTACACCCGTTTCCAGAGAGAGCCCGACATGTCCCGTTCCGAAACCCTGTTCGCCAACGCCCAGAAACACATCCCCGGCGGCGTCAACTCGCCGGTCCGCGCCTTCCGGAGCGTCGGCGGCACACCGCTGTTCTTCAAGCACGCGGAAGGCGCCTACGTGACGGACGAGGACGACAAGCGCTATGTGGACTATGTCGGCTCCTGGGGCCCGATGATCCTCGGCCACGGCCACCCGGACGTGCTCGACGCCGTGCGCCGCCAGCTGCAGCACGGCCTCTCCTACGGCGCACCGACCGCCATGGAAACCGAGATGGCCGACCTGGTCTGCTCCCTGGTGCCGTCCATGGAGATGGTGCGCATGGTCAGTTCCGGCACCGAGGCCACCATGAGCGCCATCCGCCTGGCCCGTGGCTATACCGGTCGCGATGCGATCATCAAGTTCGAGGGCTGCTACCACGGCCACTCCGACAGCCTGCTGGTCAAGGCCGGTTCCGGCCTGCTGACCCAGGGCGTGCCCAGCTCGGCCGGCGTGCCGGCGGACTTCGCCAAGCACACCCTGACGCTGCCCTTCAATGACATCGGCGCCGTCGAGAAGATGCTCGCCGAAGCCGGCGCCGACGTGGCCTGCATCATCGTCGAGCCGGTCGCCGGCAACATGAACTGCGTACCGCCCGCTCCCGGTTTCCTCGAAGGCCTGCGCCGCCTCTGCGACCAGCACGGCGTGGTGCTGATCTTCGACGAGGTGATGACCGGCTTCCGCGTCGCCCTCGGCGGCGCCCAGGCCCACTACGGCGTGACGCCGGACCTCTCCACCTTCGGCAAGATCGTCGGTGGCGGCATGCCCGTGGGCTGCTTCGGCGGCAAGCGCGAAATCATGTCGCAGATCGCCCCGCTGGGCCCGGTCTACCAGGCCGGCACCCTGTCGGGTAACCCGCTGGCCATGGCCGCCGGCCTGACCACCCTCAAGCTGATCAGCCGGCCTGGCTTCCACGCCGAGCTGAGCGACTACACCAGCCGCATGCTCGACGGCCTGCAGCAACGCGCCGATGCCGCCGGCATCCCCTTCGTCACCACCCAGGCGGGCGGCATGTTCGGGCTGTACTTCAGTGGCGCCGACGACATCGTCACCTTCGACGACGTGATGGCCAGCGACGCCGAACGCTTCAAGCGCTTCTTCCACCTGATGCTGCAGGGCGGCGTGTACCTGGCGCCCAGCGCCTTCGAAGCGGGCTTCACCTCGATCGCCCACGGCAACGCCGAGCTGGCCATCACCCTGGACGCTGCAGAGCGCGCGTTCGCCGAGCTTAAAAAGGCCTGACCGCCTTTACGCGGCCGTTACATCCGGGAGCCCGGCCCAGTGGCCGGCGCCCGGATGCAAGGAAATCCGCGCAAAGACTTTGTAAGAAGCGCCTTGCTTATTTCATAATGTGACGGTCGGCGCGTTTCGCCGGCCGGGCCCGTCGCCCGCACTGCTTTTCGAGGCGTTGTGATTTCATGAACCGCACCGGCCGCATCCTGACCCTGGGCAGCCTGTTGCTCCTCTCCCCGCTGCTGGCCGAAGCCGGCGGCAACTCCCTGCTGATCCCGGCCACCGGGCGCTGCAGCCTGAATACGCAACCCGAAGACCAGCAGGAAGCCCTCTCCAACTGCCAGCAGGCCGCCAAAGCCGGCGACACCGAGGCGCAGTACGAGCTGGGCGAGTTCTACTACGACGGCAAGCGCACCCCCCGCGACCTGCACCAGGCACTGAACTGGTTCGAGCAGGCCTCCCTGAAAGGCAACGCCCAGGCGCAGTTCCGTCTCGGCAACATGTTCTTCCGTGGCGAAGGCGTGCCGGCCAGCAATGTGCAGGCCTATATCGTGCTGAAGATGGCTGCGGTGAACGGTTCGGACGAAGCGATGGACACCGCCGACATGGTCTCCGGCCAGATGCGTGCCGACGAACTGGAGATCGCCACCCAGGTGCTGGGCCAGATCTTCCGCAACTACCTGATCGAGCTGCAGACCGCCGACGGCGGCTCGCCTTTCGCGCCGTTGCCTTAGGAGCAGCTGGAAGCTGGAAGCTGGAAGCTGGAAGCTGGAAGCTGGAAGCTGGAAGCTGGAAGCTGGAAGCTGGAAGCTGGAAGAGCCTGGGGGATCGACGATGGTCGTCAACTCCAGGCTTTCTTGTTTTCGCAACCTGGACGTAGGGTGGACCACGCTTTATCGGTCCACCGCTCGGAGTCATGCCGAACACCGCTCCGCATGGGTTTCGCTACGCTAGCGGAACGCCGCCCGCCCCACCCTACACACGACACTTCCAGCTTCAGGCTTCAGGCTTCAGGCTTTCAGCTGCTCTTATCCGGCATCGGCATGGGGAACGGCATGACGTTGCCGGTGACCTTGGCTTCGCTGATCTTCGGCGTACCCAGGCGCTCGACTTCGTCGATGCGGATGATCGCGTGCATGGGCACGAAGCTGCGGACCACGCCTTCGAACTGGGCCTTGAGCTTTTCTTCGCTGGGGTCGACCACCACCTGGGTGCGTTCGCCGAAGACGAATTCCTCCACCTCCAGGAAACCCCACAGATCGCTCTGGTAGATCTGCTTGGCGTACATCTCGTACACCTGGCCCTGGTTGAGGAAGATCACCTTGTAGATGGGTTCGCGCTTGGTCATGGAGGAGGCGGCAGGAGGGGGAAGTTCGAGGGGCGCGAAGCATAGCACGGCTCCGGACGGTCAACGCTAGGAAGCCGGGGCCCTGCCGACTATAATGCGCGGTTCTTCGAACCACCCGACGAACGTGCATGGCCAAGAAGCTTTACATCGAGACCCACGGTTGCCAGATGAACGAGTACGACTCCTCGCGCATGGTCGACCTGCTGGGCGAACACCAGGCGCTGGAAGTGACCGAGCGCGCCGAAGACGCCGATGTCATCCTGCTCAACACCTGCTCCATCCGCGAGAAGGCGCAGGACAAGGTGTTCTCGCAGCTCGGCCGCTGGCGTGACCTGAAGCAGCAGAACCCGCACCTGGTGATCGGTGTCGGCGGCTGCGTCGCCAGCCAGGAAGGCGCGGCCATCCGTGATCGCGCGCCCTATGTCGACGTGGTCTTCGGCCCGCAGACCCTGCACCGCCTGCCGGAGATGATCGACGCTGCACGCAGCACCCGCACGCCCCAGGTGGACATCAGCTTCCCCGAGATCGAGAAGTTCGACCGCCTGCCGGAACCGCGTGTGGACGGCCCCAGCGCCTTCGTCTCGGTGATGGAGGGCTGCAGCAAGTACTGCACCTTCTGCGTCGTGCCCTACACCCGGGGCGAGGAAGTCAGCCGCCCCTTCGACGACGTGCTGGCCGAGGTCATCCACCTCGCCGACAACGGCGTGCGCGAGGTCACCCTGCTCGGCCAGAACGTCAACGGCTACCGCGGCACCACCCATGACGGGCGCATCGCTGACTTCGCCGAGCTGATCCGCGTGGTCGCCGCCGTCGACGGCATCGAGCGCATCCGCTACACCACTTCGCACCCGCTGGAGTTCTCCGACGCGCTGATCCAGGCCCACGCCGAGGTTCCGGAACTGGTGAAGTTCGTCCACCTGCCGGTACAGGCGGGCTCCGACCGCATCCTCGCGGCGATGAAGCGCAACCACACCGCACTCGAGTACAAATCCCGCATCCGCAAGCTCAAGGCCGCGGTGCCGGACATCTGCATCAGCTCCGACTTCATCGTCGGCTTCCCCGGCGAGACCGAGAAGGACTTCGAAGCGACGATGAAACTGGTGGAAGACGTCGGCTTCGACTTCTCCTTCTCCTTCATCTACAGCTCGCGCCCCGGCACCCCGGCCGCCGATCTGGTGGACGACACGCCGGACGACGTGAAGAAGCAGCGCCTGCAGATTCTCCAGGGCCGCATCCACCAGCAGGGCTTCGAGATCAGCCGACGGATGGTCGGCAGCACCCAGCGCATCCTGGTGAGCGACTTCTCCAAGAAGGACCCGGGCATGCTCCAGGGCCGCACCGAGAACAATCGCATCGTCAACTTCCGCAGCGCCAACCCGCGCCTGATCGGCCAGTTCGTCGACGTCCATATCGACGACGCCCTGCCCCACTCGCTGCGCGGCACCCTGATCGACGAGACCCTGCACTGAATTCCGAGGTGCCCGAGCTTTCACAGTCGGGCACCTGGGTTTATTCTTCCTTTCCTATCCCTGCCGTTCGGCGGCCACATACAGACGACATTGAACGCACCCCTGGATTTGCACCGCTTCACCCTGGACCCCTTTGAAGCCCGTCGCTTCGCCAACCTGTGCGGCCAATTCGACGAGCACCTGCGGCTGATCGAACAGCGCATGGCCATCGAGATACGCAACCGCGGCAACCAGTTCGAACTGGTCGGCGAGCCGCAGCGTACCCAGGCCACGGAAAACCTCCTGCGCCGTCTCTACCGCGAAACCGAAGCCACCGAGCTGTCACCGGACATGGTCCACCTGTTCCTCCAGGAAACCGGCATGGAGCAGCTGGCCACCCCCGCCAAGGCCGACACCAGTGTCGCCCTGCGCACCCGCAAGGGCATGATCCGCCCGCGCGGTGCCAACCAGCAGCGCTACGTGAAGTCGATCCTCGACCACGACATCAACTTCGGCATCGGCCCGGCCGGCACCGGCAAGACGTACCTCGCCGTCGCCTGCGCCGTGGATGCGCTGGAGCGCGAGCAGGTGCGCCGCATCCTGCTGGTGCGCCCGGCGGTCGAGGCGGGCGAGAAGCTCGGCTTCCTGCCCGGCGACCTGTCGCAGAAGATCGATCCCTACCTGCGCCCGCTCTACGACGCCCTGTACGAGATGCTCGGCTTCGAGCAGGTGGCCAAGCTGATCGAGAAGCAGGTGATCGAAGTGGCGCCGCTCGCCTACATGCGCGGCCGCACCCTTAACAACAGCTTCATCATTCTCGACGAGAGTCAGAACACCACCCTCGAGCAGATGAAGATGTTCCTCACCCGCATCGGTTTCGGCTCCACGGCCGTGATTACCGGCGACATCACCCAGGTCGACCTGCCGCGCGGCACCCGCTCCGGCCTGACCCACGTGATAGACGTGCTGCGGGACGTGCCGGGCATCGCCTTCACCCACTTCAAGTCCCAGGACGTGGTGCGCCACCCGCTGGTGCAGCGCATCGTCGAAGCCTACGACCGTTACGACAATCGCAACCAGCCCAAGCCCAAGCCTGCCGACAACGACCCGGGTGCGATCGACGCCGATGCTTGAACTCGACCTGCAACTGGCCAGCGAAGCCCCCGCGCTTCCCGCTGAAGCCGACTTCCGCCGCTGGTGCGAACTGGCCCTGCGCCAGCGCAGCGCCGACTCGGAGCTGACCATCCGCCTGGTGGACGAGCCCGAGGGCCGCGAACTGAACCACACCTGGCGACACAAGGACTACGCCACCAACGTGCTGTCCTTCCCCGCCGACGTACCGGACGGGCCGGGCGGCGAACCGCTGCTGGACATCCCGCTGCTCGGCGACCTGGTGATCTGCGCCCCCGTGGTGGCACGCGAAGCCGCCGAGCAGGGCAAGTCGCCTGAGGCCCACTGGGCGCACCTGGTCATCCACGGCTGCCTGCATCTCCTCGGCTACGACCACATCGAGGACGAGGAAGCCGAGGAAATGGAAGCACTGGAACGGGATTTGCTGGCTGAACTGGGCCACCCCGACCCCTATCGCGATGACGAATGAGAAAGGCACCGAGCAAGGACATATGAGCGAAGATCGATCGAGCAACGGGCACAGGTCCTGGCTGGAAAAGCTGACCCAGGCCTTTGCCCATGAGCCGAAGAACCGCCAGGAGCTGCTGGAGCTCCTGCGCGAAGCGCATCAGAACAAGCTGCTGGACAGCGAAGCCCTGTCGATCGTCGAAGGTGCGATCCAGGTCGCCGACCTCCAGGTACGCGACATCATGGTGCCGCGCTCGCAGATGATCAGCATCAAGGCCAACCAGAGCCCGAAGGAGTTCCTCCCCGCGATCATCGACGCCGCGCACTCGCGCTACCCGGTGATCGGCGAAGGCCTGGACGACGTGATGGGCATCCTCCTGGCCAAGGACCTGCTGCCGCTGATCCTCCAGGCCCCGGAGCGCCCCTTCAACATCAAGGACATGCTGCGCCCGGCGACCTTCGTCCCCGAGTCCAAGCGCCTCAACGTCCTGCTCAAGGAGTTCCGCGCCAACCACAACCACATGGCCGTGGTCATCGACGAATACGGCGGCGTGGCGGGCCTTGTGACCATCGAGGACGTGCTGGAGCAGATCGTCGGCGACATCGAGGACGAGCACGACGTCGAGGAAGACAGCTACATCAAGCCGCTGCCCAGCGGTGACTTCATCGTCAAGGCGCTGACCCCGGTTGACGCCTTCAACGAGTTCTTCGAGACCGACTTCTCCGAAGACGAGTTCGACACCGTCGGCGGCCTGGTGATGGGCGCCTTCGGCCACCTGCCCAAGCGCAACGAGATCACCGAGATCGGTGGCTTCCGCTTCCGCGTGCTCAACGCCGACAGCCGCCGCCTGCACCTGCTGCGCCTCACCCCGCTGTCCCGCTGATGCGCCACCACGCCCGCCGCTTCCCGGCGCGGGCGTGGCCCGGCTAGACTGCGCCGCGACGAACTCCCGGGCGCCCCGCGCCACCAAGCCCAAGGACTGTGCATGAACTGGATCACCCGCCCCGGCTGGCCGGGCAACCTGCTGGCCCTGGCGGCCGGCGCGCTCACCCCGCTGGCCCTCGCGCCCTTCGATATCTGGCCCATCTCGTTGCTGTCCCTGGCGCTGTTCTACCTGGGCCTGCGCGACCTGGCGCCCAAGGCGGCCTTCGTCCGCGGCTGGTGCTACGGCTTCGGCCTGTTCATCGCCGGCACCAGCTGGATCTACGTCAGCATCCACGACTACGGCGCCGCCTCGGTGCCGCTGGCGGCCTTCCTCACCGGCGGCTTCAGCGCCGGCGTGGCGCTGTTCTTCGCCCTGCCCGCCATCGTCTGGGCGCGCTGGTTCCGCCGCAGCGAAGCGCCCCTGGCCGATGCCCTGGCCTTCGCCGCCCTGTGGCTGGCCCAGGAAGCATTCCGCGGCTGGTTCCTCACCGGCTTCCCCTGGCTCTACGCCGGCTACAGCCAACTCGACGCCCCCCTGGCCGGGCTCGCCCCGGTGGGCGGCATGTGGCTGGTGTCCTTCGTCCTGGCGCTGACCGCCGCCTTGCTGGTCAACCTCGTGCGCCTGCGCGCGCGCCCGGCCTTCCTCGCCGCCGGGGTGGTGCTGCTGGTCGGCCCCTGGATCGCCGGCCAGTCCCTGAAGGGCCACGCCTGGACCAGGCCCGCCGGCGAGCCGCTGAAAGTCGCAGCCCTGCAGGGCAACGTCGAACAGAACATGAAATGGGACCCGGCCCAGCTCAACGCCCAGCTTGCGCTGTACCGCGACATGACCTTCAACGCCGAGCAGGCCGACCTGATCATCTGGCCGGAAACCGCCGTACCGGTGCTCAAGGAATACGCCGAGGGCTACCTGTCGGTGATGAACCGCTTCGCCCTCGAGCGCAAGGCCACCCTGATCACCGGCGTGCCGATCCGCCAGGCCAACGAGCGCGGCGAGAAGCGCTACTACAACGGCATCACCGTGATCGGCGAAGGCGAAGGCACCTACCTCAAGCAGAAGCTGGTGCCCTTCGGCGAATACGTGCCCCTGCAGGACGTGCTGCGCGGCCTGATCGCCTTCTTCGACCTGCCCATGTCCGACTTCGCACGCGGCCCGACCGACCAGCAACCGCTGCTGGCCAAGGGTTACCGCATCGCGCCCTTCATCTGCTACGAGGTGGTCTACCCCGAATTCGCCGCGGGGCTCTCCGCCAACAGCGAGCTGCTGCTGACGGTGAGCAACGACACCTGGTTCGGCACCTCCATCGGCCCGCTGCAACACCTGCAGATGGCGCAGATGCGCGCCCTGGAAGCCGGCCGCTGGATGATCCGCGCCACCAACAACGGCGTCACCGCGCTGATCGACCCCTTCGGCCAGATCACCGAACGCATCCCGCAGTTCGAGAAAGCCACCCTCTACGGTGAAGTGGTGCCGATGCAGGAGCTGACGCCCTACCTAAAATGGCGCGCCTGGCCCTTGGTCATTCTTTGCGGCCTGCTGTTCGGCTGGGCCCTGCTGGCCAGCCGCATCGCCAAGACTGTCTGACTCCACGCCCCGGACCGTCACCGGGGCCGCTCCACCGTAGCGCGGGCTTCAGCCCGGGGCGCGCGGAGGGTCAGCGATAGGCCAGCGGATAGGCGAGCAGCCCTATCCACTCGTTGAGCAGCATGCCGTTCTTCCACACTGCTGGCGCCTCGGGCAGCCAGCCGCCGAACGGGTCGCCGGGGGGAACCCCGTAGGCGCCCATGGGCGCCGTCACCACCTCCAGGCCGACTTTCTCGAAGCACCAGCGCGCCCGTCGCATGTGGAAGGCCTGGGTCACCAATACGACCCTGTCGATCCCCTCCGCCTTGAGGATGCGTGCGCTCTCCACGGCGTTCTCCCAGGTGGTGCGGCTGCTGCCTTCCTGCCAGCGAACCGGCACCGACAGCTCCGACTCCAGGGTCCGCGCCATGATCGCCGCCTCGCTGGGCGGGGTGCCGTAATGCAGCCCGCCGGAGGTCAGCACCGGCAGGCCGCTGGCCTTGGCCAGGCGCGCCGCATAGCGCACACGCTCGGTGGCCAGCAGGCTGGGCTGGTCCTCGCCCCAGGCGGGGTCGCCACGCATGCGCCCGGCGCCGAGCACGACGATAGCCTGGGCGCGGGACGCCAGGCCGCTCCACTCGTCCCGGGTCAAGTGGGGTTCGGTTTCCAGCGCCCGTGCCGACCACTCGACCACCACCGGCAGGCTCATCGCCAACAAGCCGCCGAAGCCCAGCACGAAGCAGCACAGCGCCAGGCGCGGGCTGCGCCGGCGCAGCCACCAGCCGGCCAGCAGGAGCAGCAGCAGGCCACCCGGCGGCAGCAGCAATTGTTTGAAGAAATAGCGAATGGGCATCGAGCACCTCCAAGGTGCGCGAAGCCTAACGGGGATTACCGGTACGGAAAAGCTGCGAACCACAGGCCGGGCAGGCCTGCACACCCTGGCCACGCTGCCAGCTGGCGGCCGCGCCGCAAAGCGCGCAGACCAGTTGCTGGCGCCGCTTGAACAGGGGCTTGGCGACACGTGGCGAGGCCGCAGGGGTCTTGGCGGCGGTACGCGTGAGCTTGGACTTGGCCGGCTGCTGCTCGATCAACGCCAGCTCTTCGGCGGCCGCGTGCCATCCACGCAGCCAGTGCAGGTCGTTGTCGAGGTAGGCACGGATCAGCTCGAGTTCGGCGGGGCTGAGCCCTTTCAGCTCCAGCTCGCGGGGGTCCTCGTCACGCAGGCGGATGGCGGTATCGGCTTCGTCCAGCGCGAGCGCCAGGCGATGCAGCAGCCGCTCGTAGAGCCCGCTCGCCGATTCCGCTCGCCGCATCTCGCCCATCCAACGACACCTCGTTACCGCATCCGATTTTTGCAAAGCTAATGAATAGCTTAGCGCCAGGCGTCGAACCTACAGGGTGCCGCGACAAACGGTGGGCCGGGGCCTGGCGGCGGTCAATCAGGGTTTCCCTCAGCCAAGGGGGGTCATGTATGCTAAGCCGCTTGAATTTCCTTTTCAGATCAGGCCTACCGGTCCCCGGACAGCGACCCTTCTGAATGCCCATTTCTCAGCGCAAGTAGCCATGCACGAAAACTACCAGCCCCGCGAAATCGAAGCCGCCGCGCAATCCCACTGGGATTCGCAGAAATCCTTTGTAGTCAGCGAACAGCCCGGCAAGGACACCTTCTATTGCCTGTCGATGTTCCCCTACCCGAGCGGCAAGCTGCACATGGGGCACGTGCGCAACTACACCATCGGCGACGTGATCGCCCGCTACCAGCGCATGCAGGGCAAGAACGTGCTGCAGCCCATGGGCTGGGACGCCTTCGGCATGCCGGCGGAAAACGCGGCGATGAAGAACAACGTCGCCCCCGCCAAGTGGACCTACGAGAACATCGCCTACATGAAGTCCCAGCTGAAAAGCCTGGGCCTGGCGATCGACTGGTCCCGCGAAGTCACCACCTGCAAGCCGGACTACTACCGCTGGGAGCAGTGGCTGTTCACCCGCCTGTTCGAGAAGGGCGTGATCTACCGCAAGAACGGCACCGTGAACTGGGACCCGGTGGACCAGACCGTACTGGCCAACGAGCAGGTCATCGACGGCCGTGGCTGGCGTTCGGGCGCGCTGATCGAGAAGCGCGAAATCCCGATGTACTACTTCAAGATCACCGCCTACGCCGATGAGCTGCTCTCCAGCCTCGACGACCTGCCGGGCTGGCCCGAGCAGGTCAAGACCATGCAGCGCAACTGGATCGGCAAGTCCCGCGGCATGGAAGTCAGCTTCCCCTACGATGCAGCCAGCATCGGCCAGGCCGGGGCGATGAAGGTCTTCACCACCCGTCCGGACACCCTGATGGGCGCGACCTACGTGGCCGTGGCCGCCGAGCACCCGCTGGCGGCGATCGCCCTGCAGAAGCTGCCGGCCGACAAGGCCGCCGAACTGCAGGCCTTCATCGACGAGTGCAAGCGCGGCGGCGTCGCCGAAGCCGACATTGCCACCCAGGAAAAGAAGGGCCTGCCGACGACGCTGTTCGTCGAGCACCCGCTGACCGGCGAGAAGCTGCCGGTGTGGGTCGCCAACTACGTACTGATGAACTACGGCGAAGGCGCCGTGATGGCCGTGCCCGCCCATGACGAGCGCGACTTCGAGTTCGCCGCCAAGTACGGCCTGCCGGTCAAGCCGGTGGTGCGCACCAGCGCCGGCGACGAAACCCCCGCCCCCTGGCAGCCCGCCTATGGCGAGCATGGCCAGTTGATCAACTCCGGCGAATTCGACGGCCTGGACTTCCCCGGTGCCTTCGATGCCATCGAAGTGGCCCTGCAGAAGAAATCCCTCGGCCAGGCCCGCACCCAGTTCCGCCTGCGCGACTGGGGCATCAGCCGCCAGCGCTACTGGGGCTGCCCGATCCCGATCATCCACTGCCCGAGCTGCGGCGACGTACCGGTCCCCGAGGACCAGCTGCCCGTCGTGCTGCCCGAAGACGTGGTGCCGGACGGCGCCGGTTCGCCGCTGGCCAAGATGCCCGAGTTCTACGAATGCAGCTGCCCGAAATGCGGCGCCGCGGCCAAGCGCGAAACCGACACCATGGACACCTTCGTGGAGAGCTCCTGGTACTTCGCCCGCTACGCCTCGCCCACCTACGACAAGGGCATGGTCGACCCCGCCGCCGCCAACCACTGGCTGCCGGTGGACCAGTACATCGGCGGCATCGAGCACGCCATCCTGCACCTGCTCTACGCGCGCTTCTTCCACAAGCTGATGCGTGACGAAGGCCTGGTCAGCTCCGACGAGCCGTTCAAGAACCTGCTGACCCAGGGCATGGTGGTCGCCGAGACCTACTACCGCACCACCGCCAACGGCGGCAAGGACTGGTTCAACCCGGCCGATGTCGAGGTCGAGCGCGACGCCAAGGCCAAGGTCATCGGTGCACGCCTGAAGAGCGACGGCCAGCCGGTGGAAATCGGCGGCACCGAGAAGATGTCCAAGTCGAAGAACAATGGCGTGGACCCGCAGGCCATGATCGACGCCTACGGCGCCGACACCTGCCGCCTGTTCATGATGTTCGCCTCGCCGCCGGACATGAGCCTGGAATGGTCCGACTCCGGCGTCGAAGGGGCCAGCCGCTTCCTGCGCCGCGTCTGGCGCCTGGGCCAGGCCCACGTCAACGCCGGCCTGCCGGGCAGCCTGGACAAGGCCAGCCTGAACGACGCCCAGAAAGAGGTGCGCCGCGCCATCCACCTGGCCATCAAGCAGGCCAGCCAGGATGTCGGCCAGCACCACAAGTTCAACACCGCCATCGCCGCCGTGATGACGCTGATGAACGTGCTCGAGAAAGCCGCCCAGGACACCGACCAGGACCGCGCCCTGCTGCACGAAGGCCTGGAGACCGTGGCCCTGCTGCTGGCGCCCATCACCCCGCACATCAGCCACGAACTGTGGCGCGAGCTCGGCCATGCCGACCCGGTGATCGACGCCAACTGGCCCAAGGTCGATGCCGACGCCCTGGTGCAGGACAGCCTGCAACTGGTGGTACAGGTCAACGGCAAGCTGCGCGGGCACATCGACGTACCGGCCGACGCCAGCCGCGAAGCCGTCGAGGCCAGCGCGCGGGAGAACGAGAACGTGCTGCGCTTCACCGAAGGCCTGACCATCCGCAAGGTCATCGTGGTGCCCGGCAAGCTGGTCAACATCGTCGCCAACTGATTGAGCCCGGGGCCGCGTGTGGAGCGCGGCCCCGGTACGTTCGCCAAGGGGAAAACAGAAATGAAGAAACGGAATCTGCTGGTCGTGGGTCTGGCCGTGATGCTCAGCGCCTGCGGCTTTCAACTGCGCGGCACCGGCGACACCCGGTTCGCCCTGAAGGAAATCGACGTCACCGGCCGCAACAGCTACGGCGAGACCGTCAAGCAGGTCCGCGAGCTGCTGGAGAACAGCGACGTCAACGTCCACGCCGGCGCGCCCTACACCCTGGTCCTCACCCGCGAGAAGGAAGACCAGCGCACCGCCACCTACACCGGCTCCGCGCGCAGCGCCGAGTACGAGCTGAACGTCACCCTCGACTACGAGATCCGTGGCAACAAGGACCTGCTGCTGCTCAGCGACCGCATGGACGTGCAGCGCTACTACACCCACGACAGCAACAACCTGATCGGCTCCGACCAGGAGTCCAGCCAGCTGCGCGAGGAAATGCGCCGCGAGCTGGTTCAGCAACTGGCCATGCGCCTGCAACTGATCACGCCCGAGCGCCTGGATCAGCTGCAGACCGAAGCCGAAGCCAAGGCCAAGGCCGAAGCCGACGCCCTGGAAGCCGAGCGTCGCGCCGAAGAAGCCAAGCCGCAGCAATCCCCGCTGCAACTGCCCGTCCAGTAAGGTGCACGGGGCCGCTATTGCGGCCCCGGTCATTTCCCCTGCCCATGAAGCTCAACGCCGCCCAACTCAGCAAGCACCTGCAAGGCACCCTCGCGCCTGTCTACATCGTCAGCGGCGACGAGCCGCTGCTGTGCCAGGAAGCCTGCGACGCCATCCGCACGGCCTGCCGCGAGCGCGATTTCAACGAGCGCCAGGTCTTCAACGTCGAGGCCAGCTTCGACTGGGGGCAGCTGCATGAAGCCGGGGCCAGCCTCTCGCTGTTCGCCGACAAGCGCCTGATCGAATTGCGCATCCCCAATGGCAAGCCCGGGGACAAGGGCGCCGCCGCCCTGCTCGAGTACCTCTCGCGCCCGCCGGAAGACACCCTGCTGCTGGTGAGCCTGCCCAAGCTGGACGGCAGCACCCAGAAGACCAAATGGGCCAAGGCCCTGATCGACGGCCCCAACGCCCAGTTCCTGCAGATCTGGCCGGTGGACGCCCACCAGTTGCCGCAATGGATACGCCAGCGCCTGTCCCAGGCCGGCCTCGCCGCCAACCAGGAGGCGGTCGACCTGATCGCTGCCCGGGTCGAAGGCAACCTGCTGGCCGCCGCCCAGGAGATCGAGAAGCTCAAGCTGCTCGCCGAAGGCGGCCAGATCGACGCCGCCACCGTGCAGGCCGCAGTGGCCGACAGTGCCCGCTTCGACGTCTTCGGCCTGATCGACGCCGCGCTCAACGGCGAGGCCGCGCACACCCTGCGCACCCTCGAAGGCCTGCGCGGCGAAGGCGTGGAAACCCCGGTGATCCTCTGGGCCCTGGCCCGAGAACTGCGCCAGCTGGCCGGCATCGCCCAGCAGTACGCCCAGGGCGTGCCGCTGGAGAAAGCCTTCGCCTCCGCCCGCCCGCCGGTGTGGGACAAGCGCCGCCCCCTGGTCAGCCGTGCCCTGCAACGCCACCCTGCCTCGCGCTGGAACCAACTGCTCAGCGATGCCCAGCGCATCGACGCGCAGATCAAGGGCCAGGCCCCCGGCGACCCCTGGATCGGCCTCGCACACCTCGCGCTCAGCCTCGCCGGCCAGCGCCTGCCCATCCCCGCCGCCTGACACTGGACATCGCCCGCACGCGGGAGCAAGATGCGCGCGCCTGCAACCCCGCAGGCGCCCAGTGGAGAGTCGGCCATGGCCAAGCAACGCAAGAAACCCAACAAGGCGAAGAGCATCGTCGCCCAGCCCCTGTTCCGCAGCCGCCAGGAACAGCCACTGAAAGGCAAAGGCAGCTACCGCCGCGAAGCCTCCCGTAACTGGGAGGCTTCTTCGCTTCTGGCCGCCTGAAAAGGGTCATCCGTGTTAAGGTCGCGGCTTGTTTTTGCAGCTGTCGAGACCGCCCCATGCTCCTCGCCCCCGTACCCGGCCTGATTCTCCGCAGCCTGGCAGTGGCCACCACCCTCGCAGTCCTCAGCGCCTGCGCCGATACCCCGAATAGCTCCGCTCCCCTGGCCGCTGCCCCGGCGCAATCCGCCGCCCAAGCCTCTCCCGCCCAGCCGCCGGTCGCACCCGAAGTGCTGCCCGAGGAGACCTTCGAGCAATGGCGCGCCCGCTTCCGCCAGGAAGCACTGGCCGCCGGCATCCGCGCCACCATTTTCGACCAGGCCTTCCAGGGCGTAGAACCGGACCCCGCCGTGGTCAGCGCCGACCAGAGCCAGCCCGAATTCACCCGGCCGGTCTGGGAATACCTCGAAGGGGCCATGTCGCCATACCGCGTCCGCAAGGGCCAGGCCCTGCTGGCGGAACACGCGCGGATACTCGACGCCATCGAGCAGCGCTACGCCGTCGACCGCCAGACCCTGGTGGCCGTCTGGGGCATGGAAAGCAGCTTCGGCCAGTTCATGGGCGACAAGTCGGTGATCCGCTCCCTCGCCACCCTGGCCTACGAAGGCCGCCGCCCGGCCTTCGCCCACGCCCAGCTGATCGCCGCCCTGGAGATCATCCAGCACGGCGACATCAAGCCTGCCGGCATGCGTGGCTCCTGGGCCGGCGCCATGGGCCAGACCCAGTTCATCCCCACCACCTACAACACCCATGCGGTGGACTTCGACGGCGACGGCCGCCGCGACATCTGGAACTCCACCGCCGACGCCCTGGCCTCCACCGCCCACTACCTGCAGGCCTCGGGCTGGCAGAAGGGCAAGCCCTGGGGCGCCGAGGTGAAGCTGCCAGCCGGCTTCGACTATGCCCAGGCCGACACCGACACCCGCAAGACCGTGGCCGAGTGGCAGGCGCTGGGCGTACGCGTACCGCTGCCCGCGCACCTGGCCCAGGAGCGCGGCTACCTGCTGCTGCCCGCCGGCTACCGTGGCCCGGCCTTCCTGGTACTGGACAACTTCCGCGCCATCCTCAAGTACAACAACTCGTCTTCCTATGCCCTGGCCATCGGCCTGCTGTCCCAGCGTTTCGACGGCCAGGGGCTGATCGCCGGTACCTGGCCCAAGGGCGACAAACCCCTGAGCCGCACCGAGCGCATCGAACTGCAGGAGGCCCTGGCCAGCGGCGGCTACAACCCCGGTGCCGCCGACGGCATCATCGGTGCCAACACCCGCAAGGCAATCCGTGGCTACCAGCAGCAGCTCGGCTGGCCGGCCGACGGCTACCCCAACCAGCAGTTGCTCGAGCAGTTGCGCAGCGCGCGCTGAAGCGCCCCGCCTGAACGGCGCAACGGGCCGCCCGGCCCCGGCCGGGAGCCCCGCAGACCGTACAGGCGGGCAGTTGACCATCCGGTCATTTCGCTCCAGCCGAGACCGGCCGCTGTGTTACACTGCGCCACCCCTTTTTTGCCCCCGTGGCAGCCAACTGAGCCTCTAGCGGAGCCAGTTCCGATGTCCGATTCAGCCCCGTCCAAACCCGTCGCCAGTGGCGAGAAGTTCCGTAATGCCCAGGGCATCACGGCGATCAAGGATGGCCAGAAGCGCCGCGCCTCGGCCGAACCCCAGGTATTCGAACCCAAGCCCAGCTGGCTGCGGGTGAAGGCTCCCGGCGGCAGCCGTTTCGAGGCGGTCAAGCGCAACGTCGGCGAGCACCGCCTGAGCACCGTGTGCCAGGAATCCCATTGCCCGAACATGGGCGAGTGCTGGTCCAACGGCACCGCCACCATCATGTTGATGGGCTCGGTGTGCACCCGCGCCTGCCGCTTCTGCGCCGTGGACACCGGCAACCCCAATGGCTGGCTGGACCAGGAAGAGCCGCAGAACACCGCCAAGTCCGTCGAGCTGATGGCGCTGCGCTACATCGTGCTGACCTCGGTGGACCGCGACGACCTGGACGACGGGGGCGCCAGCCACTACGCGGCCTGCGTGCGCGCCATCAAGGAACGTACCCCCAATGTGGTGGTGGAGGCCCTGACGCCCGATTTCGACGGCGACCTCCAGGCCATCGAGCGCGTGGTCGACTCGGGCCTCGAGGTGTTTGCGCAGAACGTCGAGACGGTCAAGCGCCTGACCCATGAGGTACGCGACCCCCGCGCCGGCTACGAGAAGACCCTGAACGCCCTGGCGCACGCCAAGCGCCACCGCCCGTCCGTGCTGACCAAGACCAGCCTGATGCTCGGCCTGGGCGAGACCGACGAGGAAGTCATCGAGGCCATGGACGACCTGCGCGCCATCGGCGTCGACATCCTCACCCTCGGCCAGTACCTGCAACCGACCCGCAACCACCTCAAGGTCCAGCGCTGGGTCAGCCCCGAGGAGTTCAACCGTTTCCGCGACATCGGCCTGGAGAAGGGCTTCATGGAAGTCGCCGCCGGCCCGCTGGTACGTTCCAGCTACCGCGCCGACCGCGTGTTCGAGAAGAACAACCTGGGCCTCGCCGCGCCGGTCCCGGTGCCGGGCCAGCCCCAGGACACCAGCCTCATTCCCGCCCTCAACCTGGGTTGAACGGCCACGGCAAGGCCGCCCCGGGAAACCGGGGTGGAGTGCGATGAAGGGAAATCAGGACTTCGAAAAAAGGCGCCCACCGGGCGCCTTTTTCGTATCTGCCTAGCGCGGGTAGAGCCGGTCGCGCAGGACGCGCTCCAGCCGCTGCGCCACCTCGTCGAACGACGGCGGCGAATCGAGCAGCTCACGGAGCTGCACCATCTTCAGCCCAGCGTAGCCGCAGGGATTGATGCGCTGGAAGGGCGACATGTCCATGTCCACGTTGAGTGCCAGGCCATGGAAGGAGCAGCCGCGGCTGACCCGCAGCCCCAGCGAGGCGATCTTGTCGCCCGCGACATAGACGCCGGGGGCATCCGCCTTGGGCGCGGCCTCGATGCCATAACCGGCCAGCACATCGACCAGGCTCTGCTCCATGGTGGTTACCAGCTCACGCACACCCAGGCCCAGGCGGCGCAGGTCGAGCATCAGGTAGCCCACCAGCTGGCCGGGGCCGTGGTAGGTCACCTGGCCGCCACGATCGACCTGCACCACCGGGATGTCACCCGGCGCCAGCAGGTGCTCGGCCTTGCCGGCCTGCCCCTGGGTGAATACCCGGGGGTGCTGCAGCAGCCAGATTTCATCGGGGGTGCTGTCGTCGCGCTCGGCGGTGAGCCGGCGCATCGCCTCCAGGGTCGGCAGGTATTCGGCCAACCCCAGGTGACGGACGATGAGCTCGGGCGCCACTAGAGCACCATGTGCACGCGGCCGGTAGCACGCAGGTCGACGTGAATCGCCTGCAACTGGTCGACGCTGGTGGCGGTGATCAGTACCTGCACGGAGAGGAAGCGGCCGTTGCGGCTGTCGCGTGCCACCAGGGTGGTGACGTCGAGGTCCGGCGCATGGCGCTGGATGATCTCGACGACCAGGTCGGAGAAGCCCTCGCCGGCATCGCCGATCACCTTGATCGGGTAGCGCTCGCAGGGGAATTCGATTTTCGGGGCTTGTACGTCGGTTTCGTCGGTCATGGCGGCGGCGGACTCGTGGCCCGCGATGCGGACGCCCCGCCACCCGGGTGGGGTGCGGGGCGTCGGCTCAGTAGGTCGGTTGGTACGGCTCGGCTCAGTTGAACAGGCCGAAGAAGAACAGGCGGATGCTATCCCACAGGCGGCGGAAGAAGCCACCTTCTTCGACGGCCTCCAGGGCGACCAGGTCGGCGCTGTGCACCACCTTGTCGTCCAGCTTGACCTCGACCTTGCCGATCACATCGCCCTGCTTGATGGGCGCGACCAGCTGCGGGGACAGGGTCATGGCCGCCTGCAGTTTCTGCAGCTGGCCCTTGGGCAGGGTCATGGTCAGGTCGCTGGCCAGGCCGGCCTTCACTTCGCGGGACGCGCCCTTCCAGACCTGGGCTTTGGCCAGCTCGGCGCCCTTCTGGTAGAAGGTCTTGGTCTCGAAGAAACGGAAACCGTAGGTCAGCAGCTTCTGGGTCTCGGCGGCACGGGCCTGCTCGCTGTTGGTGCCGAACACCACGGCGATCAGACGCTGGTTGTCACGCACGGCGGAGGCCACCAGGCAGAAGCCGGCTTCCTCGGTGTGACCGGTCTTCAGGCCGTCGACGGTCTTGTCGCGCCACAGCAGCAGGTTGCGGTTGGGCTGCTTGATGTTGTTCCAGAAGAACTCCTTCTGCGAGTAGATGGCGTAGTGCGCCGGGTCCTCGTAGATGATCGCGCGGGCCAGGCGGGCCATGTCGTGCGCGGTGGAGTAGTGCTCCGGGTTGGGCAGGCCGGTGGCGTTCATGAAGTGGCTGCCGGTCATGCCGAGCTTCTCGGCAGTGGTGTTCATCATGTCGGCGAAGGCATCTTCGCTGCCGGCGATGTGCTCGGCCACGGCGACGCTGGCATCGTTGCCGGACTGGATGATGATGCCGTGCAGCAGGTCGCTCAGGGACACCTGGGTGTTGACCTGGACGAACATGCGCGAACCGCCGGTGCGCCAGGCGTGCTCGCTGATGGTCACCGGGTCGTTCTCGCCGATCTGGCCCTTGCGGATCTCCAGGGTGGCGATGTACGCGGTCATCAGCTTGGTCAGGCTCGCGGGCGGCAGGCGCTCGTCACCATTGTTCTCGACCAGGACCTGGCCACTGGCGGCATCCATCAGCACATAGGCCTTGGCAGCCAGTTGCGGCGGCGACGGGACGATCTGCTCGGCGGCCAGGGCGACCGGCGAGGCGATGATCAGGACTGCTGGCAGTAGAAGGCGTTTCGCAAAGCTGATGATGTTCATCCGTCTCTCTGAAGTTGCTAATGGTCTAACAGGCCCTCGCGGGCTAAGAACGAAGCCGTCAGTCCGGCTTCACCAGGGTCGGCTGGCCGAGGTTGGCCAGGCGAACGCTGTCCTGCAATTGCTGCGCTTCACCCTGCGTGTCGATCGGCCCCAGGCGAACCCGGTGCAGGATCTGCTGATTGCGCACGACCGAGCTGATGAATACCGGGGCACTCACCATCCCGCTCAGCTTGTCCTTGAGGAGCTCCGCAGCGTCCGGATTGGCGAAGGCGCCCACCTGGAGATACAGGCCAGAGGCTCCGAGTGAACCGTTTTTTTTTGCGTCGATCTGCACGGGCAGCACGGCGGCCGCGTGCTGCGCGGGCGGCGGGGTGTACTGCTCGACCGGTGCGCTGGCGACCTGCACGGGCGCGGGCGCCGGCTGGGGCTTGGCCACCTGCTGCGGCTGCGCCAGCACCATCGGCACCGGGCGGCCCTGGGCGGCCCACCACTCGTTGGGGTCGATGCCCTCGACCTTGACCCGCGCGGTGCCGGTCTCGGCGTAGCCGAGCTTCTTCGCGGCGGCGAAGGACAGGTCGATGATGCGGTCGGAGTAGAACGGGCCACGGTCGTTCACGCGCAGGATCACCGTGCGGCCGTTGTCCAGGTTGGTCACCTTGACGTAGCTCGGCAGCGGCAGGGTCTTGTGCGCGGCGGTCATGCCGTAGAGGTCGTAGGCCTCGCCGTTGGCGGTGGCCTGCCCGTGGAACTTGGTGCCGTACCAGGAGGCGGTGCCGGTGGCCTGGTAGCGGCGCGCATCGCTCATCGGGTAGTAGGTCTTGCCCAGCACCGTATAGGGGTTGGCCTTGATCGAGCCGTAGTGCGGCATCGGCACCGCGTCGGGGATCCGCGAGACGTCGACGTCCCACCAGGGCGCGCCGTCCTTGTGCGGACGCGAGTAGTCGCCAGGACCGGAGATCGGCCCGCCTTGTTGTACCGGCTGCGGGGAACGGCTGCTGGAGCAGCTGGCAAGCAGCAGCACCAGGGCACCGTAAGCAGCGAATCTGATCGGCATCTGCCGCATGTGTTAACGCCCGCCCCGCGCATTGACCAAGGATTCTGAAAGCTGATGCACCGCCATGGAATACATCACGCTGCGATTGTAGCGGGTGATCACGTAGAAGTTGGGCAGGCCCATCCAGTACTCCATGCCGTCCGCACCATCCAGCCTGAAGGCCGTGACGGCGAGATCATCGCGCAAGGCATCCCCGCTTGCCCAGCCCAGGGCACGCAGTTCGCCGACATTCTTCACCGGGTCCAGGCCTTCGGTGAGGCCCTGCTCGGCATTCTCGCCACGTACCTGGGCGCGGCTGACCACCGGCTCGCCGGCCACCCAGCCATGACGCTTGAAGTAGCTGGCGACGCTGCCGATGGCGTCCACCGGGTTGGTCCAGATATCGATGTGGCCGTCGCCGTCGAAGTCCACCGCATAGGCGCGGAAGCTGCTGGGCATGAACTGCGGCAGCCCCATGGCGCCGGCGTAGGAGCCCTTCAGGGTGAGCGGGTCGACCTGCTCCTCGCGTGCCAGCAGGAGGAACTCCTTCAACTGCTTGCGGAAGAATTCGGCACGTGGCGGGTAGTCGAAGCCCAGGGTCGACAGGGCATCGATCACCCGGTAGCTGCCGGTGTTGCCGCCATAGAACGTCTCGACGCCGATGATGGCGACTATCACCTGGGCCGGCACGCCGTACTCTTTCTCGGCACGGGCCAGGGCGTCGGCGTGCTGGTTCCAGAACGCCACGCCTTTCTGGATGCGCGCATCGGTGATGAAGATCGGGCGGTATTCCTTCCACGGCTTGACCCGTTCGGCCGGCCGCGAAATCGCGTCGAGGATCGCCTGCTTGCGTTCCACCTCGCGGAACAGGCTGACCAGCTGCTCCCCGGCGAAGCCGTAGTCGCGGGTCATCTCCGCAACGAACTCGGCGACCTGCGGGCTGCCTTCGTAGTCCCCCGCCAGGGCCGGCGCGGCGGCTCCCAGCACGCCGCCGAGACCCAGGGTCCCCCGCACCATCCAGCTGCGCAGTCTTTTCAAATTATTCACTCGTATCAAACCTGGGCGATCCACTTGCGATGGGTATGGATGGCCATCAAAACCCCAAACCCTGACAGCAGCGTAACCAGCGAAGTTCCGCCGTAGCTAATGAAGGGAAGGGGCACTCCCACCACCGGCAGCAGGCCACTGACCATGCCGATGTTGACGAACACGTAGACGAAGAAGGTCATGGTCAGGCTGCCCGCCAGCAACTTGCCGAACAGGGTCTGTGCCTGGGCGGTGATGACCAGGCCGCGACCGATCAGCAGCATGTAGACCAGCAGCAGGATGCACACGCCGACCAGGCCGAACTCTTCGCCGAGGACGGCAATGATAAAGTCCGTGTGGCTTTCGGGCAAAAAATCCAGGTGCGACTGGGTGCCCAGCAGCCAGCCCTTGCCGAATACCCCGCCCGAGCCGATCGCCGCCTTCGACTGGATGATGTTCCAGCCGGTGCCCAGCGGGTCGCTTTCCGGGTCGAGGAAGGTCAGCACGCGCTGCTTCTGGTAGTCGTGCATGACGAAGAACCACATCCCCACCGCGATCGGCACCACCGCCGTGACCGCGCCGAGTATCCAGCGCCACTGCAGCCCGGCCATGAACAGCACGAACGCCCCCGAGGCGAGGATCAGCAGCGCGGTGCCGAGGTCCGGCTGGCGCACCACCAGGATGAAGGGCACCACGATCAGCGCCAGGCTCACCACCACATGCTTGAGCTTGGGGGGCAGCGTTCGCTTGGACAGGTACCAGGCGATGGTCGCCGGCATGAGGATCTTCATGAACTCCGCGGGCTGGAAGCGGATCACCCCGGGGATATTGATCCAGCGGGTGGCGCCCATGGCGTTGTGGCCCATGATGTCGACCACGATCAGCAGCGCCACGCCGCCGACGTAGCCCAGGGGCACCCAGCGGGCGAGGAAGCGCGGTTCGAACTGGGCGATCACCACCATCGCCACCAGCCCCAGGCCGAAGGACGACGCCTGCTTCATCAGCAGGTCCCAGTGCTTGCCACTGGCCGAATAGAGGACGAACAGGCTGCCGGCGGCCAGCACCAGCAGGAGCAGCAGCAACTGGCCATCGATGTGCAGGCGCTGCAGCAGGCTGGCGCGGCGGCGCATCACGTCCTCGTTGGACAGGGTGCGGTCGAAGTTGCTGTTCATCGGCTCGGGCTCTTCTCGGCGGTCAGGGGCGCCTGCGGCGACTGGAACTCGGGCTTGAGCTGCCCATCGGGGCCCAGCAGCCAGGCGTCCATCACCTGCTTGACCACGGGCGCGGCGACACCGGAGCCGGATTCACCGTTCTCCACCATCACCGCGACGGCGATCTTCGGGTTGTCGGCCGGGGCGAAGCCGATGAACAGCGCGTGGTCGCGGTGGCGTTCCTGGACCTTCGAGCGGTCGTACTTCTCGCCCTGCTTGATCGCCACCACCTGCGCGGTACCGGACTTGCCGGCGATGCGGTAGACCGAGGTATCGCCGACCTTGCGAGCGGTGCCCCGCGCGCCGTGCATCACCTGCTCCATGCCGGAGCGCGCGTAGTCCCAGAACTTCGGGTCGCGCAGCGTGATGTCCGGCATCGGGTTCGGATCTTCAGGAGCCTTGCCCTCGATGGTCTTGGCCAGGTGCGGGCGGATCCACTTGCCCCGGCTCGCCATCAGCGCGGTGGCCTGGGCCAGTTGCAGCGGCGTGGCCTGCATGTAGCCCTGGCCGATGCCGAGGATCAGCGTCTCGCCCGGGTACCAGGCCTGGCGGTAGCGGGCGCGCTTCCAGTCGCGCGACGGCATCAGCCCGGTGGTCTCCTCGAACATGTCCAGGGCCACCTTCTGGCCGAAGCCGAAGCGGCTCATGGAAGCATGCAGGCGGTCGATGCCCATCTTGTGGGCAAGGTCGTAGAAGTAGGTGTCGTTGGACCGCATGATCGCGGTCTCCAGGCTCACCCAGCCATCACCGGTGCGGTTCCAGTTGCGGTACTTGTGATCGTAGTTGGGCAGTTGGTAGAAGCCCGGGTCGAACACCCGCGACTCGGGGGTGACCACGCCGGCCTCCAGCCCGGAGACCGCCACCATCGGCTTGACCGTCGACCCCGGCGGATAGAGCCCGCGCAGCACGCGGTTGTACAGCGGCCGGTCGATGGAGTCGCGCAGCTCGGCGTACTGCTTGAAGCTGATGCCGGTGACGAAGGGGTTGGGATCGAAGCTCGGCTGGCTGACCATCGCCAGCACATCGCCGCTGGACGGCTCGATGGCCACGATGGCGCCCCGGCGCCCGCCAAGGGCCGCTTCCGCCGCCTCCTGCAGGCGCGTATCGATGGTCAGCACCAGGTCCTTGCCCGGCTTCGGATCGGTGCGCTTGAGCACCCGCAGCACACGGCCACGGGCGTTGGTCTCGACTTCCTCGTAACCCACCTCGCCGTGCAGCGTGTCCTCGTAGAAGCGCTCGATGCCGGTCTTGCCGATGTGGTGGGTGCCGCTGTAGTTGATCGGGTCGAGCTCCTTGAGCTCCTTCTCGTTGATGCGCCCGACGTAGCCCACCGAATGGGCGAAGTGCGCACCCTGCGGGTAGTGGCGCACCAGTTGCGCGACCACCTCCACGCCCGGCAGGCGGAACTGGTTCACCGCCACGCGGGCGATCTGCTCCTCCGACAGCTCGAAGAGGATGGGCACCGGCTCGAACGGGCGGCGCCCCTGCTTCATGCGCTTTTCGAACAGCGCGCGGTCATCCGGCGTCAACTGCAGCGCTTCGACTATCACATCCAGCGTCTGCTCCCAGTCGCCGGCGCGCTCACGGGTCACCGTCAGGCTGAAGCTCGGGCGGTTGTCGGCGATGATCAGCCCGTTGCGGTCGTAGATCAGGCCACGGGTCGGCGGGATCGGCTGGACGTGGACGCGGTTGTTCTCGGAAAGCGTCGAGTGGTACTCGTACTGGATCACCTGCAGGTAATAGAGGCGGGCGATCAGCACGCAGGTCAGCAACAGCACCAGCACCGCGCCGACGACGACGCGACGACGCACCAGGCGGGCATCCTTCTCGTGGTCTTTCAGGCGGATCGGCTGCGGCATCGGTACGGCTTACTTGTGATAGGGGTGGCCGGACAGCACGGTCCAGGCTCGATAGATCTGTTCGCCCACCAGGATCCGCACCAGCGGGTGCGGCAGGGTCAGCGGCGACAGCGACCAGCGCTGTTCGCTGCGCGCGCAGACCTCCGGTGCCAGCCCTTCCGGGCCGCCGACCATGAGGTTCACGGTGCGCGCGTCGAGGCGCCAGCGGTCCAGTTCCACTGCCAGTTGCTCGGTGCTCCAGGCGCGGCCTTCGACTTCCAGGGTGACGATGCGTTCCCCGGGCTGCACCTTGGCCAGCATCGCCTCCCCTTCCTGGCGGATCATCCGTGCCACGTCGGCATTCTTGCCGCGCGTGGTCAGGGGTATCTCCACCAGCTCCAGGGAAAGCTCGGCAGGCAGGCGCTTGGCGTACTCGTGCCAGCCCTCCTCCACCCAGCGGGGCATGCGCGAGCCGACGGCGATCAGACGCAGACGCAAAGCGGTGCTCCGTTATTCCTGGGGATGCTGGGCGCGGCTCTGCTCGGCACCCTGCCACAGGCGCTCGAGGTCGTAGAACTGGCGGGTGGCGACCTGCATCACGTGCACGACCACATCGCCCAGGTCCAGCAGGGCCCACTCGCCGCTGTCCAGGCCTTCGCTGCCCAGCGGGCGCTGGCCCTGTTCCTTGACCTTCTCCAGCACGTTGTCGGCGATCGACTTGACGTGGCGGCTGGAGGTGCCGCTGGCGATCACCATGAAGTCGGTGACGCTGGTCTTGCCGCGCACATCGATGGTGGTGATGTCCTGGGCCTTCATGTCTTCCAGGGCCGCGATGGCGACCTTGACCAGTTCTTCGTTTTGCATCGGTTCTTCTACCTCGATCAATCAGTTCGTCGCACGGTACAGGCCGTGCTCATGGATATAGGCCAGCACCGCGTCGGGTACGAGGAAGCGTACCGAGCGCCCGGTGGCCAGCAGCTGGCGGATCTGCGTGGCGGAAACCGCCAGCGGCGCCTGCCATACAAAGGAAATCTGTCCGCCCCGCCCGGCCAGGGCCAGGGGATCGGCGATGCTGCGCGCCGCCAGCAGGTCGCGCAGGGCTTCCGGTGGTTCACTGTCGGCGTCCGGCCGTTGCAGCACCAGGATGTGGCAGTGCTCCAGCAGCTCCTCCCAACGGTGCCAGCCCGGCAGGCCGCAGAAGGCATCCCAGCCCAGCAGCAGGTACAGCGAGTCGTCGGCGCCGAGTTCGGCGTGCAGCGACTCCAGGGTGTCGATGGTCCAGGACGGCCGGTCGCGCTTGAGCTCACGATCGTCCACCACCAGCGGCGGCAGGTCCGCCACCGCGCGCTGGACCATTTCCAGGCGATCGGCCGCGGACACCTGCGGCGTCTCGCGGTGCGGCGGCCTGGCGCTGGGGATCAGGCGCAACTCGTCGAACCCCATCAGCTCGGCGACCTCCAGCGCACCACGTAAGTGGCCGATGTGCACAGGATCGAAGGTACCGCCGAACAGACCGATGCGTTTGCCCATCAGGTGCGCACGTGACCGTCGCCGAAGACCACGTATTTCTCGCTGGTCAGGCCCTCCAGGCCGACCGGCCCGCGGGCGTGCAGCTTGTCGGTGGAGATGCCGATCTCCGCGCCCAGGCCGTACTCGAAGCCATCGGCGAAGCGCGTCGAGGCATTGACCATCACCGAGGCGGAATCCACCTCGGTGAGGAAACGGCGGGCGTCGCTGAAGTTCTCGGTGATGATCGCGTCGGTGTGCTGCGAGCCGTAGGCGTTGATGTGCTCGATCGCCTCATCCAGGCCCGCGACGATGCGGATCGACAGGATCGGCGCGTTGTACTCGGTGCGCCAGTCTTCCTCGGTCGCCTCCAGCACGTCGCCGCCCAGCAGCGCGCGGGTGGCGGCATCGCCACGCAGCTCCACCTGCTTGTCGCGGTAGATGGCGGCCAGCGGCGGCAGCACGCGCTCGGCGATGCCGGCATGCACCAGCAGCGTCTCCATGGTGTTGCAGGGTGCGTAGCGCTGGGTCTTGGCGTTGTCGGCGACGCGGATCGCCTTGTCCAGGTCGGCGGCGATGTCGATGTAGACATGGCAGATACCGTCCAGGTGCTTGATCACCGGCACCTTGGCCTCGCGGCTGATGCGTTCGATCAGGCCCTTGCCGCCGCGCGGGACTATCACGTCGACGAACTCCGGCATGCTGATCAGCGCGCCCACGGCGGCGCGGTCGGTGGTCTCGACCACCTGCACCAGTTCGGCCGGCAGGCCGGCGTCGGCCAGGCCCTTCTGGATGCAGGCGGCGATGGCCTGGTTGGAATGGATGGCCTCCGAGCCGCCCCGCAGGATGGTGGCGTTGCCGGACTTCAGGCACAGGCTGGCGGCGTCTATGGTCACGTTCGGGCGCGACTCGTAGATGATGCCGATCACGCCCAGCGGCACGCGCATCTTGCCCACCTGGATGCCCGAAGGCAGGTAGCGCATGTCGCGGATCTCGCCGATCGGGTCCGGCAGGGTGGCCACCTGGCGCAGGCCCTCGATCATGTCGTCGATGCGTGCCGGGGTGAGCGCCAGGCGATCCAGCATGGCGGGCTCCAGGCCGTTGGCCCGGCCATTGGCCAGGTCCTGCTCGTTGGCGGCGGACAGCTCGGCGCGAGCGGCGTCCAGTGCATCGGCGGCGGCCAGCAGGGCGCGGTTCTTCTGCGCGGTGCTGGCACGGGCGGCCACGCGCGAGGCGGCGCGCGCGGCGCGGCCCAGGCGGGTCATGTAATCGAGAACGGACTCGGTCATGGTCTCGGCGGTCTGGCAGTTGGGAAAAGTGGGCGATTATAGCCCGCGCGCCCCGCCACGCCCAGCGGCGCCGGGCGGATGGTAGACAGCACGTCACGCGGTGCCGGCGCGGCACCGCCGCAGCCGCCAGGGCCCGCGCTTGCAGGGGATACGGTGACACCCGGCGGAAAATACTGGCCTTGTGCCGCCCGAAGGTTGGGTAAACAAAATCGTCACCGATGTTTACCTTGAGCTCGTGCCACCGCGCCCCGACTCGCGGCGAGAACAACAAGAAGGCGCCCGAGCGCCGGAGGATCGCCATGCACTATCGCACCGGATACAGCGCAGACCTGCTCGCCTCGCCCCCCGAGAGGCTCCACATCGGCCCCTGGTGCCTGCACTACCAGGCCTGGTCCCGCCACCCCGAGGACACCCGCCCACCCGTGCTCATGCTCGGCGGTGCGTTCCAGAGCTTCCGCTCCTTCGCCGCCGAGGTGGAGGAGCTGCTGGACGAACACCCGGTGATCCTCCTCGACCTGCCAGGCCAGGGCGGCAACCTGCAGCTGGCTCCCGAGTTGGGGCTGGAGCAGCTCGCCGACCTGATCGCCGACTTCGCCGAGGAGCTGGCCCTGCCCCCCCTGATGCCCATCGGCCTGTCCTACGGCTCGGCCCTGGCCGCGCTGTTCGCCAGCCGCCACCCGCACCGTTGCGAGCGCCTGCTGCTGGCCGGCATCACCGCCTTCGGCCGCGACGGCGCCCGCGCGTTGCTGGAGGAAGGCCTGCTGATGCTCGCCGAAGGCAACCTCGCGGCCTTCGCCCAGGGCGTGCTGATCGGCCTGATCAACCCCCTGCGCCTGGGTGCCACCGGCATCACCCCGGGCTTCCGCAAGGCCATGCTGCGCCAGTTGCAGCGCCTGTCACCGGTGGAGCAGGAGCGCTACCGGCAGAACAGCCGGCGGCTGCTGGACTTCGGCGGCTTCGCCCGGCACCCGGCCTGCCCGACCCTGGTGCTGGCCGGCGAATACGACCACTTCACCCAACCCTGGGAGCACGCGCAGTTCGCTGCCGCCTGCGCCGACGCCGACTGCGCACTGATCGAGAACGGCGATCACCTGGCCCAGTTCGAACGCCGCGACGCCTGCTCGCGCCTCTACGTCCCCTTCTTCGAGGGCCGCCCACTGCCGCAACTGGCCCCCGGCTCCGCCCGCCTGGCGCGCGGCATGCTCGGCAGCCTGGAAAAGCGCCAGGAACCCCGCCTCGCCCCGCTCGACCGCAACGGCCACCTGTTCCACCCGGAACTGGGAGAGCTAAGCGTGGAAGTGAGCGAGCTGGGCTTCTTCGGCGGCCTGCTGCACGGCAATCTGCCGGCCACCCTCCCCACCCGGGGCTGGAGCCTGCGCGCCGGCGACCTGCCAGCGCTGGATCTGCTGCCCCTGCGCCGCCAGGGCGACACGCTGTCGCTGGTCTTCACCCATGTCGACGCCCAGGCCAGCACCGCCCTCGCCGCCCAGGTCGGGCCCTGGCAGATGGCGGCGGCAGCGGCCTGAAAGCTGGAAGCTGGAAGTCAGGAGTTTTCTTGAAGCTTTTGGCTTTGGCTTCTGGCTTGTCACTTGTGGCTTGCCCCTTGCCCCTTGCCACTCAAGCCCTGAAACGTAGGCGAGGCAGCCAGCGCAAGGCAAAAACAGGCGAGAGGGCGGAGTTTACGTGCTGTAAATGAGCACCTCGAGCCTGTTTTTAACGCCGCGATGGCAACGCAGGTAGTTTCATATGGAAGCTTCGACGACGCGGACCAGGGTGGGCCAGCGCCCCATGCGCAACCCCAGGTCGGCGCCGTCCACCTGCGGATCCAGCACCTGCACCCGGGGGAAGCCGCAGCGGTTGAAGCCCTCGATGATGGCGGCGCTGTCGCGGTAGTGCAGCGGGTAGTTGCCGCGGGTGAAGCGGCCGACCAGGTCCACGCCCCAGCGCAGCTGGCGGTAGCGCGGATGCTCGCGCAGGTCGGGATAGAGGTCGGTGAGGTAGGTGGCGACGGGAAAGGCGCGCAGCTGGTCGGCCAGGCGCCGCCAGAAGTCCTCGATCACCGGTAGTTCGAAGTAGTTCACCAGCCCCTCGGTGATCACCACCACCGGTCGCTGCCGGTCCAGCCCGGCGAACAACGCCTCCAGCCCCTGCCCACCCTCACCCGCGAGGATGTCCACCGCGCGCACCTGATGGCGGCTGTTGAGCCAGCCCTCGCTGTGCAGCAGCAAGCGCTTGCGCGCGGCCATGGGTGGCAGGTCGGCCTCCAGGTAGCGCAGCTCCGGGTAACGCTCGCAGAAGCGCCGCCCCCGGGGCGACAGGCCGCAGGCGATCTCCACCACCTGCGGTGTACCGTTGCCGATGGCCGCGTCGAGGCGGGCGTCGATCAGCAAATGGCGTTGCAGCAGGAAACTCTCGATGTCCAGGCCGAAGCCCACGCGCGCACCCCAGGTGATGGGGCTGAGCAAGCCATGCACCCAGCGCCCGAAGGAAGTGGCGAACGCCGGATCGGCCAGGCGGTGGCGGTACCAGACGTAGCCGGTGTAGTGGGCGCTCGGCGTGATGTGGGCGCTGTCGGCCCGGGCGGCTCTGGACATGGCAGGACTCGTTATTGTTTTTCTTGGTATTTCCCATCCAGCCGTTCAGCTGCCGGCCGGCGAGGCTTACGTATAATCGCCAGCCTAAGCCGCCGAGGACGCCCAAGACAGCCCATGCCGACCGTTCCCACCCTAAGTTTGCCCTGGCCGGGCGCCCGCCCGCTGGGCGATGGTTTCTTCGATCGTGACGCCCAACTGCTGGCCCGCGAACTGCTCGGCAAGGTGATCCGCCACCGGGTCGACGGGCACTGGCTGTCGGCCCGCATCATCGAGACGGAAGCCTATTACTGCGCCGAAAAGGGCAGCCACGCTTCCCTCGGCTACACCGAGAAGCGCCGGGCGCTGTTCCTCGATGGCGGCCACATCTATATGTACTACGCACGCGGCGGCGACTCGCTGAACTTCAGCGCCCAGGGCCCCGGCAACGCCGTGCTGATCAAGTCCGCCCATCCCTGGCAGGACGCGATCTGCGGCCCCGAGGCGCTGCTCGCCATGCAGCGCAACAACCCCGACGCCAACGGTATCCCCCGCCCGCCGGAGCGCCTCTGCGCCGGCCAGACCCTGCTGTGCAAGGCGCTCGCCCTGCGCGTCAAGGAGTGGGACGCACAGCGCTTCGACCTGGCGCGGCTGTTCGTCGAGGACGTTGGCGAGCGCCCCGCACAGATCATCCAGACCACCCGCCTGGGCATTCCCCACGGCCGCGACGAGCACCTGCCCTACCGCTTCGTCGACGCCGGCTATGCACGGCACTGCACACGCAACCCTTTGCGCCGTGGGCAGGTCGAAGGGCAGCACTATCACCTGATCGAAGGAACGACCCCATGAGCGAATGGCTCGACGCCGTCACCACCTGGCTCGGCGCCCACCCCCAGTGGCTGGGCCTGGCCATCTTCATCATCGCCTGCGTCGAATGCCTGGCCATCGCCGGGATCATCGTGCCCGGCACCGTGCTGCTGTTCGCCGTGGCCGCCCTGGCCGGCAGCGGCGCGCTGGGGCTCTGGGAAACGCTGCTGCTGGGCTACTTCGGCGGCCTGCTGGGCGATGCCATCTCCTATGGGCTGGGCCGCCGCTTCCACCAGAACATCCGCCGCCTGCCGGGCCTGCGCCACCACCCGGAATGGCTGGCGGGCGCGGAGAACTACTTCAACCGCTACGGCGTCGCCAGCCTGCTGGTGGGCCGCTATATCGGCCCGCTGCGGCCGATGCTGCCCATGGTCGCCGGCATGCTCGACATGCCGTTGCCACGCTTCATCGCGGTGAGCCTGGTCGCTGCGGCGGGCTGGTCGGTGGCCTACCTGCTCCCCGGCTGGGCCACCGGCGCCGCCTTCCGCCTGCCGTTGCCGGAAGGTTTCTGGAAAGAAGCCGGGGTGGTGGTGGTCGCGGTGCTGGGGATGCTGCTGCTGATCCTGCAGGGCAGCCTGCGCGAGAAGCGCTGGGCGACGCCCCTGGCCGCCGGCCTCAGCCTGGTGCTGCTGGCGGGGCTGTTCTTCGGCTGGTCGTACCTGCACGACTTCGACCAGGGCCTGATGGCGCTGGTGCAGGAGCAGCGCAACGACACCCTCGACAGTTTAATGGTGCTGGTCACCCGCCTCGGCGACTTCCGCACCCAGCTGATCGTCGGCGCACTGCTCACCGGCGTGCTGCTGGTGGCCCGGCAATGGCGCCACGCGGTGTTCGCCGGCGCCACCCTGCTGTGCACCGCACTGGCCAACGGAGGCCTCAAGCAACTCTTCGCCCGCGCCCGCCCCGAGGTGCTGGCCGAGCCACTGAGCACCTTCAGCTTCCCCAGCGGCCACAGCTCGGCGGCCTTCGCCTTCTTCCTGGTACTGGGCGTGCTGGCCGGGCGCTCGCAACCCGCGCGCATGCGCCTGACCTGGCTGCTGCTGGCGTGCCTGCCGGCGCTGGCGATCGCCCTGTCGCGGGTCTACCTGGGGGTGCACTGGCCCACCGACATCCTCGCCGGCGCCCTGCTGGCCGGCTGCATCTGCGCCGCCTGGCTGGCCATCCTGCAGCGTGACCAGCCGATGCCGGCGATGAGCGCGCGGGTCTGGTGGCTGGTGTTGCCGGCCTGCATCGCCCTGCTCGGCGGCATCGCCACCTGGGCGCTGCCCGAAGCCCTGGCCATGTACCGCTACAAGTGACCGGGAGCCGGTAGCCTGGGCTTCAGCCCGGGAAAGGAGAGGCGGGCGGCTCAGGCGATCATGTCGCCCTGCAGCTTGTCCAGCAGCCCCTGCAGGTGGCTCAGTCGCTGCTCGGGGTCGCCCAGCGTGAGCAGCTCCAGCTTCTCCTTGAGGGAAAACGGCAGCAGGTAGGCCAACTGGTTGGCCAGCTCCTGCTGCCCATTGGACAGCCCGCCCATGCCCAGCCCCTGCACCAGCGGGTGCTCGGCCAGGGCGTTGAGCAACGCGGCGAGGTCGGCGTGCTCGGGCAGCAGCGGGCGCTCCTCGGCCTCGTCCAGCCATTCGACGTCGGCGACCGTGAGCTGGTCCGGCCGGACTTCGGCGCGGGTCACCCTGAAGCGGCGCCCGCCTTCCACGCGGATACCCAGCAGGCTGTTGGGCAGTTGCTGGAAATCACGGATGACCGCCTCGCACCCCGTGCCGGCGAAACGGCTCGCCGCCTCGCCCACCTCATCGCCCTCGAGGATGCAGACCACGCCGAAACCGGTGCCCTGCTTCATGCAGCGGCCGATCATGTCCAGGTAGCGCGCCTCGAACAGCTGCAGGTCGAGCGCGCAGCCGGGGAAGAGCACGGTATTGAGCGGAAACAGCGGCAGATTCATCGACACGACCTCACACGACCATCGCAACGGCCAGCGGCAACAGCACCGCAGTGGCCACACCCATCAGGCTCATCGCCAGCGCCGCGAAGGCGCCGCATTCCTCGCCTTCCTGCAACGCCCGCGCCGTCCCCACGGCGTGGGCGGTGATGCCCAGCGTCATGCCCTGCGCCGCCGGATGGCGCACGCCGACACGACGCAGCAGCTCCGGCCCCAGGGTCGCGCCGATGACGCCGGTGATCAGCACGAACACCGCCGCCAGCGCCGCCACGCCGCCGATCTGCTCGGCCACCAGCATGGCGATGGGCGAGGTCACCGACTTCGGCGCCATGGTCATCAGCATCATGTGCTCGGCACCAAAGGCCCAGGCCAGGCCCACACCCATAACCGTAGCAACCAGGCCACCGATGGACAGGGTGATCAGCGTCGGCCAGAACAACTGGCGGATGCGCTTGAGGTTGAGGAACAACGGCACCGCCAGCGCCACGGTCGCCGGCCCGAGCAACAGCGTCAGCAGCGTGGTGCTCTGGCGGTACTCCTCGTAGCCGATGCCCAGGGGCACCAGCACCGCGATCACCAGGGCCATGGACACCAGCACCGGCTGCAGGAACATCAGGCGGGTCTTCTCGTACAGGGAGATGGACAGCTGGTAGGCCGCCAGCGTCAGGCCGACGCCGAACAGCGGATGGTGGGCAATGGCCTGCCAGGCGCCGTGCCAATCGATGCTCATGGGCGATCCTCCTGGCGAGCCTTGCGGTCGATCAGGTGCTGCATCAGCCAGCCCACGAACAGCATCGAGAAGAACACCGACAGCGCCAGCGCGCCGACCACCGCCCAGAAGTCCGCCCAGATCGCCTGGGCGTACACCATCACCCCCACCGCCGGCGGCACCAGCAGCAACGGCAGGTAGCGCAGCAGGCTGCTGGAGGCCACCGACAGCGGCTCGCCCACCTCGCCCCGGGCAACGAGGAACAGGAACAGCAGCACCAGGCCGATGATGGGCCCGGGCAGCATGTGCAGGAAAAGGGCGTTGATCCCGGTGCCGAGCAACTGGAACAGCACCAGCCAGGTCAGGCCGCGCAAAAGCATGAAAATCTCCGGATAGGTCGAGTAAGCCCTGGGCGAGACGCGTGCAAGGCCCGCTGCAGAGCGGTCGTTGCCAGGATCGCGCCATTATAGGCCCGCTCGCCACCCTCGCTATAACCCGCCATTCGCAGGGGGCATGCCTGCTTGACCCCCGCCCCGTGCCCATGCTGATCTAGGCGGCGATGAACCCAGGGTCGGCCAAAGACCCGGCAAGAAGAACAACAAACCACGTCCACGGAGGATGAAGCATGCCGTTCGTACCTGTATCCGAACTGAAGAACTACATAGGCAAGGACCTGGGCCACTCCGAGTGGCTGACCATCGACCAGCAACGCATCAACCAGTTCGCCGAATGCACCGGCGACCACCAGTTCATCCATGTCGACCCGGAGAAGGCCAAGCACACGCCCTTCGGCACCACCATCGCCCACGGCTTCCTCACCCTGTCGCTGATCCCGGTCCTCACCGAAGGGCTGCTGGTATTGCCCGAAGGCATGAAGATGGGCATCAACTACGGCCTGGACACCGTACGCTTCATCCAGCCGGTGAAGGTGGACTCCCGCGTCCGCCTGGCGCTCACCATCATGGACGTCACCGAAAAGAACCCCGGCCAGTGGCTGATCAAGGCCCGCGCCACCCTGGAGATCGAAGGCCAGGCCAAGCCCGCCTACATCGCCGAATCCCTGAGCCTCTGCTTCGTCTGAAACCCTGCCGGCGGCACGCCGCCGGCCTCACTCCCGCCACTCGCCTAGGCAGCGCCGCGTTCGCTAGAATGCCGCCCGCCAATCGGCACCCTCTTCTCTCAACAAGGACAGTTTCATGACCGAAAAACGCATCCTCCCGGCCTTCCTGCTGTGCTTCTTCCTGGGCACCTTCGGCGCGCACCGCTTCTACGCCGGCAAGATCGGCACCGCCATCCTGCAGATCCTCACCCTCGGCGGCCTGGGCATCTGGACCCTGATCGACTTCATCATGATCATCGTCGGCGCCTTCACCGACAAACAGGGCAACAAGATCACCCAGTGGACCTGAGCCCCGGCACGGATGGAAAAGAAAAGCCCGCGATAGCGGGCTTTTTTACGCCACACTTGCAACAGCCGTATCCACCTTCAAGGGACTGTCGATGAAACCGCTGCTGCCCCTCGCGCTCGCCCTGCTCCTCTCGGCCTGCGGAGATGGAGAACCCCTCACCCCGCCGGACGCCCGCCTGCCCGATGGCTCGCGCTACCGGGGCGCCGTGGTCGACGGCCTGCTGCAAGGCCCGGGGCGCCTGGACTACAGCAACGGCACCTGGTTCGAAGGCGACTTCAAGGACGGCCAGCCCAACGGCCATGGCACCTGGCACGCGCCCAATGGCGTCGACTACCAGGGCGAGTTCCGCAACGGGCTGTTCGAAGGCAATGGCCGCCTCACCTACAGCGATGGCACCTCCTACGACGGCGCGTTCAAGGCCAACCAGTTCAGCGGCGAAGGCACGCTCAGCCGGGAAGGCATGGTCTACAGCGGCACCTTCCGCGACGACCGCTACCACGGCCAGGGCAAGCTCGAACTGCCGGACGGCAGCAGCTACCAGGGCCAGTTCAAGCGCGGCGAGCAGACCGGCCGGGGCGTACGCACCGACGCCGACGGCTCGCGCTATTCCGGCACCTTCAAGCAGGGCCAGCTCGAGGGCGAAGGCGACTACCAGGGCGCCGACGGCGGCTTCTACAGCGGCGGATTCAAGAATGGCCTGTTCGATGGCAAGGGCCGCTACCAGAACGCCGAGGGCTCGGTGTGGAGCGGTGACTTCAAGAGCGGCGCCCTGACCGGCAAGGGTGAGTACAAGGGCGCGGACGGCGAGCGCTACGTCGGTGCCTTCCGCAACTGGCGCTACCAGGGCGACGGCACCCTGACCCTTGCCGATGGCAGCCGCTACCAGGGCGGCTTCACGGGCGGCCGCTACAGTGGTGAAGGCACCCTCGCCCTGGCCGACGGAAGCCAGGAGAAGGGCACCTGGCGCGGCGGCCGGCGCGTGCGTGACGAAGCCGGCAAGACACTGCCCAACCCGCTGGAAGTCGGCCTGCTGGAACAGGGCCGCCTGCTCGACGCCGCCATCGATGCCCTGCCCGCCTCCACCCCGGCGGTGGAGCTGTATTCCCTGAGCCTGGGGGGCGACGGCCGCCAGGGCGTATTCCTGCGCGAGGCCGACTACGTCGCCACGCTGCTCGACCAGCGCTTCGGCGCCCATGGCCACATCACCCTGATCAACCACCGCGACCACATGGCCGATCGCCCCCTGGCCACCCGCGAGAGCCTGGCCCGGGCGATCCAGGGCATCGCCCGGCGCAGCGGGCCGGAGGACCTGGTGTTCATCTACCTCACCAGCCACGGCTCCGCCGACCACCAGCTCGCCCTTGAGCAACCCGGCCTGCAGCTCGCCGACCTGCCCGCCAGCGAGCTGGCCTCGGTGCTGGCCCCGCTGAAGGATCGCCACAAGGTGGTGGTGATCTCCGCCTGCTATTCCGGCGGTTTCATCCCCGCGCTCAAGGACGACAAGACCCTGGTGATGACCGCCGCGCGGGCCGACCGGGTGTCCTTCGGCTGCTCCGACGACAACGAGTTCACCTACTTCGGTCGCGCCCTGCTGGCCGACGCACTGAACCAGACCGACGACCTGGAACGTGCTTTCGAACTCGCCCGCACCGAGGTTGCCGAATGGGAGAAGGCCGACGGTTTCGAACCTTCCGAACCCCAGATCTGGGCCCCCAAACCGGTGCTCGCCCACTGGAGCAAGCTGCGCGCCGGACAGGCCCGGCAAGCGCTCGCCGCGCAACCTGCAACGGCCGACGGCAAAACCGCCGCCAGCCACTAAGCTCAAGCTGTAACAGCGGAGAAACAGCATGCATCTGACGCCCCAGCACATCCTGCTCGCCGGCGCCACGGGCCTGACCGGTGAACACCTGCTCGACCGACTGCTCAACGAACCCACGGTGGAGCGGGTGCTCGCACCGACCCGTCGCCCCCTGGCCGACCACCCACGCCTGGACAACCCGGTGGGCGAGCTCGCCGCGCTCCTGCCGCAGCTCCAGGGGCCGGTGGACACCGCCTTCTGCTGCCTCGGCAGCACCATTCGCCAGGCCGGCTCCCAGGAAGCCTTCCGCGCCGTCGACCTCGACCTGGTGCTCGCCGTTGGCGCCCGCGCCCGCGAACTCGGCGCCCGCCACTACCTGGTGATCAGCGCCCTGGGCGCGGACGCCAACTCCTCGGTGTTCTACAACCGCACCAAGGGCGAGATGGAGGCAGCGCTCAAGGCCCAGGACTGGCCGCAGCTGACCCTGGTGCGCCCGTCCCTGCTGCTCGGCCCGCGCAGCGAATTCCGCCTCGGCGAGCGCCTGGCCGCGCCCTTCATGCGCTGGCTGCCGGGCAAGTACCGCGGCATCGGCGCCTGCACCCTGGCCCGCGCACTGTGGCGCCTGGCCCTGGAGACCGACCAGGGCACGCGCGTCGTGGAGTCGGACGAACTGCGCCGCCTGGGCCGCTGACCCGGGCGGGAATCCTCCCGCCATTGGCCGAAATCCCCGCGCCGCGCGGGGATGCCCCTGCTACCTTGGACGCCTCGCCACCACCACGGGCCGCCGCCATGGGTTTCTACGATCGCCACGTCCTGCCCCGCCTGATCGACTACGCCTGTGGCATGGGCGAAGTGATGAAGACCCGCTCGAAGATCGTGCCCCAGGCCGAAGGCCGGGTGCTGGAGATCGGCATCGGCACCGGCCTCAACCTCGGCTTCTACGACCCGGCCAAGGTGCAGGTGGTGATCGGCGTCGACCCCGCCGCACAGATGCAGGCCCTGGCCCGCCAGCGCGCCGACGCCATCGCCATTGCGGTGGAGACCATCGCCCTGGAGCTGGGCGAGATCCAGGCCGGCGATGCCAGCTTCGACAGCATCGTCTGCACCTTCACCCTCTGCACCATCCCCGACGCCGCCGCGGCGCTGAAGGAAATGCGCCGCGTGCTGAAACCCGGCGGGCGCCTGCTGTTCGCCGAACACGGCCTGGCACCGGACGCTGCGGTGGCGCGCTGGCAGCACCGCCTCACGCCGCTGTGGAAACCCTTCGCCGGCGGCTGCCACCTCAACCGCGACATCCCGCGCCTGATCGAGGCCGGCGGCTTCGCCATCCGCGAGCTGCACACCGGCTACCTGCAGGGCCCGCGCCCCATGACCTTCGTCTATCGCGGCTGGGCGGATTGACCACAGCCCCCGCAACCGGGTTAGCCTTGGGCGCTTGAAAGCCAGCCCGGACCCGCACCATGCGCACCCTCACCTCGCTCACCGGCAACAGCCAGAAACTCGACGGCGGCGCCATGTTCGGCAACGCCCCGCGCGCCCTCTGGGAACGCTGGATGCAACCGGACGCGCAAAACCGCATCGACCTCGGCTGCCGCGCGCTGCTGGTGCAGGAAGACGAGCGCAACATCCTCGTCGAGACCGGCATCGGCGCCTTCTTCCCGCCCGAGCTCAAGCACCGCTTCGGCGTGCAGGAAGACCGCCACGTGCTGCTCGACAGCCTCGCCGAGGCCGGCCTGGCCGATGCCGATATCGACATCGTGCTGCTCACCCACCTGCACTTCGACCACGCCGGCGGCCTGCTCGCCGCCTGGGAAGAAGGCCAGCCCGCACGCCTGCTGTTCCCCAACGCACGCTTCGTCACCGGCCGTCGCCAATGGCAGCGCGCCTGCAACCCGCACCCGCGTGACCGCGCCTCCTACATCCCGGAAATGCTCGAACTGCTGGAAGCCAGCGGCCGCCTGGTGCTGATCGACGAGCAGCCCGGCGCCGAGATCCTCGGCCCCAACTGGCGCCTGCACTGGAGCGACGGCCACACCCCCGGACAACTGCTGCCGGAGATCGCCATGCCCGACGGCCCGGTGGTGTTCAGCGGCGACCTGATCCCCGGCGCGCCCTGGGTGCACCTGCCCATCACCATGGGCTACGACCGCTTCCCCGAAGGCCTGATCGAAGAGAAGGAAGCCCTGCTCGCCAGCCTGCTGGAACGCAATGGCCGGCTGCTCTTCACCCACGACCCGGACGTCGCCATGGGCCGCGTGACCCGCGACGGCAAGGGCCGTTACGGCCTCCACGACAGCCTCGCCGCCGTGCACCAGTTGGCCACCTGAGCCGATAGAAAACCAAGGAGCCTTCATGAGCCTCGAATCCGTACGCGCCTTCCTCGCCGAGAAGGCCCCCGAACTCGCCATCATCGAACTGGAAACCAGCACCGCCACCGTCGCCCTGGCCGCCGAAGCCCACGGTGTCGAACCGGGGCGCATCGCCAAGACCCTGGCCTTCCGCGTCGGCGAGCAGAACCTGCTGGTGGTCGCCCGCGGCGATGCGCGTATCGACAACCGCAAGTTCAAGGAAGCCTTCGGCGCCAAGGCCAAGATGCTCGACGCCGAAACCGTGCAGGCGCTGACCAGCCACCCCGTCGGCGGCGTCTGCCCCTTCGGCCTGGCCACCCCGCTGCCGGTCTATTGCGACCTGTCGCTGCAGGCCTTCGATGAAGTGGTCCCTGCCGCCGGCGCCATCCACAGCGCCGTGCGCATCGCCCCGCAGCACATGGCCGAACTGGTCGCCGCGCAATGGGTGGACGTCTGCCAGGAACCAGCCTGAAACCGAGCGCCCTGTCACGCCCACCGCGTGGGTTTCGCTTCGCTCTACGCCACCCTACGGAAGCCAATCCGCCCTGAGCGTGATGCGCACATCGATGAAGGTTCTGGCGAAGACGTGGGAGCAGCGGCCAAACGCCCCGTTCAGGAGGCCAAGCGCAATTGACGCAGACAGAGCCCATTTATTCTTGGTCCGAAGGGTCGACCTGCGGACCTGTGTGTTGCGGACGCTGCGCATCCTTGGGCGAATGAATTCGCCCCTACAGAAAGCGCTCACAGCCGCCTGGAAACCCACCGTTCACACGGAGCTCCTCCGTAGGATGGGTAGAGGCACGAAACCCATCACCGCGCAGCCCCTAAGGCGCTACCTCAATTGCCGCCGGTCACGCCCAACCCGACACCCAGTTCCGCCGCCACCGCGAAAGGCAGCAACAGCGTCTCCAGCAGCGCGCTGAACGGCAGGTCGAACGCCGCCCAGCCCGGCGCCTCGGCGCCGAAGCGGTCCATGGGGCAGCAGCCGCCATTGAGGGAGTACCAGTCCAGCCGGGTGCCGGAGTAGATGATGGGCGCGCCGGGCTTGGCCGCGTCCAGGGTGCGCACGGCGGCGCAGCCCTGGAGCGCCAGCAGCAACGCGATGAGGCCGAGGCGCAGGGGCCGGCGCTCAGTCATCGCTGCTCTGCAGGTGATGCTCGCCCCAGCGCGGCAGCATGTCCTGGGGGATTTCCAGCAGGTTGAGGATGCGCGCCACCACGAAGTCCACCAGGTCATCGATGGTCTGCGGCTGGTGATAGAAGCCCGGGGATGCCGGCAGGATGATCGCGCCGAGGTTGGAGAGCTTGAGCATGTTCTCCAGGTGGATGCTGGAATACGGCGCCTCGCGCGGCACCAGGATCAGCTTGCGCCGCTCCTTCAACGCCACGTCCGCCGCGCGCTCGATCAGGTTGTTGCAGGCACCGGTGGCGATGGCCGAGAGGGTGCCGGTGGAGCAAGGCACCACCACCATCGCCCCCGGCGCGCCGGACCCGGAAGCCGCGGGGGCCATCCAGTCCTCCTTGCCGTAGACGCGGATCTGCCCCGGCGCCGCGCCGGTGTACTCGCTGAGGAAGGCCTGCATCGACTGCGGCTTGGGCGGCAGGGTGACCTCGGTCTCGGTGGCCATCACCAGCTGCGCGGCCTTGGAGATGAGGAAGTGCACCTCGCGGTCTTCCTGCACCAGGCAGTCCAGCAGGCGCAGGCCGTACTGGGCGCCGGAAGCGCCGGTCATCGCCAGGGTGACGCGTTCGGGTCCGCTCATGTCGTCGTCCTCAGCCTTCCAGCGCCTTGGCCAGCTTGCCATGCAGGCCGCCGAAACCGCCGTTGCTCATGATCACCACCTCGGTACCCGGGCGCGCCTGGCCCTTGACCCGCTCGATGATCGCCTCCAGCGAATCGCAGACCACCGCCGGCACCGGGCAGGCGGCGGCCGTGGCGGCCAGGTCCCAGCCCAGGTTCGGCGGCGCGTACCAGATCACCTGGTCGGCCTGCGCCACGCTCTCCGGCAGGCCGTCGCGGTGGGCGCCGAGCTTCATGGAGTTGGAGCGCGGCTCGATGATGGCGATCACCGGCGCCTCGCCCACGCGCTTGCGCAGGCCGTCGAGGGTGGTGGCGATGGCGGTGGGGTGGTGGGCGAAGTCGTCGTAGAGGGTCACGCCGTTGACCTCGGCGACCTTCTCCATGCGCCGCTTCACGTTGCGGAAGGCGCTCAGGGCAGCGATGCCCAGCTCCGGCACCACGCCCACATGGCGCGCGGCGGCGAGGGTCGCCAGGGCGTTGGCCACGTTGTGCTGGCCGGTCAGGCTCCACTCCACGGTGCCCTGCACCTTGCCGTCGAACTGCACCTCGAAGCGCGAACCGTCCTCGCTGAGCAGGCGCACCTGCCACTGGCCGCCTTCACCGGTGGTCTCGACCTTCGTCCAGCAGCCCATCTCCAGCACGCGCACCAGGGCCGGCTCGGTGGTGGGGTGGATGATCAGCCCCTCGCCGGGGATGGTCCGTACCAGGTGGTGGAACTGCCGCTCGATGGCCGCGAGGTCGGGGAAGATGTCCGCGTGGTCGAATTCCAGGTTATTGAGGATCGCCGTGCGCGGGCGGTAGTGGACGAACTTCGAGCGCTTGTCGAAGAAGGCGCTGTCGTACTCGTCCGCCTCCACCACGAAGAACGGCGTGCCGCCGAGGCGCGCCGAGATGCCGAAATTCTGCGGCACCCCGCCGATGAGAAAGCCCGGGCTCATGCCCGCATGCTCCAGCACCCAGGCGAGCATGCTGCTGGTGGTGGTCTTGCCGTGGGTACCGGCCACCGCCATCACCCAGCGGCCCTGCAGCACGTGGTCCGCCAGCCACTGCGGGCCGGAGACATAGGGCAGCCCCTTGTTCAGCACATGCTCCACCGCCGGGTTGCCCCGCGACAGCGCATTGCCCACCACCACCAAGTCCGGCGCCGGGTCCAGGTGCGCGGGGTCGTAGCCCTGCATCAGCTCGATGCCCTGGGCCTCCAGCTGGGTGCTCATGGGCGGGTAGACGTTGGCGTCGGAGCCGGTGACGCGATGGCCGAGCTCCTTGGCCAGCACCGCGAGCGACCCCATGAAGGTGCCGCAGATGCCGAGAATATGGATATGCATGGATGACCTCTGGAAACGGGCTGGAGGAGCCCGAAAAAAACTTGTCGCAGGTTAGCACAGCGGCCCCGCCCGGAGCCCGGCCCTGCGGCCTATGTAGAGGGCCGGAGGACGGTTTCATTCCATGGATGCACAGCGAATTTTGAAGCAATGCCGTGCAGACGGCCCCCCTCGCTCAGGCCACCGGCAACGCCTGGTCAATACCCAGCGCCTTCAGATATCCAGCGACCCCGCTATCCCTCGAATAGCCCCGTGCGGTGACCACCGCCTGCCGCCTCAAGGCCTGGAAGCGCTCGGGCTCGGCCAGGGCCTGCAAGGCCTTCTCGGCGATCCGCTCGGTATCGAAGAAGTCCACCAGCAGCCCGTTGCGGCCATCCTCGATCACCTCGCGCACCGGCGCCGTGTCCGAACCGATGACCAGGCAGCCGCTGGCCATGGCCTCCAGCAGGGACCAGGACAGGACGAAGGGGTAGGTCAGGTAGATATGCGCGGCGGAAACCTGCAGCACTCGCTTGTAGGTGGCATAGGGCACCTTGCCGAGGAAGTGCACCCGCTGCAGGTCGATGGGGTTCTCCGCCAGCAGCTTGCTGCGCCAGTTGGCAGCGCCCTTGGGGCGGCTGCCATAACTCACCTCATCACCCCCGACCACCACCACCTGGCAGGTCGGGTGCGCTGCGAGGATGCGCGGCAAGGCCCGCATGAAGCTGTGAAAGCCCCGGTAGGGCTCCAGGTTGCGCGCCACATAGGTAAGGATCGGCTGCCCGGCCTTCAGCACCCGGCCATCGGGCAATTCCAGGCTGGCCTCGGGATCAGGACCTAGCCCAGCGATATCGATGCCTTCATGGATCACCTGCATGGCGTCACGGTAGGCCGCCGGGTGCACGCTGCGCTGCCACTGGGTCGGAGTGATGGCGAGGTCGCAGTTCTCCAGGTTCAGCAAATGCAGCGCATTGCGGCTGCGGATGCTCGCGGCGCCGTTGGTATCGAGCGGGAACTCCGGGTCGAAGCCGGCATCGGCACCACGGGCCTGGTAGTAGTACTCGCAGAAGTGGATCAGCCGCGCCGACGGGAAAGCCTCCTTCACATACAGGCTCTCTCCCCAGCCGGGATGGGCGACCACCACATCCGGCCGGTAGCCCTTGCCCTTCAGGTCCAGCAACAGGCGCAGCACCTGCTGGCCATGCAGCACGCCATCCTCGAAGGTGCGCACATAAGGGTGCGTCTGCGCACTCGCCTTGCGATGGGGCTTGTAGCGCAATAACCGCACGCCCGGCAGCCCAGGCGCCTGCTCGCGGCCGATGGCCAGGACCTCGACATCGTCCCGCTTCGCCAGATGGGCCGCGAGATGACGGAACTGGCCAGGGAAATTCTGGTGAATGAACAGCACACGCATCCCGCCGCAACTCCTTTTGCAGGTCTTCCATGGCTGCCACACCTCGGGTTTGCCCAGGCGAGAAGCGGCAGAAAATCATGGCACTACGCCACAGGCGAAGGATGAACCGGGACGGGGGAGCAAGGAAAGCGGGCCGCGTGATGCGGCTCACGAATGGGGGAGCGATAGTCCGGCGGCAGAGGGAAGTGCAAGAGCCGATGCTGATGCGGGCCGAAATACCGGGACAGGTTGTTTGGCCAGGAATGCGCCGCGCGCCACCCGCGCTGCCTCAATGGACGTGGCCTGAAAAGACTGATCTATTCCGGCCAGTGGCAGGTAATCGCGAGATATCCACTCAAAGAAATGAGCGTTAGCCCGTATCTAGACCCCGAGTTTCGCAATTATATGCGGGGCATTGAAAAAATAAGAAAATTGCTTTTATAAAGGCTGACAAACCATGAACCCTCTGTTTTTTTAGCGGGAGGTCTCTGTATTTATAGAGCCTATGCAGTGTAGTAAGTCACCAACCAGTCGCGAAGAGGGAATGAGGACTTTCCGATGCACAGTTCGCCGCGGCGCAGGTTAAAAAAGACCCTACTCTCAATGATGCTTATTATTGGCTCATACAGATCTGAGACGGACAGGCAAACTTCATCGCCCTCGTCGCATCCGTTTGCCCAATGGAAAGCGCTCATGCAAAGCACCCTCTCATAAGCCCCGGCTCCGTTGTCTATGCTTACAACTTCCTCCACTTCCAGTGTACTGACGAGCGGGGCGTTCCTGTTGATTGCTTGTCGAAAATTAGAGAACGGATGGACGCCCTGCTGCCTAGCGTGTGCCGAAACAATGCGAGCAGCTTGCTTGAGAAATTCATATATTTTGTCTTCATCTTCCCTGCTCGCCTCGTTCCTGCTCATCCATTCAACTTTTTTGAGCCTGGCAAGCAAGACCTCTGTATTCTTCATTAATTATTACTCAAAAAAATAGACACATTAACATCTGGAATTTTTAAACCTGCCTGCAGCCTATGCAACTGGATCAGCGCATTATGGCGCACCACTTAAATCAATTAACTGAAAGAGTATCTATTGTGACCCCAAGTGCGATCAGCCTCGCAAGAGCAGCCTTAAAAAGCTCATCATTACTAATCAACAAATGAAATTTTTGCCCACCAATCTCTTTATAACAAATTAACTCCGAATTCGGCGTCCTGTATATAAAATAATCATCTACCACCATGCCATTCCTAAACAAAAAATCATCCACAAAATCATCAGTAAAAACAGGCTTATCAGCAGTCATCTTCAACAATCCTTGATCTTTAATAACGGCATTCCGTTCGCACCAAACTCTGTGACCATCATCTTGGAACCGCTCGCTAACTATATATACCAAGAGATCAGCACTACCCAGCGATCTCCCCAACTACGAACGCTAATCCTTATCGTGCCTTTCGCTTCTCGCGAGGCTCGTAGCCCCTTACTCGTCCTGAGTCCTTCTCCACCACGAAAACAGCGGGACCGTCCACGAGACTCCCACTCGGCGAGTAGACGTCAAAAACAGCACTCCACTCGTCTGGCGACTTTTCATTGAAACTGATTCCAGCAAATTCATATCGATAGCCACGTAAATCAAGACTATCCACATAGGAAACTGCCAATTCCTTAGCCCGTTCTCTAGAAACAGTCATGGTTCCTGCACCTATGTCGATTTGTCAGCGAGTGCATCTCATCTGTCCACCGTAAAACTACTCCAACATTTGGGCGTTCGCTCCAGCCTGTCAAATACAAGCCGCTCTGGAGTCCACCACCTCCAAAAACGCCCCGATCACCCGCCTCGCCCCCTGCTCCTTCAGGCACACCAGCGTCTCGGTCATGCGCGGTTCGAAGTCGAGGATGGGCAGTACGTGCACGCCGCGGCTGGAGCCGAGTTCGGCGGCGGAGACGATGCCGACGCCGAGGCCGGCGACGACCATCTCGAACACCGCTTCGCGGCCTTCCACTTCGATGGCGGTGTGGGTGTCGAGGCCCAGGCGGCGCATTTCGTCTTCCAGCATCTGCCGGGTCATGGAGCCCTGTTCGCGCAGCACCAGCGGGGTGCGGTGCAGGTCGGCGAGGTGGATGGCGTCGCGCCGTGCCCAGGGGTGGTCTTCGGCGACGAAGGCCACCAGCGGGCCGCTGCTGAGCACATGGGCGATCAGGCGGTCGTCGTCCACCGGGCGGCCGAGCACGGCGAAGTCGGCCTGGTAGTCGAACAGCCGACGCAGGGATTCGTCGCTGTTGCCGGTCACCAGGCGCACGCGGATGCCGGGGTAGCGCTCGCAGAAGCGCGCGATGCAGGGCAGCAGGTGCATGGGCGCGTCCACTGCCAGGGTGAGGCTGCCGCTTTGCAGGGCGCGGGAACTGGTGAGCAATTCCTCGGCCTCGTTCTCGGCGGCGAACAGGCGCAGGGTGATGGCCAGCAGGCGCTCACCCAGTTCGGTGAGCTGCACCGAGCGCTTGTTGCGGTTGAACAGCAGCACGCCGAAGCGCTCCTCCAGCTTGCGCACCTGGTCGGAGACCGCCGGCTGGCTGAGGAACAGCTGCTCCGCCGCGCGGGTGAAGTTGCCGTGCACCGCCACGGCGTGAAAGGCCTTGAGTTGCGCCTGGGAAACCGACATCACCGCCCCTATTAATAAGCTCAGCTTGTTTGTGAAATACCATAAATCGATTTCATTTATTTCTAGCCAATTGCTTTGATCAGCGCCAGCCCCGCCCACCCGCATCCGCTGGAGACGATCATGAGCCACGCCGAATTCCCCGCATCGCATACGCCCCTCGCCGCGCCGGTCCAGGGCGAGCCCTACCTGCTGACCCCCGGCCCGCTGACCACCTCGCGTGCCACCAAGGAAGCCATGCTGCGTGACTGGGGCTCGTGGGACGCCGACTTCAACCGCGTCACCGCCGAGATCCGCCAGCAGCTGCTGGCCATGGCCGGCGTGCACGACGACAGCTACGCCTGCGTGCCCCTGCAAGGCAGCGGCACCTTCTCGGTGGAAGCGGCCCTGGCCACCGCCATCCCCCGCGACGGCAAGGCGCTGATCCTGATGAACGGCGCCTACGGCCAGCGCGCCGCCAAGACCCTCGACTACCTGGGCCGCGCCCATATCGCGCTGGACAAGGGCGACTACCTGCCGCCGCAGCCCGAGGAGGTGGACGCCCTGCTCCGCGCCCACCCCGAAGTCACCACCGTGTTCCTGGTCCACTGCGAGACCAGCTCCGGCATCCTCAACCCGCTGCGCGAGCTGGCGGCCGTGGTGAAGGCCCATGGCAAGCGCCTGATCGTCGACGCCATGAGCTCCTTCGGCGCGGTGCCGTTGTCGGTCGACGAGGTGCCCTTCGATGTCCTGGTGTCCTCGGCCAACAAGTGCATCGAGGGCATCCCCGGCTTCGGTTTCGTGATCATCCGTCGCGACCTGCTGGAGGAGTCCGCCGGCCGCGCCCACTCCCTGAGCCTCGACCTGCTGGAGCAGTGGCGCTACATGGAGCGCACCGGCCAGTGGCGCTTCACCCCGCCCACCCACAGCGTGGTGGCCTTCCATGCGGCGCTGGAACAGCACGCGGCCGAGGGTGGCGTGCAGGGCCGCCTGGCGCGCTACACGCGCAACCGCGACGTGCTGGTGGCCGGGATGCGCGAGCTGGGCTTCGAGACGCTGCTGGAGGACCGCTGGCTGTCGCCGATCATCACCACCTTCTTCAGCCCTGCGCACCCGGCCTTCGAGTTCAAGCGTTTCTACGACGAGCTCAAGGCCCGCCAGTTCGTCATCTACCCCGGCAAGCTGACCCAGGCCGAGAGCTTCCGCATCGGCTGCATCGGCCAGATCGACGAGCCCATCGTCCGCCAGCTGCTGCGCGCCATCGCCGAGTCCCTGCAGGCGATGGGCGTGACCCTCGAGAAAACGGCGGCCTGACCCGCCCCCTTGGGCCGCCCGCCACCCCGAGCGGGCGGCCTCTTTTTCCGCGTCAGCCGGCCGCGCCGGCGAGGAGCCCGCCCACCCGAGACGATCAGCACCATGCCTGACGCACGGCCTCTGCCCTTCTGACCAGGCCAGGCGTTTAGACAGCCAGGAAGTACCAAGAACAACAACAGCCTCCCTCACGCACTGTCGCCAACCCACAGGGGTCAGAACCATGAACAACGCTGCAGGTGTCTTCCAGCACGGGTGGAAATCCATCCACCGCTGGCGTGTACAGATCTTCCTCATCACCTGGCTGGCCTATGCCGCCTTCTACTTCACCCGCAAGGCCTTCTCGGTGGCCAAGCTGGGCATCGGCGAGGACGTCGATTTCGAGCTCGACAAATCGGCGATGGCCAACCTCGATGCCCTCTATCTCACCGCCTACGCCATCGGCCAGTTCACCTGGGGCATCTTCGCCGACCGCTTCGGCCCCCGCGTGATCGTCTTCGGCGGCCTGCTGGTCTCCGCCCTCGCCGCGCTGGCCATGGGCACCTTCGCCACCCTGCCGATCTTCGCCACCTGCATGGTGATCCAGGGCCTGGCGCAGTCCACCGGCTGGAGCGGGCTGTGCAAGAACATCGGCTGTTTCTTCGCCACCCGCGAGCGTGGCCGGGTGCTGGGCTACTGGAGCACCTGCTACGCCTTCGGCGGCCTGGTCTCCACGCCCTTCGCCGGCTGGTGGGCCTACCAGGTGCTCGGCGACTGGCGTGCGGCCTTCGTCTCCAGCGCCGCGGTGGTGCTGGTGGTGGCGGTGCTGTTCTGGCTGCTGCAGCGCAACCGCCCCGAGGACGTCGGCCTGGAGCCGGTCGAGGTGGAAGTGAAGACCTCCCGCGAGCTGAAGATCGAGCGCGACAGCCACTGGGTCTCGCTGCGCAAGATCATGGGCAACCGCACGGTGCTGGTCCTCGGCCTCGCCTACTTCCTGCTCAAGCCGGCGCGCTACGCGATCCTGCTGTGGGGCCCGATGATGGTCTACGAGCGCATGCCCGCCGTGGGCAAGGTCGCCTCGGCCATCGTGCCCACCGCCTTCGAGGTGGCCGGGCTGGTGGGGCCGATCCTCATCGGCATCGCCTCCGACCGCTGGTTCGGCGCGCGGCGCATGCCCGCCTGCGTCATCAGCCTGGTGGCGCTGACCCTGTGCCTGGGCCTGTTCGTGCCGGCCATGCAGAGCGGCAGCCTGTACCTGGTGGTCGGCCTGCTGTTCATGCTGGGCCTGACCCTCTACGGCCCCGACTCGATGATCAGCAGCTCCGCCGCCATCGACTTCGGCACCACCGAAGCGGCCGGCACCGCCGCCGGCTTCGTCAACGGCTGCGGCTCGGTCGGCGCCATCCTCGGCGGCCTGCTGCCCGGCTACTTCGACACCACCACCGTATTCATCGGCTTCACCGTCGCGGCCCTGCTCGCCAGCCTGATGCTGGTGCCGTTCTGGAACAGCCGGCCCAAGACCCTGAAGGTCCTCGACGGGCTCATCCCCTCCCCCACCCATGGCGGCCAGCCCCTCGGCACCCGCACCTGACTTCGCCCCCAAGGAGACACCCATGAACTACCAGCACCCCACCCAACTGCAAGCCGCCATCCTCGACTGGGCCGGCACCGTGGTCGACTTCGGCTCCTTCGCGCCGACGCAGATCTTCGTCGAGGCCTTCGCCGAGTTCGGTGTCGCCGTGAGCCTGGAGGAAGCGCGTGGCCCGATGGGCATGGGCAAGTGGGATCACATCCGCACCCTGTGTGATATCCCCGACATCGCCGAGCGCTACCGCGCCGCCTTCGGCCGCCTGCCCACGGACGACGACGTCACTGCGATCTACGAACGCTTCATGCCCCTGCAGATCGAGAAGATCGCCCTGCACTCGGCGCTGATCCCCGGTGCCCTGGAGGCCATCGCCAGCCTGCGCGGCAAGGGGCTGAAGATCGGCTCCTGCTCCGGCTATCCGGCGGCGGTGATGGCCAAGGTGGTGGAGCTGGCGGAGAAGAACGGCTACGTCGCCGACCATGTGGTGGCCACGGACGAAGTGCCCAACGGTCGCCCGCACCCGGCCCAGGCACTGGCCAACGTCATCGCCCTGGGCATCAGCGACGTGGCCGCCTGCGTGAAGGTGGACGACGCCTGGCCGGGCATCCTAGAAGGCCGCAGCGCCGGCATGTGGACGGTCGCCCTGACCTGCTCCGGCAACGCCCTGGGCCTGACCTGGGAGCAGTTCAAGGCCCTGCCCGCCGGCGAGCTGGACCAGGCACGCGCGCGCATCGCCCAGCAGTTCGAAGGCGCGCGCCCGCACTACCTGATCGACACCATCGCCGACCTGCCGCAGGTGATCGACGACATCAACGCGCGCCTCAAGCGCGGGGAAATGCCCCAGGGCGCATGACGAAACCCGAAGGGCACCCTGTAGGGCTGTAGGGGCGACTTCAGTCGCCAAGCAGACCGCAGGGCTGCCCCGACTCGGTGCCACAGACAGCGTCGCCTGGTGGATGGAAAGAGCGCCATCCACCCTTCACCCCAGTAAGCCCAGTGCCTGAACCAACCGCAGGCACCAACCGCAGGATGGCGCAGAGCGCAGCGAAACCCATCACCAGCGAGCCCCAGACAGGCCGCAGGGTCGCCATCACAGAGTGCTCCCCAGTAGCACCGCTTGGTGGATGAGAAGAGCGCCATCCACCCTACTCCCCGGTCAGCTCGGTGCCTGCGCCAAGCGCAAGGCACGAACCGTAGGATGGCGTAGAGCGCAGCGAAACCCATCATCAACAGGCCTGAACCCGACGAAGATTCCCGGGCTGAAGCCCGGGCTGCATCCGAGCCCGGCTAAAGGCTGCGCGTCTCGATCGAGTGCTTGCGCAGCTTGCGGTACAGGGTGTTGCGGCTGATGCCGAGCTGCTCGGCGGTGCGGGTCATGTGCCAGCGCTGGCTTTCCAGGGCGGCGAGCAGGGCGCTGCGCTCGGCGTCCTCCAGCGGGTGCGCCACGCAATCGGTGATGGGGGGCGGTGCCGCCGCACGGCGCAGGTCGGACGGCAGGTCGCCAAGGCGGATGCGGCCGTCCTCGCACAGCGCCGCCAGGGTGCGCAGCACGTTGCGCAACTGGCGCACGTTGCCGGGCCAGGCGTAGTCGAGCAGCGCCTGGCGGGCGTCCTGCTCCAGGCGGATGGCCTGCCCACGCGCTTCTTCGCTCAGCAGGTGGTCGAGCAGTTCGGGGCGGTCGCTGCGCTCGCGCAGGGGCGGCAGGTCGATCACCAGGCCATTGAGGCGGTAATAGAGGTCTTCGCGGAAGCTGCCATCGGCCACGCGAGCGCCCAGCTCGCGGTGGGTGGCGCTGATGATGCGCACGTCCACGGCCTGGGCCTCGCCGCCGATGGGCACCACCTGGCGCTCCTCCAGCACGCGCAGCAGCCGGGTTTGCAGGGCCAGGGGCATGTCGCCGATTTCATCGAGGAACAGGGTGCCGCCGTCGGCCTGCTGCAGCTTGCCGCGCATGCCTTCCTTGCGCGCACCGGTGAAGCTGCCGCCGCGGTAGCCGAACAGCTCGCTCTCGATCAAGGATTCGGGGATGGCCGCGCAGTTGAGCGCGACGAAGGGCCGCTCGGCGCGTGAGCTGGCCAGGTGCACGGCCTTGGCGAAGGCCTCCTTGCCGGAGCCGGTCTCGCCATTGACCAGCAGCGGCACATCGCGCTCGTACACCTTGAGTGCACGACGAAAGTCGGCGGCCAGCGCCGGGTCGCCCAGGCACAGGCCAGGCACGGCGGGCTTGGCCCGGGGCGGCACCACCTGCGGCAACACGCGGGGCTGGCCACGCAGCACGGCATGCAGCGCGCGGCCATTGCGTGCACGCAGCGGCCAGCTGGCGGCGGGCTGCGCCTGGGCACGGCCGAGCAGGTCGTCCAGGCGGCAGTCGAAGAAGGCTTCCACGCTCTGCCCCAGCAGGCGCTCGCGGGAGCTGTCGAGCAGGTTGATGGCGCTCTGGTTCACAGCGCGGATGCGCCCTTCGCCATCGAAGGCCATCAATCCCTCGCTGAACAGCCCGACGTACTCGGCCTGGAGGTGGAAGCGCAGCAGCCATTCGCCCTCGAAGCGACGCAGGAAGTAGCAGCTCTCGATCATCTTCGCCGAGAGGTTGACCAGCGCCATGGTGTGGAACTGGCTCTGCCGCGATACGGCGTGGCGCGCGGAGGACACGTCGAGCACCGCCAGCAGGTCGCCCTGCGGGTCGAACACCGGGCTGGCGGAGCAGGTGAGGCCGGTGTGGCGGCTGCGGAAATGCTCGTCCTGGTGGATGGTCAGCGCCTGGCGCTCGATCACGCAGGTGCCGATGCCGTTGGTGCCCTCGCGGGCCTCGCTCCAGTCGGCGCCCAGCCACAGGCCGGCACGCTCGAAGGCCTGGCGCTCGGCAGCGGCGGTCACGCAGTTGAGGATCACGCCACGGGCGTCGGTGAGCAGCACCGCATGGCCGGCACCGGAGAGCTGGTGATAGAGGCTGCTCATCTCGCCACTGGCGATCTCCAGCACCTGCTGCATGCCTTCGCGGCATTCGAGCATGCGCGCATGCTCCAGCACGGTCGGCGCCATGGGCAGGGCCGGGTCGAGGTGGTAGTCCTCCAGGCAACGCAGCCAGGAGCGAGCGATGGAAGGATCGGCGGCGGGCCCGCTGGACTGGGCCTTGCCTTGCGCCACGGTCAGCACTTGCCGAGCGTGGCGGCTCAGGTGGTCGTGCATTCTTGTCGTTCTCCATTGCGGGCTTGCGGGAGGCAGCCCGTGCCCTGGTGGGCACCCGCATCGCCGCAGCATCCACCAGCGCAGGCGGCTTTGCAATCGCCGGATGACCCACCGGTCAATGGCTGTACCGGATGCGTGACAGACTGTCACCCGCCCCGTACCAGGCATGCGACAGCGCCCTCCGGCCAGCCGCTGCCCACGACGCCGGGAGCCTTGTCCCACGCGGCTTCCACCGGCCTGGCCCGGCCCTTGCTCTATGCTGATCAAAGCGCTTCGGCGCCAACTCCCCAATAAGCACAAGAGCCAGGAGATAGACCATGCGTTACGCACAACCCGGAACCCCCGGCGCCATCGTTTCCTTCAAGGCCCGCTACGGCAACTACATCGGTGGCGAGTTCGTCCCGCCGGTCAATGGCCAGTACTTCACCAACACCTCGCCGGTGAACGGCCAGCCCATCGCCGAATTCCCCCGCTCCGACGCCGCCGACATCGACAAGGCGCTGGACGCCGCCCACGCCGCCGCCGATGCCTGGGGCAAGACCTCGGTGCAGGAGCGCTCGCTGATCCTGCTGAAGATCGCCGACCGCATCGAAGCCAACCTGGAACTGCTCGCCGTCACCGAGACCTGGGACAACGGCAAGGCCGTGCGCGAGACACTGAACGCCGACATCCCCCTGGCCGCCGACCACTTCCGCTATTTCGCCGGCTGCATCCGTGCCCAGGAAGGCGGCGCCGCCGAGATCAACGAGAATACCGTCGCCTATCACATCCACGAGCCACTGGGCGTGGTCGGCCAGATCATCCCGTGGAACTTCCCGCTGCTGATGGCCGCCTGGAAGCTGGCCCCGGCCCTGGCCGCCGGCAACTGCGTGGTGCTCAAGCCCGCCGAGCAGACCCCGCTGGGCATCAGCGTGCTGATGGAGCTGGTCGGCGACCTGCTGCCGGCCGGCGTGCTCAACGTGGTGCAGGGTTTCGGCAAGGAAGCGGGCGAAGCGCTGGCCACCAGCAAGCGCATCGCCAAGATCGCCTTCACCGGCTCCACCCCGGTGGGCTCGCACATCCTCAAGTGCGCCGCCGCCAACATCATCCCCTCCACCGTGGAGCTGGGCGGCAAGAGCCCGAACATCTACTTCGAGGACATCATGCAGGCCGAGCCGGCCTTCATCGAGAAGGCCGCCGAGGGCCTGGTGCTGGCCTTCTTCAACCAGGGCGAGGTGTGCACCTGCCCGTCCCGCGCCCTGGTGCAGGAATCCATCTACCCGGCGTTCATGGCCGAGGTGATGAAGAAAGTGAAGGCCATCAAGCGTGGGGACCCGCTGGACACCGACACCATGGTCGGCGCCCAGGCCTCCGAGCAGCAGTACGACAAGATCCTCAGCTACCTCGAGATCGCCCAGCAGGAAGGGGCGGAAGTGCTCACCGGCGGCGGCGTCGAGAAGCTCGAAGGCAACCTGGCGACCGGCTACTACATCCAGCCGACGCTGCTCAAGGGCAACAACAAGATGCGCGTGTTCCAGGAAGAGATCTTCGGCCCGGTGGTGGGCGTCACCACCTTCAAGGACGAGGCGGAGGCCCTGGCGATTGCCAACGACACCGAGTTCGGCCTCGGCGCCGGCCTGTGGACCCGCGACATCAACCGCGCCTACCGCATGGGCCGTGGCATCAAGGCCGGCCGCGTGTGGACCAACTGCTACCACCTGTACCCGGCCCACGCCGCCTTCGGTGGCTACAAGAAGTCCGGCGTCGGCCGCGAGACCCACAAGATGATGCTCGACCACTACCAGCAGACCAAGAACCTGCTGGTGAGCTACGACATCAACCCCCTGGGCTTCTTCTGAGGAAAGCTCCCCTGGCCAGCTGCGAACCCCGCATGGCCAGGAGAGGCCCCTTGTAAAACCGGGAACGGGCGCCAGTCAGGCGGCGCCCGCTCCGCTCCACCCCGGCTCCATCCGACTACAACAACAAGAAACGGTGAACACCATGTGCATCACGCCTCGCTGCTGCCCGCAGTCGGTGGTCCGTGCCCGCTCGGGCCACGCGCCGCCTCCCGCCGCTCCGTTCCGTCGCCCCATTTCCCTCAAGGCAACCTTCGGAGACGCGCATGACAACCACTAACCAACTCAAGCCCACCCTCGGCACCCTGCACCTCTGGGGCATCGCCGTCGGCCTGGTGATTTCCGGCGAATACTTCGGCTGGAGCTACGGCTGGGGCGCCGCCGGCACCCTCGGCTTCCTGGTCACCACGCTGCTGGTGGCGACCATGTACACCTGCTTCATCTTCAGCTTCACCGAGCTGACCACCGCCATCCCCCACGCCGGCGGCCCCTTCGCCTACAGCAGCCGTGCCTTCGGCGAACGCGGCGGCCTGATCGCCGGCATCGCCACGCTGATCGAGTTCGTCTTCGCCCCCCCGGCCATCGCCATGGCCATCGGCGCCTACCTCAACGTGCAGTTCCCCGAACTCGATCCCAAGCACGCGGCGGTCGGTGCCTACTTCGTGTTCATGACCCTGAACATCCTCGGCGTCAGCATCGCCGCCACCTTCGAGCTGGTGGTCACCGTGCTCGCCGTGGCGGAGCTGCTGGTGTTCATGGGCGTGGTGGCACCCGGCTTCAGCTTCAGCAACTTCGTGCTCAACGGCTGGGCCGGCTCGGATACCTTCAGCAGCGCCTCGATCTCCGGCATCTTCGCCGCCATTCCCTTCGCCATCTGGTTCTTCCTCGCCATCGAGGGCGCAGCCATGGCCGCCGAGGAAGCCAAGGACCCGAAACGCACCATCCCGCGCGCCTACGTGGCCGGCATCCTCACCCTGGTGTTCCTCGCCATCGGCGTGATGATCATGGCCGGCGGCGTCGGCGACTGGCGCCAGCTGTCGGGGATCAACGACCCGCTGCCCCAGGCCATGAAGGCCGTGGTCGGCGAGAACTCCGGCTGGATGCACATGCTGGTGTGGATCGGCCTGTTCGGCCTGGTGGCCAGCTTCCACGGCATCATCCTCGGCTACTCGCGGCAGTTCTTCGCCCTCGCCCGCGCCGGCTACCTGCCCCGCGGCCTGGCCAAGCTGTCGCGCTTCCAGACCCCGCACCGCGCCATCATCGCCGGCGGCGTGATCGGCATCGCCGCCATCTACAGCGACGGCCTGATCAACCTGCAGGGCATGAGCCTGACCGCCGCGATGATCACCATGAGCGTGTTCGGCGCCATCGTCATGTACATCATCAGCATGCTCGCGCTGTTCAAGCTGCGCGCCAGCGAGCCGAACCTGGAGCGCACCTTCCGCGCCCCGGGCTACCCGGTGGTGCCGGCCATCGCGCTGATCCTGGCGGTGGTCTGCCTGGTGGCCATGGCCTGGTTCAACACCCTGATCGGGCTGATCTTCCTCGGCATCATGGCCGCGGGCTTCGTCTGGTTCCAGTTCACCGCCCACCACCGCGCCAGCGCCCCAGCCGACGCGATGCTGACCCGCATCTGAGCCCCCCAGGCCGGCCCCGCCGCGACGGCGGGGCCGGCCCAGACAGGACGATCGACATGGCAGTTTTTTCCCATAGCGTCGGCGGCCAGACCTGGCGCTTCGACAGCCTCAAGGACGTCATGGCCAAGGCCAGCCCGGCACGTTCCGGCGACTTCCTCGCCGGCGTCGCCGCCAGCAGCGACGGCGAGCGCGTGGCCGCGCAGATGGCCCTGGCCGACATCCCGCTCAAGCACTTCCTCGACGAGGCGCTGATCCCCTACGAAGACGACGAAGTCACCCGCCTGATCATCGACGGCCACGACCGCGCCGCCTTCGCCCCGGTCAGCCACCTCACCGTCGGCGGGCTGCGCGACTGGCTGCTCGGCGATATGGCCGACGAGACCTCGCTGCGCGCCCTGGCGCCCGGGCTGACGCCGGAGATGGCCGCTGCGGTGTCGAAGATCATGCGCGTGCAGGACCTGGTGCTGGTGGCGCAGAAGATCCGCGTCGTCACCCGCTTCCGCAACACCATGGGCCTGCGCGGGCGCATGTCCACGCGGCTGCAGCCCAACCACCCCACCGACGAGCCCGCCGGCATCGCTGCGAGCATTCTCGACGGCCTGCTCTACGGCAACGGCGACGCCATGCTCGGCATCAACCCGGCCACCGACAGCCTGTCGTCCATCTGCGCGATGCTGGAGATGCTCGACGCCATCATCCAGCGCTACGAAATCCCCACCCAGGCCTGCGTGCTCACCCACGTCACCACTTCGATCGAAGCCATCAACCGTGGCGTACCGCTGGACCTGGTGTTCCAGTCCATCGCCGGCACCGAGGCGGCCAACGCCAGCTTCGGCATCAGCCTGGAGATCCTCCGCGAAGGCCACGAGGCCGGGCTCTCACTGAAACGCGGCAGCCTGGGCAACAACCTCATGTACTTCGAGACCGGCCAGGGCAGCGCGCTCTCGGCCAACGCCCACCACGGCGTCGACCAGCAGACCTGCGAAGCACGCGCCTATGCCGTGGCGCGCCACTTCGACCCCTTCCTGGTCAACACCGTGGTCGGCTTCATCGGCCCGGAGTACCTCTACAACGGCAAGCAGATCATCCGCGCCGGGCTGGAGGACCACTTCTGCGGCAAGCTCCTCGGCGTGCCCATGGGTTGCGACATCTGCTACACCAACCACGCCGAGGCCGACCAGGACGACATGGACATGCTGCTGACCCTGCTCGGCGTCGCCGGCATCAACTTCATCATGGGCATCCCCGGCTCCGACGACGTGATGCTCAACTACCAGACCACCTCCTTCCACGACGCCCTCTACGCCCGCCAGAGCCTGGGCCTCAAGCCTGCGCCCGAGTTCGAGGCCTGGCTGGAACGAATGGGCATCGCCAACCAGCGGGACGGCCATGTGCGCCTGGGCGAGCAACTGCCGCCCGCCTTCCGCCAGGCCCTGGCGCAGCTCAGCTGAGGAGCCCTCGATGACCGACGACAAGCGCCCCGCCCTCGACAACCCCTGGCGCGAACTGCGCCGCCTCACCCCAGCGCGCATCGCCCTCGGCCGCGCCGGCACCAGCCTGCCCACCGAGGCCCAGCTGGACTTCCAGTTCGCCCACGCCCAGGCCCGCGACGCCGTGCACCTGCCCTTCGACCGCGCCGCCCTGGCCGCCGAACTGGCCGAGCGCGGCCGCGACAGCCTGCTGCTGCACAGCGCCGCCAGCGACCGCCACACCTACCTGCAACGCCCCGACCTGGGGCGGCGCCTGGACGAGGACTCGGCCCAGCGCCTGCGCCAGCATGCCGCGGCCAATCCCGACGGCTACGACCTGGCGCTGGTGATCGCCGACGGCTTGTCGTCCCTCGCCGTGCAACGCCACGCCCTGCCCTTCCTCCAGCGTTTCGAGGAACAGGCGGCGGAAGATGGCTGGCGCACGGCCCCCATCGCCCTGGTGGAACAGGGCCGCGTGGCGGTGGCGGATGAAGTGGCCCAATTGCTCGAGGCGAAGATGGTGGTGATCCTCATCGGCGAACGCCCCGGCCTCAGCTCCCCCGACAGCCTCGGCCTGTACTTCACCTGGGCGCCCCGCGTCGGCCTCACCGACGCCAGCCGCAACTGCATCTCCAACGTCCGCCTGGAAGGCCTCTCCTACGGCCTGGCCGCCCACCGCCTCCTCTACCTGATGCGCGAAGCCAGCCGCCGCCAGCTCTCCGGGGTCAACCTCAAGGACGACTCCCAGGTGCCGATGCTCGACGGTACCGAGCAACCCGTGCGGGGGAATTTCTTGCTGGAAAGCTGCCCCCCGGCGCGGTGAGGCGGCTAGCAGGTCGGGGGGCAGTGGGCCGTGAAGCTGAGCCCCGGCCGAGCTACCGCATCTCATCGTCAAAGCCCCGAAGCCAAGCAATGGCTGTGCGGGGTCGGAAGCTATCCGGGCAGAGCGAAGATGGCCTCGATCTCTATGCCGACTTCAGAGGAGAAAAGCCCCGCGACACGCACAAGGGAACTTGCAGGACGGGAATCTCCATAACGACGGCTCAACACGTCTCGCAAAGCGGCAACATCCTCCAGGGACGTCACGTAGATCGTGATCTTGATCAGCTCCTTCATGCCAATTCCCTCGGCTTCCGTGACTCGCTCCAACTGGTCGAAGATTGCTTCCGCCTGTTCCGCCATCGGCCCACCCTGGGCCGGCGTACCAAACGCCGTCATTCCGGAAAGGTAGAGCGTCCGATCGTGCCTTACCGAAACGGAGTAAGGCCCTGCGGGGGCGGGTAACGTGGCGTAGTTCGCTCGGCTCAGCGTCTCGATGGACTCTCCGTTGTTTGCAAGATCCGTGGCCGCATTGACAAGCGCCGGCAGGCTCATTCCTGCTAGCAGGCAAGTGAGCATCAGTCCATTCATTCGGCAACTCCTTTGTCGAAAGTACCGCCAGGGGCGGGTTGTGCGATTTGCGGGCGTGGGTTTCTCCCCTCTACGGTACGGCGAAGCAGTACGTAGAAAAGGGGGGTGAACAGGAGGCCGAAAAAAGTGACCCCAAGCATCCCGGAAAAGACCGTGACCCCCATTGCCCTGCGCATTTCAGCTCCAGCGCCGGTGGCCAGGACAAGGGGAACAACCCCCATGACGAAGGCGAACGATGTCATCAGGATTGGACGAAGGCGCATGCGACAAGCCTCCAGGACCGCTTCTAGCCGGTTCACGCCACACGCCTGCCTGGCCCGGGCGAACTCGATGAGGAGGATCGCGTTCTTGCAGGCCAGCCCCACCAGTACGATAAGACCGATCTGCGTGAAGATGTTGTTGTCCCCACCACTGACCACAACGCCCGCCAATGCCGAGAACAGCGTCATCGGCACGATCAGAATGACAGCCAACGGCAGGCTCCAGCTCTCATACAGGGCCGCCAGCACGAGAAAGACCAGTAGAACGCACAGTGGGTAGACCAGGTTCGTAGAGGTGCCGGCGAGAATCTGCTGGTAGGTCAGCTCAGTCCACTCGTACGCCATGCCCTGCTCCAGCTCCGTCTTCAGCAACGCCTCGAAAGCAGCCTGCGCCTGGCCGGTGCTGTAGCCCGCGGCGGGGCCCCCTGTGATCTCGGCCGAAAGGAAACCGTTGTAATGCATCACCCGGTCGGGTCCTGCTGCGAGCCGAACATCGACGAAAGAGGCAAGCGGGACCAGCACCCCCTGCTCATTGCGAACCTTGAGGAGGCCGATCTGCCCTGGCTCTCCCCTGAAGCCTTGCTCCGCTTGCACATGCACCTGATAGGTGCGGCCAAATCGGTTGAAGTCGTTGGCGTAGACCGATCCCATGTAGATCTGCAACGTGTCGAAGACCTCGCTTATCGCGACACCGTGGGTCCGTGCCTTGTCCCGATCAACTACGACGTCGATCTGCGGTGCGCTGATCTGGTAGCTGGAGAACATGCCCTCCAGTTCCGGTAGCTGTCGGGCCTTATCCAGAAGCCTCTGTGTCTGCCGATAAAGCGCCTCATGTCCGAGGCCAGCCCGATCCTCGATCTGGACCTTGAACCCGCCTATGGTCCCCAGGCTCTCCACTGGAGGGGGAGGCACCACAAGGACGAACGCATCCTCGATGTCCCCGTAGCGCGCATTGAGGGATCGGGCGATGGAGACATCGGAGAGGTCGCCGCCACGCTCAGCGAAGGATTTCAGCGGGATGAACATCAACCCTGCGCTAGAGCTGTTGACGAAGCCGTTTATCGATAGGCCGCTGAAGCTCACCGTATTGGCCACACCGGGTTGTTCCAGGGCAAGTTCGGACATTTTCAGGATCACCCGCTCCGTGCGCTCCAGGCTCGCCCCCTCCGGAAGTTGCGCGAAAGCGACCAGATACTGCTTGTCCTGCTGGGGAATGAACCCCATTGGAATCCGCTCGAACCCCAGATAGCCAAGGCCGACAAGCACGACGTACAGGAGCAGTGCGAGGCTTCCTCCTCGAAGAACCCGTGCCATACCGCTCACGTAAGCATCACTTGCATGCTGGAAAAAACGGTTGAAGGGGCGGAAGAGCCATCCGCCAAAGGCACGATAAATCCCCCGGCTCAGCGGATCGCGCCCCTCGGAAGGCGGCTTGAGCAACATCGCGGCCAATGCGGGAGACAATGTCAGGGAATTGATCGCGGAGATGACCGTCGAGATAGCGATAGTCAAGGCGAACTGCTTGTAGAACTGCCCCGTGAGTCCGGAAATGAAAGCCGTCGGAATGAAGACCGCGCACAGCACCAGGGAGGTCGCAATGATGGGGCCAATGACCTCCTCCATCGCCCGTTGGGTGGCTGCCTTCGGCTCCAGGCCCAGTGCGATGTTACGCTCAACGTTTTCCACGACAACGATCGCATCGTCGACGACGATGCCAATCGCCAGCACCAGGCCGAACAGTGAAAGCGCGTTTATCGAGAAACCAAGCAATTGCATCACGGCGAAGGTGCCGATCAGCGAAACGGGCACGGCAGCCAGCGGGATGATGGACGCACGCCAGTTCTGCAGGAAGAGCACCACCACCAGCACCACCAGTACCAGTGCTTCCAGCAGGGTCAGGACTACGGCCTTTATCGAGCCTCGAACGAAAACGGTCGGATCGTACCCAATGGAATGCTTGATGCCCGGAGGGAACGCTTCGGCCAGTTCGTCCATGCGGTTACGGAGCTTGTCCGAGAGTTCGATCGAGTTGGCGTCGGCCTCCTGGAAAACTTGTAAAGCTGCCGATGGCTGGCCATCCAGATGCGCACTCAGTGAATACTGGTTCGCCCCGAGTTCAATGCGAGCGACATCCCTGAGGTGAACCACATTCCCAGAGCCGGCGGAACGGATGACGATGCGCTCAAACTCATCCTCTGTCACCAGGCGCCCCTGCGAACGGATCTGCAGTTGGAATGCCGAGCCATCCGCCGCAGGAGGAGCACCAAGCGCACCGATGGCAACTTCCCGGTTCTGGTCACGTATCGCCTGAACGACATCCATCGAACCGAGTCCGTAGGACGCGACCTTGTCCGGGTCCAGCCAGACCCGTAGCGAATAATCGCCCATGCCCAACAGGCGTATGTCGCTTACACCCTCGATCTTGAACAGCTCATCGATGATGTGGATCGTCATGTAGTTGGAGAGGTAGACCGGATCGTACTGTCCCGACGGGGAATAGAGATGAATCACCTGAGCCAACGCAGGCGAGGTCTTGTCGACCGTAATCCCGAGGCGTTGGACATCGACGGGCAACTGGGACGAGGCACGGCTGACTCGACTTTGAACCTGAACCAGCGCGCTATCGAGATCCGTACCCAGGGCGAAGGTCAGCGTCAAGGTCATGACCCCGTCTGCTGTCGACTGAGAGCTCATGTACAGCATGCCCCTGACACCGGACAGTGCCTGCTCCAAGGGTGACGCCACCGTTGCTCCCAGAGTTTCAGGACTGGCACCTGGAAACTGTGCGCGCACCACGACAGTGGGCGGAACAACCTCCGGGTACTCGCTGACCGGCAACTGGAAAAGCGAAAGGGCTCCGGCGATCAGCATGAGGATCGACAAGACAGCGGCGAAGATGGGCCGACCAATGAAAAAGCGAGAGAACGCCATCTTGCTAGTTCTCCGAGGCAGACATGAGCGTCACATTGTCAGTGCGCTCATCCTGAGCAACGCCCTGTGCAACAGTTCGGGTCGAGTCGGACGGTTCTCGTATCTCGGCACTCGTTGGAACGTCATCGATCACCATCATCATCGTCCGGGGCGAGACTTTCGCACCGGGTCTGGCACGCTGCAGTCCACTGACCACGACTACATCCCCCCCCTTGAGGCCACTACGTACGATACGTAGCCCTTCCTGCTTGGGCCCCAGTTCGACCTCTCGGTAGCTCAGGACCCCGTCCCCTCCCAGAACCAGCACATAGCGCTTGCCCAGATCGACACCAATGGCTTCATCCCTGATCATGGCTGCCTCATAGGATGCGAGCCCCTGCAACTTCAGCCGCACATAAAGTCCCGGAATCAGCGTTCCTGCCGCATTGTCGAGGACTGCACGGGCCCTGAGAGTTCCTGTCAGAGGGCTCACCTGATTGTCGATAAAGTCCAAATGCCCCCTATGCGCTTCTCCCGCTCTTCCAGTCAGCTCAACATGTACAAGAGCGGGCTCCCCTGCATTTAGCAGTTCACTGGAAAGCCTGAGATAGGTGCCTTCGTCCATATCGAAATAGGCATGAAGATTCCTGGTTCCGAGTAGCGTCGTGAGAAGGGTGGAGTCGGCACTCACAAGGTTGCCGACCGTCACGTTCGCAGTACTGAGGCGCCCATCGATAGGGGCTGTGATGCGTGTGTACCCCAAGTTGAGACGAGCCGCCTCGACCTGGGCCTGAATCGCTGCCACCTCCGCCCCAGCCTCCTCGGCAGCCGCTCGGCGAGCCTCGGCCAGCTCGGTCGACATGGCACTCCTCGCCTTGAGACGATCACCACGCCGAGCCTCGCTTTCGGTACGCGTACGTATGGCAACGGCTTGACGGAGACGCGCCTCGAGACGCTGGACCTCGACTTCGAACGGGCGAGGGTCGATACGGAACAGCACCTCGCCTTTCCTGACGGTAGCGCCATCCCGGAACAAAACGTCCACGACAGGACCAGACACTCGTGGACGCAGCTCAACCACCTCCGGGGCTTCGAGGCGCCCCGAAAACTCCTCCCAGTCGTCGACCTTTCTTGTGACTACCTCAGCAACACCGACCACCGGGAGCCCAAGCGACACATCCTGTTGCTTAGCCTCGCAGGCAACCAGAGTGACCAGGAACGCCAGGAGCGCGAACCTCCCGGAGTGCGAACGGATCGAGCGCATGAATTACTCCTTGAGCTGTTGGTGCACCGAAAAAGGGGGGAACTCCGTTCGATGCCTTATCCCTTGCTGTCAGCGGTTTGCTCTGCCAGCCAGCTATCGTGCAGCCACTTCTCGGTCTTCCTTTTTCCAGGAAAAGTGATCCACACGATGTCGCGCTCGAAGATCATCGGCTTCTCGTCGCTGCCGACGATGATCCAGAACCAGCGACCATCGGCCAGGTTGCGGGCCTTCACCTTCATTCCGGTCAACGTGACCGTCTTCTTTTGGCCGTCGCGAACTACCTCGATGGCCTCATCGTGAGGATCTATCCAACTGATCTTCATCCGGGCGAGCAAGTCAGGGGCGGATCGCTGCAGAAAATCACGCGCCACCTGCTCCGAACGTTCACGAGAGGGCAAGGGCTTTCCTGCCAAATCCAGAGAAATGTTGGCGAAGCCCTTAAGCTCACCGGTCGCGGATACAACAGTGCTGAAATGCTCGCCGCCCAACTCGGCATTGCGTCCATCCATGCGCTGATAACGAGTCAATACAACCCGCTCACCATCCATGGTGACCTCGCGAGCAGAAACGTATGCATGCGAGTTGGGGATGGAAATCGAATCCGTATCGGACTTCATTGCGTTTATCTCCTTGGACACTGACTCGGAAGCAAAGGAATTGGCCGCCACCAGGGTCGTCAGGAAAGCGGTGAATACCCAACGGTTCCATTGGTTCATGTTGGAGCTCCTTCTATTTAGTTGTTCTCGTGGCTGCCTTTCTTTGAAAGCTCGTGGCAGAGGCGAGCAGGCTCGCTCTGCACCCACAGGAGGGCACCGAGACTTATGAGAATCAGTGTCATGTGTACCGACTGTATGGCCCCTTGTTTGAGCCAATAGCCGAACCACAGCCCACCGCAGATGAAGAAAAGCCAAAGCAGGAGAAAGCAAGTCAGTGCGATCAATGCCAAGTTGCGCGCCTGATCGAGACTCGAAAGGCTACGTCGCCGCCAAGCCCGCACATACCCGAGCGCAGCAACCCATAGAAAAACCGCGATGAGCATCTGACTGGTCGCGACGACCATCAGCAACGGCTCTGCCCACTCGATCGGCCACGCTCTCGATAGAAGAGCGCCGCCGAGCACCTGCTCTTCCTTGAGCAAGGCCATGGAAAGGGTGTTGCCCAAGTGCAGGATGTTGGTATCGGGATCGAACAGGTTATTGATCACAGCGATACTCAGCCAAGAGGCCAAACCCACGAGAACGGCCAGGCGGCCGAAAATAAACGAGTGGAAGAACATATCAGCCCCCTTGCCGATCAGAAGCCGCATGCATTAACGGCCATGCCCGCAGTCTGGCTATCTCGACCAGAGCAGGATCGACAGCGACCACCCGTGGATGGCCAACACTCTCCAGAAGGGAAAGATCGGAAAGATGGTCACCGTAGGCATAGCAATCGCCAGGCTTGGCTCCCCGTTCCAGCATCAGCTGATTGGCCGCCTTCCATTTCCCAGTACCGATTGTCTGTGGAGCTGCCAGCCTCCCCGTGTAGCGGCCTGCTTCTAGTTCAAGGCGGGTTGCCAGCACATCGCTCACGCCCAGGTATTCGGCCAACGGTCGGAGAATCTCCGTAAGCGAGCCCGACACGAACACGATGCCCACTCCATCTTCTTGGTGTTGCCTCAATGCCCTCAGCGTTGTGTCGACAAAGAATCCCGGTCTTTCTTTTTCAATCGAGAACCATGCATCGGCAGCCTCAATGACCCGTGACCGCTCATGCCCCTGGAAGACCTCATAGAAGGAACGGTTTACAGCAGCTCGATCAGCGCCCTGGCTCATCAGTTGCCCAAGGCGGTCGACCTCTTGCTGCTCAGCCTGTGCGCCGTTTGCGGCTCCCAGCTGGCGGAGTAGGTAGAAAGCTCGAAAGCTGAACATGCTTTTGATGTCGATAAGCGTTTCATCTACATCAAAAAAAGCGAGACGAGGTAAGGTCATGGTCGCGTCCTTGCTGGCACTGACGCATTAGTCAATGCCGGCAACAGGCCCTCTCTCTGATAAGGGATTGGCTAAAGGTTTACGCCGAGCGCATTCTCGGCAGGCACGATGCCCAGCCGTCGACGTAGCCGCCGAAGCTGGGCAGCTAGAGCGCTGGCTGCGAGCCTGCACTCTCGAACACCAATGAGCTCGGCATCCATGACGCTGAACCTAACCGTCATACCAGCAACCGGTTGTTCTCCTTGCCAGACCTCCATGTCGGCATGCACGTCCACCCGATCGGGTCGAGGCTGTTTCATATCCAGAAGTCGATAACGGATTTCCGCCGGGAGGGGAAAGGCGAATGCCAAAAAACGCATGGCCATTTCGTTGAGCACAAAATAGCGCTCAACTGATTGGAAGTCCGCGAGGTGGAACCTCTCGGTTACCGCCAGGAACATCTGGCGACACGCTTCGGTTAACACCATCCCCTGAACGTGCTGGCCAGTGAGATGGTCGAGCATCAGCTCATTGTTTGCGTCCAGCAGCAGGCCTGCGACAAAGACATCTCCACGTCGCTCGGGTGTCGAAATCAGTACGTTCTGCTTTTTGCGCTTATGCGAAAGCCGGACGCTTGCAGGCTCTTGATCGGCCCATGTACGCCAGTGACGAAATTCTTCTACGTACCCCAGCTCCAGCGCCATGTCATGGAACTGATCGATCTGCTCGGAGGAAAGACCTTGCCCAGCAACAAACCTCGAGCCTTTCAGCTGGACAACACCCCTGCCACCCAACGATTGGCGGAGCGCGCTGCAGGTAAGCACATTGCGCTGTTTCGAGAACACATCGAATCGATCAGCGACAACCAGATAAACACCCATATCGAAACTCCTTGTCAGACTATCCACTGCAGATCCGTCGGCATCCTTGATCATCTGCAACTACCTGCGCGCAGCATTGAACGATTACCGCGCACGCCTTCCACCCTCGGTGGCGCTGTACATGGCGGCAGCCGCTATGCATGACGCCAGTATCAGAAACAGGCTCGAGTCCTCCCAGGATTCACCCAGGCGTACGACCCAGGGCCCAATGCTCGCGCCCAGGAACAGAAAAAAGGTATAGAGAGCCACGGCAAGCCCCCTCGCCGCTTCCGGAGCACGTGTCGAGGTAGAGGCAATTAGCCCGGGCACGCTGATGCCGATGCCGGCGACGAATACCACGCTGGATGACAACAACCAGAAGAGGCTGTGCTCCCCTACCACCGCCACAAGGAACAAGCCGAGGGCCGAAACGGCCAGACCTGAGCTGGCGACGCGGTTCGCGCCCCATCGTTGGATAGCCCCCGCAACAGCGAGGGGCGCAAAGAGTCCTGGCAGGGCAACCGCACGCGCGACCAGCGGATCGATTCCCTGCCCCAGGCCCGAGATCAATCGCCGGTCCAGATCCACATAGAAGGCCACGAACGCCATGAGTAGCAGCAAGGCGGGGACGTATACACGGCGCAGCTGGGGGTCCGAGAGGAGTTGGAAGAGCGGCCGGTAGATCGACAACAGGTGCCCGGAGGCTCCGGCCTTCCGGAGACCGTTGCGACAACTCAGGAGCGTTATGGCAGTGATCAGGTAGACGACTGCCAGCGGGACCATTGCCAGGCCGAACCCCCAGACCGCAGCAACGAGACTTCCGTACAACTGCCCCAGCAGTCCGGCAGTAAGGAACGCCGTACTCAACCAGGCGACGCCCCATGCCCGCTGACGGGGGCTGCCATGTTCGGACAGATAGGCGATGGCGACAGGTGGGTATGAAGCGGCGGCGAATCCCTGAAGGGCACGCATTGCCAGGAAAGCCTTCGAGGACGACACAAAAACCATGGCTGCAGAAGCGACAGCCAGAACCACCAAGCCGGTTACCAGCACAGCGCGGCGCCCCAACCTGTCGGACAGTGGCCCAAAGATCAAGAAGCCGCACGCATAGCAGACGCTGAACACCATCAAAGAGAGGCCAGCCCCTCCGAGCGGAAGTTGGTAGTCCTGGGCCAACCGCGCGAGGATCGGTACAGGGACGTAAAGCAGTGATACAACCGCCACGGCGCAGAGGATCATCTGCACGACCAAAAAGGTGGCAGGAGCCGTCGCATGACTGGAATTTATGTGCATTGCTACATATCTCTTCGAGCCAGGAGTTTCAGTACAGGTGGCCTCGCCGCACGGACTCCTGGCAAGGCGTACGGACTTTTGAAGCGTGCTACATGCCTAGAGGAATGAAACGCGGTCAGCCGGTTCCGTTGCCCGAGGTGCGCAACGCCAACGCAGGGCCCACCTTCACCATGAGCTTGGCCAGGCTGGCACGCTCCTTCTCGGTGAACGTGCTCATCAGCTCGGCCACCCACTCGTAATGTCGGGGGAGGACCCTCGCCAAGGCGGCTTCACCCTCGGGCGTCAGGCGAACGATCCACAAGCGGCCATCCAGGGGGTCTTCGTGTTTGCTGCACAGCCCATTTGCCTCCATCTTCGCGACAGCGCGGGTCATGGTCTGCGAGGCAACGGAGACGCCTTCCGCGAGCGCGCCGACCGTCAGCCCTTCCGGGTTGCGCTTGAGCAGCAGCAACACGAAGAAGTTCGTCTGTGACAGGCCGTGCCTGGCCAGGTTCTCATCGAATGCCGACAGCATCTGGTTGGTGGCCGAGGCCCAGATGAGCCAGGTGTGCAGCCCTTCGACATCCGGATTCCCATACTCGTCAGCAAATCGGGCCAGCGTGTCCCGGGATGGAAGGTCCTTGAGTTCGAACATGTTTCCTGTGTCCTGATTTGTAGCTTGCTACATACCTTGAGAGTCGACTCCCGCCACGTCAACCCATCGACAGGGGGCCGGATCGAGCACAGCCACTGCGCGTTGCCTCGCCTGCCGGTGCCCGGAACAGCGCAGCGACAGGCAGCCGGCTCGTGGCGGCGTAGTACCTGCTCCTGCCGTCGAAAGACCCGGACTAGAAACCCGGACAGACATTCCAGAGCTCATGGGGCCCGCTGTGTTTCGACTCCGGGCATGGCTTCGGGGCTACCTCGGCTCGTCCCCCGCCTGGCCCAAGAACGCAGCTCTTCTCTCCCACCACCGAACCCTGGCCTACAGGGCTGAAGTCATTTTCCAAGGGCCAGAAGCGGCACCGAAGCTCCAATCCCGCAGGCGCGGATCGGGCAGGCCGATCTTTTTCCCTCCATACAGGTCGAAAGTCGAACATCGGACACGCCCCGACCGTTCGCCACTGGACAAGCGCCGCGGCCCAGCCATGCTGTCTGCTCGTCCCGCAGCCATTCGACAGTACTCTCCATGACCGACCTTTCCGCCTTCCCCATCACCCACAAGTGGCCCGCCCGGCATCCCGACCGCCTGCAGCTCTACTCGCTGCCCACGCCCAACGGGGTGAAAGTGTCGATCATGCTCGAGGAAATCGGCCTGCCCTACGAGGCGCACAAGGTCAGCTTCGACACCAATGACCAGCTGTCCCCCGAATTCCTCTCCCTCAACCCGAACAACAAGATCCCCGCGATCCTCGACCCGGACGGTCCCGGCGGCCGGCCGCTGGCGCTGTTCGAGTCCGGTGCCATCCTGCTCTACCTGGCGGAGAAGAGCGGCCGCCTGATCCCCGACGACGCCGCCGGGCGCTACGAGGCGATCCAGTGGCTGATGTTCCAGATGGGCGGCATCGGCCCGATGTTCGGCCAGCTCGGCTTCTTCAACAAATTCGCCGGCAGGGACTATGAGGACAAGCGCCCGCGCGACCGTTACGTCGCCGAGTCCAGGCGCCTGCTGGCGGTGCTCGACCGACGGCTGCAGGGGCGCGACTGGCTCCTGGACGACTACGGCATCGCCGACATCGCCACCTTCCCCTGGATACGCAACCTGGTCGGTTTCTACGAAGCGGGCGGGCTGGTCGGCTTCGATGACTTCTCCAACGTGAATCGCGCGCTGCAAGCCTTCCTCGCACGTCCGGCGGTGGCACGCGGCCTGAAGATTCCGGAATGAGCGCCAGGCAGGAGCCGGACGGCCCGGCGCACGATGGCCGGATGGACTTGCACGGCCCGGCATCCGCAGGTTCCCAGCCCGAGCAGGTGTACATGGACCCCATCCCCCCCAAGCCCAGCGAAGACCTGAGCGCACGCGGCTACGAGCTCCTGGTCAAGGCGGTGGTCGACTACGCCATCTATATGGTGTCGGTCGAGGGCCGCATCGTCAGTTGGAACGCCGGCGCGGAGCGGATCAAGGGCTACAGCGCCGAACAGGCCATCGGCCAGCACCTGTCGATGTTCTTCACCGAAGAGGACCGCGCCGCCGGCCGCCCGGCGCATCTTCTGGCCACTGCGCTGGCCACCGGTCGCGCCCAGGACGAGGGCTGGCGGGTACGCCGCGACGGCACGCGCTTCTGGGCCCTGGCGGTTATGGACCTGGTGCACGACGAAGAGGGCAGGGTCGGCCTGGCCAAGATCACCCGCGACATGACCGAGCGCCACGACTCCGAACTGCAGCTGCAGGAGCTGCGTGCCCAGCTGTTCCAGGCGCAGAAGCTCGAAGCCCTGGGCCAGCTCACCGGCGGCATGGCCCATGACTTCAACAACCTGCTCACGGTCATCATCGGCGCCTCGGCGCTGGCCGCCCGCACCCAGGACCCCAAGCGCCTCAAGGAACTCCTGGGCAGCATCCACGAAGCCGGCCTGCGCGGCAGCCACCTGACCCAGCACCTGCTCTCCTTCGCCCGTCAGCGTGACCAGCAGCAACAGCTCGTGGAGCTGGAGAACACCCTGCATTCGGCACAGATGTTCTTCACCCAGGCGCTGCCCAAGGGCATGAGCCTGGAGCTGCAGCTATGCCCGCCGCTGCACCCGATCCTGGTGGACCCGAGCCAGCTGGAAATGGCCCTGCTCAACCTCATCTTCAACGCCCGCGATGCCATGCAGGAGAGCGGCACCATCGTGCTGCGCGCCGAAAACCGCCACCTGCAGGGCGAGTGGGAAAACCTGCACGGCGACTTCGTCCTGCTCACCGTGCGTGACGACGGCGTCGGCATCGCGCCCGAGATACTGCCGCGCATCTTCGAGCCCTTCTTCACCACCAAGGGCCTCGGCAAGGGCACCGGGCTGGGCCTGAGCCAGGCCTACGGCTTCATCCGCCAGCAGGGCGGCACCATCCGCGTGGACAGCACGCCCGGCGCGGGCACCAGCGTGACCCTGTGCCTGCCCGCCCGCCCGCGCGAGGCCCACTGAAAAGCAGGCGCAGCGCACAGGAACTAGTTCGGGGCGCACGACTCTATCGCTGACCGGAGCCCGGCAGCGTAGAATCGCCGGGATTCAGGCCGACCCCGACACCCGGACGCAGTGCGCAACGCCGGCGGACCGGGCTCCCGAGCAGATGCAGTCGGCCCTTTCCAGCGAACTTCCAGATGAGGCAGGCCAGAACTTGGAACAGCTAAAACGCCTTCAGAGCGGCATCGAAGGGCTGGATGCCCTGTTGAAGGGTGGCTTGGTTGCCGGTGCGTCCTACATCGTCCAGGGCCGTCCCGGGTCGGGAAAGACCATCCTCGCCAACCAGATCGCCTTCAACCATGTGCGCGACGGCGGGCGGGTGCTGGTCGCCACCCTGCTGGCCGAAACCCATGAACGGCTCTTCCAGTTCCTCTCCACCCTGAGCTTCTTCGACGCCTCGCAGATCGGAGCGCAGATCCAGTTCGTCAGCGCCTTCGACACCCTGGAGAACGAAGGCCTGGACGAAGTGGTCAAGCTGCTGCGCCGCGAGATCAGCAGGCAGAAGGCCACCGTGCTGATCGTCGACGGCCTGCTCAATGCCCGCTCCAAGGCGGATACACCGCTGGACACCAAGAAATTCATCGGAGAGCTGCAGGGCCACGCCGCGTTCGCCGGCTGCACCGTGTTGTTCCTCACCAGCGCACGCCTCGACGACGGCAGCCCCGAGCACACCATGGTCGACGGCGTGATCGAGCTGGGCGAAGAGCTGTTCGGCGCCCGCTCGGTACGACGCATCCAGCTGCGCAAGACCCGTGGCAGCGGCGCACTGTCCGGCCTGCACGAATGCGAGATCACCGACGACGGCCTGGTCGTCTACCCGCGCCTGGAAACCCTCTACAGCCGCCCTTCACGCACCGACAACGCGGACCTGCACCGTGTATCCAGCGGCATCAGCGGCCTCGACGCGCTGATCGACGGCGGCCTGCCGCGCTCCTCGGCCACCCTGGTGATGGGCCCCGCCGGCGTCGGCAAGACCAGCCTCGGCATCAGCTTCCTCGCCCAGTCCACCCCGGAGGAGCCGGGCCTGCACTTCGGCTTCTACGAGTCGCCCGAGCGCCTGCGCCTGAAGGCACGCAGCATCGGCGTCGACCTCAAGGCCCTGGAAGAGTCCGGCGCCCTGCACCTGATGTGGCAACCCACCACCGAAGGCCTGCTCGATGGTCTCGGCGCGCGCCTGATCAAGGCGGTGACCGAGAAGGGCATCAAGCGTGTGCACATCGACAGCCTCGGCGGCATGGCGCGCGTCGCCACCAGCCAGGCGCGCCTGGTGGAATTCTTCAGCGCGCTGATGAACGAATTGCGCGCACTGGACGTCACCGTCTTCGCCACCTGGGAAATGCGCGACCTGTACAGCGCCGACATCAACGCCCCGGCGCCGGAGCTGTCGAGCATCGTCGACAACCTGGTGCTGATGCGCTACGTGGAAATGAACTCTGAACTGAAACGGCTGCTGTCGATTCTGAAGATGAGGGACAGCCGCTACGACCCTTCTTTGCTGGAAGTCCTCATCCATGACCACGGCATCGCACTCGACAAGGCCTTCAAGAACGCGACCGCCGTCATGTCCGGGGTTGCCACACCCAATGCCGGCATCTGAAACCCGCCCATCGGTCAGCGCTTAATGACAACGATTCTGGTAGTCGATGACGAGTATCTGATTGCGGACATCCTGGCCTTCGCCCTGGAGGACGAAGGCTACATGGTCGTCAAGGCCGGCAACGGCCGCCGTGGCCTGGAAGTGCTCGACCGCGAGCGCCCGGCCCTGGTCATCACCGACTTCATGATGCCGATCATGGATGGCCTCGAGTTCGCCCAGGCGATACGCGCCCGCGCGCAATCGTCCGACCTGCCGATCATCCTCATGAGCGGCGCCCAGGGCAGCGTCGGCCGTGACCGGAGCGATCTCTTCGCCGCCGTGTTCGACAAGCCCTTCGACATCAACGCCGTGATCGCCATGGTCGCGCAGCTGATCGGCCCCAGCGACGGCCAGGCCGACTGACTCCCCGCCTCATCGGCCTGCGCTCATCGGCGGCCCATTGCAAGCCTCGCCCGCCTCCCGGAAACTGCCGCCTTTCAGCCCCTGCGGAGACCGCCGTGTCCACTCAAGAACTCGCCAGCGACCCCACCTGGGTCCAGATCTGCCAGGCCGCCGCGCTCGACCCGCAGCGTCGCTTCGTTTCCCGCCAGGCCGTGCTGGCCAGCCCCGACGCACTCGAAGCCACCCTCTACCGCGGCGACGAAGATGACCCCGACGCCGAGGAAGAAGACCTGGGCGATGCCCGCGTGCTGATCACCGGCACCTTCCAGCCGCCCGCCGAATGGAGCGCCGAGGAGCGTGCCGACTACTACGACGGCAGCGACCCCGAGGAGTTCTTCAGCGCCCTGATCGAATGCATCGCCGCCCCCGCCAGCCGCGCCTACTTCAGCGCCGAAGCCGGTGACCAGGTCGCCGTCAGCACCGCCGAAGGCGCCATCCAGATGTACTACCTCTACGAAATCTTCGAAGACGAAGACGGCCACCACGCCGTGCTGATCCGCGACACCGAAGCCTTCATCTGAGGCATCCGCCCCCTCTGCGCGAAGGCATGCGCACCACAAGAGCATGTGGGCACGACGCGCCTGATGGAGGTCTCGTAACCTCCAGAAGGCGGAGCCAGGCCCCACTCGCTCCTGGCTGAAGCCGAGCATCGCCTCCAGGCCATTCGCAGCCGTTGATGCCCGGGCGGCGCTCGCCCCGCCCCCCCCCAAACGCCCGCCCCAGAGCATTTTCGGCTCCCCTTGCAGAACTGCAAAGCGACCTTGCAGGGCTGTCCGTTCCGCTGGCCGCGGTTCACGGCAATCATGGCGTCGTGCTTTCGAACACCCCCGAACGAACCGACACGACACCCATCAGAGAATCCCGAGGACACCGCCATGAAACTGCAGACCAACCTGATCGCCGCCACC